>KI543185.1:0-2759 GCA_000496215.1 uncultured archaeon A07HN63
CTCGTAGTTGAGGTCGTCGCGGTCGTCAAGCAACGAATCGCGGTACTCAATCGCGCTCTCGATGTCGTTAACGCGTTCGGCGAGGTCGTCGACGTGGAAGCCCCACGACTCGATTGCGTTGCGTTCGGCCCACTGTGTGGCAGGGCGGTCACCCGTGGCGTCGGTGTCAGTCGTATCGTCAACAGCGTCGGTATCGGCGTCGCCAGCTTCGTAGGCCATGATATCGTAGACAAAGCAGTCCAGCGGCCGGTCGGCGACGACCGAGGGATCAAGTTGCCGGATCGTTCCTGCGGTCGCGTTCCGGGGGTTCGCAAAGGGGTCCTTGCCGTCTTCGACGCGGTCACGGTTGTGCTCCCGAAAGCCGTCTTTCGGCATGAACACCTCGCCGCGAACCGCCAGCAACTCGGGGGTGTTGCCACGGAGTCGCTGGGGTATCGCCCGGATGCGACGGGCCTGTGTAGTCACATCGTCGCCCTCCTCGCCGTCGCCGCGAGTGGCCGCGCGAGCGAGGCCGCCGTTCTCGTAGACGAGTTCGATGGAGATACCGTCGAATTTGGGTTCACAGACATAGCCGATATCCGCGGGGTCGAACCCGGCATCGCGGAGCAGTCGGGCGGTTCGGTCATCGAACTCGCGGACAGCCTCGGCGTCGCCGCTCTGGGCAATCGAGAGCATCGGGGCTGTGTGTTCGACTGTGTCGAGTTCGTCAACGGGTTCGCCCCCGACGCGATTCGTTGGGCTGTCGGGATCAGCGAGGTCGAACTCGGCTTCGAGCGTCTGGAGGCGGTCAAAGAGTTGGTCGTAGACACGGTCGGCGATCAGAGGGTTGTTGTCGACGTAGTAGCTGTAATCGTGTTCGCGGATGGCGACGCTGAGCTGCTTGGCTTGGCGTTCGGCCTCGTCGGGCGAGAGCGAGTCGGCGGGTTCGAAGTCGGTCGGCGGATCGCGGAGATACGGGTTGTCGCCGTCAGCGTGGCTCATTGGTAACCGTAGCAACGCGTGGGTAAAAAAGCCGACTCGATCGATCGACAGGGGACACCGCCGTTAGCGGTCACTGGTGCCCACGCGCCGGTACCCAGCATCGAGATCGTCGGCAGGCAGCCACAGCCGCCGGTGGCGTAGTAGTGACCGATCTTACTTTGATTTCGTCAGAAACCGTCTCCGAACAGGTCATCAAACCGGACACCTGCCTGTGGCGATGTGAGAGACGGTTCTCGCTGTATTCATCCACCCGCAATCAAGTATGATGTATATTTTGATTGTATGATTTTATTAATTTTGTATATTATTTAGACTGCACATTTATTTACGCTAAACCGTCATTACGCACAATGTGAGCAATGCCGCTCTATTGAGTGTCATCATCGCCGTGCTGGTGGGACTAGCGGTGATTCTTAATTTCGGGCTAGGCGGGTTTGCGTGGCGGCGGATCGACCATCCGGTCTCCGATGCGTTCGCGAGACTGCTGGCCGCGTATGGTGTGTGGACGGGGAGTTATCTGATTATGCTGCTCGGTCCAGAGGGACTGCTGACTCGCGCCGCCGTCGTCGGTCAGGGTATTGGAGCTGCACTATCGGTCGCTGCGTGGTTCACCTTTGTTATCAAGTATACCGGCGACACAAACTGGATTCCGGCCATCGTGCCGCAAGGGCTGTGGGCGTGGGCGATCGGCTACAGTGTCCTCCGGATCATCAATCCAGCCGACCTCATCATCGAAGATATCGTCTTCGACTCTTTTGGGCTATTCGTGCTGCCGGCCGAAGTGTACGGCCCTGGGCTGCTGAGTCAGTACATCGTCGCGCTCGGTGTGATTCTATCTGCGTTTGTACTGTTGCTTCGATTTATTCGACAGACACAGAGCCTCTATCAGTATCAGGCACTGATCATTCTAGTTGCCGTCGCAGCGAATACGGGCGGTACACTGTTGTTTACGCTTGGGATTCAGGTCCACCCACAACTGGATATCACGCCAGTCTTGACCACCGGACAGGGAGTCGCCGTGTGGGTTGCACTCTATCGATACGATTTCCTGCGGACAGCTCCCGTCGCAGCGGACCGGTTTTTCCGCGAGATGACCGATCCGGCGGTTATCGTCGACGAGGAACTGACAGTTATCGAGTACAACGACGCAGCCACAACGATACTCGGCAACCTCGAGAAACGGGTCGATCTCACCGAATTCAATCCCGTGTTCGCCGAATGGCTGGCGACCGCGATTGCGGACGACGAACCTGCAGGCGAGTTCACGACCGCCGCCGACGAGGGGCCAGAGCGGACCTATGATCTGGAAGTAACACAGGTCACCGACCAGTTCGATATCACGCAGGGCTACGTCGTTGTCCTCCGCGACATCACCGACCGCAAACAGCGGGAGCGACAGCTCGAAGAGCAGAATCAGCGCCTCGAAGAGTTCGCCGATATCGTCTCGCATGACCTCCGAAACCCGCTGGGGACCGCCAAAGGGTGGACCAAGGCCGCGAGCGATGCCCTTGAGGATGAAGAGCCGGATATCGAAACCGCACAGATGGCCCTCGACCATGCTGACACCTCCCACGAGCGCATGGATGAACTCATCGAGGTGTTGCTCACGATGGCCCGGCAGAGCCAGACCATCGAGGACACCGAACCTGTCTCGCTGAGCGACTGTGCGACCGATGCCTGGGAAACCGCCGACACCGGCGAGATGGAACTCGATGTGGATATCGACCGGACGGTCGCTGCCGACCGCGCTCGACTCCAGCAGGCCTTCGAGAATCTGT
>KI543185.1:9180-10724 GCA_000496215.1 uncultured archaeon A07HN63
GCTCGATCCACACTCACCAATTCGAGTACACCGTGTATATCCTTTTTCCAGCAGCTTAGCCAACGCCCTATGGGTCCGGAAATTTAAACCCCACCACCAGCCAAGGGCAGGCAATGAGGCCATCCGAGATTCCCGGGCTGCCGCCGGGGGTCGCCGACCAGCTCGCCGGCGAGGGGATCGAGGAGCTGTACCCACCCCAGGCCGAGGCCGTCGAGGCCGGCGTCACCGACGGCGCAAGCCTCGTCGCCTCCGTGCCGACCGCCAGCGGGAAGACGCTCGTCGCCGAACTCGCCATGCTGTCGGCGGTCGACCGCGGCGGGACCGCCCTCTACATCGTCCCGCTTCGTGCCCTCGCCAGCGAGAAGAAGGCCGAGTTCGAACGCTGGGAGGAACAGGGGTTCTCGGTCGGTGTCTCGACCGGTAACTACGACGCCAGCGGCGAGTGGCTGGCCAGCCGCGACATCATCGTCGCCACCAGCGAGAAGGTCGACTCGCTGGTGCGCAACGACGCGCCGTGGCTCGACGACCTCTCCTGTGTCGTCGCCGACGAGATCCACCTCGTCGACAGCGCCGACCGCGGGCCGACGCTGGAGGTCACCCTCGCAAAGCTCCGCCGGATCAACCCCGGCCTCCAGACGGTCGCGCTGTCGGCCACCGTCGGCAACGCCGACGAGATCGCCGACTGGCTCGACGCCGAACTCGTCCAGTCCGACTGGCGACCAATCGACCTCCGGATGGGCGTCCACTACGGCAGTGCGATCAACTTCGACGACGGCAGCCAGCGCGAGGTGCCGGTCGGTGGGGGCGAACGCCAGACCGAGGCCCTCGTCGACGACACACTCGCCGAGGGGGGCTCGACGCTCGTCTTCGTCAACTCCCGGCGCAACGCCGAGTCCGCGGCGGATCGACAGGCTGGCGTCGTCGCCGACCACCTGACAGGCGAGGAGCGCGCCGACCTCCGCGACCTCGCAGGCGAGATCCGGCAGGTCTCCGATACCGACACCAGCGACGACCTCGCCGACTGCGTCGAGCAGGGCGCGGCGTTCCACCACGCCGGCCTCGCCGCCGAACACCGGAGTCTCGTCGAGGATGCCTTTCGGGATCGGTTGCTCAAGGTGATCTGTGCGACGCCGACCCTCGCCGCCGGTGTCAACACGCCGAGTCGGCGCGTCGTCGTCCGTGACTGGCGGCGCTACGACGGCGAGTTCGGCGGGATGCAGCCGCTCGACACACTCGAAGTCCACCAGATGTGTGGCCGGGCGGGCCGGCCCGGACTCGATCCCTACGGCGAGGCCGTGTTGCTGGCCGACAACGGCGAGACGATGGACGAACTCTTCGAGCGGTACGTCTGGGCCGACCCCGACCCAGTGCAGTCGAAACTCGCCGCCGAACCCGCCCTCCGGACGCACCTGCTGGCGACGGTTTCCTCGGGGTTCGCCAACAGCCGCGAGGGGCTATTGGAGTTCCTCGACGCCACGCTGTATGCGACCCAGACGGGCGACGAGGGGCGACGTGGCGACGGTGACCGACACCGTGCTGGACTA
>KI543185.1:12175-15594 GCA_000496215.1 uncultured archaeon A07HN63
TCAGGTTTTAACATCATTCCACTCGCAGGTTTCGATTAGCGTCTGTGGGTGCTGGTCACACTCACAGACCAGCAGTTACAGAAACCCAAGACCCGCTTTCTCGATAGCTGTGTTTCTCGCTGGAGAGATGACTGCGTGACTCGTGAGCGATGTATACGCATGACTCCGTTGCGCTGAGGTCTGTGAGGAAAACGACGGCGTTGGATAGTTCCACCAGGATTCGAACCTGGGTCGTTGCCCCCAGAAGGCAACAGGATTGGCCGCTACCCCATGGAACTGAACGTGTTCGAAGGGAGTGGATGAGTTTACAAAACCGTGTCGATTCCCGGGTTGTCGTCGGCCAGCGACAGCGCCGCCAGCCGTGACTGTATCAGCAGCTATTTGTCCGGCAGCGACCCTCCGTTGGGTATGTACATCGGCCGTTTCATCGTCGTCGGCCCGGGGGTCGGCGCCTACCGCGTCTCCTCGCGGTCGTTCCCGAACCGTCGCATCACCGACCGCGACGACCTGCTCACCGTCGAGCCCACCCCCGACGCGCCCGAGACCGACAACCCCTACGTCTCCTACAACTGCCTGCAGGTGGTCTCGCCACCCGCCAGCGACAGCGAGTGGGTCGTCGTTGGCAACGGCTCGCACGTCGATCCGATTGCGGAGAAAGTCGAGCTGGGCTATCCCGCCCGCGACGCCCTCGCCGACCCGCTGCTCGCCCTCGACTACGAGAAAGACGACTACAACACCCCGCGCATCGCGGGTGTCGTCACCGCCGACGCCGCCCACATCGGCACCGTCCGCGACGACGCCCTGCTCGTCGAGGCCGTCGACGAGCCGACGCTGGTGGCGACCTACGAGGAAGACAGCCCGCGGCCCTACGAGTTCGATGCGACCAGCGCCGCCGACGCCGCCGGGGCCGTCTACGACGCCGACTACGAACACGCGATCTGTGCCGCGGCAGCGACCGTCGACGACGGTGTCGACTACGCGATTCACAACGGCGAGTAGCCCTCGCGCCGCCTAGTCGGCGAACTCGTCGGCAACGGCCGCACCGACGCGGACAGCGTTCTCGATCCCGAGGTCGAACACGTCCCGCGTGATGCTCTCGGCGGGATCACCACCGGCAGGCTCGCGGTCGAAGTTCGCCGCCGCGCGGATCGAGAGATACTGGTCAAGCAGGCCGAACCGCTCCAGTGCCGTCGCGGTCCCGGCGTCCTCCATCTCCGTCGTCGCGAACCCATCGACACCGACGGTCGCACACCGGGATTCGATCTGTGCGGCCGCCGCGGTACCGTGATAGACCTCGTCGCCACAGACCGTCGGGGCAACCCCGACCGTCGGCGAACGGTCGTCGTCGTACTCGTCGCGGATCGCCTGTGCTGCGTCGCTATCGGCCAGCACCGCCTCGCTGGCGGCCGCAGCCGCGCGGTCGACGAGAGCGGGATCGAGCTCCCAGACGTAGTCGTCGACGAGCCACTCCATCGGTCGCGTCGTCTCACCGAGCCGGAGTTTGATGTCGCCGTCGACCACGCGGTCGGCGACGAACACGGAGCCGAGCGTGCCCGCGGCCGGGGCAACGCCAGCGATACCGACCGAGATGATCGTCGCGTCGTCGAGGGCGACGGCCTCGCCCGCCGCGAGCGCGCTGACGGTCGTTGCCGCCGCGCTTTTGCCGATGCCCGTCGGCGCGAGAACGAGGCCCGCGTCGGGTGCGTGCCGGACGGGATGGACGACACCGGGCACGTCGAGCGACGCGAACTCGTAGCGGTCGAGCCACGGCTCGACCTCGGAGGCGTCGCCGGTGTACTCGGCGTCGGTAAACGCCGGCAGGACGACGACGTCGGGATGTAGCGTCATGGTAGGTGTCGAGGCAGCCGGCCACAGAAGGCTTCCGACGCCCCAACGCATATCTCGCCGCCGATAGAATGTGGTGGTATGCGATACGGCGTTGTGGCCGACATCCACGGCAATCTCCCGGCCTTCGAGACCGTGATCGACGCGATGCCGGCTGTCGACCGGTGGCTCTGTGCCGGCGATGTCGTCGGCTACAACCCGTGGCCCGCCGACTGTGTCGCCCGGGTTCACGAGCTCGATGCCACGACCGTCATGGGCAACCACGACCGCGCGGTCGCCAGCGACACCGGGTTCCGGTTCAACTCGATGGCGGCAGCAGGCGTGGAATACGCCCGCAAGGAACTCGGCGACGACGCCATCGACTGGCTCGCCGCCCTCCCCGACCGCCGAACCGTCGCCGACGGCGAGATTTTGATCGTCCATGGCCACCCAGACAATCCGGATCGCTACACCTACCCCGACGAGTTCAGCCCGGAGATGCTCGACGGCGACGCTCGCGTGACGATCACCGGCCACACCCACGTACAGGGTATCCGGGAGTTCGACGAGGGCGTCGTGCTCAACCCCGGCAGCGTCGGCCAGCCGCGCGACGGCGATCCCGACGCCGGGTTCGCGGTCGTCGAGATCGACGATGAGACTGGTGATATCGATGTCGAGACCCACCGCGTCAGCTACGATATCGACCGCGTGGTCGACGCTGTCGGCGAGGCAGGATTACCCGAAAAGATCGGGCGGCGACTGCGGAGCGGACGGTAGTTTACACCTCGTTCTGGACGATCTCCAGCGTCTCCTCGCGATCCTCCCACGCGACAAACAGCGCGATCGAGGTCGCACTCGTGATCACGTTGTGGAGGTTGATACCGGCCTCGGCGATCGGCGTCAGCACCGTCTGGATCACGCCCGGGCGGTTCGGGAGTTCGCCGCCGGTCACGCGGATCACGGCGATATCGTCCTCGACAGTCACACTCGATAGCGTGGTTCCGCTGACGACCTGGTCGTGGAGGACCGGTTCGGCCTCGTCAGCGAGATCGCTGTTGACGTAGAAGGTAATCGAGTCCATCCCGCTGGCGACGGCGTCGATATTGATCTCGGCGGCCCGCAGCGCGTCGGAGAGTTCGGCGAGAATCCCGGGGCTGTTGCGGATCGACCGCCCGGCGACCGTGAGACAGGCGAGGCGCTGTTCCTGCATGTCGATCAGATTCTCGAACTCGCCCTCGATCTGGGTGCCGCCGGTCAGCAGGTCGCCGTGCTGGTAGTGGACAACCCGGACATCGAGGTGTTCGTTCTTGTAGGACAGCGCGCTCGGTGCGACGACCTCCGCGCCGCGGAAGGAGAGATTGCGGAGTTCGTCAACCGAGATGCGACCGACGTTGCGTGCGCCCTCGACAACGCGGGGGTCGCCGGTCATGACGCCCTCGACATCGGTGACGATGACGACCTCGTCGGCGTTCATGTAGTTGCCGAGCATGACAGCCGTCGTATCGGAGCCGCCACGGCCGAGCGTCGTGATATCGCCAGCGTCGCTCTCCGCGAGAAAGCCCGTGATGACCGGGACGACGCCGTCGAGCTGTGCG
>KI543185.1:17648-29591 GCA_000496215.1 uncultured archaeon A07HN63
GCGGCAGCGAGGTGATGTCGCTGCCGAGGGTGGTCGAGCGTCCGCCGGGCGATGGTGAACGCGCCGACGCCGACCGCGAGACAGGCGATGGCGATCCCGATGTTCATCGAGATCTCGCCGCTGCCGACCAGTGGCGCGATGGCGTTGGCGACGTTGCTCGTCCCCGAGCTAAACGCCATGATACAGCCGATGCCGACGACGACGCCGGTGCCGAACAGCTCCCGACGGGTCGTGCCGGGTCCGGTTTCGACCGTCGGCAGTGCCCCCTCGCGGTCGACGGTCACCAGCGGGCCGTCGCTCTGGACCAGCGCGATCCGGCGGTTGAGCGCGGGGTAGAAGTAGCGACCGATGACCGCCGACACCCAGAAGCCGATGATCGGCGCCACGAGCCACCACGAGACGATCTCGCCCATCACCGCCCAGTCGAGCGCGCCGCTGGCGAGGCCGAGCCCCGCAATCGCGCCGACGGCGGTCATCGAGGTCGAGGCAGGAACGCCGAAAACGTTGCCGACGAACAGCGCGAGGCCGATGAAAAACAGGACCGTGATCGAGGCGGGCAGCGTGAAGACGCCCGGATCGGTGACCAGTTCGCTCCCAAGCGTGTCGACGACCCGGCGGCCGATGGTCCACCCACCGGCGAAGAAGAAAACCGTCATCAGCGCGGCGGCGGCCGTCTTGCTCAGCGCGCCCGAGCCGACAGCCGGCCCGAACGCCGGCCCCGTGTTGGAGCCGCCGATGTTGTAGCCGACAAAGAGGGCAACAGCCACACCGACCAGCAGAAGTGCCTCAGTCACGCCCGCTGATTTGACGGCAGTATCAATAAGTCGTCGGATTCCACACCGACGGCTGGCTTTTTGTCGGTCGACGCCGGAGGAGCCGCCATGCAGACGCTGACCGAAAAGCGGGTCTTCGGCGCGAAAACCGGAACGACCGAGGTGTTCGTCGCCACCGACACCGGGCTGGTCGTCGTCACCGTCTCGGCCGAACAGATCGGCACCTTCGGGCTCACCTATCGTGGGTCGGTGACCGCTGTCGCGGCCGACGCCGAGCACGTGTTGCTCGGCACCGACGAGGGACTGCGGTACAGCCGCCTCGACACCGCCGACCGCGCGTCGTCGCCACCGGAATTTACCTTCAGCACGGTCGGCGACGGCGACATCGGCCGGATCACCGCCGTCGGCTTCGGGCCGACCGGTCCGCTCGTCGCCGACGACGCAGGCGGGGTCTTCAGCGTCGATCTCGACAGCGAACAGCACGAGCAGGTGGGCGAGACGGCCGACGTGCGCGCTATCGACGGCGGGCTGATTGCGACCGCCGACGGTGTCTCCCGGTTCGACGACGGCGCTCTCACGCACGTCGGGCTCGACGCGGCCAGCGATGTCACCGGCCACGGCGTCCCGCTGGCGGCCACGGATGACGGGCTGTTCCGGCTCGGCAACGGCTGGCTGTCGGTCGCCGACGGCCCCTTCGACGGCGTCGCGGGCGACGGCCACGGCCACGCGTCGGCGGTCGGCCCCGAGGGGCTCCGCACGCAGGCGGAAACCGACGGCGAGTGGGACAGAGAGGAGCTGCCGGTCGACGAAGCGGTCGCCGATCTCGCCTACGGGAGCGGACTGCGAGCCGCCGTCACCGAGGCGGGCACGCTCTGTATCACCGCTGGCGACGGCTGGCGACACCAGCGGCTCGGGCTGCCGGGCGTCTCGGGCGTCGCGGTCGCCGGGAGCGAGTCGGCATGAGTCGTGTGACTCTTATCGAATACAGCGAACCACGCCTATCGATGTTCTATCGTAGCCTGCCGTGTGGGACACAGGACACAGCTTGAACTGAGGACAGGCACGGTGTAGCGGCAGTCGGTGGTAATTGATGCAGCCGTAATATGTCGTAACTCGGTCCCACTGCCTCAGTATCCGCCACCACCACCGCCGCCGCCACCAGTAATGGTCACCTCGGTCTCGTTGGTGATCGACTCGGACACGGTTGTTCCGTTGTACATAACTGTCAGATTCACTGTCGTTTCATCGGTATCGGTGTCGTACGACGCCTCATAGCTGAATGTGTCTGTGATCCCTCCCTGTAGTGATCGATTTGTGCCGGTCGTGATCGTGTCATCCGATGCGGTGATCGTTACCGTTCCTGTCGCAGATGTATCACCGGCATTGCGCAGGGTGTACTCAACTGACTGCAACTCGTCTTCATCCCACTTCGGTGAGAGTGACCTGATCTGTATCTCCCCGGGACGGACAGTCGTCGTAATCTCGCGTTCGACAGTAGACGCGGATGTCTCGACGACCGCGCGAAGCGTTATCTCGCCGGTTGCATTCGTTCGATACACGTTGCCACCATCACCGAGGTCGAATCTCGCGGTCTCTCCCGGTGATACCGTGCGCGAGGAAGTGTTTGCGATGGGTGTCTGGAGACGATATACCGAAACCGACGCATCCGTCGTGAGATCTCCATCGTTGGTAACATCTACCGAGAGGTTGGCAAGTGTGTTACCATTCCACGTTGGGGTTACGTTGACCTGCGGCGTCGGGGCAGCCACGGTAACTGTCTGTGAGTCTAACACAGTACTATTCTGTGTCAGTCGTATCGAGTAGTTGCCTGATCGGTCAGGGAGAGCCAGTCGAGTTTGATTGCGCGGATTATCCACCGATTGGCTGGCAATAGTTGTCCGATTCTCATCAACTAACGAGAGAGTGGCGCTACTGACAGTGCGATTAAACGAGATCACCGCTTCGCCCGTTTGACCGCTGATTTGGATGTCAGATATCTGTACTGCCGAAGCGGTGACGCCGGCGTCGTCTGTTGCGGTAGTACTGTCACCAGTCGTCGGGCCGGCGCAACCTGCGATGAGGATCAGTACGACGACTCCAAGCACTGCCCGGTTGGATTTCAACATAGCATCAACTGGGCTCCTATCGATAAGAGCCTTATTCGGATTGGGTTCCGGCCGACGCGTCCGTGTTCACGATGCCGGTCGTGAGGATGTACTGGACGGCCTGTTCGACGGTCATATCGACGTCTTCGATCCTGCTGACCGGGACATGGGTGAGATGCCCGCCCATCACCGGGTTGGGCGCCATCGGCAGGAACACAGTGTGATACGCCGCCGACTCATCGCCCCTGAGACGGTCTGCGGCCGTCGCAACGCTTTCCGGTGGCGATTCAGACGTGAGAAACGCCAGCGTGTATGCGTTTTCGGCCGGAAACTCGACCAGTTTCACCTCGCGAAACTGTGCGCCATCCTCGCTGGGATCCAACACCAGATCGCTCATCTGGCGCGTCGTCTGATAGACCGACCCGATGCCGGGGAGCTGTGTCACGTAGTTATCGATCGTTTTGATGATATTTGCGCCGACCTGCTGCTGTGCTATCGTGCCGATAATCAGCACCACGATCCCGATGAGCACCACGCTCAACGCCTGAATAATGATCACGATGGTCCCCGATTCGACGCCGCTCTCGGACAGTATGTTGCTGATCGGTGAGAGGACCCCACCGACGAAATTAAACAGTGCCAACAGCACCCACGCCGACACGGCGAGGGGAATTACCACGGCGATACCCGTGAGAAACCGTCGCTGGAGATTCTGCTCTGACATCTATGCCAGACGTATTTTTGCAGGGTGAAGAATTTTACAGCGCACTACGTTCGCTTCTCAGGCAGCACGGAGTGGTCGTGTGATCCGAGGCAACGTGACCGAGGGGAGGCCGCCACGGCGTGCAGGGAGTTCAAGACCCACGGGACCACACACCCGGTATGCAGCTTTCGGAGGCAACGTGGCCCGAGGTGGAGGCTTGCGACACCGACCTCGCCGTCCTGCCCGTCGGGAGCACCGAACAGCACGGCCCCCACGCCCCGCTCGGCACCGACGCGATCACAGCCGAACGGGTCGCCGAAGCCGGCGCCGACAGTCTACCACGAGCGAACCGGCGATGAGATTCCGGTCGCGCCGACCATCCCGGTCGGGATCGCCGCCGAGCACCGCTCATTCGACGGTACGCTGTGGGTCTCTCCCGACACGTTCCGCGCGTACGTCCGCGAGACGGTCGCCAGCCTCGCCCACCATGGCTTCGACCGCGTCGTCATTGTCAACGGCCACGGCGGCAACAGCAACGCGCTCCGTGAGGTAACAGGCACAATCTCGCGGGAAGACGCGGCTTACGCGGTCGCATTCACGTGGTTCGAGAGCATCGACACCGAGGCAGAGATGGGCCACGGTGGCCCCGTCGAGACCAGCCTGCTTCACGCGGTCGACGACGGCCTCGTCCGGGCTGACGAACTCGACGCCGCCGCGGCGGGCGCCAGTGAGGGCTGGGGCGAGTGGGTTGCCGGTGTCAACCTCGCTCACGACAGCGACGAATTCACCGACAGCGGCGTCGTCGGCGACCCGCGAGAGGCGACGGCCGACCTCGGCGAGCGGCTGCTCGACCGGAGCGGTGAGGCGCTGGCCGACGTGCTCGCGGCCGTCGGGAGTCGAGAGGTATAGCGAAAAAAGCAGCCGTCAGTCGTCAGCGTCGCCGTCGTCCGCCGCGTCGTCGTGGGCGTCCTGTAGCTCGCTACGGAGCTGCGGGACCGTCCCCGTTAGCTCGCCTACGTCGTCGTGAACAGTCTCGATGGTCTCCAGCAGCGACTCCACGGCCGCAATCTCGCTTTCCAGATCATCGGCGTCCTCGAAGGCGTCGGCCCGCTCGCCGAGTGTGTACCACTTTTTCGCCTGCCGGAGTTCCTCGGAGGCGTCACCGACATCAAGGGCCGATTTCAGACCGTTGAGGACACCAAGGATGTTGTCAGCACTCGTCTCCCAGACCGCATCCGCCGTCGGCAGTTCTTCGCGGGCGGCCGTCAGGTGGCGTTCCACGTCCTCGCGCGTCTCGGCGGCAGCCTCGCCGAAAAGTTCGTCGTCGTCGAATGTCGCTTGGCTCATACCCCTAAATTGCGCCGTGAGGGGTTAAAAACGAGCCCGAAAGTGAAAGTGAAACGGATCGCGCAACGACCCTCGCTGTCTTCGCGCTACGACCCGTTGCCAGCGGCTGCGTCGCGGGACGTGTCGTCGCCGTCGACCGAGACCAGTTTCATCCGCGGGTAGCCGTTCTCCATCTCCATCCGCGTGTGTGCGGTGACGCCCTCGTGGTCGATTCGCATCTCGACGGTCATCAGGCTGCCAGTCAACTCCGTATAGCCGTTTGCGTGGTCGATAGCGTCGGCCACGCGGTCGTCGTCGATGGCGACGGTGACCGATTCGCAGAACGGCTGGTTCTCGATAGATTCGGCCATCGCAGTTTCGAGGCTCCGCGTGCTGTCGGGACTGACTGGCGTCCCCGCGAACTGGTGGTACAGCGAGCCGAACTTGATGCCAGCCTCGAAGCAGGCCTGCTGGGTTGGCGTTGCCATGGATTGTATTCGGTCCGGGACGGCTAAGAGATGCCGGATTGGAGCACCGGTGCGACCGTCGACAACGGCCGACAACGCAGGGTCGGCGGTCACCGGAGAGAACCGCGCGTTACTTAGGCGTCCTCGTCCCCTAGTCGAGTGAATGGCGCGACCTGTGCTGTTGACCGGGGCTGGCGGTCGTGTCGGGCAGGCCATCCTCCGCAACCTCGGCCCGGCCTACGACTGGCGGCTGCTTGACCGTGAACCGCTGCCCACCGAGAAGCTCCCCGAGGGAACGGACAAGGGCGATGTCCACGTCGTCGACGTGACCAACACGCAGGCGGTCCGGGAGGCAGCCGAGGGCTGTGATGTGATCATCCATCTGGCCGGCGACCCGCGGCCGAACGCGCCGTGGGAGAGCGTCCTCCAGAACAACATCGACGGCACGCGGTCGGTGCTGGAGGCCGCCGTCAGTGCCGGCGTCGAGAAGGTCGCCTTCGCCTCCTCGAATCACGCGGTCGGCAACTACGAAACCGAGGCCAAGAAGCCGGAGCTCTATCGCACCGACGACGATTTCGCCCTCGACGGGACCGAGCTCCCGCGGCCGAGCAACCTCTACGGCGTCTCGAAGGCCGCCGGCGAGTCGCTGGGTCGGTACTACCACGACGAACACGACCTCTCGGTCGTCTGTGTCCGGATCGGCAATCTGACCGAGGGGCATCCACCCCGGAACTACGAGCGCGGGCAGGCGATGTGGCTCTCCTTCGGCGACTGTGCGCATCTCTTCGACTGCTGTGTGACCGCCGACTACGGGTTCGAGATCGTCTACGGCATCTCCGATAACGACCGGAAGTACTACTCTATCGAGAATACGCGGCGCGTCCTCGATTACAACCCACAGGACAACTCCGCCGACTACCACCTCGACGGCACCCCGAAAGACGAGGCCTGACGCGGCAGCGCGGCCGATTCGTGAGATGCGTCCCGAGTGCGGCAGCTACGTGACCAGCGATTCCAGTTGCTCACGGCGACGACCGAGATCGAAATGCGGCTCGATGTCGGGGCTCTCGATCAGGCGGTCGAGCGTCAGAAACACGTCGACACCGTCGGTTTCGAGGCGTTCGAACAGCGACTCAATGGTCGACCGGTTGAGCGCCAGCGAGTCGAGATGCTGGAGCAACGCCACCAGCACCACACCGGCCTCGCCGCGGGGAACCCGGTCGTGGATCGTCTCGAAGGATGGCTCGGCGTCAGCAGCTGGTGGCTCACAGTCGGTCACACGGAGACACTCCCCACAGCAGACGAGGCCCGCAGCGTCAGTTTCGGTGAGCGATTCGGGGACAGCCATCGCGACCCGAGGTCCCTCGCAGTGTGGACACTGATCGGCCATGCGGACGCATCGACGGCAGCAGGCAAAACAACTCGGATCGCAGGCGATGTACACGTCGCTCTCGGACGAGCACCGGCGAAAGGTAGGGGTAGGGTGAACCAAGGCCGTTCGTGCCTCGGCTCTCGATGTTGAACACGGATATCCTGTGACTGCGACCAACACTCACAGACGGCGTTTGTACATGGTGAGTGGAACGGTAATAAGAATGGCTCTGCAATTATTTTGTTTGATACTCAGAGATGTAGCCGAGAGCAATGGCTTTGAGCAGTAGTTGTGTCTGTCAAACACCGTATAAAGCCTGTACGATACGTCTGATTATTGATTTCGAAGCTACTGAGATTTATCGAGACCGAAGGTACGAACTGAGAGCGATTAGTAGCTTGCAGTAGCAGATGTAAAGTGAAGAAGCCGCCTGGTGCACCAGTCGCAGCCATGTTCAACACTGAAAACCGAGGCACCAGACGGTAAGTTGTATAATGCACCCTACCATTATAAAAATACCGCTTTGATTGCTCGTCACCCGGGGCTGTGGGTCGCCGATTTTATTACTGCTGATAGTTCCGGAGTGCGACGGCGGTAGTGAACAGGGACCAACATGCGGCTGCTCAAGCGAGACGGCGTTGAGAAACCACCACAGCGATACCACGTGTCGCGCAGCGCACACGGCTGCTCGCAAACCAGGGGTGCTACTGGCTGGGAGTGCCACCGACAGACACCAGCCGCGACGAAGGATTGCGGGAGTTCGAGGCCCCAAATGTCGCTAGCGATAACGGAGTCAACTGACCGAGAAACGTAGATACAACCGGTTGCAAGTAGCTGTCTGGCGATTTACGCCATGGAAGAAGCCGTCTGGTGCCGAAAGTTACAGTCCATGTTCAACACTGAAAACCGAGGCACCAGACGGTGAGTGTATGTATTGATTTCACAGGTATAAAACTACCGGATGGTATCAGTCGTCAGACACAGCGATCTCGGCGTCGGCGTCGGCCGGCGGGACCTCCTCGTCGTCGGCCTCCTCCTTTTTCGCCTTGATTTTCTTCATGCGGAAGATCTCCTCGCGTTCCTGCTCCTCGAGTTTCTGTTCGATATACTCCTGATTCTCATAGAGCTCCGGCAGGAGCTTGAATTCGAGGGCGTTGACGCGACGTTTGGTCGTCTCGATCTCGGTGAGCATCTTCTTCATCGCGGTTTCGACCTCGGCGGCGAGGATGATCGTCTCCAGCAGTTCCTCGTAGGCGTCGGCCGCCTCGTCGATGCGGGCCGACGAGCCGAGCAGGCCGTAGCCACGCTCGTCGAGGGACTTCTTGACCTTCGAGGAGTCGATCTGCGGGACGACGACGCCCATGATGTTTTTCGACTGGATCGTGATCTCGGGGTGCTCCTTGAGTGCCGAGGCGGCCCCGCGGACCGCGACATCGCCCTCCATCGCTCGCGCCATATCGAGCTTGCGCTGGGCGGTCTCGTAGTTTTCGTTGAGATCGCTGCGTACGTCCTGAGCCTGATCGAGAATGTCCATGAACTCCATGATCAGGCCGTCACGCTTCTGTTCGAGCGTGTCGTGACCGCGCTCGGAGAGCTCGATGCGGTCCTCGATTGCCATCAGGTTCTTGCGTGTCGGTTTGACGTCCTCAGCCATCGCTTACTCTACAGTTAGGGGCCACAGTGTTAATCCTTTCAGTTTGCCCGAAAAATGGAGCCGCACCGAAACCGAACCGCGTTGTTCGTCGCCTGTGCGTGATCGCGTCGATCAGTCGGCGGGCTGCGCGCTGCCGCTCTCACTGCCGCCACCGACCGATTTGAGCACATCGTGGTTCTGCAGCAGGTACGCACCGTAGCCGACTTTCGCAGTGATATCAAGCACCATGAAAGCAGCTGTCTCGGTAGCCAGTGGAATGATCTCAAGCGTACCCTCAGTACCGAGGATCCAGACCACTGGGTAGGCCAGCCACAGTACGATCAGAGCATTTTTTAGCGTGCTCGTCAGGCTGCGGGCCGCGTCCGACTGGTTCGCTGCAGCCGCGCTCAGTGTCTGTGCGAGAACGTATAGCAACACGAGTAGCGCACCTGTGCTGATACCCCACCAGACAATGCGGTAGATTGGCTGTGCCACGAATGCACCAATAAGACCGGTTGCGATCATGAACACGTCGAGACCGACGAGTGTGTATATCGTTTCCCGGTCGGCATTTGCGAGCAATGCTATATCCAACAGTAGCAATGGTGTTGTGAACAGCCAATCAGTGTACCGTGCCCAGTAGATTGGCAGTGTCTCACCGTTTGCCAGTGTCACGTTTGCTACACCGAGGCCGCTCGCCATCGCGAAGTACATGCTGAAGGCGATGGTCGTGACGAAAATATTTATTGCGTAGAATTGCTTGAGTTTTGTGTCCTTTACTCCCCATCCTCGGCCGAGGAAGTACAGTAGTCCCAAGGCCATTCCAATTGTGCCGATCCATAGGAAGGTACCCTCTCCTCCTGGTGTGTATCCAACCATATGCAATTACTACGTTTACAATGAATCAACAAGTAAGTTAGGATTTCAGAAGCAAGGTGCTATCAGTTGTCGCAATGAAGAGACCTACGTCTTACCAAGTCAGTGGCACAATTTCCGGTGTTTCCGAAATAATTCCATCAACCCCGAGCTTTTGAAGAGACACAGCCGCGGTCTGAGTCGTGATCGTCCAAACGTTTAGCTGCCAGTCGGCTGTCTGCGCCGCCTCACGCAACGACTTACCGGCCGATGAGAGACACAATGATTCGGTGAAGAGGAGGTCAATCGACGGATGAATCGCCGCCGCATCGTATCGATCGGCTATGATGAGTGCTGTCTCGACGCTGTCGCCTACCAGTGGTGCAAGTGGGATCGTCGGTGCGGTCGCTCGTGCCGCCGCTAACGCACCCTCGTAGAACGATGAGGCGAGAATGTCGTGTTCGGTCGTCGTCGCGATGTCGAATACCTGCCTGACAAACGGGTTCCACCGGTCGATTGCGGCCGCACGAGTCTCGGTGTCGACCAAGCCGGGCCGTACTCCCTCACACCCGGGATGTTTGAGTTCGATATTGACCGTGATCGACGCTGGGATCGCTGCCAGCACTGCGGTGAGTGTCGGGATCGAGGCATCGCTATCGCCGATCGTATAGCCGGACAGGGTCTCATAGGAAAGCTCCCAGATCGGTGTATCACAGATAGACATAGGGGCGTCGGTCAGTCGGCTGAGATCGTCGTCGTGAAACACGATTATTTCACCGTCACGCGTAGCCCGAACGTCGATCTCGATGGCGTCGGTGCGGCTATCGGACGCAGCAGCCCGCACAGCGGGAATCGTGTTCTCCGGGTTCTCGCCGTCGTATCCGCGATGAGCTATTAGCTGTGGCTCGCCGGAGAGAGCCGACTCGTCGGCGGAGTCCTCTCGACCCATTCGTGCTGGCACGTTTCGTGTGAACCGACGTAAGTTGGCGGGTCGCCCGGGCGTCGGATCGCCGCTGTGTTCTCGTCGCGTGCGTCCGGATAGATGCTATTTTACGCCACACCAACAGAGAGGCGCGTATGGACTACGACCCGCAGGAACTCGAAGCCGAGTGGCGGGAGCGGTGGGAGGCCGAAAACCGATACGAGCCCGATCCCACCGACACGGCAGCCCCGAAGACGAGGAGACGACCTTCATCACGGTTCCCTACCCCTACCCCAGCGGCGGTATGCACATCGGCCACGCCCGTACCTACACCGTGCCCGATGTCTACGCCCGGTATCGCCGCCAACAGGGCGACAACGTGCTGTTCCCGATGGCGTGGCACGTTACTGGGACGCCGATCATCGGCGCTGTCGAACGCCTGCAGAAACGCGAGGAGTCACAGATGTCCGTCCTGCAGGACACCTACAACGTATCGACGACGTGCTCGAAGACCTCGAAACGCCGATGGGTACGCCCGACACTTCATCGAGGACCACTACAAGCAGGGGATGCGCTCGCTGGGGCTCTCTATCGACTGGCGACGCGAGTTTACGACCAACGACGACCGCTACTCCAAGTTCATTACGTGGCAGTACGAGACGCTGAAGGAACGCGGCCGACTGGAAAAGGGCCTCCACCCGGTCAAGTACTGCACCGAGCAGGAAAACCCGGTGACGACCCACGACCTGCTCGAAGGCGAGGACGTGGAGTATCAGGAGTACACGCTGATCAGGTTCAGCCACGCCGGCGAGAGCGAGAGTGGCGACGACAGTGACGACGGGACGATCATCCCAATGGCGACGCTCCGACCCGAGACGGTTCGGGGGGTCACCAACGCCTACATCAATCCCGAGGCGACCTACGTGGAGGCGACCGTCGACGGCGAGGAGTGGCTGGTCTCGACGGAAGCGGCCGAAAAACTCGAACTGCAGGATCACGCAGTCGATATCGGCAGAGAGTGCCCCGGCAGCGAGGTTGTCGGCGAGCACGTCACCAACCCGGTGACCGGCGACGAGATTCTCATTCTCCCGCGGAATTCGTCGACCCCGACAGCGCGACCGGCGTCGTCATGTCGGTGCCGGCCCACAGCCCCGACGACTATCTCGCCCTGCAGGAGGCGAAAGCCAAACACCGACCGGCTCGAATCCTACGGGATCGACCCCGACGAAGTCGACACCATCGAACCGGTGCCGATTCTCGATGTCGACGGCTACGGCGAGATTCCCGCCAAAGACGCCGTCGAGTCCGCCGGGGTTACCGACAGCACCGATCCCGAACTCGAAGACGTCACACAGGACGTGTACAACGCGGAGTTCCACACCGGCACACTTCACGAAGAATACGGCGAGTACGCCGGTGAAGTGATCGAGGACGTGCGCGACGAGTTGGCCGCAAGCTACCGCGAACATGGTGCCTTCGGCGCGATGTACGACTTCCCCGAACCCGTCGTCTCGCGGGCCGGCGGCAAGGTCGTCGTCGCCTATCAGGATACGTGGTTCCTCACGTACAACGACGACGACTGGGTCGACGCAGCGAAACGCGCGGTCGAGCAACTCGATACGACGCCCGACAACACGCGCGACGAGTACACCCACACCATCGACTGGCTCAACGAGTGGCCCTGTATCCGCAACTACGGGCTCGGGACAAACCTGCCGTGGGACGACGAGTTCGTCATCGAACCGCTATCGGACTCGACGATCTACATGGCCTACTACACCATCGCC
>KI543186.1 GCA_000496215.1 uncultured archaeon A07HN63
ATGCTGGACCAGTCCGCGGGCCAGTGCCGTGCGGACGGCGTCGGCCTGCCCACTGAATCCGCCACCACTGACGGTCACGTCGATGTCGACGCTGTCGCGGAGTTCGTCGCCCGCAATACGGAACGGCTCAAGCATCTTGAGCCGTGCCAGCTCTGGTTCGACCAGCTCAACCGGCTGGGAGTTGATACGGACACGCCCCTCGCCGTCGTGTACGGTTGCACGGGCGATAGCCGTCTTCTTCTTACCTGATGTATTAGTTACCATGTAACGTTTGCCCCCAGTTTTTCTGAGATCTCGCCAAGCGAGATGAAGTTGATATTCGAGAGTCGGTCCAACGAGGTGTCATCAAGCACCTCACCATTCTCGTCGTATGGGTTCCCGAGGTAGACACGGACGTTCTCAAAGGCTTCGCGGCCGTGGTTCTGCTTGTACGGAAGCATGCCGCGAATGGCCCGCTTGAAGATGCCGTCCGGCCGCTTCGGGTAGTACGGCCCACTGTCGGAGCCGAGTTCGGCACGCTGCCGGTATTTGTCGATTGTTGACTCGGAATTGCCGGTTATGACGGCATCCTCGGCATTAACGACTGCGATGCGGTCACCGTCGAGTGCCTGCTGGGCGACTTCGCTGGCGACCCGCCCGAGAATGCAGTCGCGGGCGTCGATGACCGTGTCGACCTCGAACTCGGCTGCGCTCATCGAACCACCCTGACGTTGGTGCCCTCGGGATTGTTTTCGAGGGCATCTTCGAGAGATACTGCGTCGCCGACCTGCCCGATCTTCGTGCGGGCGGTCGAGGAGAAGTCAACGGCAGCAACCGTCACGTCTGTTTCGAGCACACCACTGCCGAGAACCTTGCCGGGCACAACAACGGTTTCATCCTTGCGGGCATACCGTTCGATGCGGCCCAGATTGACCTCTGCGTGGGTGCGCCGTGGCTTTGCGAGACGGTCAGCGATGTCGCGCCAGACACTGGTGTCTGACTCGCCAGCGACCGTTTGTAGCTCGGCGATGAGACTCTGAAGTCTCGGATTCGTCTTACTGCTCATAAATTTGCTCCTGAGAGAAATCGGAGTGCAGGGAGCAGGATTTGAACCTGCGGACCCCTATGGGACAGCGCCCTGAACGCTGCGCCGTTGGCCAGACTTGGCTATCCCTGCACGCACTCCGAAATATCGCACACCACGGCTTACTTGTTTCGATACACCCGCGCTCAGTCATCGAGCGACGGTGATCCTCGGCGGCGGCCGGGCTGCCGGTCGGCGGAACCAGACCGGCGGCCATGGCGGCCGGGCGAGCGATCGTGTGGATCGAATGCCGTGTCATGTGCAAATGGGTATTCTTAGGCGGTAACTGCGTCGTGTAGCTCGTCCGCGCGGGCCCCGAGCGATTCGGCGGCGCGAAGCACTAGTTCGTCGGCTGGGAGCGAGCCGTCGCTTTCGACGTGAAACACGTAGGCACCGGGCACGTCCTCAACGGTCAACTCCTTGCCTGGGTAGCGGTTCGTGAGGTCGTGACCGAACTCGTCGGTGAGGAGAACTTCGCCCTGTCGGTCTCGATAGCACCACGAAGAATCTCCGGCTCCTGTTCGTCGAACTCGCCGATATTGTCGCCAACGGTCACCGATTGTAGGTGCCGGAAGCCGACAGCCACGCCGCCTTGTTGTTTGGCGTGTTCCTTGCCGGTTTCAAGAATGGCATCAGCCTCGAATTCGAGATGATGGCCTTCCTTGAGTTCCAC
>KI543187.1:0-2246 GCA_000496215.1 uncultured archaeon A07HN63
CAGCCGTCGGACACGCCCCGTGGCGTTTATATGAGTTCAACCGTCTACGGCACGTATGGTCGACATACTCGCGGAAAACCTCTCCGGGAAAGCCGTGATGGGGGACGACGGGACGGAGCTCGGCGACCTCTACAACATCACGATGGATCTGAAAACCGGCAGTCTCAACCGGCTGCTGGTCACACCGAACGAGGGAATCTCACCGGAGAGTGCCGGCTTCCAGGCCGACGACGCCGGCCGGCTACAGATCCCCGTCAGCGCCGTTCAGGCAGTCAAAGACTACATCGTTGTTTCTCGGTAACGAAATGCAGATTCTCGATACGTCGGCGTTTATCAACGAGTATCACACCGACGAGCCAACGGCTTCGGTTCCGCAGGTTCACGAGGAACTCGAGGGCGAACACGCCTTCCGCTTCGATGCCGAGGAGGGCGCAGGCATGCATATTCACATCCCCTCCGAGGATACGGTCGAACGGATCAATCGGGCCGCCGCCGAGACCGGCGACGCCGACGAGCTGAGCGAGACGGATCTCCTGCTGGTCGCCGCCGCCTTCGAACTCGACGGCACCCTCGTCACCGACGACTACGCGATGCAGAACGTCGCCGACAAACTCAACGTCACCGTGCAGGTCATCGCACAGGACGGCATCACCGAACAGCGGGAGTGGGAGTTCCAGTGTCAGGGCTGTGGTCGTACCTACGACGACGATCTCGACCGGTGTCGGGTCTGCGGAAGCGACCTGCAGCGCAAGAATCCCAGCTAGGCACTCTGTACCTCTCCAACGCTCGCCTCAGAGCACGCCGATCTCACCCAGATAGAGTCCGGCGAAGATGACGGCGTTGTTCACGCCGTGGATCACCGCCGGGACGACGATGGTGCCCGTGCGCTCGTAGAGATAGCCCAGCAACACGCCCAGCACCGTCGCCGTCAGGACGTAGGCGGCGATGCCGGCGAGCCCGCCGGAGACGGAGACGTGACTGAGCCCGAAAAGGGCTGTTGCCACGAAGATGGCGGGCCACACGCCCCACGACTCCCGGAGGCGGCCCTGCACGACGCCACGAAAGAGCAGTTCCTCGACCGGGCCGACGACGCACAGCGAGACGACCACCATCGCCAGCAGGTAGCCAGGGTTGCCGGCCCCGGCTGTGACCGCCGTGTTCGTCCCCACATCGACATCGCCCCACGAGAAGAGCCGGGTGATCGCCCGGTTGGCACCCACGAGCACGACGATACCGACAGCCATGAGGCCGATATCACGGCGATCCGGCCGACCCCAGCCGACCAGTTGCCAGTCGCTGACGACCTGCAGATACCAGCCGACGACGGCGGCGAACCCGGCGTACTGGAGCAGGAAGGTGACGATAGCCGCGTCGTTGCTCCCGGCTGCGACGAGCCCGGCGTCGACTATCACCGGCTTCAGAGCTCCCAGCAGGGCAGCGGCGAACAGCACCGCCCCGAAGACGACGAGAAGGACCTCCGTGAGCTGTTGGCCCCGCTGGCTCCAGTTGGTGGATGACTGTGCGCCCATTATCCCTGCGATACGCCGGTCGGCGTGTTAGGCACACCGGTTCACCAGCGTTCCGGTTATTCGATAGTGTACGTCCGCTTGTCGGCGACGGCGTCGGCCTCCTCGAAGTCGCCACCGCCGAGCAGCCCGCGGGCGGCCTTCTTGCCCCACTCGACGGCCGGCTGTGTGAACGTCGACAGGCCGGCGAGTTCGCCGTACATCACGGTCGCGGCCTCCATCGCGTACAGCAGTTCGCCGATCCCCTCGGCGTCGACGGCGTCGATCTCGATGCGGACGTTCGGTCGGCCCTCTGCGGCGAGGCTGGCCTCCGTCGCCTCGAATTCGGCATCCAGCAGCTCGCCGAGGCCGGAGCCGCCGAGATACGACAGCCCCTCAAGCTCGGTTTCGGGGATGCCGATGTCGTCGCGTTCGCGCGGGCGGACGAGCGTGACGAGTTTGTCGCGCGGCCCGGCGCGGTAGAGCTGGAGCTGGGAGTGCTGGTCGGTCGCGCCGAGCGCGCGGGCCGGTGTCTGGCCGCGGTCCTCTTTGCCGAGGCTCTCGGCCCACAGTTGCGCGAACCACTCGGCGAAGTATTCCAGCGACTCGGCGTACGCATCATCGCGTTGGTCAGCGCGCACGCTCGGCGAGGGCGTAGCAGACTGCACCGTAGCGTAGCCCGCGAGTCGTACAGCGAGCCTGAAAGTCGTCATCGCTGTCTGCGCGCGGTGACGACGCCCT
>KI543187.1:3090-5831 GCA_000496215.1 uncultured archaeon A07HN63
GATTGACGGGCTGAATGCCGAGTTGACGCCGAGTCCGCAGACGAGCGACACCGAACGCCGGCGTAACTGACATCTCACCGAAATAGTCCTGTCTCGCCGACTGATCCCGCGACGTTTAATCACGCCGCGTCCGTATCGTCGCCAATGGCTGACGACTATCGCGGCGTCATCGGTGCCTTTCCCTACGCCCTCCGCAACGGTGACTCGCTGTTTTTCCGGCTCTACGTCGTCGTCGGGACGCTCGTCGCGCTGTTTCTCGGCGGGCTGTTCACGCTCTCGATTATCGTCCAGATCGGCAACACGGCCTCGGCGCCCGGCGGCTCGCTGACGCTCTCGCGGACGTTCGTCGCGGTCGTCGGGCTCTTCGTCGCCGGGCCACTGCTCGCGCCGACGCTGCTCGTCGCCCGGAAACACCGGAAGGGACTCGCGTATCACCCCCGCTACGACACGATCATGGCGGCCACGGGGTTCGCGTTCATGCTCTCGGTCTACCTCGCGGCGATCATCTCCGTGCCCGACTCGTTGCGGTCCGGCCCGCCGTCGGGCGCGCTCGCGCCGCTGCTCTCGCTGCTCTACGCCCTCCCGCGGATCGGCGCGCTCGTCCCGCCGACCGGGATGCTCGGCGCGATGGCGGCAATCCACTATCTGCTGTCGCGGTAGCCGTCGCTGGTCGCCGCGCTCCTTTCCTGCCGACGCACAGCAGCATCCCGAAACCGGCAAACCGCTGTCCGAACAACGGCCCTCCATGACCGACACGGACGAGCAGCCGGATGGCAAGGAGAGCACGTTTCTCGTCACCCACGCCGACGACGAGTCGGCGGTGCTGAAAGACGTTCACGACGGACAGGTCCACACCCTCGCCTCGAACCCCGGCGTCGAGGCCGACGACGCCGTCGAGGGCACGGTCGCCCCCGACCCGCCGATGGAGGTGTCGTGGCAGCTTATCGAGATCGACGAGCGCCGGTCGCTCAGCATCGAGGACAGCGAGGAGCCGCCGACCGCACGCGAATGTGAACTTGCCGCCGAGCAGGCTGTCGGCGATCTCACGAAGGAACCCCGGGCCGGCACCGGCGAGTATCACGTGATCACCGTCCCCGACGACGAGACCGACGCGGCCGTCGAGGACGTCTACGAGGATCGCGAGACGACGCTCGCCCGCGCTGCTCGCCTCGGCGTCAATCGCGTCGAGATCCGGTCGGAACCCGGTGTCGTCAGCGTTCGCTATCTGCCGTAGCCGCCAAGCCGGGGTTCACCCGGCGGCAGGTACCGGGAGACGAGGGCTGGTTCCGGAATATGAGAAGGCTTATTCAACACTGCAGTACACCGACAATATGGCTCAACTCTCGGTACCGACCGTCGACTACACCGAGTATTCGAACCGCCAGCTGCTGGCGATCCCGCTGGCGTTGCTCGCCTTCGCGCTGATCGTTATCGGTGGCTGGTACGTGATGACCGGCGCGCCGGCGAATCTCGGCCTGCAGTTCGTCGGCGGCTCGGAGCTCCGCATTACCGATTCCGGGACCACCGACAAGCAGACAATCAGGACCGCGTTCGACGCCAGCCCGGCCTCGATCCGACAGGTCCCCGCCGGCGACTACATCGTGACGTTCGCCCAGGATACCGTCGACACCACCGGTGACCAGACCCAGCTCACCGCGTTGCGTCAGCAGGCCGAACAGGCCGGGCTCTCGATCGAGTCCGCTGCCAGCATCTCGGCGAGCTTCGGCGCCAACGCCCAGCGGCTCGCCCTTCTCGGCGTCGTCGTCGCCTTCGTCGGGATGAGTCTCCTCGTGTTTGCCATGTTCCGCAGCATCGCGCCCTCGATCGCCGTCGTCGCTTCGGCGTTTTCCGACGTGATGCTGCCGCTGGCGCTGATGAACCTCTTCGGCATCCAGCTCACGCTCGGAACGGTCGCCGCGCTGCTCATGCTGATCGGGTATAGCGTCGACTCCGATATCCTGTTGAACAACCACATCCTCCGGCAGTCGGGCGACTTCTACGAGTCGACCAGCCGGGCGATGCGGACCGGCGTGACGATGACGCTGACCTCGGTCGCGGCGATGTCGATGATGGCGATTGCCGGTTTCTTCTTCGGCATTCAGATCCTGACCGCTATCGGGTTCGTGCTGGTCGTCGGCCTGCTGGCCGATCTGATGAACACCTACCTGCTGAACGTGAGTCTGCTTCGCTGGTACGTCAACCGCGGGGTGAAACGATGATCGACTGGCTGAAGTCGAACTGGCGGCTGGCGCTGCTCGGTGTGGCTGTGGTGATCTCGCTGTTCGCCCTGTTCTCGCCGACGATGGCCGCCGCGCCCGAGGGGCCGGTCGCCAACGGCACGGCGGCCGAGGGCGTGACGAATCTCAAGTTCGGGATCGGTCTCGCCGGTGGGACCCGCATCCGCGCGCCGCTGGTCGGCCAGACGGCCGAGGGCGTCGATATCGCCGACGAGAGCAGGGGTGCGGTCACGCGGGCGGTTGCGGCCGAACTCTCCGGTACGACGACCAACGACGTGATCGTCCGGCGAACCGATGTGGTGAACGGGCCGACCGTCGAGCTGGTCAATGAGAACGTCTCGACGGCAGCGTTCGGCGAGGCGTTGACCGCCGCCGGCTACGAGTACAGCGGTATTCGCGACGGCGTGACACAGCCAACCCGCGACGAGACGGTCAACATCCTCCAGAGCAAGGTTAATCAGGCCGGCCTCTCGGGCGGGACGGTCCAGCAGGTCAGAGTCGGCC
>KI543187.1:8101-22105 GCA_000496215.1 uncultured archaeon A07HN63
CCTCTCGCCCCGCGCCGTGGAACGTCGCCGCGGTGCCGCCCATCACGTCCTCGACGATGGGCGCGGTCAACTCCTCGACGCTTTCGGGGTAGAGATACCCCTCGCCGTCGCAGTGCTCACAGGGGCGACTCCCCTGCAGACCGCTGCCGTGACACTCCCGGCAGGGCCACTCGGTCTGGGGAATCCCGCGTTCGAGCTTGCGGTACCGGCCGTAGACGAACGCGGAGTTGAGCTTCGTGTCGACGCGGCCGGCGTCGAGATCAAGTGTGAACTGCACGTCCGGCCGGCCGAACTCGACCTCGGTGTCGGTCAGTCGACCGATCCGCTTGCCGACCTCGCGGTTGAAATTCGATTTGAATAGTTCGCCAGCGTCGTCCGGCAGGCCGGCGTCCTCCCGAAGCAGGCGGTCGTTTTCCTCGATCAGCGGCGGCGTGCGCGTGCCGACCTGATAGGTGTCGAACTCGGGGTCGCCCAGCGCGTCGACCGCGCGTTCGGCCCACTCGTCGAATCGGCCGCAGGCGCCGTCACAGACCCAGCAGTCGGCGGGCGCGACGCCCTCGTAGGGCTCGTCGTCGGCGATAGCGACGGCGGTGCGCAACCCCTCGCCGCGGTCGGCGTTCGAGAGCCCGAAACTGCGGTCGGCAAAGACCCGACCCAGACAGCTATCACAGACCGGGCCGGCATCGATAACGGCGCGGGCGGCCGCAGGGAAGTCCATACAGGTGGCAACGGCGGTGGCGATAACTGTCTTGCCTTTCGCCGCGCCAGTCGGTCCGCCACCTACTGACAACCGCTGAACTGTCGGTTAGTCAGGACTAAAATACTATATGTACTGGGATGCGTCGTTCAACCCATCGGTAAACTAGCGACAATTCAGTTTTTATTATAAGCAAGTCTTATTCGCTATGAGGGGTTCAACCAACCATGGTATCGATTCCTGACCACTTTGATTCGCTGGAGGTCGGGATTCTCTTGCATGACCCGGAGACGGGCGAGGTATGCTTTGCTAACGAGTTTGCTCAGGAGCTGTACGGCTACCCCGAGGACGAGCTTATCGGCATGAACGTGGGAGCATTCAGCTCGGAGTCGTTCTCGCAGACGGAAGCACAACAGCGGATTCAGGCTGCCGCCGACGGGCAGTCACAGCGGTTCGAATGGCGTAACAAGCGGTCTTCGGGGGAGCTATACTGGATCGAGGTACGGCTCTCGGCTATCACCATCGATGACACACCGTACGTCGTGGCTCTCGTCCGTGATATCTCCGAGTACAAGCTGAATCTGCGGCATCTCCGCGTGCTCACGCGGATCACCAGACACAATCTCCGGAACAAGCTCAACGCTATCGACGGCTTCTTCGACCAGCTCGATATCGACGATACCACCGCAAACGGCGATGTGGCCGGGCGCATCCGGCACAACATCTCCGAGCTACTGAATCTGACCAACTGGATCGATACGGTCAAGTCGGCCACGAAGGTGGCACCGAGCGCCGAGACCCGTGATATCTGCCAGCTGGTGACTGACATCGGCGAGACCTACCGGCGTGAGTACCCCGAGATCACGTGGCAGTTCGACTGCGAGGCGGCGTACGCAACTGCTGACTCGACGCTCCGGTCGGCTATCGACGAACTCATCGACAACGCTGTGACACACAATCCACACGAGGGGCTGGCGATCACGGTTTCGGTTACCGAACGTCCGGACGACGGGCAGGTATGCATCTGTATCGAAGATACGGGACGGCCGATCCCGGAGATGGAAATCGAGCCCATCGTCGGCGGCTACGACCCGGATCCGCTAGAGCACGGTGACGGAATCGGGCTCTGGGAGGTCCAGACGATCATCAACGCCCACGGCGGCCGGGTATCGATCGCTGCGAACAGCGTCGAGCGAACGGCTATCGAGGTCGTACTCCCGGAACAGCGAGAGTAGGAACTGCCGACTGCTGTCCCGGCTGCTGGTCGGGCCTGTGCATACTCTGGTGAAAGCGGCTTTCGATACCCGATATTGCCACTGGTTGGTATGCAAGAGGGACTGCTACTGTGCGTATTTGATACTCCACATTTTGCGCGTGGTGGACGTCGGACTTTTTCGCTCTCACTCAGACGAGTGTGATCAGACGCAGATTGTCCGGAACCCAACCGAGGATGACAGACAGCGCAACTGTTCTGATTGTGTGACGTAGGCGCGGGGAGGGTGTCCCGCTAGCTTGTTGCAAGGTGAGACCCCGTCGGTTACGGCAACGAGGCTATCACACAAATGGAAGAATCGTACCGAACGGAACGGTCCAGCGGGCGAAGTGGAGTACTGTCGGTACGACGATATTCTCTGTTCGTTCGTACGCCAATCCCCAGACAAATCCAGCAATCGCTGAGGACACAAACCAGAGTACAGCACCGGTGAGTGAGACGCTCAGTGTCACAAGCCCAATTAACAGGTGCAAAAACCCGAATGCGAGGCCGCCAATAACGACGATGCCGGGTGTATCGAATGTCTCACGGAGGCGACCGTGAACGATGCCACGGTATACCATTTCCTCCGCCGGTGCGGCAAACAGGAGTTGTCCGACGAGTGCGACCGGAAGTAGATGGAGATCTGCTGTTAACTGGCTGCCACCACTGGCTGCCGCCCCTCCGGGTGCTCCGGTTGTGATCATGTGCAACCCCGCGAGGAGATAGATCACTACCGGCGTTCCCAACACCATCCACGCGACCCCCTCCGCGGATGGAACACGGACGCGAACAAACCCCTGACGGTCATCCCGGGTATACAGATAGGCGGCCGCAAAGAGCGCGAATCCGACCTGAATCTGGTTTCCAGCCAGATATCTAATCGCCTCGACCTCAACAACACCCAACGCAGTAATGAGAGAACTGGTGACAAACATACCGGCGAAGCCAGCGAGAAACCCGCCGGTAGCCAGGCCAAACGCCGCGAAAACTGCCCATCCCCGCTTGCTCACGGGGAGCGTCGGCATGTTGAGATCAGCAACGCCCGTCATGGGCACCACCGGTTTGCACTCAGTGTGAGCGCGACGCAGTTTTTCACCGCGGGACTCATGAGTGGGTGAGTGTGCTTGTCCATGCCGGACGGTCGGCGCCAAGCTGGGAGTGCAACGTTGTTGTGGAACTTGCCTTCTGTTTCAGCTGAGAAATCGCTGCCCAGGGCTAAGAATGTGAAAGACCGTCTATCCAGCCACAGTTTCGATGTCATATTTGATTGTATCGCTGGATATCCTGTTATAAGCCAGAGACGCGTATCAGCGTGTGAAACAATGATTATCAAGTACTGGGTACGTTCTCAGATTCGCGTTATATCTCGCACAGCTTGATCCCCTAAATTCCAGATAGATACCGCTGTTTCGTTGTCCCCGGTAAGAGTCGTCGATAAATCGGCTTCGCTCACCTCTATAGCGACAGGCATTCCACCCGGTACGAGGTGACCTATCCGGATCGGCCGCTATACCGACCCACAGACACTGATTCCGCCGGGTACTCCGTTCTAACCGGTCGGCGCGCCGGCCGAACCGCGCAGCATTTACGCCCTAATGCCGTATTTGATCACCACGAATGGAGGCGTCTACGGAATCCGATCTCGCTGACCCATGCTGTCGACACACCGCGCCGATTGATGTCGTGCATCTGTACTCTCGACTCACACGGGAGGGCCGGGTATGAGCAACCCCCCTGCTCTCGACATCGAGAACCTCCGCAAGGAGTACGACGACGTGACAGCGCTCGACGGTGTCTCGCTGACCGTCCCCGAGGGGAGTTTCTTCGGGCTTGCTCGGCCCCAACGGTGCGGGCAAAACGACGTTCATCAACATCCTCGTCGGTCTCGTCCGGAAATCCGGCGGCACCGCCCGTGTCTTCGGCCACGACGTGGAGGACGACTACCGACAGACCCGCGACGCCATCGGCCTCGCGCCACAGGAGTTCAACGTTGACCGCTTCTTCCCGATCCGTGAGGTCCTGGAGCACAAGGCCGGTTACCACGGCGTCCCTGCCAACGAGGCCGCCGACCGCGCCGACGAGGTGCTCAAGCAGGTCGGCATCTACGACAAACGCGACACCCGCTTCGACTGGCTTTCCGGCGGGATGAAACGCCGGTTCCTGCTCGCGCGAGCGCTCATCACCGATCCCGATCTCCTGATTCTCGACGAACCCACGGCTGGTGTCGACGTGCAACTCCGGCGAGACCTCTGGGACCTCGTCACCGACCTCAACGAGCAGGGCAAAACGATCCTGCTGACGACCCACTACATCGAGGAGGCCGAACGGCTCTGTGACGAGGTGGCCATCCTCGACTCCGGGCAGGTTCGGACGGTCGCGACACCAGCCGAACTGAAAGATCGCGGCACCGACCGCATCGTTGTCGAACTCCGATCACCGCCGGCGACGCTGCCCGATCTGCTGTCCGACGACGACCGCGTCGAGGCGGTCGAACTCGACGGCCACCAGCTCACCGTTACCGCCCGCAACGGCGGGCTGGTCGCGCCGAATCTCGTCCGCGAACTCGACCGCGCTGACATCGAGATCGTCGATCTCGAGATCACCCGCACCTCGCTGGAGGAGATCTTCGTCGAGCTGACCAGCAGCGACGAGACCGGCAACGATATCGACAGCGACGATGAGGCGACGGGCGATACGGGCGAAGGCGATGATACCGACCAGCCACGCGAGGAACAGCAGGTCGCGCCCGACGGAGGCCAGCGATGAGCGTCGTCGACCGCGCGGCCGCCGCTGTGGGCGTCCCGACCGGGTTCTACACCCTGATGAAACGCGAGGTGCTGCGGTACGTCCGTCGCCCGAAGAACACCTTCATTCCGCCCTTTATTACGAATGTGCTGTACTTCTCTGTGTTCGGCGTTGTTCTCGGCGACCGGGTCGGCACCATCCTTGGGTTTCCGTATATCCTGTTTATTCTCCCGGGGCTGGTCGTCCTCGGCGCGGTGTCGAACGCCTTCGAAAACGGCTCGTTTTCGATCTTCCACGGCCGCTGGAACGAGTATATCGATGAGACGCTGACCTCGCCGCTCTCCTATGCCCAGATGGTGTGGGCCTATCTACTGGCCTCGGCGTTGCGCGGTGTGCTGGTCGGGACGCTCATCGCGGTGCTCGGCTTCGGCATCATCAGCGGACTCTATCAGCCGGTGCCGGTCGAACAGCCGCTCTATCTCGTCGCGTTCATTCTCGTGATCTCGCTGCTGTTTTCGAGTCTCGGGATCGTCGGCGGCCTGCTCGCGGAGGATTTCGACGATCTGACGATGATGAATCAGTTCCTGCTTCGGCCGCTGGTCTTCTTCGGGGCGGTCTTCTACTCGCTGCGGGACTTGCCGTCGACACTACAGACTATCTCGTTGTTGAATCCGATGGTCTACATGGTCAACGGTGTTCGCTATGGCTTCCTCGGCAAAGCTGAGGTCGACCCACAGTTCTCCCTGATCGTGCTAACGGCTGGGACGGCGGCGGTTACGCTAGCCAACGTCTGGCTGTTCAAAACCGGCTATGGGCTGACCGACTGAATCGAGGAGCGGATCAACCCCGGAACGGGAGAGATTTCACTCCGTCAGTCGACCCACGGCGTCAGATACGTCCTCGATTCTGTCGGCCTGCTGTTCGTTGGCGGCGGCGATCTGTTCGACCTCTTCGGCGACGGTGTCGGCCTGTGCGACAAGTTCGTCCAGCATACTGGCGACCTCCTCCGAACTCGCGGCCTGCTGATCGGTCGCATCCGAGACCTCCCGGATGCCATCGGCTGTCTCCTCGACAGCCTCGGTGATGTCGTTGAGGAGAGCCATCGCCTCCTCGACGCGGTCGACCCCGCGGTCGATCCGTTTGGTTGTCTCCTCGAGACTCTCGACGGTCTGGTTGGTGTCCTTTTCGATGGCGGTGACGAGATCCTCGATCTCCTGGGCGCGCTCCTGTGAGTCGGTCGCCAGCGATTTTACCTCGTCGGCGACGACGGCGAACCCCTCGCCGGCCTCGCCGGCGCGGGCGGCCTCGATAGAGGCGTTCAGCGCGAGGATGTTGGTCTGCTCGGCGATATCGTTGATCACGTCGACGACCTCGTTGATCTCGCTGACCCGGCTCTGGAGTTCGTCGACATCGCCCGAGACCTCGTCGACGGCGTCGCCGACATCGTCCATGACGCCCATCGCGTCGTCGGCGGCGTCCTCGCCCTGCTCGGCGAGTTCGCGGGCGCGCTCGCTGTTGTCCTCGACCTCGCTGGCGCTGGAGGCGATCTCCTCGACGGTCGCACTCATGTTGGAGACCTCGTTGGAGATCGACTGCATCCGGTCGAACTGGTCGTCGGTCAGCTCCGAGATCTCCATCGACGACTCCGCGACCTCGGCCGACGACCGCTGGAGGTCCTCAAGCGGTGTTTCGAGATCCGACTCGACCTCGCGGGCCAGCTGCTCGCGGCGCTCGATCTCGGCCTCGAGCTTCTGGCTGTAGGAGTGAATGTAGGTGTCGGCGACGACCTGCATGTCGAGATTGATGATCCGGAGGATCGCGGTGATGTCGGCACGTAGCTCGTCGATCTCGTCGTCGACGACCTCCTCGATCTCTGCCTCCGCACCGTCGATGGCCGCCGTGAGGCGGTCGGTAAGCTGGTCGGCCGCCCGCTCGGCCAGCAGCGGGAGGATGAGGTCGTAGTAGACGCCGTACTGACCGATGTAGTGTTTCATCGGCATCTCCAGCAGGTCGTGGAGCTTGCCGATGCGGGCACGGTCGGAGAAGTAGTCGTAATCGTACTCGCCGGCGGCCAGCGTGGCGAAGTACGCCTGCTGGGTCTGTTTGAGCTGGTCGACGCCCTTCGGCGAGCGGCCGATCACGTCGACGGTCTGCTCGTACTCCGTCAGGTTCTCGTAGAACTGGTCGGCGATGGCCTCGGTGTGGGCCTCGAACAGCGGCCGGAGGTCGGCCAGCCGCTGGGCGTCCTCGTCGTCGAAGTTGACGAACTCCTTGCGCCACGCGATTTCCTCTCGGTCGAGATCGATCTCGCGCATCAGTGAGTCGACATCGACCTGATCGTTCAATCCGCCTTGCCCGAACATCTCGGCGTACTGGGTCATACAGTGAGCCTTTGATTGCAACCGATTTAAGTTACGTTACGGTTGCCATCATATGATAACTCCTGTCTATTTCGAGAAACATCAATTCTTCCCGTTTCTGGGACGTTTGATCGCTTTTTATCTGCTACAATAGCAATCATCGTCAGTTTCTGGCCTGCCGGACATGTCCTGTCGTCGGAGCTAAAGCCTTCGCCCCCGACCGCCCGGTATGCGTCAGTTCATCGTCCTCGGCCACGACGCTCCGACGACGGCCGACTTCTCGCTGGAGAACCTCTCGGGAGCCGGCCGACTCGACGTGCTCTGCCGGTGTGTCGGCGCGGCGGTGTTTCTCTCACACGGCATCCGCGAGGCTGTTCGGGTCCATCTCGTGCTCGACGATGCGTACACGCTCCGGTTCGATAGCGACACGCTTCGGCGGCTCTACCCCGACGAGCGGACGATTGCGGCCCGGATTCGGGACGCCCTCGACCAGCGCGAGGACGCCATCGGCCACCAGCCAGCCGAGGTGTCACCGGGGATGGAACTCTACCGGTTCGGGTTCGAGTCGACCCTCGATGCTGTCGCCGACGACGGAACGGTGGTTCAGTTACACGCCGAGGGAACGCCGCTGCCGGAGGCGTCGACGCCGAGCGACCCGGTCTTCGTGCTCTCTGACCACGAGGATTTCACCGCACGCGAAGCCGAGTTGCTGACCGGGCGGGCCGACCAGCGGTTGCGAGTTGGTCCCGAGACACTTCATGCCGACCAGACGATCACGGTCGCCCACAACTGGCTGGATACCGCCGGCTACAGCGAGTACTGAATCCAGCGGATCACAACGGTTAAATTCGGCCGCGGCCTGCCGGATAGTGCGGGCCGGTGGGGTAGCTTGGTATCCTTCGGCCTTCGGGTGGCCGTAACCACGATTCAAATTCGTGCCGGCCCACTTCTCGCCCCGTTCACGACAGCCGAGCGCGATCCAACCACCCGATCAGTACCGCGGTTCGGAGATAAAGTTCGTCTCGGTTGCTCTGACTCTGAGGTCGAAGGACTCGTTTATCAGGCTGATCGTCGATTCCTCAACCGAGTCCGGGTCCAGCGGGTAGTAGGCGATTGCGTCGGCGGACTCGAACTGGTTGGTCAGAATCTGGAGGAACTTGAACGAGGGTTTCTCGCCGAACTTGGTGATGATCTCCGAGAGGATGTCGAACTCGACGACAATCTTCCCCTCGGAGTTGCCGTGATCTTCGAGCACCTGCGAGATTGTCCTGCCGAGCTTCGAGAGCCCGAGCTGCTTGCTCAGTTTCACGATCTCGATGGGGACGTTTGAGATATCCAGCCCGGAGATATCGGCGGCCGGGTTATCCTTCGTCGTCAACACGACCGTCAGGGCGGGCCAGCTACCGAGCTCCTCGCGGAGCAGGCGGAGTCTGGCCCCCGGGTTCGTCGTAATCAGGATGATGATATCGCCGGCTGCAAAAAAATGAGCCCGGGCGTTGTCGATCCCGGGGCTGTCGGTGGGGCCTTTCACGAGGATGTTGCCGGCGCGGTCGATGTCGTCGGCGACGTGGGTGCTTGACTCGATGAACTGATCTTCGTGCTCGAAGAGGTGATCTTTGAAATTCTGGATCGTTTTCTCCTCGTCGTAGCTGATCTCCGAGCGATCGCAGTAGGGACACTCCCAGCTGACGCCAGGGTCCTCTTGGCTGACGTTGTCCTGAGAGTGTTCAAAGAGATGTGATTTGATGACCTCGGACATGGGCTCCCGTTTGGCGCCCCAAACGGTGAAGTCAGCCTGCCGAGACCGCCACCGATAGACCATACGAAATATCGGGTAGAGGCTCAAATAAGTCTGGGGATTATTCTTGGTGTTGCCACATCGTGCAGTACCCTCCGACGACAGCTATTTGCGAGCGTAGCACCTACCACGAACAACTACCGGTAGACGTGGCAGTTGTCTGCTAGCCACGCCACCCGACTCATCATGGAGGACACAACCAAGTACCTGATTCACGCCCGGATCGCCGCCAACGGCGTCGTTGAGCGGAGCGACGTTGTCGGGGCGGTCTTCGGCCAGACAGAGGGGTTGCTCGGCGACGAGCTAGACCTCCGCGATCTGCAGGAGTCCTCGAAGGTCGGCCGGATCGATGTGGAGATCACCTCCGAAAACGGCCAGTCGTTCGGCGAGCTCACCATCGCCACCAGCCTTGACAGAGCCGAAACTGCGATTCTCGGCGCGTCGCTGGAGACAATCGACCGTGTCGGCCCCTGCCGGGCCGAGATCGAGATCACCGAGATCGAGGATATCCGGGCGGCCAAACGCCGCGAAGTTGTCGACCGCGCCAAGGAGCTACTGGCGACCGCCTTCGACGACACCACCGTCTCCAGTACCGACCTCGTGGCCGACGTTCGGGACTCCGTCCGCGCCGAGGAGATCGACACCTACGATGGTCTGCCGGCCGGCCCCAGCGTCGATAGCTCCGATGCGGTGATCGTCGTCGAGGGGCGGGCCGACGTGCTCCAGCTCCTGCAGTACGGGATCAAAAACGCCGTCGCCGTCGAGGGCACCGACATCCCCGAGACCGTTGCCGATCTCACGACCACCCGGACGACGACGGTGTTCGTCGACGGCGACCGCGGCGGCGAACTCATCCTGCGGGAACTCCTGCAGGTCGGCGATGTCGACTTCGTCGCCTTCGCGCCGACCGACCGCTCGGTCGAGGACCTCTCCCGTGGCGAGGTACTCACGCGGCTCAGACAGAAGGTTGCCGCCGACCGGCTGGGCGATGTCCAGAACGTCCGCGAGACGATGGCCGGCCTCGTCGACGACAACAATCCGCCGATGACGCCGGAGTCGACCGACGAGGAGACGACCGCCGACACCGAGGTCGAGGTTGTGCCGACCAGTTCGCCAGCCGCCTCGCCGTCGCCGCCGGGACAGGTCGGCGCGGCGTTCGGCCACAGCGAGCAGACGACCCCCGATTCCTCCGCCGACGCGACGCCCGATCCGTCAGCCGACGCGACGCCTGATTCGGCCACCGACACCCTCGGAGTATCCTGACGGTCCCGACCAGCCCGACGCGTCCGACGACGCCGCGCGGGCTGCGTCGGCAGTCGACGATGCTGGCTCGACAGCCAGCGACACCGCCGGAACGGCGGACGCCCCGAACCAGCCGACCGCGAAGACAGGAGACACCGCTACCCAGTCGACCCCAGAGATGGCCGACGCTCCGACCCAGCCAGCCTCCGAGACAGATCAAACCGACTCAGCGCCGGCCGACGAAACCGCCGACACGGCAGGGCCGGCCACGCTCCGTGATCACGTCGATGCGGTCATCGGCGACGGCGACGGGACCGCCAGACTGCTCGACGCGTCGTTCGGTGTTCAGACCGAGACCGAGATCAACGCACTGATCGACGTCATCGAGGCGGCCGAGGAGCCACACTCGCTCGTTCTCGACGGCGAACTCAGCCAGCGCGTTCTCGATGCGGCTGCCCAGCACGGACTCGATCACATCGTCGCCTGGAGCACCGGCGAGTTCGTGAAAAAGCCGGTCGGCACCCGGGTGCTGACCGCCGACGAACTCGACCCGCCGAAACCAGACGCCGAACACTAATCCTCCCTCTCGGGTTCGTAGCGAAGCGTCCGGCCGTCTGTTTCCTCGAACTGCTCGTCGGCGTCTGCCACCGTCATGAAGCCGGCCGACTCGTAGAGCTGTCTCGCGGCGTCGTTGTCGACGGCGACGTGAACCGAGACAGGCGACGGCCCCTGCTCGATAGCGGCGTCCAGCAGGGCCCGCCCGCGACCCTGCCGCCGGTACTCAGCGTCGACGACGAGTTCGGCGATATGTGTCTCTCTTCCGGCTATTGCCAGCACGTAGCCGACGACGCGTCCGCTGTCGGTCACGGACACCAGCAGCACAAACGAATCCGCTGTCGATACTACCGGGTCGCCGGCGTGCTCGGCAGGTGTTTCGGTCGTCGCCGCGAGGGCGGCCGAGAGCAGGGCCGGGGCTGGCTCCGCGAGCACCGACTGCAGTGCGTGGAGTCGGTCGGCATCGCTCGCCCGGGCGGGCCGAACCGTCGCACTCATACGAGCAAAATGGCGAGTCCGGCGCTCGTGATGCCACCGGTCAGCGTCGAGCAGAAGTTGACCGCCTGATTGCCGAGGCGGTCGCCCTCGATGGTCGCCCCGAGCAGGCTATCGGCCGTGATCCCGGCCAGCCCGCCGGCGGCAACGATCACGCCGGCGACGAGCGCTTCACCAAGGGGGAGGACGACCCCCGAGAGCGCGCCGATGAGTCCACTGCCGAGGAGTCCAGCCACCTCGCCCTGCCAGGTAACTCCCCCGTCGGTCCCCGGCTCGACGCGCTCGAACGTCGTGATCAGCCGTGGCTCGTCGTAGAGACAGCCGATCTCGCTGGACAGCGTATCGCCCAGCGCGGTCGCCAGCGAGCCGGCAAAGACAAACGGCAACGCTATCTCGACGACCGGTACCACCGCGACCTGTTCGGCACCGGCGACGGCGACCACCGCAACAAGGGCGACACCGGCGTTCGCCAGCACGTTGCCGGTGCCGCGCGCGCCGTCGTTTTCCTCGGCGACGCCGCGATCAGCCTTTTCATCGTAGCGGAATTTCGATGCCAGCGCGCCGATGGCAAAGAAGGCGATCAGCACCGCAAACCAGCCGAACCCACCCAGCACGATCATCAACACGCCGAGCAACACGCCGGTCAGCATCCCCGATACGTCGGCCGTACCGAGCACGTAGGAGATCCCACCGAGCCCGACCGTGACGGCGAGTGCGCCGACGAGATCGACCGTTGGCACCGGGCCGACGAGTGTGGCGACCAACCAGATGACGAGGCCGACCGACAGCACCACCAGTGCGTCGTCGCGCTCGTAGAGCAACTCACGGAGCAGCGCGGCGATCAGCGTCCCGACGACGGCCAGCAACAGCACGACTGACCAGTCGACAGCCGTGCCGCGGTAAACTGCCACGGCGTACTGGCCGGCGACTGCCGCGGGGACAGCCGCGACACCGAAGCCGGCGACACCGAGAAACGGTTCGTCGGTTCTGGTTCTGACCGCCTCGATACCGAGGTTGCCGAAGCCGAGGATGAGGAGTGCGGCGACGAAGAGATCGACGGGTAGCGCGGCCTGCGGCAGTGCCAGCAGCACCGCGAGGGCGGCAGCCGCGAAGCCGAAGCCAGCCAGCCCGTTGAGACGGCCGTCCTGCCAGTCGCCCGGCCGGGCGAAGAGCTCGAAGAGCGGCCCGTCGGAGACGAGAAACGCCGCTCCGATAGCGATCACCGCAAACGGGAGGGCCGTCGCCGCGCCCAGCGCCGGTGCCGTCAGCGCGAGCGACGCCACGGCGGCGAACGCTCCTGCCCGTCGGAGCCGTCGAGTCACACCCTCGGCTATCGCTGACGGCTACTTAACGGTCCCGACATGTCGAAATCTCCGTGTGAGTCACTCACAGCGGCGGTTTGTGCTGTCGGCAGTCACACCCGAGTGCCGTTCCTTCGTTTCACCGGAACCTTTTGCCATCGGCGGTCCGAGAACCATGCAGTGCTCTACGACGGCTATCTCGCACTGCAGCTCTGGCGGCGGTCGAGCCCCCCGCCCGACCACGTCGCGGTCGTCATCACCGAGCGCGACCTGCTCGAACAGGGGGCCTACGAGACGCTTGGCGACTTTTTCGAGTGGGCCGTCGAGTACGGGGCCGACCGGATCACCGTTTCTGTGAGTGTCCTCGACGAGGCGGTGGTGCCAACGCTCAGCCGCGAACTGACAGCGCTCGACACACCTAAACCGCTGGCTGTGCGTCGCCCCGGCGACACCGAGCAGGTCGACGCGCCGATTCAGGTGAGCATCGGTCTCGGCGGGAAACGCGAGTTCGCCGAAACCGTCCGGCAACTCGCGGAGGCCGTCGACGCCGGCGAGATCGAGCCCGACGAGATCGAGGCCGACGACATCGACAGCCGGCTCGTCTTCCGGGAGGAACCCGACCTCGTCATCAAGACCGGGGCCGAACGGCTCTCGGATTTCATGATCTGGCAGTCGGTCTACTCCGAACTCTACTTCACAGATGTCAACTGGCGGGATTTCCGGAAACGCGACTATCTGCGGGCGCTGATCGATTACGCGGATCGGCAGCGACGGTTCGGGAAATAGGCCGAGAGTCGTCAGTCGGCCGGCTCCGGGGCCGGTTCGGTGGTCTCGGCGTCCGACCCTGTATCGCCGGCGTCCTCGGTATCGAGTTCCTCGACGACGGCTGTGCGGCCGGCCTGTGGCAGTTTTTTGCGGAGTCGACCGGCCAGTGCGGTGGCTTCGTCCAGCTCAAGACGCCCGACCGCTTCGGCGAGGGCGACACCCCGTTCGATTCGCGTTTGTTGCCACGATTCCTCGCGGGCCTCGTAGGTGCGGATTCCGCGCAGGAAGTCGACCTTCGAGAACTCCGGCCAGTAGGGCGCACAGAAGTAGACGGCGGCCTCGTTTCCGTTGGCGTGCCACGGGAGGAAGTTTGACGTTCGCTCGTCGCCGCCGGTCCGGATGATGAGGTCCACGTCACGCACCGGCTGGCGGTAGAGGCGTTCCTCGACGGTCTCGGGGGTAATCTCGTCTGCCGCGAGGCTCCCGTCGTCGACAGCGCCGGCAACCTCCCGGGCCGCTCGCAGTAACTCGTTGCGACCGCCGTAGGCGAGGGCGACGTTCAGCGTGAATCCGTCGTAGCCGGCGGTCTGTGTTTCGGCGTAGGTGATCGCCGTCCGGACCCGCTGTGGGAGGCGATCGATCTCGCCGATGGCCCGGATACAGACCTCATTCTCGTGGACGCGGTCGCTGTCGGCGAGTTCGTAGAGTTTGTCCTCGATGATATCGAACAGCGGTTCGCGTTCCTCGCGTGGTCGGTCGAAGTTCTCCGTCGAGAACGCATACAGCGTGAG
>KI543188.1:0-2920 GCA_000496215.1 uncultured archaeon A07HN63
TCCGCCATCACCTCATCGGCGATAATCACAAGATCGTCGACCCCGGTGCCGAGCACTGCGATGAAACTACGCGATAACTGACAGCGACAACGGGTAGCCGAGATAGGCGGCAAACCCGAGCAGGATCACCACCTCAGAGAACGCAGTCAGAATCATCGGCAGCGCGACCTCGGATTCGCGATAGCGGGCGAAAACAACGCCCGAAACCGTCAACACGGCAAGGATTCCGATGATGACCGAATCACGCTGGAACTGTTCGCCCTGTGTTGGCGAGATGAAATTGCTTGACCCATCCTCGATTGCCAGCTCAGCCGGCAGAGCACCAGCCCGAAGATTGAGTGCGATATCCTGGGCCTCCTCAAAAGAGGTCGTCGTCAGGATGAAGCTTGGACTACCGGCCCACTCGCCGCGTCGCATGCTGTTTGCGAGATCGGCGTTCATGCCGAAGGAGTTGATTACCTGTCCGTCGACGACAAGTTGCAGACATGGATCAGTCGCGTTCGGTTGTGACTCGTACCGACACTCCGAGCCACCCTGCTGAGCAACGCCGGTGTCGACGACAAGTTGCTGGAGTGCTTCAGCAGACCCATCCTGTCTGATGGTCACCGGCACGTTCGGGCCACCACCTCCCTGCGCAGACTGCTGGGCGTTGCTGATCGAGGCAAAGTCCTCACGGGTTAAAACGGCGCGTTCGGTCGTGTACTCGCCGGTGTTGGTACGGTCGTGGTAGATATCGATTCGAACGTTTCCGCGGTCCTCGATAAGGTCAATCACGCTCTGGCGATCCTGTCCGGGGGCCTCGATGACAATGAAGAAGCCACCGGTGACATCGTTGACCTGTCGGACACTGGCACCCGAAAGCCCGGCCTGATTGACCTTGCCCTCGATCACGTTTATTGCCTCATCACGCGTTTCCTGCGTAACGCCGCTACGGATGGTGTTGTACTCGTAGCCGGCAGCGTCGAGTGCGTCAGCGAACTGTGATTCGGAGACGTCGGGGTCGGTCACCTCGATAGTTGGCCCGTTGAGAGTCTCCCGCCGGACAGTCACGTCGATTGTATTGGTGGTGGGGAGTTCCGCGGCGACGGCAGCAGCCACGTTTGCCGCTGAGTCGTCAGTGGTGAGTGGCACCCCCTCGGCGGTCAGCCCGAGCAAGGGCGCGCGGATACGGGTGCCGCCGGCCAGATCCAGCCCGTACTGGAGGTTCGTGACGCTGCTCTGCGAGGCAGTGTCACCGCCAACGTCGGTGTCAGGGGCCATCGTCGGTGAGAACAACACGAACAGCGAAATCAGCAGAATGACCGACAGCAAGGCCAGCCGCCAGTTGGACTTGAGACGGTCGATCATCGTTTTACTCCCCGGTTAACATACCAACGGAGCAGGCTCACGTTCAGGAGATAGGTATTCATCAGATCAGCAAGCAGGCCGACAACGAGGACGGTTCCGATAGCCGTCATGATCTGAATGCCAAACAGATAGGCGGCGGCGGTCATGACGCTCATGGCGGCGATCGACGTGAGTGTCATCGTCACCCCGGTTCGCATCGCCCGGCTGGTCGACTCATAAAAGTCGCCGGACTGTCTGAGAATACTATTGTTCAACAGGATGTCCGAGTCGACGCTGTACCCGATCAACATGAGTAATGCGGCAACAGTACCGAGGGTGAGTTTAATTCCAAGCAGGTTCATCATCGCAAGCGGGAGCATCACATCCGAAAACGCCGAGGCGATCACCGCAATCGACGGCGCAACGCTACGAAACATAATGAAGACCAGCAGACTCATGCCGAGGAAAGCAACGGCGACGCCGGTGAGTGCCGTGGTGCCGGAGGTGAAGCTCGGGTCGACCGAGGAGCTTGCCTGTATCTCAAAGCCGGCTGCCTCAGCCTGCTCGCGCAACACGGTGAGCTGTGTCCTGTCGCCAGCGTCGACAGCGCCTTCGGGGAACGTGATAATGTACGCGTTATCGGCCGGGATCTGCTGAATCGTGGCCGGTTCGACATCGAACGCATTGATAATCTGTTGGTTAGCATTCGCGCCGGGGTCCTGAATTCGGAGTTCCGAGCCACCGGTAAACTCCTGGCCGAGGTTCGCCGGCGCGCCGGTCACCACGAACCAGCCGCCGATCACGAGCAGCGACACCGCAAGCAACGCCAACGGGATCGCCACCAGCTGGCGATTCGAATACTCGGTGTAGTCGACAGTCGGAACCGAGAGTTGAGCCATATTGTCGGTGTACGGCAGTGTTGAATAAGCCTTCTCATATTCCGGAACAGTCGGTGATCGACTCGATGAACAGCCTACGGCAGATAGCGGACGCTGACAACACCCGGTTCCGACCGGATTTCGACGCGATTGACGCCGAGGCGAGCAGCGCGGGCGAGCGTCGTCTCGCGATCCTCGTAGACGTCCTCGACGGCCGCGTCGGTCTCGTCGTCCGGCACAGTGATCACGTGATACTCGCCGGTGCCGGCCCGGGGTTCCTTCGTGAGATCGCCGACAGCCTGCTCGGCGGCAAGTTCACATTCGCGTGCGGTCGGCGGCTCCTCGCTGTCCTCGATGCTGAGCGACCGGCGCTCGTCGATCTCGATAAGCTGCCACGACACCTCCATCGGCGGGTCGGGGGCGACCGTGCCCTCGACGGCGTCGTCGGTCTCGACGCCGGGGTTCGAGGCGAGGGTGTGGACCTGTCCGTCGTGAACGTCTTTCAGCACCGCCGACTCGTCGTCGGCGTGGGTGACGAGAAACGTGCTCTCCTTGCCATCCGGCTGCTCGTCCGTGTCGGTCATGGACGGCCGTTGTTCGGACAGCGGTTTGCCGGTTTCGGGATGCTGCTGTGCGTCGGCGGATGGACAGGAGCGGGGCAGGACCAGCGACGGCTACCGCGACAGCAGATAGTGGATTGCCGCCATCGCGCCCAG
>KI543188.1:9482-11819 GCA_000496215.1 uncultured archaeon A07HN63
GCGGCGACCAGCAAGAGATCCGTCTCGCTCAGCTCGTCGGCGTCGCCGGTCTCGGCGGCGGCCCGATTGATCCGTTCGACGTATCCTCGGAGGGGATGTGAATATGCATGCCTGCGCCCTCCTCGGCATCGAAGCGGAAGGCGTGTTCGCCCTCGAGTTCCTCGTGAACCTGCGGAACCGAAGCCGTTGGCTCGTCGGTGTGATACTCGTTGATAAACGCCGACGTATCGAGAATCTGCATTGCGTTACCGAGAAACAACAATGTAGTCTTTGACTGCCTGAACGGCGCTGACGGGGATCTGGAGCCGGCCGGCGTCGTCGGCCTGGAAGCCGGCACTCTCCGGTGAGATTCCCTCGTTCGGTGTGACCAGCAGCCGGTTGAGACTGCCGGTTTTCAGATCCATCGTGATGTTGTAGAGGTCGCCGAGTTCCGTCCCGTCGTCCCCCATCACGGCTTTCCCGGAGAGGTTTTCCGCGAGTATGTCGACCATACGTGCCGTAGACGGTTGAACTCATATAAACGCCACGGGGCGTGTCCGACGGCTGGCAGACGCCTGACCGAAAGTTGAAAGGCTTAACTCCGATGGCCCGCTTCGCTCGGCAAAGCGATTTCTGGAGTTCTCTGCATGTCCGATCACGATACCTCACTGCGAACGCCCATCGTCGCCGTCCTCGGCCACGTCGATCACGGCAAGACCAGCCTGCTCGACAAGATCCGTGGCTCGGCCGTCAGCGACGGCGAGGCTGGGGCGATCACCCAGCATATCGGGGCGACGGCGGTGCCACTCGAAACCATCGCCGACATGGCCGGCGATCTCGTCGAGGTGCAGGATTTCGATCTGCCCGGGCTGCTGTTTATCGACACGCCGGGCCACCACTCGTTTTCGACGCTCCGCTCGCGCGGCGGCGCGCTCGCCGATATCGCCATCCTCGTCGTCGACGTCAACGACGGCTTCCAGCCACAGACCGAGGAGGCCCTCGACATCCTCCAGCGGACGGGCACCCCCTTTGTCGTCGCCGCCAACAAGGCCGACACGACGCCCGGCTGGAATCCAACCGACAACTCGCCGATCAAGCCGAGCTACGACGGCCAGAGCGACAGTGCGCGCCAGCGACTCGACGAGAACCTCTACGAGATCATCGGCCAGCTCTCCGACGACGGCTTCTCGGCTGATCTCTACTGGCGCGTCCAGAACTTCCAGAACAACATCGGCGTCGTCCCCTGTTCGGCACTGACCGGCGAGGGCGTCCCCGACGTGCTCGCGGTGCTGATGGGGCTCTCCCAGCGGTTCATGAAAGCCGAGATGGAGATCGACGTGGAGGGCCCCGGCGAGGGGACAGTACTGGAGGTCAAAGACGAGCAGGGCTTTGGCGCGACGGTCGATGTCGTCGTCTACGACGGGGTGATCAGCGAGGACGACCAGCTCGTCGTCGGTGGCGTCAACGACCCTATCGTGACCGACATTCGGGCGTTGCTCCAGCCACAGCCCAACGCCGAGATCAGAGTCGAGGAGCAGTTCGAACGCGTCGAGTCGGTCGCCGCTGCGGCGGGGGTGAAAATCGCCGCGCCGGATCTCGACGACGCGATGGCTGGCGCGCCGGTCCGGGTCGTCCGCGACCGCGCGGTCGACGACGTGGTCGCGGAGGTCGAGGCCGAACTCGCCGAGATCGAGGTCGACACCGAGGAGGAGGGCGTCGTCGTCAAAGCCGACACGCTCGGCAGCCTCGAAGCGATGGCCAACGCCCTGCAAGAGGCCGAGGTGCCGATCCTCCGGGCGGAGGTCGGCGACGTGGCCGCCCGCGATATCGCCGTCGCCGGGACCGCCCGCGAGCCCGAGCACACCGTCATCCTCGGGTTCAATGTCGAGGTGCTGCCCGACGCCGAGACGGAACTCGACCAGAGCGAGGTAACGCTGTTCACCGATGACGTGATCTACAAGCTGATCGAGGATTACGAGGAGCACGTTGAGGCGATGCAGCAGGCCCAACAGGAGACGATCCTGGACAAGATCATCCGGCCCGCGCGGTTCCAGATTCTCGACGATCACACCTTCCGGCAGTCAGATCCCGCGGTCGTCGGCGTCGAGGTCATGTCCGGCACGGTGACCAACAACAGCAATGTTGCCAAATTCGAGAACAACGAACCCAACCGCGTCGGCGAACTCTCGGGGATTCAGGCACAGGGCGAGGATGTCGAGGAGGCCCGCGCGGGCGAACGCGTTAGCGTCGCTATCGACGGGCCGACGGTCGGCCGCCAGATCGAGGAGGGCGACGAACTCTGGATCGAGGTGCCGGAGAAACACGCGAAGATCCTCGAACAGGAGCTTAACGACGAGA
>KI543189.1:0-4765 GCA_000496215.1 uncultured archaeon A07HN63
GTGGGGAGATCGACATCGCGATGTTTGGGATCGTCCCGGCGATGATTGCGATCGACCGAGGGATCGCTGCACGGGTGACCGCCGCAAACATCAAAGAGCCGATGGCGATTCTCTCTCACGATTCGTTTGGGCCGCTTTGGGAGGAACACGGAAGCGATGCCTTTGATATCTGGGCCGAAGAAAACGGCGAGCAGTTCACGTTTGGCACCTTCCCACAGGGCTCTGTGCCGGACGTGTTGCTTCGCTACTGGCTCCAACAGGAGGGGGTTGACCCCGAGGAGGATGTGACGATCACAGAGATAAACGGTGCCAATGCGGTCTTTCAGGCGATCGCCAACGACGAGATCGACGGCGCGTCGATCATGGAACCGGTTCCGTCACGGATTGCTGAGGAAGGACTCTCCTACGAAACGTTCCGCACATCGGCCGAGATTATGCCCGGGCAGCCGGCCGCTGTAACGTTGATGACCGATTCGGTTCGGGAGTCGCCCATTGCCACACAGTTCCTGAGCAGCATCTTCAGGCGACGCAGTTCATCGATCAAAACCCATCGGCGACAGCCGATATCGTTGACTCCGGCATCGGAATGCCAGCCGAACAGGCCCAACAAGCACTTTCCGGGCCGCTAGCGAACTTTGTGACCGCTCCCCAAGAGATCGAGGCTGGCACCGAGATCTTTGCGGAGTTTGCCGCCGAGAACGGCCAGACGGACGAACAGCTCGCGCTTGATAAGATCTTCGACTACAGCGTATACGACTCAGTATAATGGCCACCGACGTTCAATCAGATCACGCGGTGACAACGGCGGACGGTGAACTGCCGTTGGTCGGCATCGACCGCCGCCGGGCTGGACTTGGAACTGTTGGCTTTCTCGGCTTTCTGGGGTTGTGGTGGGTTGCAGCCTTGCTGCAGCCGGCGTACGTGTTACCGGCTCCGCCCGTTGTCGCCGAGGCAGCCCTTGCCGAACTCGTCAGTGGGGAGATCACGACCGCCCTTGGCGAAAGCGTTCGCCACTGGGTTCCTGGGACGATCATCGGCACGACCCTCGGTGTCGCCGCCGGGGTCGCTCTTGGGTGGAGTGCTGTCCTCGATGATCTCTCCTCACCTGTCGTTCGGACGCTTCGGCCGGTACCGCCGTTAGCGTTGATCGGCTTCGCTATCGCATGGTTCGGCATCAATCACGCCGGTGCCGCGTTTATTATCGCTGTCGGTGCGTTCTGGATCAACTTCTACGCCAGTTACGGCGGTGTTGAGGGTGTTTCTGACGACCTTTTAGACGTTGCTCGGAGCCTCGGTGTCGACGGTGATCTCGAACTGATCAAATCGGTTGTCATTCCTGCGGCATCTCCGGAGATCATGACCGGGATTCGAACGGGGATCGGCCGCTGTTGGATGCTTGTTGTCGCCGCCGAGATATTCGGTGTTCCGGGGATTGGGCGGCGGATTCTTCGGGCGTCGAACAACCTCCAGGTTGACCTCGTTATCACCTACATCCTCGTGTTGAGTGTGATGTTCCTGGTTGTCGATATGGCCTACCGCGCCGTCCAACGGCGGGTGTTAGTGTGGCGATAAACAACAGCGACGGCTCAGCGGTGGAGGTCAGCGGCATTAGCAAGCAGTATGCCGGCAAACAGGGCGTTGTGCAAGCGTTAGCCGATGTTTCGTTTGGCGTTGATCCGGGTGAGTTTGTCTGTATCGTTGGCCCCTCCGGCTGTGGGAAGACGACGCTGTTTCGTATCTTGGGCGGGCTTGAGCCGGCAACCCGTGGCGAGGTCACGCTTGATGGCTCACCGGTTACAGCACCGACCCCGAATATGGGGATCGTCTTTCAGGAGTACCATCTCTTCCCGTGGCGAACCGTCCGCGGCAACATCGCCTTCGGGATAGACAACGCAGCGGTCGATGGGGTTGATCAGGATGAGCGCGTTCAACACCTGATCGATCTCGTTGGGCTTGCGGGATTCGGCGATAGCTATCCAAAATCGCTCTCGGGCGGAATGAAACAGCGGGTTGCACTGGCGCGAGCGTTGGCGATCGACCCCGACTTACTGCTCATGGATGAGCCGTTTGCCGCGGTTGATGCTCAAACCCGCGAGCGGCTGCAGGATGAGCTTCTGGATATCTGGCAGGAGACCGGAAAGACGATCCTGTTTGTCACACACGATGTTGAGGAGGCGATCAAACTCGCCGATACCGTCGTCGTCATGGGGAAAGAGCCTGGACAGATCCGCGAAACTGTTGCCATCGAACTTGATCATCCGCGATCACGCGCTGATGCGGCGTTTGGTAGCTACTACGAACGGGTTCGGTCACTGATCGACGGCTGAGTTTTCACACCCCGAACGTCGCCCGCAACACATCCCGCGTCCCAGGCCCAAGACCAACCGCCAACACCGCGATCAACAGCAGGATCGAGTACCGCGGCGACTCCTCAAGCAGGTCAGGCTCAAACACCCAGATAACGAACGTTGCTGCCGCCAGCTTGAGGAGCAGGAACGGCCACGTGTCCCCGGTGATCGCCAACACCGACGGTGGTAGCACCGCACCGGTAATATCGACGACAGCCGCGTTTACCGGATGTTTTGGGACGAGGTTTGCGCCCGCGCCAAGAGCCGGCATCCAGTCAAGCCCAACGACGTTTGCGACGCCATCAACCGAATGGCCCCACAGCAACACTAACCCCACTAGCCCGGTGCCGGCGTTGATCGCCGGCGCGGCCCGTTCGATGAGCAGCCACGCCACGGCCGCCGACAGCGTCGCGCCGATCACCACGACCGCAAGCACCTGCGGCCGTAGACGGACGTACGGTGTCGTCACCGCGAGAACGGTGAGATAGCCGACGCTTGTGACGAGCAGTAGTGTCCCGATGGCAGCGACCGGATACTCGTAGGCGTCGACGACGCCGCGGCGTTCGAGACTGACACCCGCTCCAACAGCCGCAAGCGTCACAACAAAAACGGTCAGATAGATGAACGGGCTGATGATGAGCGCGCTCCACGGAAACGGAATGAGCGGCTCGGCTCCGGCGGTGATCGCGGCGATCCCTGCATCCTCAACGGTGCGGAGCGCGCCGCCAAACAGCATAAACGGAAACAATGCGTAAAACAGCGATCGGCTGTCACCGATCTTCAGCCGGCGAAGCAGCAGGTAGACGCCGATAAGCGCGACCAGCAAAACGAGGACGTAGCCAACCTCCGAGACGAGTGTATACCCCGGATAGGCAACGATCTCGCCGGCTCGCTCGGCAGCTACACACTCGGCGGTCGAGAAGAGATACGACACATCGCCAGCGCGGTTCACCGCACACCGCGCGCCGTTGCCGTCGGCGGCGACCGGGCCCCAAAAATACTGCCAGATAAACCGATCATACACTAGTTCGCGGGCGAGCAGCGAGCCAAAAACGAGGAGGGCGGTGAGCGTACCGACGCCGCCGAGCCACAATCGCTCGGGGTCGGTATCGACGCGGGCGGAGAGACCGGCCATACGACCCGTTCTGAGCGAGACCAAATTGAGGGTTCCGGTCTCTGCTGGCTGTGTGTCCGTCCTGACCAACCGTGGACAGCGGACTACGCGTCGTCCGCACCGATCCCACGGGTCGCCGCGAGCAGTGAGTCGTGGAGTTTGCCGTTTGAGACGACGAGCCCTGGCGAATCGTGTCGCCAGCGGTCGCCGTGGCGGTCAGTCACCCGCCCGCCGGCCTGTCGGACGAAATGCACGCCGGCAACGCTGTCCCACGGGTGGGAAACGAGGTTGGTAAACCCGCCATCGAGCGAGCCGGCCGCGATCAGCGAGAGAGTCGCCTGAGCGGAGCCAAACCGCCGCATATCGTCATACCGGGTGACAAGCTCCCGGGTCGCCGCGGCGTACGCCTCGCGGCTATCGCGTCCCCACAGCATCAGCGGCGCGATCGTTGCCAGCTCGGGGGTGTCTGTGTCGCTGACAGCGATCTGCTCGCCGTTCAGATAGGCGGCCTCGCGGTCGGCGGTGTAGCTGTCGCCAAGGGCGGGGAGGACGACCGCCGCACCGACCGGCTCACCGTCGATGACGGCGGCGACGGCCGTCCCCCACAGCCGAACGTCGTTGACAAAGTTGGTGGTGCCATCGATGGGGTCGACGATCCACGCCGGCCCCGCCTCCGGCACCGTTTTTAGCGCGTCGTCTTCCTCGCCGACGATCGGCTCGTCCGGGTACTCGGATTCGATGATCTCGATCACACGAGCTTGGGCGTCGCGGTCGGCCTGGGTGACGATATCGGTTTTACTTGACTTTGTCTCGGCGGCGATATCCGTCCGGAATGATTCAAGCGCGAGTTCCGCGCCGGCGGTTGCGGCGCGCTCGGCGACGGCCGGCCGGCTGTTGGGATCGGCGTCCATGGTTCCGGGTTAACCGACGGCGGCCTATATCCGTCGCTTCCGACCGTCTTTTGTCGACCGCGGCCCGACTCCCGGCAGCATGGGGCTGCTTGAGAGACTACGGCGAATGCTCGTCGACGACGCTGGCGAGGAGCGCGCACCGAGGGCTCGTGAGCCAGCTGACAGCGACACGAACACGACAATCGAGGACGCCGAGGCCACCTCACTGCGGGCAATTAAACTGCCTAGCTCGGAACGCGAGACAGTCGACGCCACGGATCGTGAACGCGAGAAACACCCCTAACCGGTATCAATCGAAGCGAACGCCCAGATCGTGGAGGCCATCATTGTTCATCGCGACGTTGATCAACAGCGGCGTCATCGACTCGATCTCGGCGGCGTTGGCAAGCCCG
>KI543189.1:6560-8239 GCA_000496215.1 uncultured archaeon A07HN63
GACTAACCGAGCCTCCAGCCACGCGGTGACGCCGGCAACCGACATAATATGTCCTGACTGCCAATCGGCAAAACAATGCTGATATGCGACCCCGCCGCGACAGCTGCGTCGCGGTCCGGCGCTGTCAGTCCCCGGCGAGGTGTGTCTCGACGCGATCGATCAGCTGTTCGTTGCCGAGATGGACCGGCACGCGCTGGTGAAGCCCGGTTGCCTCGACCTCGAGGATCGACTGCCCCCCGTCCGAGGAGACGCCGCCGGCACACTCGGTGATGTAGGCCATCGGAATGCCCTCGAACTGGAGGCGGAGTTTCCCGTTCGGCGAGGACTGCAGGGCTGGATACGAGAAGATGCCGCCGTACGTCAGGACCTGATTCACGTCGGCGACCATCGCGCCGCCGTAGCGGAGCTTGTACTCCTGTTCGACCTCGTCGATGAAGGCGGCAAAGCCCTCGGTCCAGTCGGGGACACGACCACCCATCCCGTAGACAGTCGGCTCCTCGGGCAGCGTCACGTCGTCGTCGATCACGTCGATCTCGCCGTCGTTGACGTTGGCCTCGTAGAGCCGGCCGTCGCGGGCGACGCTCATCGTGAGAATCGGGCCGAAAAGGACGAACGCCGCAGGAACGAGTGAGTCGCCGTCGCCGGGGAGGTCGCCCTCGTAGACGGCGACGATGGTGCCCATCGGGCTGTTCGGCTTGATGTTCGAGGAGCCATCCAGCGGGTCGCAGGCGACCGAGAGCTCGCCGTCGCCGATATCGATGGGCTCGGCCTGCTCCTCGCTGGCGTAGGTGCCGATACCGTCAACCTCGCGCAATGCGTCCTCGATGAGTTCGTCGGCGTAAGCGTCGGCCTCAAGCCGGGTCTCGCCGCTGGGGTTGGTCTCGTCGCTCTTGACGCGTCGCCCGGGCAGCGAGGCCCGGATCTCCGGGGCGAGCCCGGCCAGCGTCTCGAAGAGGTCGTCGAGGACGGCCTCGTGGTCGCCAGCGCCGGTCGGCATTATAATGCCTCGGGGTTCGACGGCTCGACGCCCATCCGGTCGAGCGCGTCGGCGACGCTCGCCTCGTCGAAGATGACGGCTTCGAGCCCATCGAGGATCTGCTCTGGGTTGTCACGCTGGAAGACGTTGCGACCCACGGCGAGCCCGTTGGCCCCGGCGTCCATCGCGTTGCGGACCGTCGTCAGGAACTCCTGATCGTTCGTCTTCGAGCCACCGCTCATGACGACCTTCGATTTGGCGGCCTGCGTGACGGCGTGGGCCATCGCCTCCGGCGAGCCGGGATATTTGACCTTCGTGATGTCGGCACCGAGTTCGAGCCCGAGACGGGTCGAGTAGGCGATCGTGTCGGGTGTGGTCGCGTTCTTGAGGCCCTGTCCGCGCGGATAGGACCACATGACGACGCCCATGTTGTGTTCGCGGGCGGCCTCCTGTGCGTCGCGGAACTCCTCGACCATCTCGATCTCGTGGTTGGAGCCGCCGTAGACGGTGAAGCCGATGGCATCGGCACCGACCTCGGCGGCGTTCTCGACGGTCCAGTTGACCGCCGAGTTCGGCTCGCCCATCCAGAGGTTCGAGGTGCCGTTGAGCTTCGCCAGCAGCGTCACGTCGTCCTCGTAGGACGGGTAGTACCCCTCGGCGATTCCCTTCTGGACCGCCACAGCGGTGACGCCGTCGTGGGTGC
>KI543189.1:8259-11306 GCA_000496215.1 uncultured archaeon A07HN63
AGTCGGGAGCGGCGTCCTTCCACTCGCCGAGGCCGGCCGGATCGAGATGGATATGTGCGTCACCAACGTCGGCAAGGGCGGTGAGTTGGTCGACAAGTTCGGATTCGATATCGTGGGCCTCCCGGATCGTCAGCTCGCCGTTGACCTCGACGTGGACTTCAACCTCGATGACGGTGCCGTCATAGAAAACGGTTAGATCGTGGTAGCCGGCCACGTCATCGTGGGTAGCGAGTACATCCTCGACGGCTACACGCTGGTCGGCGGTCGGGGCCGCACCGACGAGATAGCCGAGGTTCTCTTGGCCGATGGCAACGCCCTGATAGACGACCAGTAGGCTCACAACTGCGCCCGCGACCGGATCGAGGATCGACACCCCGAACCGGACGCCGACGACGCCGGCGACGGCGGCAACAGTTGTGTAGATATCGTTAAGACAGTCCTTGGCCAGTGCCGTCAGCGCGGTCGACTCAAGGCCAACATTGGTGCGGGCAGTGTACCAGTAGGCGACGTACATGTTGACCATCGCAAACCCCAACGCCCCCAACAGATAGGAGCTGAACTCGATATCGGTGCCGACAAACAGCCCGCGAACGGATTCATACAGCAGATAGCCGCCAAGCACGACGATTACCGCGCCGACGAACATCGCGGTCAAGGGCTCGATTCGCGCGTGCCCATGTGGGTGGGTGGCGTCGGCATCGTCGTAGGAGCTCGATCCCCACACGAGGACGACGACGCTGGCGACAAGATCGGCTACCGAGTGGGCTGCGTCGGCGACAAGTGCGACCGAGCCGAAGACGACCCCAACGGCCCCCTCAGCGATGATTTTGAGGAGATTGGCCGCGATGTTGACCCACGAGGCACGGCGAAACCGGCGTCTGGCCTCGGCACGGTTCATACCTAACAGACGGTGAGTCTGGACTTCAGGGTTCGGGTTCACCGGGTCTAACCCGTAGTTTTGACGAGGTTATCCTCATCACGCCGCGATCGACAACACCTCGGGAGCTATGTCCCGCCGGTGTCGGCTGTCCCATCGACGTTGGTTCCGTCGATCACGGTTGCGTCGGCGGTCTGTTTGACCGCGGTCGAATCGTTGACCTCCCGTGAGCCGACCGTGCGCTGGGGGAAGGGGATCGAGATCGACTCGGTTGCAAACCGGGCTTTGACCGCCTCAACAACGCCGGCGGTGGCTCGCCAGCGACGCTGTGGGGTTGGTGGTGCGATCCAAAATCGGATATCCATCGTTACCGCTGATCCGCCGAAGGCGATCGGGAAAACCTGCGGCTTGGGGTTGCCTTCGACCATCTCCACCCCTTCGACGGCCTCGCGGGCAACCGCCTTTGCGTGTTCGGGATCGTCGTCGTAATCGATCCCAACCTCAAGATGGATCCGAAGCTTACCATCGCGGCTCCGGTTTGTGATCGCCTGATTGGCAACATTGTCGTTGGGGATGACGACGTGTTCGCCGTCGAAGTTCCGCATGATGGTGTTCATGATCGTAATCTTTGTGACAATCCCCTCCTTGTCGCCGATCGCAACCCAGTCGCCGATCTCGAAGGGCCGCGAAAACATGAGAACAAAGCCCGCCAGCAACGAGCCAAGTGTCTGGCGGGCTGCCAGCCCGACGACAACGCCAAGAAAGCCAGCCCCAACCAGTAGGCTGCCGATATCGATACCCCAAATGCTGAACACCGCGATAAGAGCAGCCAGAATCAACGCGACCTGTAACACCCGGGTTAGGATCTGCTCTTGATGGGCGGTGACGCGTTTGGTGCTGGCGGTGTACTCGCCGATCAGATCCCGAATAAAGTCGTTGAGGACAAACGCCACAACAAGGACAACACCCGTCGAGACAAGCCGGCCGATCGTCGGCAACGCGAATGCGCCGATCCCGATCACTCCGAGTGCCGGGCCGATCTGCCCCCAGACGACGAGCAGCACGAAGCCTGCTACGGCAAGCACGAGTAGTTGGATGAGTCGAACGACGATCGTGATGAGGACGCCAACCGGTGCGACCGCGTTGATCCGGTCGAAGGCCTCGCCGGCCGAGTCGTCGAATCGGCCGGTAGCCCACTGCGTGACAATCGATCGGGTTCGGGTTGTGACCCGCGGAACAAGCAGGCCGGCGATTATCACCGCACCGAGACCGATCAAGACGCTGGCCGTGATCCGCAGTTCAGCGGAGACGCCATCGACAAACACGGACTCAACCCACGTTGTCGCGGCGGAAACCGTCATACCAACTTCTGAGGCCATAGGCTAAAAACGATGCTGATGTTGAAAAGACGCGCTACGCCGTCGTTGCCTCCTCAGCTGTGGGCCGCAAGCGTCGCTTCGAGTCGGTCGATCGTCGCAGGGTTTCCAAGATGTACCGGCACGCGCTGGTGGAACTCCTCGGGTTCGACCTCAAGGATCGATCCGCTGCCGTCGGATGACGCCCCGCCGGCGGATTCGATGATGTAGGCCATCGGAATCCCCTCGAACTGCAGGCGGAGTTTCCCGTTTTCAGCCGATCTAAGCGCGGGATATGAGAAGATCCCACCGTAGGTGATCACCTGATTCACGTCAGCGACCATCGCGCCGCCGTAGCGCAGCTTGTACTCTTGCTCGATCGCGCGGATGAACGCCGAAAACCCGGGCGTCCAGTCGGGCACCCGACCGCCCATCCCGTAGACGGTCGGCTCCTCGGGCAGTGTTACCTCATCGTCGATCACGTCGATCTCGCCGTTGCCGACGTTGGCCTCGTAAACCGCGCCGTCGCGGGCGACAGTCATCGTCAGGATCGGTCCAAAGAGGATGAACCCAGAGGCTAACAGGCGGTCGCCGCCGGCCGGCAACTCGCCTTTGTAGACCGCGATAATCGTCCCCATCGGGCTGTTTGGCTTGATATTCGAGGAGCCATCGAGTGGATCGCAGGCAACCGACACGTCGCCATCGCCGACATCGATCGGTTCGGCCTGCTCCTCGCTGGCGTAGGTGCCGACACCGTCGATCCCGCCAAGTGCCTCCTCGATGAGCTCGTCGGCGTAGGCGTCGGCCTCCAGCCG
>KI543189.1:13977-15287 GCA_000496215.1 uncultured archaeon A07HN63
CGCTGGACGGCCAGCGGCACGTCGTTTTTGACGTGGCTGGCGGCAAACAGCGAGAGCTGGACGACGGTGACCGACCCGACGGAGCCGGCCAGTCCCTCAATGCCGTCCTCGATAGCTGGCTCGGCGAGTTCGAGAAAGGCAGCATCGACCGGGATCTCCAGTCGGTCCTCAAGCATCGCCGCTAGCTCGCGGACCTGCTCGTTTGACTTCTCGCGGCGGGAGCCGTGGCCGACCAGGAGGATGGCTTCATCATCGACGCTAGCGGCGGTGTCGTAGAGCTGACTCATGATTCAAACTGTGAACGGTCGAAGTCGACATCGGTTGCTTGATCGAGACTCTGCACCAGTTTGCGGCGGCGACTCGGCGCGAACAGCCCTGTTGCCGCCGTCTCCTCGTAGAGCCACATGCCGAACTCTGCGGCCGCATCGTCGTCGATGCCGAACCAGTAGCCGCCTGAGGAGGTCTCCGAAAGCTCTCCGTACGGTGCCTCGGCAGGGCAGTCGTCGATCAGCTCCTGGACGAGTTCGAGCAGTGCGTCGTCGTCATGGACAAACGAAACACCGACCGTCCCGCTGGAGGACTTGAAGCAGATCGTCCCACAACCCTCCAGGATGCCACGAAGCAGGTCGCGGCGGTGATCGGCAAACGCCTCAAAGCGGTAGTTGCCGCGGCCATCGACCGGGAGGCCGAGCGCGCCGCTCATCCCGAAGAGGTCGTCGCTCGTGACCGCAACGGTGTACTCGTCTTCGGTTTTTGAGATGTCGGTATTGTGGGCGTACTCTCGGGTATTCTGCTCGTGGTCGATCTCGCTGCCGACGATCTCGCTGAGCGTTTCGGCGGCGGCCTCGTCGTTGGTCGTCACGGTGAGGCGGTCGCGCTCGATATCGCCGTTGCCGGCGACCCGTCCCCAGAAGTAGGCCGTCGCCGGGTGGCCAGCCAGCAGGTCGTCGGGAACGCCGACGCCGAGCGGTGGCTGATCGGATTCGGCTCCGTCGGCTGCGGTCATTCGTCGACCTCCTCGACGACGATGGCGTTTGTCGGACAGGCTGCCGCGGCCTGCCGGGCCTCATCGATCCGGTCATCGTCGAAGGTGGCGATCACGTCGCCGTCGACTGTTTCTACGTCACCGTCGCCATCATAGACCGGGTCGGCCGCGGGGTCGATTGTGGCGAGCCCGTCGTCGTCCTCAACGAATCGCGGATCACGGGTCAGGCAGGCGAAGATCCCGTCGCAGGGTTCCTTTTTCAGAGTGACTTCGTAGGTTGTCATGTTAGTAGTCGTATTTGGTTTCGTAGCCACGCGGGGTGACC
>KI543189.1:15307-20182 GCA_000496215.1 uncultured archaeon A07HN63
CCCGAGACGTGGGCCACATCGTCGCCAGCGCGAACGCGCTCGAAGGCGACCTTGGCGAGTTCGATCTGTCGGCCCATCGTCGATCGGATGATCTCCTGTTCGTGGCCGTTGTCGCGGGTGACACGTCCCTCGTCGTCGACCTCCTCCGCGGGCGGTAGCGTCTCGTCCTCGCGGAGGAACGCCTGATAGAGATCGGAGGCGATGACGCAATCGGCGGTTTCGATGACCGCCTTGGCGCGTTTGGTCATGTCGGCCGGCAGGCCGGGGCCGATGCCGACGACCGAGAGGATGCCGAGGTCGTCAGGGCGGTCAGCCGCCGTCGCCGCGGTGTGCTTCCCGTCGGTATCGACTGATTCGCTGCTCATCGGCCGATCGCCACCGTCACCTCGTTGTCGTAGCTCGTCTTTTCGAGCAGGAGTTCCTGCTCGCGGCCGCCGGCGATGGCGGAGGCCTCCGAGATGCCGGGCCAGCCGATCAGTTCCTTGGATTTCGACGGACTCGGCCCCTCGTGGTCAAGCAGTGTCTCCTTCTCGAAGGCGACGACACCGAGGTCGAGTTCCTCGGCAGCCTCCAGCAGCCCCTCCTCGTCTTCCTTCCGGGTTGCCGTGGCGATAAACTCCACATCGTCAATCTCGTACTCGGTTTCGTCGAGGGCGTTCTCCCACGCCGTGATGAACGAGTCCGCGGCCGCGCCGGAGACGCTGCCGGTGCCGAGGACGATTCCCTCGTCTTTGTTTCGCTTCAGAACGGTCACGTCGTCGCCGACGAGAACCGCCTGTGGGCCATCGAGACGGGCCACTGGGCCGAGTTCGTCATCCAGCACGGCGAGGTTTGTCTGGATCGTCGAGCGGCCGTTGACGACATGGGTGTCCATCGCCTTCGCCTGGGCCTCGACGCCCTGCTTGCCGGCGGCCTCGAGGCCGTCGTCATCGCCGGGATCGCGCCCATCGTGGCGAGGTCCTGTGCGACCTGATTCGCGCCGTGATGGCCGCCGGTGATCGGGATCGCCCACGTGAGTTCTTCGTCGACCACACAGATCGCGGGGTCGTCCCACTTGTCGTCAAGCAGGTGGGCGGTTTTTCGCATGGCAATCCCGCTGGCCATCAGGCCGACAAAGCAGTCGTACTCGCCCCAGTGCTCGTCGAAGACCTCGCCGTGGTACTCGATGATATCGATTGCCTCGTAGCGGTCGCCGAGTTCGCTCTCGATCTCCTCGGCGGTGTCCATCTTTCGACCGAAGGAGATGATCGCGATCTCCTCGGCGACCTCGCCGTCGCTGTCGGGTGTGCTACAGTGGCCGCCGCTGTCGGAGTCGTCGCTCGTGTCGCTGTTCGTCGTCGTGGATTCGTTGTCCGTGCTCATTGTGTTGCCTCCGTCGTGTCCGGGTTCGCACTGTCGTCTGTCGTCTCTGTCTCGTCGTCGCTCGCGTCGCCGCCCGCGCCATCGCCGTCCGGGCCGCGATCCGCCCAGCCGTCGTAGAGGTAGGATCGCTCGTAGCCCGCGCCGGTCACCGCCTCACCGATGATCACCATCGCGGAGGCGCGGTACCCCGCCTCGTCGAGTTTCTCGCCGATGGTGCCGATGGTGCCGTACAGCACGTCCTCGTCGGGCCACGAGGCGTGGTAGACGACGGCAACCGGAATCTCGGGGTCGTGGCCGTCGTCGATGAGGCGATCCATCGTCTCGGCGACGGCGTGGGTGCCGAGGTAGATACAGGTCGTCACGTCGCCCATCTCGACGAACTCGCCGATGTGGTCGTCCTCCTCGGTCAGTGTCTCGCCCTGCGGCCGGGTGAACGCGACGTGGTTCGAGACCTCGTTGAGCGTGAGCTGGGTGCGGAGCGTCGCACTCGCCGCGAACGCCGAGGTGACGCCGGGGACGAAGTAGGTCGGCACGCCCTCGTGTTCGAGAGCGTCCATCTGTTCGAGGGCCGCGCCGTAGATCGCGGGATCGCCGCTGTGGAGCCGGACGACGTTGTCGCCGTCCTCGTGGGCGTCCCGCATGAGCGGGATCAGTTCCTCGAGATCCTTCCCGATGGAGCTGACCGTCTCGGCGTGATCGCAGTACTCTTCCAAGAGTTCGCTGTTGACCAGCGAGCCGGCGTGAACGACGAGGTCGGCTTCCGCCAGCAGTTCCTTGCCGGCGACGGTCAGCAGGCGTGGATCACCGGGGCCAGCCCCGACGAAGGGGATGCCCTCTTGCTCGTCGCCAGCGTTGTGGTCGAAAATGCGGTCGTCGAGTTCGGTGCGTCGCTGCTCGCCCTGTGCGTCGATGGCGGATTGGGGATCTGTGGCCGCCGTGTCCTCGGGCTGATCGCTCATACGCGTTCCTCCACACTAGTTGTCTCACCCATCTCATCGAACCGGGCCGTCGCGGGTTCGATATCCAGATCGCGTTTGACCGCGTAGGCGAGCGTGTAGTAGTCGCGCTCGTCGATTTCCTCCGGATCGTCGGTGATGACCGTCTCACCTTGCTCCATGTAGAGTCGGCGACCGTAGGTCACGTCGTAGCCGGCCGCGGTGAGCCCATCGTGGGTCGCCGGCGCGTCGGTGACTTTGAAGAGGATCATCCGGTCGGGGCCCGTCGGCGCGTGGCCGTTGGCGGCCTCCCGCAACGCGAGGCCCGCGCCGGCCTCGATCTCGACATCCAGCGCGGTCGCAAACGCCGTCATCGCGCTGACGCCGGGGACGATCTCGACGTCAACGTCGGGATGGAACGCGTCGAGCGTCCGCCGCAGGTGGCCGAACGTCGAGTAGACGTTCGGATCGCCGAGCGTGACGAAGGCGGCGTCGCCGTCGCGGGCCTGCGGAGCGATCTCGCCGGCGGCCGTTTTCCACGCCGCTCGCAGTTTCTCCTCGTCGCGGGTCATCGGGAAATCGAGGTCGCCGATTTTTGATTCCGGGACGTGGTTCAGCGCGACCGTCCGTGAGAGCCGGCCGGGCGAGTACACGATATCGACCGACTCCAGCACCGTCTTGCCGCGCACCGTCACCAGATCGGCCTGTCCGGGGCCGAGCCCGATGCCGTAGAGCGTCACTGTGTGGCCTCCACTTCTTCGCCGTCGTCGCCATCGTCACTGCCGCTCGCACTGCCGACGAGCATGTAGACCGGATTGTCGGAGTTGAAGCTCGTCGCGCCAGCGAGTTCGTAGCCGTGGCTGACCTGGAACTGGACGACCTCCTCCAGAATCCCGCGCTCGCGGAACGCCTCGGTCGCGTGGCCGGCGACTTCGAGCCGCGAGACATTCATCACGACCCGGTCGACCTCGGTGTCGACGGCGTGATCAAGGACCGCCTCGAAGTTCCGGCTACCGCCCAGAAAGAGGGCGTCGGCGTCGTCTGGCAGCCCTTCCGGGGCTTCGGCGTTTCGGAGGTCGATATCGGCGCTGATCGCCTCCTCGTTGGCCGCGAGGTTCTGTTCGGTCACGTCGAGCCGGTCGGCCTTGCGTTCGAGCGCGGTCACGCGGCCGGCGCGGCGGGCCGCCTCGATGGTGACCGCACCGGTACAGGAACCGACCTCCGCGAAGTGATCATCCGGGCCGAGGTCGAGCTTGCCGAGTGTGACTGACCGGACTTCCGACTTGGTCGGTCCCGCTTTGGCGTCGTGTGGCAGTGCGATGGGCATCATCCCGATTCTCAAACCGGATCGATAAAACAATTGTGCTTGGGATAGCGAAAGCTCGCTTGTATAAGAGCGATCACTATCTCATGGCGCGATACGGTCGAGAAACCGGTCGACTGCGCCGCTTGCCGCGTGGACGTGGGCGTAGGTACCCAGCGAGTCGTACTCCACCAAGCCGTCGTGGTCGCCGTCGATGCCGTCGCCACGTCGCACGTCGAAAGCGAACCGCGCGTCGCCATCGACGCTCGCCTCCGAGTAGTGAAACTCGTGGCCGCGGATCGTTTCACCGCTGTCGGCTGTGAGCGTGTCCGCCGTCGCGTCGAGTTCGATGTGATCGAGTGCCTGATAGCGGTCGCGCATCGTCACGTCCGCCGGCAGAATCCCGGCCATCGCGTGGCTGTCGCCATCGGTCGGCGTCAGCGTCTGCGCCATCGCCATCAGGCCGCCGCACTCGCCGAAGACCGGCAGCCCCCCGCTGGCCCGCTCGCCGAGGTCGTCCAGCGTCGGCGACGACGCCAACGCATCGGCGTGGAGTTCGGGATAGCCGCCGGGGAGGTAGACGCCATCGCAGTCGGGGAGCGGGTCGCCCGCGACCGGCGAGAAGGTTCGCACGGTCGCTCGCTTGCGGAGCCGTTCAATCGTCGCGGGATACCGGAAACAGAACGCCGCATCGCTGGCGACAGCAACGGTCGCGCCTGTTGCTGACGGCGTTGCTGGCGGCGTGGCATCGCCAGTGGGTTCACGAGACTCATCGATGAGCCGCTCGGTTTTGAGATGTTCGACCGCCTCGTCGAGTGCGTTGAGCGGGAGCGCGGCCTCGGTGCCCATCTCGAGCCCGAGATGGCGATCCGGGATTTCGAGATCACCCGACGGCGGAATCCGTCCGAAATACGTCAACTCGTCGGGTAGTGCGTCCCGAATCCCCTCGGCGTGACGGCCGCCATGAGCGCGCTGGGCGACGACACCCGCCACGTCAATATCGCGGTCGATGGTCGCCGCGTACTCGCGGAAGCCGTAGGCCGTGGCGGCGACGCTCTCCATCCCGGCTTTGGCGTCAACGACGAGCACAACCGGGAGATCGAGGGCTTCGGCGACCATTGCAGTGCTGGAGCCATCGCCGTCGTAGAGTCCCATCACGCCCTCGACGACACAGATATCGCCCTCGCCGCGAGCGTAGTTGCGAGCGAGGCCATCGTCGCCTTCGAGCCACAGATCGAGCGTGCGGGAGGGCCGGCCCGCAATCGCCTCGTGGTG
>KI543189.1:20607-21842 GCA_000496215.1 uncultured archaeon A07HN63
CCGGCCGCAGAGCACCGCCCACCGGCGGTGCTCAGCTACTTACTCCCGGCGGATCGTACACCTCTTTTCGGTCTAACATGTGGTAAATCGATACCAGCAACTTCCGAGCTGTCGCCACTATCGCTATTGAGTAGCTCTTCCGGCGTTTCAACCGTTCAAAGAAGCTACTGAGATATTCGTCATTGCACGTGTGAACTGCCACGTTTGCACACTGGACAAGAATATTACGGAGTCGAGGATTGCCTCTCTTCGAAATCCCTCCCTCAGTCCGCGAGTCGGCTGACTCGCGGACGACAGGATCTAAGCCAGCGAAACTCACCACTTCCTTGTCACGGTCGAACCGGTCGATATCACCAAGTTCTGAAGTGATCAGCAACGACGAAAAGAAGCTCACTCCGGGAATCGACATCAAGAGCTGCGTCTCCTTCAGAGACGCAGCGCGTTCTTGAATCACGTCTTCCAACTGCTCGATCTGCTCATCCAGCGTATCAATCACTTCCAAGTACGACCAGATCAGCGTTCGGGAGACCGTGCTCAATGGGAGATCCTCGTCGGCGAGGATCTCCCGGCCTTTCTGCGTGAATGGGTTCCAGTCGTAGCTGATCCCCTGTTGCTCAAGGACAGCGTGAACGTGGTTTTTGAAGTCTGTTCGTTTCTCTACCAGTTGTTTTCGTCCCCGCACGAGTGCGCGACGTTCCCTGAGTTCTTTTGAGGGAACGTAGCTTTCAGCGATCATGCCTGCCGAGCGAAGTTGCGCGAGCAACTTCGCGTCTAACCGATCATTCTTCGCCTCAACAACGCCGAGTGCTTTCGTCTGATTAGGATCGGCGACAACGATATCGAGATACTCGTCAAGAGTATCGTACACGGAGTAGTAATTGCTGGTTGCTTCGATAGCAGCTTTGCTGCCAGCGTACTGTCTGGCGATTTCTTCGAGGTTCGCGTCCAAAACGCGAACCTCGTCAGCGATCTCGTCATTGTCATCTAACACAACCACATGCGATTCGCCTTTGTGGAGATCAATGCCGAGCGTGTACATGGTTTCCTCTGGAGCGGTCGTGCATGGACTGGAGCTACACCTATGCGGGTTCGTCGCCCGGCTGCCCACAGCAGCCGGGCTGACCCATGATGGTACTTCCTTGGCACTGAGGCCAATCAGAGAGTCGCGCTCTGTTGCGCATATCTTGCACCGGCCTTTGCCACCCCGTCACCTAGTCCATGCTCTTGGGGATAAG
>KI543189.1:21862-33125 GCA_000496215.1 uncultured archaeon A07HN63
GACGAGTAGATGCCGGTCGCCGACGGCCGTCTTCAATCGCGTTACGTCGTCGCTGATGTCGCCGCTCTTGTGCAACGTGACGAACTCGGTATCCTCCATCGGCGTCCGGGCGCGACTCGCTGCAATCTGTAGCGACGAGATACCGGGAATCACGCGCACTGGCCGGTCGATCACATCTTGCACCTTCCCGACAAACTGGTAGCCCGAGTGGTTTGGATCGCCCATCAGCACCCCGTCCCGCGCTCGCCGCTGGCAACGCGGTCGGCGAACGTCGTCAGTGCCTCGCGTTCGTCCTTGTACCCACAGGTCAGCAGGTCGGCATCAGTTTCGTCCGCGATGAACTCGACGACCGTCTCGAAGCCGACGACGACATCCGCGGCTTCGATGGCCTGCCGCCCACGCGGTGTGAGATACTCCAGATTGCCGGGGCCGATACCGACCGCGTGAACGGGATCGGTATCACCGTCGAGCGATTCGGGTTCGGCTGCCGCAACCGTCGCTGGGTCGGGTCCGGAATCGAGGTCGTAGTCGCTCACGACTCGGACTCCAGTTCGAGCTCGCCGTCTCGTACATCGCTGGCGACGTGGATCAGCTCGTTCGTCAGCGCGGCCGCCAGCCCGCTACCGCCGCGCCGGCCGACGTTCGTGATCGCCGGCACATCGTACTCGGCGGCGACCTCGCGGATGCGTTCGCGGCTCTCGACAGCCTTCACGAAGCCGACCGGCGTGGCGACGATGACGGCAGGTCGGGTACCGTCTTCGATGCAGTCCGCGAGCGCGAAGGCGGCGGTCGGTGCGTTGCCGACGACCGCGATGGCGTCCTCGTAGACACCCTGTTTGTCGAGTTCGAGCACTGACGCGGCCGTACGGGTCATCCCCGTCTCCTTGGCGAGTTCCGCGCCGTTGCCGATGGCCTTGCGCTTCTCGCAGTTGTGACCGCGTCCCGTCACACCGGCTTTTGACATCGTGATGTCGGTGACAATCGTTGTCTCACGGTTGACGGCGCGCGCGCCAGCACGGATTGGTGCAGTTGGGTCTTCCTCGCCATCGCTGTTGGTCCCGGTGAACCGCAGGAGGTGTTGAAATTCAATATCGCCCATTGAGTGGACCGCTTTCTGGCGGAACCGATCCGCGAGCGTCTCGTCGGGCACGAACTGCCGGACGATGTCCATACTCGTCTCGGCGATATCCATCGCCTCCTGCGTGGTCGCGCCGAGGTCGGCGTACTCCTCGTCGACGCCGTCGCTGTCGCCCGATGCCGCGTTCTGTTCAGTCATCGGCCGCCTCCGGGGGTGCCTCGCTCGCTCGCGCTTCGAGGTCGCCCTCCACGCTGAGGTTGATATCGCGGAGCTGATCAGCGGTTTCGTCGTCGGCGTCCCAGAGGCCGCGGTCGATAGCCTCCAGTAGCGTGTCCGTGATCGATTCGAGCGCCCACGGGTTGACATCGCGCATCCACTCCTGTCGCTCATTGTCGAATGCGAACTTCTCGGCCACGTCCTCCCAGAGCGTGTCGCTGATGACGCCGGTGGTGGCGTCCCAGCCGAGAACGACATCGACCGTCGTCGAGAGATCACCCGCACCCTTGTAGCCATGCTCCTCCATCGAGTCGAGCCAGTCGGGATTGAGGACACGGGCACGCATCGCCTTGCGGACTTTCTCCTCGTTGGTGTAGACATCGACGTTCTCGGGGTCCGAGGAGTCGCCGACGTAGGAGGCGGGTTCGCTGCCCGAAATCTCCGAAACGGCCGAGATGAAGCCGCCGTGGAACGCGTACCAGTCCGAGGAATCGAGTTCGTCCTGCTCCATCGTGTCCTCGATCTTGACGGTCGCATCGACGCTGGAGAGGCGGCGTTCGAAGCTGTCGTGGGCCTCGCTGACCTTCCCGCGTTTGCCCATCGCGTAGCCGCCCCACTGGACGTACACGTCGGCGAGGTCACCGCGGTCGTCCCAGTTACCCTCGTCGACGGCCTTGTTCGTCCCCGCGCCGTAGCCACCGGGCCGCGTCGTGAAGACGCGCTCGGTTGCCGCGCTTTTCGCCTCGTCGGGGTCGAGGCCGTCGGCCTCCAGTTCCTCGACTTCCTCCTCGACGTGTTTCTTGATGTAGTTCATCTCGTGTGGTTCGTCGAGATCGACGACCGCCGAAACGGCATCGTGGATGACACCGGCTGCGGCGGGGAATGCGTCGCGGAACAGCCCCGAGACGCGCGTCGTCACGTCGATCCGTGGGCGATCGAGTTCGTCGAGGTCGATTGGCTCAACATCGTCGATCCGGCCGGCGTCGGTCCAGACCGGCCGCACGCCCATCATCGCCAGCACTTGGCCGATGGTTTCACCTTTCGTGCGGACGGTCGGCGTCCCCCACGCGACGACGCCGATTTCCTCGGGATACTCGCCGTTGTCGTCGTGGTGGCGGTCGAGGACGCCCTCAGCGACATCCTTGCCGACCTGCCACGCGTATTTCGCTGGCACCTTGCGCGGATCGAGCGTGTAGAAGTTCCGGGCGGTCGGCAGCAGATCGACGCCGCCGCGGGTCGGTGCGCCGGAGCCACCCGGCGGCACGTACTCACCGTTGAGCGCGTCGGCTGTTCTGGGAACCTCGTTCTCGGCTCCCTGCACTCGCGGTGCGGCCTCCTCGCAGATGAACGCGAGTGCCTCCCGCAGGTCGTTGTGCGCACCGGAGTTCGCTCGGCCGTCGCCGACCGTATCGATATCGACGACGAGCAGATTGATATTGACCTCGTCGTCTGGTCCGGCTTCTCGTTCGGAATCGGGTACGTCAAAGTCATTGGCTGCGAGGGTTTCGACCAATTCCACACAGGTTTCGTGGACGTGGTCGGCGGCCTCGGCGTAGGTCATCCCAAGATCGTCGTCGTACTCGCCGGGACGGTTTCGCATCGCGTCGTAGTCGACGCCAAGCGCGCCGGCGACGCTCTCACGCAGGCTCGGCGTGTCGCCGTTTTCGAGGCGGGTGAGCGCGACCAGATACTCGACGAGTCGGTCATCGGCCGGCGGTTCGCTCATCGTGTGCAATCCGAGCCGGATCTGGGTCGTCTTCACGTCGGTCAGGTACTCGTGGATTCGTTCGACAAGTTCGTCGATCCCGACTTCGTCGCCGGCGACCTCGCCCTCGGCGAGCGTCGAGCCGGCCTCGTCGGGGCCACGAACCTCCATCTGCTCGTCGATTGCGCCGCTCGTACCGAGTTCGACCGCGAGATCGAGCTCGTCGACCTTGCGGCGGAGCAGTTCTTCGAGATGCTCGCCCTCGTCGCTGCGGGCGTCTTCCATCCCCGCCTCGCGGTACTCGTTGGCGAGTTCCTCCAGTTCGCTGAGTTCGTCGTAGGTACCGGCGTTGGCCATGACCGGCGTCAGGTAGTCGACGATAGCGGCGTAGGATCGACGCTTCGCCTGCGTGCCCTCACCGGGGTTGTTGACGATATAGGGGTAGACGTTCGGCAGGTCGTCGATCAGCTGGTCGGGCGCGCTTTCGCCGTTGAGACCGACGGTTTTGCCGGGCAGCCACTCTAGCGAGCCGTGCGTGCCGAGATGGACGACGGCGTCGGCCTCGAAGCTGTTGCGCAGCCACGCGTAGAACGCGTAGTAGTCGTGTGGGGGCTGGAGATCAGAATCGTGATAGACCTTTGCAGGGTCCATGCCGAACCCGCGCGGCGACTGGACCGTGACGAGGACGTTGCCAAACTCAGCGCCGGGAATCGCAAACGGCCGCTCGGGTGGGTCGCCCCACTCGTCGATGATGTTCTCCTGAAACCGCTCGTCGGCGTCGGCGAACCACTCGCGATACTGGTCGGTCGAGACGACATCGACCGAGCGATCACGGACATCGTCGGGCGCAACCCAGCGGTTGTCGAGCGTTAGCTGGCTGGTGAGAATATCGATCAGTTGCTGGCCCGAGGCCGGCTGGTCGTCGCCGAGGTCGTAGCCCCGAGCGTCGAGCTCGTCAAGGAGGTTGATCGTGCTCTCGGGGGAGTCGAGCCCAAATGCCGTCCCGATCCCGTCGTCGCTCGGCGGGTAGTTGTGCAAGACGACGGCGACGTTCTTCTCGTCGTTATCGAGATAGCGGAGTCGCGCCCAGTTGACTGCCAGCCGGGCGGCGTGATCGACACGCTCCTCAATCGGGAAGTGGTGTTTCGGCGCGCTGCCGATGTCGGCGGTGTCGTCCATGCGTTCCTTGCCCGAGATCGGATGGGTGATGACGTTGCCGTCGAACTCGGGGAGGGCCACGGAGAGCGCGAGTTCGAACCCCATCACGCCGGTGTCGCTTGACTCGTACCGCGACCGCGAGCGCATCGTCGTGATTGTCTGGAGGACGGGCACGCCGAGGCGGTCGAGGAACACGTCCTCGGCCGAATCGCCCTCGTCGCTCGCCGACCGACCGCGTTCGTCCATCGACAGCGAGAACATGAACGAGGAGAGCACGGCGTCGACGATTGGCTCGCCATCGTCAAGTAGCCAGTTGTCGGTCACCCACTCGGCGTTTTCCTGGCCCTCCTCGTCGGCCGCCGGATTACAGAAGATCGGAAGCGCGTTCGCGCCCTGTGACTCCAGCGCGCGAACCTGCGAATCGACGTAGCGGGTGTTTTCGTGCGTCCAGTGAGATTCGTAAAACCAGATGGCAACGGTCGGTTTGTCGGGGTCGAACGTCTCGCGGAGGGCGTCGTACTCGATGCCGGGATGGTCGGGGTGATAGACACCTTCGGTCGGGAGTTCGGTCGGCTCGTCGTACTCGGTGTCGACGCCGCCGTACTCGCTTGCGAGGAACCGACAGCAGTGCTCGACGTTGATCGTCCCGCCGCGTTCGAGATACTCGTAGACCAGATCGCGGTCGGCGTCGGCGACGGAGGTGTCCTCGAAGGCAAAGGCGTCGCCGGTTCCCTTGACGATCAGCGGAACGCCCAGCTCGCGCAGCCGGTCGACCGCGTACTCGTAGCCGGGCATGCTGTCCTCGCCGCCGTGGAGCCAGAGGACGACCGCCGCCACATCCTCGCAGTCGTCGACGAACGCCTCCACGTCCGTCTGGTCGTCGAGGTCGCCCTCCGAGCGGACGACGAGATCGATACCATCGAGTCGGCTCGCCGCCCGCTGGACGGAGCCGAGTTCGTTTTCGGTTGCCGTATAGAGGCCAATCCGTGTCATCTTTATAAACCAGCGTTGTAGTAGCGCAAGTATGGTTGCAGACCCGGCGAGCAAAAACCTGTCGTCAGTGCCTTTCCCCGCGATCGTCGGCCAAGACGACCTCAAACGGGTGCTGTTGCTCGCTGCGGCCCACGACGATCTCAGCGGTGCGGTCATCACCGGTGAGAAGGGGACCGCGAAATCGACCGCGGTGCGTGCCCTCGTCGACCTCCTCCCCGAGCAGCAAGCGGTCGCCGACTGTCCCTATGGCTGTGCCCCCGACGATCCAGCCAGCCAGTGCGATGACTGCCGCGACCGCGACCGCGATGACCTCCCCGTCGAAACACGACAGGTGCCGCTGGTCACCCTCCCGCTGGGGGCGACCCGTGATCGCGTCGTCGGGACACTCTCGGTCGAGGATGCGATGGCGGGTGACGCCGAGTTCGATCCCGGTCTGCTCGCAGCGGCCAACCGTGGGATTCTCTACGTCGATGAGATCAATTTACTCGACGACCACCTCGTCGACGTACTGCTCGATGCCGCGGCCAGCGGCGTCAACACGGTCGAGCGCGACGGAATCAGTGTCACTCACCCGGCCGAATTCACGCTCATCGGGACGATGAACCCCGAGGAGGGCGACCTCCGGCCACAGCTCCGCGACCGCTTCGATCTGCAGGCGACCGTCACCGGCTGTCAGGATACCGACGACCGGGTCGATATCATCGACCGTGCGCTCGCCGAGGGCGGCGACGGAGACACCGCCACAGAGTACGGCGATGAAATCACCGACCTGTGCGAATCGCTACGGGTCGCCCGCGAGTCGATCGATTCGGTGTCGCTGCCGGCCGAATTCAAGGAATCGATCGCCGAACTCTGCACCGACGCTGGTGTCGACGGCCACCGCGCCGACATTGCGACCGCGCGGGCAGCCATCGCGTCGGCCGCCCTCGACGGCCGACCGAAGGTCATCGAATCCGACGTACAGGAGGCCGCCCGCTACACCCTGCCGCATCGCCTGCAGAGCGATCCGTTCGAGGAACCACCCGACCCCGAGGACCTGCTCGACGATCATTTCGACGACGAGGACGACGGCAGCGAGGACGAAGCCGAATCCGACACCGAGGGCTCGGACGAGGCAAACGACGGCGAGTCGGGTGAGGCGGGCGACGACGAGTCGGGTGATGCTGACGACGAATCCGCCGACAGCGAGTCCGGTGAATCGAACGACACGGATGCCCCGGACGATTCCGAGCGTGGCGATAGCGACGCCGATGAGCGCGGCGAGCGAGAACGCGACCCAGAAATCGACGGCGACGACGGTGACGAAACTGGGGGTCGAAGCCCGCCAGAGGAGACCGGCGAGCAGGGTGAAACCCCTGCCGACGCGCCACAGGGGGAGGCCGACAGCGACACCCCCGAAGACGGACCGACACCCGAGGACGGTGAGGATGAAACTCCTAGGACACCGCTCATGCCCGGCGAGCAACGTTCCGCCGTCGGTGACGCCGCTGCCCCCGACATCGACGACGCTGTCAGCGAGACCGACGCTAATCTAGAGGCCGGCGCGACGGGACAGCACAGCCACCAGCAGGCGGCTGGTGGTCGCGGGACTCGCGTGCGAACCGAACCCGCAAGGGACGGCGAGTCGATCGACGCGGCGGCATCGGTTCGAACAGCCGCAACACGGGGACACAGCGAAGTCGAGGCCGACGACCTCCGGCAGTCCGTCCGGGAACGCGAGCAGGCAGCTACCATCGTGTTTGCCGTTGACGCCAGCGCGTCGATGACGCCCGCGATGGAGGCCGCAAAGGGTGTCGTCCTCGAACTCCTGCGCGACGCCTACGAGCAGCGCGACGAGGTTGCGTTTGTGGCCTTCGGCGGCGACGACGCCGAAGTGTTGCTGCCGCCAACCCGCAGCGTCTCGCTGGCGGCCCGTCACCTCAAATCGCTGCCGACGGGCGACCGGACGCCGCTGCCGGCCGGCCTCGATACCGCCAGACAGGTTGCTGCCGACACCGAGTCGACGCTGTCTGTCGTGGTACTTGTGACCGACGGCCGAGCGAATGTCGCCGACGGCAGTCCGACCGCAGCGACCCGGCAGGCCGCCCGCCGCCTCGCTGCTGGTGACACGCAGGTCGTTATCGTCGACGCCAGCGAGGCGCGTGAGGGATTGATTCCGGTTATCGCCGAGACGACTAACGCCGAAACGGTCCCGCTGTCGGCACTCAGCCCGGAACTCGTGTCGGCTGCGGTGTCGGGTACGGTCGCTCCAAGTGACGAATAATCAACGCGGTGCCGCAGGTCAATCCGGCGGCTGCAGTATCGCCCGCGGCCACCACAATTAACGCCGCCGACTCCCTGTATGGAGGTATGGCTGACCACGCGAATCCGTTCGAGAGCCTGCAGGCACAAATCGACGATGCCAGCGCGTATCTCGATGTCGGCGACGACGTACTCGAACGGCTGAAACATCCCGAGCGCGTCCTCGAAACGAATCTCTCTATCGAGCGCGACGACGGCTCACTCGACGTGTTCCGCGCCTATCGGTCGCAGTTCAACGGCGACCGCGGCCCCTACAAGGGCGGGATTCGCTACCACCCGGGCGTCAATCGCGCGGAGGTGAAGGCGCTCTCGGGGTGGATGGTCTACAAATGCGCGGTCGTCGACATCCCCTACGGCGGCGGAAAGGGCGGCATCGCTGTCGACCCCCGGGAGTACAGCGCGAGCGAACTGGAGCGACTCACACGGGCGTTCGCGGTCGAACTCCGCCCGTTCATCGGCGAGAATCAGGATATCCCGGCGCCGGATGTCAACACCGGCCAGCGGGAGATGAACTGGCTCAAGGATACCTACGAGACGCTGGAGAACACGACCGCGCCGGGCGTCGTTACCGGGAAAGCCATTGACTCCGGCGGCTCGGCGGGCCGCGTCGCCGCAACCGGCCGCTCGGTGATGCTGGCCGCACGGGAGGCCTTCGACTGGCTGGACCGTGATCTGGCCGATGCAACGGTCGCAATTCAGGGGTACGGCAATGTCGGCTCACAGGCCGCCCGCCTGATCGACGACCTCGGTGGTGATATCGTCGCCGTCTCTGACTCAAGTGGTGGAATCTACGACCCGTCCGGACTAGCTGTTGGCGGAGCGACCGATCACAAGCGAGAGACAGGGTCACTCGCCGGCTATGCCAACACCGAGTCACTGACCAACGACGACCTGTTGACGCTGGATGTCGACCTCCTGATCCCGGCCGCCCTCGAAAACGCGATCACCGAATCGCTGGCACCCGACGTTGCTGCCGACGTGATCGTCGAGGGAGCCAACGGGCCGATCACGCCGGCCGCAGACGATATTCTCACCGAACAGGGCGTCTATGTCGTCCCGGATATCCTCGCCAACGCGGGCGGCGTGACGGTGTCGTACTTCGAGTGGGTGCAGAACAGACAGCGGTTCTCGTGGACCGAGGACCGCGTCAACGACGAGCTCGAACGCGTCATCACCGAAGCCTTCGACGGACTGGTCGAGACCTACGAGGCGACCGACACACCGAACCTCCGCACCGCGGCCTACGTGGTGGCGATCCAGCGCGTCGTCTCGGCGTTCCAGCAGGGCGGTAGCTGGCCCTGAGCGGACCGCATCTTTATTTTGATGGGGTTACAACCATCATTCGTGGATGGTTCCCTATGACACGGTCGAGGAGTACACACGGAAACACGACGGCTACGTCGAGCACGTCAGGATTCGGCGGACTGACGACGACATCTATCCGAGTGGCTGGGATTATACCCTCCACTACGGGACGACCCAGGACGAGACACTCCTCCGGTACGACAACGCCCATGAGCGGACGAAAGGCCACGAACGCCACACGGGCGACGCGGTCGAGGAGATCGAATTTCCCGGCATGTCGGCGTTGCTCGCGCGGTTTCAGCGCGAAGTCGACGAACTGCCGCCGTAGCCCGAACCGGCACGTGTCGAGGCACCACCGGAGACATACACATGACTGATACCACAACACTCACCGTTCGCACCGGCACCGGCGAACAGACGCGGGCGGAAGCCCGGCAGCGCGTACAGGCACTCGAAGACGGTGACTCGGTCCGAAGTCGTCACGTCCTCGTGCTGGACGACGAGGACGACCTCCAGCGGCTGCTCAGTCCTGCAAACCTCACCCTGCTTCGTGAAATCCGGAATAACGAACCGGACTCGATGCGGGCCGCTGCTGAACTCGTCGACCGGGACTTCAAAGAGGTTCACCGGAACCTCACCGAACTCGAACGGCTGAACGTTATCGAATTCGAGGAGTCCGGGCGAGCGAAGCGACCGGTCGTTCGCTTCGACGAGATCGATGTGGAGGTATCGTTGACGGCTCCCGAAACGGATACTGCGTCGGCCTGATCGGTCGACAGCGGCTGCTCAATCGTCGTTGACGGCTGGCTCCTCGTCTGCGGGTGCCGACCGGAGTTTGCGACCCAGCGTCACCGCAATCGATTCCTCGGCGGATTCGACGAAGCGCGCGACCTCCTCGCCGTCGCGTTCGACGACGACGGTTGGAATGTATTCGATCCCGTATGCCTCGACCCCCGGGCCGGTTTTCGAGCCGTCGTCTTCCTTCTTGACAGGGTAGTGCTCAATCTGTTCGCTGTCGACGCCAGCGTGGTTGAGTGCGGCCCCGAAATCCGGTAACTGTCCCTTGCAGTCGATACACCAGTCGCCACCCCAGACGTGGAAGGTGTAGTCGTCGCCCCCGAGTGCGTCGATGGCGGCTTCGGTTCCCGGTGCCGGTTCCCAGTCGCTGGCCGGCGTCATCGTCTGCAGTTCCATATCCTCCCTTCGCTACTGCGGCCTAAAACAGTCCCGCAAGCGTGTGTGCGGTCACCCAGATGACTCCGGGACCGTCCCTCGCCGTGTTCGTCACTCGTTTACGCACGAAACCGAAAGCTCCCGGTAATGGACGATAGCATTCTCGACACCATCGGCTCCCCGTTAGTCGAGGTCGATGCACCCGACGGCGCGACGATTGCCGCCAAGATCGAATCACAGAACCCCGGCGGCTCGGCGAAAGATCGAGCCGCGCTGTGGATGATCGAGGCCGCCGAGCGGGATGGCGACCTCACGGCCGACGACACCATCGTCGAACCAACAAGCGGCAACACCGGCATCGGGATCGCCATGGTCGGCGCGGCCAAGGGGTACGACGTACAGATCGTGATGCCAGCCTCGAAATCGCCCGAACGCCGGTCGATCATGCAGGCCTACGGCGCGGATCTCGAACTTGTCGAGGGCGATATCTCCGACGCGAAGGATCGCGCCGACGAACTCGAAGCCGACCGCGGGTACGTCCAGCTCCGGCAGTTCGACAATCAGTCCAATCCAAACTCGCATTACGAGTCAACCGGCCCGGAGATTCTCGACCAGATCGGCGACCGCGAGGTTCACGCGCTCGTCGCGGGCGTTGGAACCGGCGGGACGCTCACCGGTGTCGGCCGTTGTTTGCGTGAGGAGTTTCCAGAAATAGAGATTATCGCCGTCGAACCTGAGGATTCGGCCGTTCTCTCGGGTGAGGAACCGACCGGCGACAGCTTTCAGGGGATGGGTCCTGGCTTTGTCAGCCAGAACCTCGACACCGAACTGCTCGACGATATAGAGGTCGTTTCAGCCCACGACGCCGAGGCTGAGTGCCGTCGCCTCGTGTCCGAGGAGGGCGTCTTCGTCGGCCAGTCCAGTGGTGGGTCGAACCTTGCGGCCAAACGGGTCGCCAGGCGACTGGTTGCGGACGGTTGCACCGATCCGCTCGTGATCACGGTTTTCTGGGACAGTGGCGAGCGGTACGTCTCAACCGGGATGTTCGATAGCGAGTAGCCAGACCTATTATACAGTCAGAGATCAGCTCAGTCCGCCACCGCATACTTCCTAACTAGTGTCTAGACTTTACTGTCGGTCAGGATTTTGATCGTGACAACTGCGCCGCGGATTGTGACTCACGAATCTCAGTTCACCGTCGAACCGGATAATGCCTCATCTGACGGCCCGTCGGCTGAGGCCGCTGGCGTGCTCAAACTAGTTAGAATACTCCGCAGCCGTCACGCGAACAGTAGCCGTCGTATCAACATCTCGGAGGTCGTAGTCCGGTATCT
>KI543189.1:33145-46330 GCA_000496215.1 uncultured archaeon A07HN63
TGTCGGTCGGGAGGTCATCGTGACGACTGTGCCGCGCGGTTTGCGATCCGCGAATGTCAGTTCTCCGCCGAGCCGGACGGCACCCCATTTGACAGCCCAGAGGCCGAGACCGCTGCCGTGCTCAAGCGAGTCCTCCTCACCAGCTTCGAGTACTCCGCGTTCGTTGCTGGGGATTCCAGGCCCATTGTCAGCGACAGATACTCTGACACCGCTGTCGGTCTCACGTGCGTCTACTGTGACGACCGCCGTTTCCGCGTCGTTGTGAACGACCGCGTTCTCGACGAGATTATCGAGGATCGGAAACAGCACCTCCTCGTCGACCGGCACGGTCAGCGAGTCAGCGATATCGACCGAGAGCGTGGCGTCAGGGTGGTCTGACTGGTGCTCTTCAACAACTGCCTCGGCGATGGCGGCCAGCGAGACGGAGTCCGAATCTGCTGTTGTGGTCGCCATCATCTCTTCGACCTGTCGTGCGCGTTCGCCGGTCGACATGAGTTCGTCGGCCGACGAGACGATGGTTTCGGCGTGATCGACGTACTCCTGTCCGCCGTCGGCGATCAGTTCCGCACGCCCCCGGATCTTGGTCATCTCGTTGCGGAGGTTGTGACGAAGGACCCGGTTGAGAACCGAGAGCCGCTGTCTGCGGACTCGTTCCTGCGTGACATCGGTAAACACGATAGCGTACCCGGGCTGTCGGTCGAACCGGTCGTTGACGGGTGAGACGGTTGCCTCGAACTGCCGCGAGCCGTCTGGGCGGGACAGTTCGACCGTCTCGCTGCTCCGCAACGTGTCGAGTTCGAATCCGACACACTCCGAGAGTGGGTCGGTGGTCGCGGTCGCCGGATCGACCTCGAACACCTCGGCAGCGGCCTCGTTGAGTTTGACGATCCGGTGATCGCGGTCGACGACGACCACGGCGTCGTCAAGGTCGGCCAGCACCGTCTCGGGACCGAGCGTCCCTGCTGCCGGGGCCGCATCGAAGATACCGCCACGGGTGACCGCGAATCCGACGGCCGCAAGGCTCAGCGTGTAACCGGTCGCGTTGAGCCCGATGATCGAGCCGATCTGAAGGTAGTTGACGACTGCTGGCGTCGCGACGTAGGCCAGCCACGGCCAGACAGCGACAAATGAGAGGGCAGCCGCGAGTCGCCGGTCGAGATACTCGTAGTCGGCAACGATCCGAACGAGCAGCGCGATCCCAGCGAACATGACGCCACCCGCGTAGTAGAGGCCGATCTGCTCGGCGAGGGCGGCGAACCCGAGCAGCGCGGGCATGGCCGGAGCCGTCGGTCCACCGCCGGTCATCGACCCCGAGCTCTCCGGCGCGAGGATCAGCGCGATCCCGCCGGCCAGTGCCACCGCAACCGGAGTCAGGAACGCTGCCTTCCGGAGCGGCGACGCGAGGTACGGCAGGCCGTAGTACTCGATGACGAACCACGTGAACGCACACGGGATCGCGAGGAACGTCACCAGCCAGACCGTCGACAGCGACGTGAGAGCGCCCGCGGCCAGCGCGTCCGCAGTTGCCAGCGTCCCGACGACGCCGACGAACAGCGCAAAGGGTCGCAGGGCACCGGTCTCACGCCCACGGGCGACCCAGACGGCCGTGCCAAGGAGGACGGTGCCAACCACGCCCATCACGACCCGGGCGGCCAGCAACAGCGTTACCATCGGTTCTTCCCCCTGTCGGCACTCCGCAAACGGTTCGCTCGATTTGTGTTCATACAGGAACAATTACCACTAACATCGATAAAAAGTGTTTTCCAAATTCCGTCCGGTATTCGACCAAATTGGCTTTTCAGGGTCTGTAAACGTCGAACTCGCTAACCCACTCAGCCAGTTTATAAGGCCACACTCAGACTAGCCGCGAAACTCGTCGCCGGTCACGCGAACCACGATCGTCTCGCTGACATCCCGCAGATCATACTCGGGTATCTCGCCGTCGACACGGGTGACGTACATCGGTTCGACGAGTTCGTCATTCTCGACACCGAACACACAGAGTCGCTGGTCGGTCTCCTCGGGCGGGAGTTCGCGGTCCCGCACCTCGGTTGCGAGATCGCGAGAAAGCCATTCCGTCTCGCTGATGCTCGGCTCTCTGACGAACGCGCGGTCGGTAAACCGGACCAGATACCAGTTGAGATCGTTCAGCAACGAGACGGCCGCGCCGAGGCTGACTGTTTCGAGAGCGACCGTGTTCGCAAACGGTTGGGTAAGATCGTAGGTCGACAACGCGGCTCGTGCGGTCTCACGCGAGAGGAGTTCGTATCTGAGGTCGGAATCCTCGCTGCCGACGAGACAGACGCGTGTCACAGCCAGAAGCGAGTGGGCCGCTCAGTATAGTGGTTCCGGTCAGGTGGGGGTCGTCCGGGATCAACTCACTCCGGGTCGGTGTGAAACTCAAAGCGTGCGCCGCCCTCGCTGCCCTCGGTGACAGATACGGACCAGCCGTGGGCCTCGGCGACCCGCCGCACGATAGCCAGCCCAAGCCCGCTGCCCATCTCCGCACCGGAGACCCCAGCCTCAAACACCTCGTCGCGGTCCTCCGGCGGGATGCCGGGGCCGTCGTCCTCGACGTAGAAGCCGGTCTCCTCGCCGCTCAATGGCCCGACTGACACGTTCACATCAACATTCTCTGTGGTTTGCCCGCTGCCGTCGGGAAGCTGTGCTTCGGCTTCGACCGGGTCCTCCAGTGATGGCTGGCTGTCGCCACCAGCGTGGTCGAAACTGTTGCGAAACAGATTCTCGAGGATGCGCTGCAGCCGTTCGGGGTCGGCCGACACCGTCATCTCAGCGACCTCCAGCCCGTCGCCGCCACCGACAGTCTGCCAGGCCCGACTCGCCACCGACTCCAGTTCGACGGGTTCCTTTTCGGCGACCTCGCTGCCGCCGCGAGCCAGCGTGAGCGAATCCTCGATGATCTCGCTCATCCGGTCGTGAGCGAACTCGATATGTGCGAGGTGGTTTCCGTCGAGGTCGTACTCGGCGCGGATGAGTTCGATGTGGCCCTTGGCGACCGTCAGCGGACTGCGAAGGTCGTGGGAGACGACGCTGGCGAACTCTTCGAGTCGCTCAACCTGTCGTTCGAGTTCTTCGCCGCGTCGCTGGGCGCGGCCTCGCTCGATGTCGAACAGACCAAACGCGATACCGATGACACCGCCGCGTGCGACCGCGGAACTGAGTTGCTGGATTACTTCCCACTCTGTCCTATTCAACGTATTGCTCAGGAACTGCGAATACGCCGAAAGGAACTCGAAGCCACCGATGATGAGACAGCCGGTTGCACACCATCCAGCAAGCCGGACCATGGCCGACTCCGGCCGTTGTTCAATCCACGTCCAGTAGCCGACCGCAATGATGATTAGCGCGAACAGGAACGGAATCACGGATTCCGTGATGAACGGAATGAGCTTACTCGGCGTCACCAGCAACTCGCTCATATCCGTATTGAACCCCGGTCTCACGATCGAAATGGTCGTGAGGAACGCCGCCGACACTCCAAGCCCGCTGATCACTCCCGCGCTCAGCTGTCGGCGCATGGTGATACTACCTGACGGCATCCACAAAACGGTACTGCTTAGCTGACAAGAGGCTTCGAGAGCGGATGTGACAGTCCTTCGCTGCTAGAACGTCGACAGTTCGCCGTCGATGACCTGTCGCGTGATGTCGGTCACGTCGGCGAGTTCGCGGTCGACGATCTCGTGGATCTCGCCGTCTACATCCTCGACCGCGACGCCGGGGTCGGTGACGACCTGCGCGTCGGCAACATGCGGCTGATCGATTGGCTGACCGATCTGACTCAGGAGACGGAGCTGAAGGTCACGAATCCCGTCGACCTCGTCGACGACCGATTCGGCGATCTCGGTCGACAGCAGATTGTAGATCTTGCCGATGTGATTGACCGGGTTCTTGCCTGATGTGGCCTCCATGCTCATCGGACGATTTGGCGTGATGAGGCCGTTGGCGCGGTTGCCGCGGCCGACCGAGCCGTCGTCGCCCTGTTCGGCGGAGGTGCCGGTGACGGTGAGATAGATCGAGCCCTCGTCGTAGTCGTCGGCCGTGTTCACGTCGACGCTCACCTCGCGGTCGGTTATCCCCTCGGCAAGGTCGACGACGTACTCACGGACACCAGCCACGGCGTCCTCATAGGCCTCCATCCCCGCAATGTAGCTATCGACCATTGCTGCGGCAACGGTGATGTTGATGTGGTCGCCCTCGCGTTTGCCCATCAGTTTCACGTCCGGTCCGAGTTCCGGGTTGTCGGCGACGTAGCTGGTGTTGAGTTCGCGTTCGGCCGTGTGAACGATCTCCTCAGTCTCGGTCAGTGGCGCGTGGCCGACGCCGAAGGAGGTGTCGTTGGCCATCGGAACGGTCGCACCGTCCTCGCCGAAGACCTCCTGCAGATCGCCCGAGCCCTCGCCGAGTTTCACGTCGATGATCACGTCCGTGTCGGGATCGAGTTCAGGGATGGCGTCGGTGAGATACTCCCGGGCGGCGTCCAGTGCAACCGCATCGACCGGGAGCTGCTGGCCGTCGTACTTCTTCGTGGCGCGACCGACGATCAGCAGATAAATCGGCTCAACGATCTCGCCGCCGCCGAACGCCGGGGCCGCCCGCCCGGCAACCAGTTGCGTTTCGTCGGTATTGTAGTGCAGCACCTTGCCGACGCGGTCGAGATAGAGCTGCGAGAGCGCTTTCGAGACGTGTTCGGCGACGCCGTCGCTGATCGAATCCGGATGGCCGATCCCTTTCCGCTCGACAATCTCGACCGTCTGATCCTCGACCGCCTGCCGGTCGAGTTCGCTGACCTGAATATTTCGACTCATTGGCGAGAGTTTCGCATCCGGTATGCTATAACTTGCGGAAACTTCTGACGCCGAGAAAATAACCAACAGACATTAAATTCGTCGGCAGCCAGCTACTCCTGATCGTCGGTCTCGGCGTCGAGCAGGAGACCGAGATAGGAGGTCCTGATCTGGTCGTCGGCATCGAGCCCGAGCCGGTCGAGGATCTCGACCGCGCCCGCTCTGCTGGCGTCGATCTCATCCTCGCGTGTCTCCTGTTCGATCTCGACAAACGTGCCCAACTCCGCAACGTCGTCGAGAACAACGGTATACTCCTCGATTTCGTAGTATTCTCGCTGTTTGTCGACGGTCGCCGCCGGCTCGAAGCCGAGTCCGGCCAGCACACCCGCCGCGGCGTCGTCGTCGCCGACGCGGGTCTCGAATTCCTCACGCGTTTTCGACGCCGCCTCGACGAGTGGTCCCTTGTAGGTGAGCTTCGTTTTTTCCTCGCTCTCGCCGTCGGTACCGGAATCGGTATCGGTGTGAGTTTCACGCCGGAGTCGCAGTGCCTCGTCCGTCTCGGCAAACGAGCGATGCGGCGCGTCGTAATAGGTGTCGATCTGGCGGACGCTCTCCGTCCGGGTTGCCCCCAGTTCTTCCAGTCGGTCCCGCAATCGGTCGTGATCGGCCCGGAGCTTGATCTCGACTTCGTACATGGCTGTCCGAACCCACCACGGGTGGAAAGATGCTGTGGCTCGGCCGGTTCACCGCCCACGGAGGTCACACTGGTGGCCACGCGAGCGCGACCCTGCAAGCTTTAGTCGTTGCTCTCCAGACCACAGCCGAATGGAGTTCGAATCGATCCCCGGCGTCGGCAGCAAGACGGCCGACTCGCTGGCCGAACTCGATGATCCCGAAACCGCATTACGAAACGGTGATGTGCTGACCCTGATGGCGGCCCCCGGGCTGAGTGAGGGCCGGGCGGCGGCCGTCGCTCGCGGCGCGATCCGCAAGCGTCACGACGACCCTGGCGGGCTGCTGGCGACCGAACAGGCCCGGACCATCTACGACAGCGTTCTCTCGTTGCTACAGGAGCGAGCCGTCACCACCTACGCCGAAAAGCGGCTCGAAACCCTGTATCCCAGCCGTCGGCAATCCCGTATCGACGAGGTTCGAAACGCGGTGAAAGACGCGTTGCAGCGCGAGCCGACACCTGAAGCCCGTGACGCGCTCGCCGATGTCGCGCCGCTGGAGTCACCCTCGAACTGCCGGGTTCGCCAGCGATGTGTGGCGACGACCGATGCCGAGCAGTACGCAGCCGCCCAGGAAGACCTCCCCGAACTCTCGGCGGAGATCGTCGACGACGGTCACGATATCGAGGAACTCGCTCGTTCGTACGCGACGGTGATCGTTCTCGACGAAGCGTTCGCTGGCGGCGACTTTTCGGGTGACGTGCGAGTGCTCCCGGACGCACTCGATTCGCCCGAGGATGTCGTTCCCGAACGCCTGCTCGCCTTTTTTGCGACGAACCGCGAGACGCTGCTGGCAGCGGCCCGCGTCCACGAGACAAGCGATCTGGAGCCGCCCTGCGATCTCGACGCCCTCACGGATGGCTTGGATCGCGTCGACGCGGACGGTACGATCGTCGGCGACGACGAACTCACCCGCCTGGAGAACGCCGTTGACGATCTTGACGCGGCGGTCGGGACGGCCGAATCCGTCGCCAACGACCACCTCCGCGACGCCATCCGTGAGCGCGACGTGACCATCGAGGGGCAGGACTTTCTCTCCTTGGTCGAACAGGGCGCTCGCGTCGACTCGTTGCTGGATCGAGAACTCGACGACGCCTTCGACACCGCCCTCGAAAAGGCCCGCGACCACCTCCGGGAGAGCCTCGATCTCACGGCCTCCGAGGGCGATCTGGCCGACCGTGTTTTCGATGGCGAGCCGACGTTCCCCATCGAGCGTCGCTCCGAGGCGGTCTCCCGGCTCGAAACCGAACTGACTGCCACCCGGGATCGCCGCGCGACCGAACTGAAAACGGAGCTGGCTGACGACCTCGCCGATCTCAAACCCGCCGCCGAGGAACTGGTTCGCAACGCCCTCGAACTCGACGTGAAACTGGCGATCGCCGCCTATGCCCGCGATTTCGACTGTGTGTTGCCCGAGTTTGTCGATGACGACAGCGACGGGGCCGACGAGACGCGGTCGACACCCGATATCGCCATCGAGGGCGGCCGGTCGCCGATTCTCGATGTCGACTTCGAAAACGTCGAACCGGTCGACTACGCCGTCGACGGCGTGACACTGCTGTCGGGTGTCAACTCCGGCGGCAAGACATCGCTGCTTGATCTCGTCGCGCTCGTCGTGATCGCCGCCCAGATGGGACTCCCGGTGCCGGCCGAGGCGGTTCGGCTCGAACGGGTGTCTGAACTCCACTATTACGCCAAATCGCAGGGCACGCTCGACGCTGGCGCCTTCGAGTCCACGCTTCGGGAGTTCGGCGATCTCGTCGCCGGTGCGGACGACCGATTCGTGCTGGTCGACGAACTCGAAAGCATCACCGAACCCGGCGCGAGCGCGAAGATCATCGCCGGCATTCTCGAGGCTCTTGACCGACAGAATGCGACGGCGGTGGTAGTCTCCCATCTCGCCCGGGAAATTCGGGAGGCCGCCGCGACAGCGGTCGCCGTCGACGGGATCGAGGCAGTTGGACTCGTCGACGGCGAACTCGAGGTCAATCGCTCGCCCGTGAAGGATCATCTCGCGCGGTCGACACCGGAGTTGATCGTCGAGAAACTGGCCGACGACGCCGACGACAGCGAGTTTTACGCGTCGCTCCTCGAGAAGTTCTGAGTGGGTAATCGATCCCTAGTTCGTGGCCCAACCGCGGTCCCGACACGCATTTACCACCATCTGCCGTTGACAGCGATACCCACCTGCATATGGATGCGATACAGGATATCGAGACGGCCGCCGAGAGCATCACCACCGTCATCGACCGCATCAGAGACGCCGTCATCACGGACAGACAGTTTCTGGAAACCGTTACAACGGGGCTGCTTGCTCGCGGCCACGTGCTTCTTGAGGATGTCCCGGGGACCGGCAAGACGCTCACGGCGATCGCACTCGCCGAGGCACTCGATCTGGAGTTCAACCGGATCCAGTTCACCCCCGACCTCCTGCCGAGCGATATCACGGGTTCGCAGATCTACAACGAGCAGGCCGGCGAGTTTCGCTTCCAGCGTGGCCCCGTCTTTGCCAACATCGTGCTGGCCGACGAGATCAATCGCGCGCCGCCGAAAACCCAGTCCGCGCTGCTTGAGGCGATGGACGAGGGACAGGTCTCGGTCGGCGGGACGACCTACGAGTTACCGGACCCGTTTTTTGTGATCGCGACGCAGAACCCGATCGAACAGGAGGGGACATTCCGGCTGCCCGAGGCTCAGCGCGACCGATTCGTCGTCAAAACGTCGATCGGCTACCCCGACCGAAGCGGCGAGATCGAACTGATCACGCGTCGGGAGAACCGCACGACACAGATGCCGACCGTCGATCCCGTCGTGACCGCCGAGCAGGTCACGACACTCCGGCAACTCCCGGAACAGGTCGGGATCAAGGCCGAAGTGAAGGGGTATCTCGTCGATCTGGTTCGCGCGAGCCGCGAGGACTCCCGGGTCGATGTCGGCGTCTCTCCCCGTGGCGTCCAGCGATTTTTCGAGGCAGCCCGCGGTCGGGCCGTGATTCACGGCCGGAGCTACGTCACCCCCGACGATATCAAGACCATCGCCCCTCCAGTCATGACGCATCGACTCGTGTTGACCTCCGAGGCAGATATCAAGGATGTCGATGCGACCGACATCGTGGCCGACCTCCTCGATAGCATCGAGGTGCCGGCAGCGACCGCAGCCGACGACTGACACAGATCACGCCGGGGTCGACGGCTGCAACTGGTCTCCCTGCGGCCGATGCGTCATGCCGCCAGCCTGCGGGTGATGCGTCTTACCCGCGAACCCCAACCACCAGTATCAGAATCCCAACCACCGAGGCGAGTACGCCGAGCAGCGTCCCGTCGGAGACGGCCAGCCGGCCGAGCGCGGTCGTATACAGCCCCCACGCGAGCCCGATGCCGACACCGGCGAGCCCAAGCGCGGAGATGGCATGGATCGCCTCGATCTGCACCCCCGACACATCTCCGAGTTCAGCACGGGTAGCGACGCTCTGATCGCCCACGCTCCAGACGAACACGGAGATTGCGACAACGGCGACCACGGTGAGAACGCCAGCGCCGTAGATTCCGGCGGCGACGGCCCCGACGGCGAGCCCGGCTGTCGCCAGTGCGCTTCCGGCGGTTCGTTTCGGCACAAACCTGATCGCGCCGCCGATAGCGACGACGGCGAGCGCGCTCGACAGTATCCCCATAGCCACCACGATGACGGCCAGAATCACACCAACCGGTGTCAGTGCCGTCACTACCTGCTGTAGCTGCTGGCGAAACGCCATCGGGACTCGGGCGACGAGCTTCGGTACGAACGGCTCGGCAGCGAGCGATAGAGCCAGCGCACTCCCGGCGGCGACCGGGATCGGCGTGAGCTTGCTGACGGCATCAGTAACCCGTCCGGTCACCGCCTGCACGCTCCACAGCACCACCGACACCAGCGCCAGCAACCCACTCAGCTGTAGCAATCCACGCCGGAGCCCACCTCCCGCAAAGAGGTCGAGTATCGGGCTGAACTGCGGGGCCAATTCGAGCAGGTCGAAACCCGCAATGATGACGAGCAGCGGGCCCAGTGTCAGCACCGTGATCGCAATAAACGCGACAGTGATCGCCCGGTGCAGTCGGGAGAGTGCCGTGGTGAGTTCGGCCGCTTTCGTCTGTGGAGCGAGTTCGCGGATCGGCGCCACCCCGAGCGTGGCCTTGCAAAGCCCAATAAACACCGTACTCAGTCCCCAGAAGGAGAGCAGGATCGCCGCTGTGGTCTGTGGCTGAAAGAGCAGTGCCGTGGGAAGGGGGTTCTGTATGCTCAGTGCCGGAATCTCGGTCAGGGCGTTGAACCGGACGATAGCCAGCCCGACAAGAACGATCACGGGACCGAGCACCGCCGTATCGAGCGTTCGCAGCAGTCGTGTCGCGCCCCCCTCGCCAAACTCGGCGTCTAGCGTCCCGGTCACGCCGAAGGCTGCCACCCCAGCGGCGATAGTGACACCAATTTCCCCGACGACGAGCCGAAGAATCGACTCGATTCCCGAGGTCTCCAGCGGAAACAGGCCACGGATCGTGAGCACGAGCGGCAGGACGACGGCTCCGCTCACCACGGGCAGTACCAGTGACCCGATTACAGTCCCGACCGGTGTCTCCGTATCACAGAGCAGCATCGTGAATCCCACGGCCACGCCTCCGACCGCCGCGGCGAGTGTCGGCCGAGAGCTTCCCGTGACTGTCGTCAACAGCCAGACCCCGACGCCGACCGCGACCGCGACCGCCAGCGACGCGAGCCGTGTCGTCCTGCCCCCGGGGAATGCTGTTTTCGTCGCCATCAGCCTGCCCCCGCTCCCAGTATCCGAGAGAGTGCCACGCGCAGTCTCTCGTCGCTGTCCCAGTCGATGACGGTCGCCCCGAGAAACCGGAGCCGTTCGAGCCGGACCGCGCGCTGGAGGCCGACCGTCCGACCACCGATGGTCTCCGGTGCCGTCTGTGGGGCGAGCACGGTCACCTCGTGGCCATCGGCCCGGAGCGATTCGACGAGGCTGATTATCTGCTCGTCGGTGGCCGGGGTACAGAGCACGACCTGTGCGCCGGTCGGCACGAGCGACCGAACACGGCCCCAGTCACCCCCGCCGTCGGTCATATACGCTTGCTCCTCTGTTGCTGTCGACGCCTCCGCCGTGGCGCTGTCCGTCTTGTCGTCGTCCACCCGTGTCGATTTGTTCTCGGTGGCCCCTGTCGCGGCCGCGTTACAGACCGCGGTGGCGTGGGTCGTGAATGATTTCCCCTCGTCTGGGCCCACCCAGGCTGGCGGCCCGGTCCCGGTCTGTGGGTCGGCGATCCCGAGGGCGCCCAGCGACACCTCGTGGCCCTCGCTGATGAGGACGTCGAGGGCGATTGTCGCGGCGTAGGCACTCAGTGTCGCGCCCGTCGGCGAGGTCACGTCGGCTGCGACGTGGGCCGATCTGCGGCTGTCGGTCAGGACGGTGATGTGGGCGGCGTGCTGTTCGCGGAAATCGATGGTTGCGAGCTCGCCGGTCTTGGCGTAGGTGCGCCAGTCGATTCGCTTGACCGGGTCCTCGGGGTGGTGATCCCGGGTCGCGTAAAACTCGACGCCCGGGCCGCCAGTGTCTGTGGGTAGCTGGCCGGTGTAGGTCGTCGTTTGCTGGACCGGTATATCCTCGATATCGACGCGACACTCGAACTCGGTGGTGCCGGCGGCGGCCATCGTTGCGTCGACCAGCCGCGTCCCGTTGCTGTTGCGTGCTCTGAGGGCCACATCGTCGAACGCGTAGGTACCTCTGTCGGCCTGTAGCGTGTAGGAATGGGTGAGCGTTCCACCACTCGACACGGCCCCACCGGCCCGCGGCGAGCCCTCGGTGACACCGAGCTCCTCGGGCACGCCGTCGACGAGCCGGAGGTCTGGAATCGCCCGCCCGCCGGTGTTGTCGACCGTAAGTGTCACCTCGACGGGCTGGCCGGGCAGCGGCGTCTCGGGCGATAATTCCCGGGTGACTCGAACACTCCCCTCGACCTCCGGTTCCGTCGTCAGCGTGCCGTGAAGCACGAACACCAGCGGGACGGCCCCCGCGAGGATGAGCGCGACACTCCCGGTCGCGACGCCGGCGGCGACGAGCACCAGCACGTACGCTCGCATGCCGGCAAACCGGGTGACCCTCATTGCTGATCAGCCTCCGACTCGGTGCGGAAAAACGTTCGAATCCGCTGGAGCCGACCGCGCGCTCGTTCGGCGGCGAGAAGTGCGTGAGTTCCGCGGCGCACGTCGCCTCGACGGCTCGCACCGCTCGCCGGATGCGATATCGGTACGCGTGGTCGGGATACAGCCAGTTGTAGAGGCGGTACCAGAGTGGAAAGCTCACCGCGTTGGTCTCTGTCAGCGTTGCTGCGGCCACGCGATCCGTCGTCCACTCCCCGGCGTCGACGTAAGATTCAGCATCGCCCTCATCGAGGTTATGCCGATAGAGCTGCACGAGTGTGTCTCTAAGCGACGCCGGGACCGGATCGCCGAACGGCTCGGCGCCGGCCTGCTGCTGCTCGTACCGCTTTGTCATCGAGGCCCCGGTCACGTCGACATCGCGGCTCGGTTCACCCACAGTCTCCTCGGCGAAGGCGCCGGTTGCTCCGGGAGAGCCCCAGACCCACGCGGCTGCCAACCCGATCAGCGCGAGTAGCCCGCCCGTGACGAGGATGGTCACCCGCTGACCGGCCGACGCGAGCACCTGTTCGACCGGCTGGGTAACCCCCGGTGGGAGCAGTTCGGGGCGATAGCCGATCACGACAGCGAACCCGAGTGTCACACTGATAGTACAGAGGAGGATCACGTTGCGGGCGGTGAGGTACCGGGTCATTCCTCGTCCTCCCCGTCCTGAATCTCCGAGAGGGCGTCACGCGCGCTATCGAGCCGCGAGGCGTCGGGTGACTCTCGGCCGTACTCGACGGCACGGTAGAGTGCGGTGAGATACTGCACCGGCTGTCTGGGCAGTCCCGAATCGATCGCATACTGGCTGATCTCGACCGGCGTGCGGGTCGACAGCGACGGTGGCCGAACCAGCGTGACGAACGAGCCCCACAGCGAGCGGATCGTCCGCTGTTCCGCTGTGGGTGCTGATTCGCTCTCCGACTGTTGAGCAGGGGTATCCGACCCCCGGTCGCGAATCGCCTGCGCCTGATTTCGGAGCCACGCCATGAGGGCCCTGATCGCTCGTCGTGGATCAAGTCGCATGAGAAGTTCCGACAGCGACGCCGAGAAGAGGGCCGGCCACGACCGCAGGCGTCGAGACAGCGAGCGGACCGCAGTTTCGACCCGCTTGGCGAGCCGAATCATCGCCCCTGTCACTCGCCCGGGAAGTCGGGCCAGCCGACGACCGGCAGCGACGACCACGGTTTGCACCGTCTCTCGTGTAATCCCCCGCCGCCGTGCGTACCCGACGAGCCCGCCGATCACGATAGCGAGGCCGACTAACACACCGACCGCATTCCGGTACAGTCCGGTGAGTTGCGTTTCACCCCGTACGCCGGTGACCGACGCCGCGACCGTCGCCGATCTCGTGACTGGTACGGTAAACTCGACCGTCCCGTTTGCGTCAGTCGTTCCGATGGGGTTACCGTTGACACTGACTCCTGTACCGGACACCGGTGCTCCGAACCGACTCACATTTGCCGTCGCTGGTGCGC
>KI543189.1:47186-52187 GCA_000496215.1 uncultured archaeon A07HN63
CGCCGACGACAGCCACCGTCGCGTTCTTCGCCAGTGGATAGGTTTCCGTGGAGTCACCGGCACCGTTGCCTGCCTGTGCGGTCCCCGGAAGGATCGCCGCCAGTAGCGGCCTCGTTACGCCGGCAAACGGAAGCGGCAAGCTGGCCGCGAGACCCGTCAGCGAGGTGGCAGCCTGCTGGCCGCCACCCGCTGATTCCAGATCGTCGGTGTACTTCGTTTCGGATGGTCCCTCGCCGGCGCTGATCGTCACCTCATCGGCATATGGAAGCGTCGTTTCGACCGCCCCCGACGCGTCCGTCCAGCCGACGCGGTCTTCGTTGACGAACACGGGGATGGCTGACACCCCGCTCTCGTTTTTCGTCACGCTCACACTGACCGGCGCGCCGACGACCGCCGACCGATTCAGCGAGATCTCGTACGGTGGTTCCGGCGTCGATACCGGCAGGTCACCCGACGGCGTCGGATCGAACCGGACCCAGCCGACATCCTCGAAGTAGACTTCCACCCACGCGTGGGCTCTATCGCTGGTGACGAGATACTCGTCGGTGCCAACCTGTTTTCCGGGGGCGAAGCCGACAACGTAACGAGCCGGGATATCCTGTGTGCGGAGCATTACCGCCATCGTCGTCGCGAACTGCTGGCAGTAGGCGGTGTCGACCTCGAACAGCAATTGCTCGGCGATCGGCTTCGAGGGATCGATCGACGTGTCGAGCGAGTAACCCCTGTTCGTCTTGAGCCACCCCTGAATCGCGGCCACCCGCTCGTAGCGCGAACGTTCTCCGGCTGTGATATCGTCGGTGAACTGCTCGATGCGGTCCGAGGTCCCAACCGGAAGTTGTGTGTATCTGTCTCGGACCGCGGGCGGCGCGCGGCCGTTCGCGTCACGGAGCACGGACGGGTTCCGCGTCGGCGCCGCGCTCTCGGCGACATACGTCGTACCCTCGGAAAGCGATTGCTCGCTCTGGATGCCGCCGGAGGCGGAGACACGCAACGATGGTTGCGACGAGTCGCCGGTAACTCGCACCGATTCCGGCTGCCACGCCGTCGGGAGCGATGTCCCGCCCTGAAGCAGCGTCACCTGATACGAAAACTGGGTGTCGTCGCTCGTCAGGTCGTCGTTCGGGACGCCTTCCTCAAGCGGTTGCTGGTCGGTCGACTGGTCCCAGCCCGTGCCGGTGTATCGGCTGTAGGCGGTCTGTCGCCAGTACGTGTTGACCGGTGACTGGACAGTGAACAGGGGAACTCGGCTGGCGCCGGAGAGCCCCCCGCTGATCTGTGTCTGCTCTGGCGGTTGCGAAAGCGAGCCGCCGGCTATCTGGCCGGGCGCGCCGATATCGGGGAGTTCGGCCTGTTGTTGGCCGCCGCTGCTGAGCCCAGATGGCAGTTCTGGGTTTGCCTCCCCCGGTAGCTCACCGGGGACGCTCCCACCATCCAGCAACGAGACGACCGGCAGAAACGCCGCCGACAACAGCAACGCAAAGACTGCGACGACAACCAGAGCAGCTTCGCCGAGTCGTCTCCCGTCGGCCATATGATACTGCGTATTCGGGCCGAACCGGGCATAAACGTTGTTCTCCAGCCGGGGGTGTCGTCAGTCTCCCGTCTCACAAGATCGGTTGCTCATTCGTCACCATTCGAGAGTCAAACCACAAACGCCGTTGGTATCGAGGCCCAAGCGGCGATACGATGGAGCTTCTCGACGATGACCTCCCCCGGCGGGCGTATCTCAAGCGGGCCGTCGCCCTCGGCGGGGCAACCGCGCTGAGCGCGTGTCTCGACCGCGAGGCTGCCGCCGAGCCGGTGCCTACCGGCGATCCGGCGGCGAAACCGCCGCGGCAACACGCATGGCGCGAGTATATCCGCCACGACGAGCACGGTAACTCACAGCTACCAAACCACCAGCTACTGCTGTACGTGAATTTTGACGAGGGCGGCGCGCCGTCGGGCGACGCGCGAGCGACGCTCGAAACCGCGCTGTCGGTGCTTGATCGGGCCTACGAGTGGAGCCACGAGGGGTTGCTGTTCTCGATTGCGTACTCGCCGTCGTATTTCGAGCGATTTGATCGATCGCTGCCCGATGGGATCGACCTCCCGGAGCCGGAGCCGCTGTCGCCGTTCGAGACGCCAACGTTCGACACACAGGATGCCGTCGTCCACCTTGCCAGCGACCGCGCGGCGGTCGTTCTCGAAGCCGAGTCGGCACTGACCGGCGACCGCGAGACGGCCAACGGCGAGCCAGTCGACGCGCGATTGACCGATGTCGCCACCGTCGACTCCCGCCGGAGCGGGTTTGTCGGCGCCGGGCTGCCCGCCAGCAATCAGGACGCCGAGGGCGTCCCCGACTCGAAGCCGGTGCCGGAGGCGTCGCCGCTGTTCATGGGGTTCGAGGCCGGGTTCCGCGGCAATCAGGCCAGCGAGGATTACGTGTCGTTTGAGGATGGGCCCTTCGCGGGTGGCACGACGAAGGTCATCGCCAACCTCCGGCAACGACTCGACGACTGGTACGAGGAACAGTCCTTCGAGGAGCGGGTGATGGAGATGTTCAGCCCGAGTCACGCCGAGCAGGACCTCGTCGAGGGTGTCGGCTCGAACCTCGGCAGCGACAGCGGGATCGACCAGTTCGTCGACGACATCGAGTCGGAGGCGCTGGACCACGGCCGCGTCGGCCACGCCCAGAAAGCCGCCCGCGCCAACCGGGACGCCGACGGCAACGTGCGACTGCTTCGCCGGCATTTCGAATCGACGGACGACATCGGCTCGGATCAGAAGGTTGCGAGTCTCCATTTTCCCGTCGTTGCAGCGAAATATCTCGGCCTTCGAGGATGTTCGGCGGGCGATGAACGGTACGGACATGCCGGAGGTGACGCCGGCGGTCCGACAGCGCGTCAACAACGGCATTCTGGAGTACATCTTCGTTCGTCGGCGTGGGTACTTCCTCGTGCCGCCTCGCCGCCATCGATCCCTGCCGACGCCACAGCCGGAGTAGGAGGTGCCAGCGAAAACGGCGATTCGATAACCGCACCAGAACGCCCTTTTTGTGTCGTCACCGAGGGAAACATATGCAACGTCGTTCGTTCCTGCGAAGCAGTGGCGCAGTGGCCGCCAGCGTCGCGGTGGCCGGCTGTTCAGGGGCCTTCGAAACAGGGTCCATTGGCAACCCACCGGTGCCGGAGAATCGCCCTGACGGAATCTACGTTCCGGGCCACATCGAGGGGATGGAAATGTCCGGGATGACGACGCAGGGCGACTACGCGTTCGGACTGATGTACAGCTACGCCCATCGGTTCTGGAACGTGAACGGTGATTCGGTGAACCGAACCGCTATTGCCGAGGACGATGATGTCCACCTGATGGCCAGCGTCTGGGACCCCGAAACGGAGACTGTGCTGCCGGATACCGGGCTCTCGGTCGCGATCAATCAGGACGACTCGCTGGTTTCACAGGAGACCATCTACCCGATGCTCTCCCAGCCGATGGGGTTTCACTACGGCGCGAACTTCGGGCTGGACGGCGACGGCGAGTACACCGTCGAACTCAGCGTCGGCGCGATGTCCACGCGACGAACCGGCTCGTTCCGGGATCGATTCGCCGAGCCGGTCACCGCCGAGATCCCCTTCGAGTATAGCGAACAGGCAAAATCAGAAATCAGCTACGAGGTGCTGGATGACCGCGCTGGTGACCGCGGTGCTGTCGAGCCAATGTCGATGGAGATGATGCCGCTGTCGATTGCGCCAGCCGAATCGGAACTGCCGGGCACAGTCCGCGGCACCGCCACGAGTAACGATGCGCAGTTGGTCGTCACCTCGCTTGCAACGCCGCCAGCCGGTGTCGAGGGCGACGGCGAGTATCTGGCCGTCTCGGCCCGGACGCGATACAACAGGACCGTGCTCCCGGCGATGGGGCTGGCCGGGACGCTCTCCCGAGACGGTGAGACGATCTACGACGGGGGGTTGACCCCGACACTCGATCCGGCTCTCGATTATCACTACGGCGCAGTCGTCGATAGCATTGCGTCCGGTGACGAACTCACACTTCGGCCGACGGTGCAGCCACAGACTGCCAGACACGAGGGGTACGAAACGGCCTTTGGCGGACTGAAGGGTGCGATGTCACCGGCAACGATCAGTATCGAATAGCAACGGGGGCGAACATGGATACAGCTATCGATCCGTTCGGTATCGAAGCCCTCGTCGGTCGGATTCGATACCACCGGCTCGCCGCGGTCACGCTTGCAGGAACGTACGTCCTGATGCTGCTCGGCGCGTACACCAGTGCCATCGGTGCCGGGCTATCCTGTCCCGACTGGCCGATGTGCTACGGAACGGTCGTCCCATTCTTCCACCCGGAGATCATGACCAACTCCCCGTACTCGGCACTCCAAATCTTCGCTGAATGGGCTCACCGCGGGCTGGCGATGATCGTCGGGCTGCTGATCGTCGCCACCGCGCTGTGTGGCTGGACACGGGCTGATCGTCGCCTTATTCGCTGGTCAGCGGCTACCGCCGTGTTGCTCCTGCCGCTGCAGATCGTACTGGGCGGGCTGACCGTCACCGCTGCGCTCCAGCCGATTGTCGTCACCGCCCATCTGGCGACGGCGACGCTGATCCTGCTCGCGCTGACGACGACCACCGTCGGCAGCTGGTCGAAACGGCGGTGTTCAGATAAGGACTGAAAGGTGAGGCGTCACGAGTTCTCAGTGCTTATGGAAGAATTCGGACGCCTCAGTGGCAGTATCGACCAAATTGAGTTAGCCTTTGTGGAACGAGAAGCGACACCGGAATTTCTGATGAAGCTCAGTATTCAGCTACATCTGTCTGGACTATCGCTTTCGAATACTGTTTCTGTGCTTGAAATATTCGGTGTCGAACGCGCTCGGTCAACCGTTCATAACTGGATTCACAAGGCCGATTTACAGCCCACCTCTGGAAAGAACCCGGATCACGTTGCGGTTGACGAAACGGTGATCCAACTCAACGACGAGCGATATTGGCTGTACGCAGC
>KI543189.1:52809-73477 GCA_000496215.1 uncultured archaeon A07HN63
GGACTCGGCGAAGCACTTCTCGGCGTCGTTTTTGTATTGGTGATGCTCTGGGCACTCCACAGACTGTCAGTCATTGTGCGCGCAACGCTTGCAGTTTGGGGCACGCCGACCGACGATACACCGAAACTTACGGACGGCCAGCAGGTCGCGGTTGAGGGACAGGTCACCGTTGAGGAATCCGCTGCCGTCGCAGACCGCCTGTTCGATGCGGCTGATGGGCCAGTTGGGGCGTATATCTGGCACGCATGGACGCCAGATACAGGGCGAAATACATACGATTTCGACCGCGGCGAACTTCGGGGCGGACGGAACACGTTCGCAGCCGGGATAGAGGCCGGTAAACTCGGAGTGTCCACCCATGGCAAGCAACTCAGCATCGACTTCGATTGGCTCCGCGAACTCTACGATACTGATACTCTCTCTGATCTGGATATTGGCGACCCAGTGAGTAATACCAGTCTCCCGACGTTTGTGACGCGACATCTCTGGGATAGCATCTATATTTCACTGGAAACCGCCATCGGGGACTGTCCTGCCACCCAACTGCGAGATGTTGTTAATCTGCGTACCGACGATATCTCAGCTGACGCCTACGGTATCGAAGCTCGCGGCATCAGCGCCGGCCAACAGCTCTTTATTCTCGGTGAGGTCAAGGAACACAACGACGAATACACAGTAACAGGCACTGATCAAACACCGTTGCTCATCGCTGATACTGGCCGTTCGGGACTCGTCAGTCAACTGTGGTGGCGAGCACTGAAGTATGCTCTCGCACTGATCAGTGCGTCTGGGCTATTTATACTGTTTGTCCTGTAAGCAGTCCTGACTAACTTGATGTAAAACAGGTGATAGCCCGGATCACTCCTGTAGGAGTCATGTTCACAAATGCACCTGAACTGACCAGAGTACCAAGTACATAAATCCATATTTGACCCTTCGGTGGGATTTTACCCCCCGCTAGCCTCCCCGAAACTATGTCCCCTTCAGCCGTTCAGGATGACCCGACAGCGAGTTCTGGTGTCACCGCCGAACCGGATCTCGATTGGCTCTCCGTCGACGACGACGAATCGATCCGCTGGGCCAGCACCCCACACAAGTACAGCGTCGTCCCCGGACTGGTGATCGGGATTCCACTCTCGTTCGTCCTGATTGGAATTCCGATACTCATAGGCAGCTATCTCCAGTACACGAATACCAACTATGTGGTCACGAACAAGGGCCTCTACAGCAAGCGCGGCATTCTCTCGCGGGATGTCCAGCAGATCGGGTTCGACAAAGTACAGAACATCTCCTACTCGCAGTCGGCGGTAGGCTCGTCGCTGGGCTACGGCTCGGTCGATGTGAGCACTGCCGGTGGGTCTGGTGTCGAACTCAAGTTCCGTAGCATTCCCGAGCCTGCTGCCGTCCAGGAACTGATCGCCAGAGAGATCGATTCGCGCCAGCAGGACGGGACAGACGAGACAGCCACAACCGACGACGTGCTCGACGAGATCCTCGTGGAACTGCGCGCGATTCGATCCGCCGTAACGGCTGAGGAGGATCTCTCACGCGACACCACTCGGGGAGCCACTGAGAAGTCACAAACGGTGGATGGATCCTCGGCTGAGACGACACAGCGAGAGCCATGACAGCCGAGTGGTGGTTTCAGGACGACGACGAGACACTCGTCTGGGACGGCCGCCCACGGTGGTCGGCTGCCATCGGTGGGATCGCCGCCGGCGTGGTGCTTGTCGCTGTCGCCGTGGCGGCCGCACTACTGGTTGATCCGCGGCTGGCAGCGGGGAGTCTTCTCGGTGTCGGGATTGCCGTCTGGCAGTTCCTCCGCGTGCGCCATACCAGCTATCGCGTCACGAGCCGAGCGATATGGCACAAACAGGGCGTGGCGGGTCGAACCGTTCGCCGTGTTGGAGTGCCACAGGTACAGAATACCGCCTACAGTCAATCGGTGACCGGCTCGATATTCGGGTACGGCACGGTCACCGTCGAGGTTGCCGGTGGCCGCGATCTGACGTTTCGGCGGATCGACGATCCGGAAACCGTCAGGCGGACGATCACCGACCTGATCGACGACACCGACACTGACCGCGAGTTGCCGGGAACGCCGGATCAGTGGCGCGATGTGTTGTCGGTCGTTCGTGATCTCAACACCGCGATCGACTGACTATCGAGACAGCACTCTCATCTCACGAAAGCGACGCCCTCACTGCCTCCAGGCACGCCGAGAGTTGCTTGATTGCTGTGTGTCGGTTTACATTCTGAGTCCGTGAGACCAAGATGAGTGCAACCGTCGCTGTTACAGGGTCTGAAACAGAGTGTAGCGTTTGAAGAGGTGTCTCCGCGTTGGGTAGACTGCTTATGACACTCAGCAAAACGTCAATCGCAGGCATCGCCGCTGTGGCAGTCGTCGCAGCACTCGGTATCGCCCGCCGTCGTCGTTCCTCCGAGGACGAAATCGAGCAACCTGACCAGCTAGACTCCCGCTGACGGTCACAGTTCCACAGCCACAAGCAGACAGTGCAGCCGCAAACCGGTAACTGATTTGTACCGGGTAAGTCAATCAGACCAATACAATGGTATCGCCAGCCGAGTTGGAACCGGGAGATACGATCGTTCGGTCGAGAGAGCGGTACGGCTCCGGTGGCGGCTCCCGACAGATCTCACGCACGGTAGCCGAGGTTACCGAGGACGGCGTCAGAGTTCGCGCCCCAGACGACGGGAGCTTCGACACGACAGTGCTCTCGGCCGAACAGGTTCGCGACAAGTGGCATCGCCCGGATGAGAACGCCTGAAACGGTCGCGTTACCGAACGCAACTTGGAGTCACTCCGACACTTGGGTTTCTAAATTTCCGCCGGTCGGTCACACCCAACCCACCTTCCCAGTGTGAGTCGACGTCGTTCAGCTGAACTGCGCTCGAAGCGCGGTCACCAACCGGCCGACAAGACCCGACCCAGATGGCGTCTCGGATAGCTCCCAGTCTGATTTCTCGGCGGCTTCAGCGATGTTGACGTACTCCCAGCAAAACATGGTTGCAACCCGCATATCCGCGTCGCTCGCCCCGACGTAGACGTGTCGCGGTGTCGACTCCGTCTCGCATATCTCTTCGAGTGCGAACCACTTGTCGCGGTCTGCCATATCGAAATCCTGTCGAAGGTCGTGCTCGGCGACAACCTGTTCGATCCGGTTGATGTCGTCGTCGACGATCCCGATCGATCGGCTCCAGGCTGTTGCATCCTCGAAGACCGCAGCCGGGTCGGCGAGTCTGTCGATTGCCGACAGCGAGAACGCGAGTGTTACCCGTCCCGACTCGCTCTCGCTATCGTCGGTCATCTGATCGTCAGCACGGTCGGAGGTGCGATCCCTGTCTCGGTGTCGCCCGCTGAGGTGCCCCCGGTGACGGCCAGCGATCCGTGTCGCCAGTTTTCGCCTGCAGGGGTGCACAACAGTTCGGTGGTCATATCGACTGAAAACAGCCTCAGCTAATCAATCACCGGGATCGACGCTTCCTGCCTCGCACTCAACCACCGGGGAGTGGCCACCCTTATCTGCGTCTGTTCACCATATCAGACAGGAATGACATCGAGCGTGGTCCCCGCGCGGTCGCTCGTAGCTGCTGGCGTACCGGTCGTTGCGGGGCTGATCGCCGCCAGCTTTGCCCTCCGCATCGCTCGCATGCCACACGCTTTATCAAGAACGAACAGGGTCTATACCGACTGCAGCGATCGTCTCTCTGGTCGTTCTTCGTTTTTGCCGTCGCCGCAATCGTTTGCGATAGTCTATGACTACAGCTGAATGGCCGACCCGAGTTCAGTCACGCAACGATAGAAAGCCAAAACAAGAATCGCAGCCTCGATAGATAGCGTCCACGATGCACTCAGCTGATACCACCGCCCTCCGCCTCGTTGCGCTCGTGAGTATGTTGCTTCTGGCAGGGGTCGCCACGGGGTCGGCTGTCACGGCCAAGGCCCCACCAGAGCCGGTCTGTGGTGTGTGCACAGCACAACTCGACGCGGCTGCCGAAACACACGGTGTGGGCCTCAACCGCGGTGAGACCAGCATGCAGATCCAACTCACCCCAAATGGCACCGCAACATTTGTGGCTCAGGTTACGCTCAGAAATGGGAGTACTCAACTACAGAATGCGTCACTCCGAACCGGCATTGTCCGTGATGTCTCCAACAGCCTCGTCAGTGATCGGCGAAATCTACGAACAGCCCTCGTGGACGATGAGTTACGGGTGCGGTACTCGTCGCGCAGCCTCGCTCACAGAACCCTCGGGGTCCTGCAGTTCGACGCGTTTCACACCCGTGGCGCCCCGCCGCTGGCCAGCGGTGGCGAGGGCAGCCCATACCCGGGTGCTGACAGGCTAACACTGCGGGCTCCCCCGGCGTACCAGCCCCACGGGTCACCCGGTGCGTTCAGTAACGAGACGGTGGTTCAGTGGTCGGGAGACAGCCACGAGCAGTACGCGGGTCACATCGCCGAAGACACCACTATCTCATTCGTTCCACGGCAGGCGCGTGCTCCGACCCTCCGCGTCATGGCTGTGAGCATCGTTGACTGGGTGTCGCGGTTGGTCACTGCTGGCCAGTGATCGAGAGCGCCGTGCAGCTTTACTCTTATTCCGTCGGCCATCACCTGTCGAAAATAGCGATTTCGTCGTCGCGGGTACTGTACCGGGGGAGCACAACTTCTTTATTCTAAATCCCGAGAAGGGTAGTATGCCCTCCAAACGCGAACTCATCGGTAGCACGCCGCCCAGCGAAGAACTGGATTTGTCGGCCGTTCAATGGGATCGAATTACGGCGTTCGTCGGCGGAATCGTCGCGCTTGTTGGTCTACTGTATCTGTACCCGAATATCGGCTCACAACTGCCGGTCTGGGCGAGCCAGACACTGCCGGCTATCCCGGTTGGTCTCATCTGGTATGGCCTCACCAGCTGGCGGTGGCAAACAGTTCTGAAAGCGACTGCTGGCATCGCCGCTGGGGGCCTGCTTGCTGTCTACATTCCCTGAATCCTACCTACCTGCAATAAGACGGAGTGCGTCGTCATCGCGCCTCGCTGTCGACTCAGAGCAGCGGAGTCAGTTGCTGGCGTAGTCAAGTGCGACAACACGGCCATCACCGTACCGGACGAGTATCTCCGCGCTGCCGTCGTCATCGATATCGGCCGGCGTCGGGAACGTCCAAATCGGGACCGCCCGCTCATAGCGAGCCAGCTCCGCTCCTGACCCCGCATTGAGCACGGCCACACGACCGCTGTTGGTGACCGTGATCACCTCCATGGATTCGTCGCCGTTCACGTCAGCAACCACCGGTGGCGGCAAGGTCGCATCCTCGCCAGTAGCGACGGTTGTCTTCCACTCGGTGTCTCCCGTCTGTGCGTCCAGTGCGATGGCTTCACCGGTGACTCGCCCCACATAGAGCGTCACTCCGTTGCCGTCTGGATTCGCCGTTCGCCGGATGCGATTCATCCCACTGAAGGAGCGCTCCCACTCGCGGCTGCCGGTTGCCCCGTCGAGTGCTGTGACGTGGCCGGAGGCTGCGACAAAGATCTCCTCGGCTGGATCGCTGTCGGCCTGCGCGACGACGATGTCGTCGGCACTGACAGGGCTAGTGAACGCAACCGATCCGTTCGCTGCGATCACGGCCACCCCCTCGCTGGTTCCCACGACGACCTCACTGGCGTCGTCGGCATCCACGTCGGCGACAGTGGGTGCATCGTACGTCGAGACCCGTCCGCCGAACGTCTCGTTGAGCGACACACGCCAGCGTTCGCCCCCAGTTGCTGTCGCCGCGAGGACGTGTCCGGTGATATCACTGGTCACGATTTCCGTGCCAGCCGTCGGTCGGAAGTCGGCGAGTGTCGGTCGTCCGTAGCCGTAACTGACCAGCGGGAGTCGCTGTACCTCGCGTCCGGTCGTTGCCTCGTGGACGACCAGTGCTTCCTCGGTTGTCGAGCCAACGACCTCCTTGCTGCCGTCGTCGTCGATATCCTCGATTGCGGGCTGGGTCAGGGCGTGCGTGAAGCAGTCATCGGCTGGCATCCCGTTTCGCCACATCGTCGAGCCATCGTCGGGCCGGACCCGGACGAGCGAACACGACATGTTGGTGATCGGCACATCGCTGTAGGGAACCTCGGAAACCGGGATCACGATCACCTCGCCGTCGGGCCCGACCCCGATAGCGTGATGATTGACCTGATTGTCACGTGGTGTATCACTGATCCACATTTCGGTCAGGCTGCCACCCGCGGCAAACCCGCCGACGCCCACGACGACCAGCCCCCCGGCAAGCACAGCGATGCCGACGAGCGCGATGACGGTCCGGCGGCGCATATTCGTGCTTTTCGCGGGGCGCGCAAAAGACTGCCTTTCGGTGCTGACTTTCGAGGGTCGAACCACAATCACCTTTGCTCGCTCGTTGCGTAGCGAGACATGATGGCCGACCGCCGGGCGACAGTGTGGCTGGCTCGCAGCCTCCCAGTTCTCGTTGCGCTGATCGCTGTTCCCCAGCTCGGTCGAGCCCACCAGATCGTCACCTCGCGGTTCAGCGCGCCGCTCCCGCTGCCGCTCCTGCTGGCCGGCGCTGGCGGAACGGTCGGGCTGACCGCGCTCTGGCTGGCCGCCACCCCGGAGTCGACGACACGGTCTCCACGTGCGGTGGCGACCATCCCCTCTTGGCTGGCGACCGGCGTTCGACACGGGGCCCGTGGAAGCTTCCTGCTGGCGGTCGCGTATGCCCTCGTCGTCGGGATCACCGGCCGGCAGGTCGCAGCCGAGAATATCGTCACGCTGTTCGTCTGGCCGGTCTGGTTTCGCGGCGTTGCACTCATCTCGATTCTCGTCGGCAGCCCGTGGTCACTCATCTCGCCGTGGCGGGCGGTCTACGACGGTCTCACGCGGCTCGAAAATCGGGAACTATCGGTGCTCGGGTCGTATCCTGCCGCGCTCAAAGCGTGGCCGGCGGGTGTCGGGTTCGTCCTGTTGCTCGGTATCACAGAGACGCTTACAGTTTTTCCGCAATCACCGCGGCTGACGACGGTCATCGTGGCGGTGTATGCGATGGTGATGGTCGGCGGGGCGGTCGCATACGGACCGAGGTGGCTGCGAGAGGCCGACCCGCTGGGCGTGTTGTACCGGCTGTTCGGTCGGGTCGCGCCACTGACGATCACGGCCACCGAAGATGGCTCGTACTCGCTTCGCGTTCGGCCGCCGTGGCGAGGCTGTCTCGATCCGGTCGAGCACGGCTCGCTCGTGGTGTTTGTGATCGCGACGGTGTACACGGTCAGTTTTGACGGGTTTACGAACACCGCCCGCTTCCAGTCAGTTCTCTTTGGTGTTCGCGAGACGCTGTCGAGCGGGCCCGAAACGAGCGTTCTGCTCTATCTCGTCGGCCTCGCGGGCTTCGTCGGAAGTTTCGGTGTCGGCATCTGGGCCGTCGAGCGACTCGGCGCAGGGAGCGCCACCGACTGGCTGGCGGCCGGCCGCTGGTTCGCGCCGACGCTGCTCCCCATCGCGGCGGCCTACGAGGTGGCCCACAACTATCCGTACGTTCTCAGAAATCTGGGGCAGCTGGCCGTCGTCGTCGGCCAACAACTCGGCGTGGCTGTCGAGACAGTTTCACCGCTTGCGTGGCTCTCGCTGCCGGTGTTCTGGGGCTCGCAGGTCGTGTTGATCGTCCTGGGTCACGTGGTCGCCGTTGTTGCGGCACACAGGGTCGCCGTCGAGCGATACGAGGGGCAGGCTGCGGCCAGACGTGGTCACATGCCGCTGGTCGTATTGATGATCGGGTACACGATGCTCTCGCTGTGGATCGTCTCTCAGCCGGTGATCGCGTGATGTCGGCGCTCATGGCTCGTGTGGTCGAACTGTGCCCGTCGCAACCGGGATGCTCAGGTGGCTTGAGTCACAATATGCAGCTAATGGCGACTGCCAGACCGCTGCACAGCAGTACCTTCGGCCCGGAGTCGCTGCCACTGCTTGCCCTGATCGCTATCGCAGCACTTGGGTCGGCGGTGTTGCTTGGGCTGGGACTGGGGGCGTTCGTCCGGCGGCGCTCACAGTCGTATCTGCTGATCGTTGCCGCCATATCTGCCCTGCTCGCCCGGTCGCTCGTCGCCGGACTCAGCGTGACGGGCATGCTGTCGCCGGCGAGTCACCACCTCCTCGAACATGGGCTTGATGTCGTCCTCGTCGCACTCGTCATCGCCGCTGTCTACAACGCACGCACCACGACCAATCCGGAGTTCGACGCATGACACACAACAGAGACCGCATACAGGAGTACATCGCCACACACCCCGGCGAACACTTCAACGCCCTGACTCGGGCGCTCGATCTCGCGCCCGGACAGGTCCAGTATCACCTGAAGCAACTCACCGGTCAGGACGCCGTCGTCGCCGACCAGTACTACGGACGCACCCACTACTACACCCCCGAGTACGACGCCTGGGAGCGCGGCGCGATCGCGGTCTGTCGCCGTGAGACAGCCCGTGACATTCTCTTCGTGCTGCTCGAATCGGGGCCCGAAACGCCGGCCAGCGTCGCCGATTCCCTTGATATCGCGCGAAGCACACTCGAATGGCATCTCGACCATCTCGAAGAACAGGGGCTTGTCGACAAGGAGCGAGACACGCACAACCACGTTACGCTCGTCGTCTCGAATCCCGCCGAGGTGGTCGGACCCCTTGAGGAGATCACGCCGTCGCTGTCCGACCGGATGGTAGATCGGTTTACCCGGCTCGTAGACTCGTTGCTCGAGCGGTAGCCCGCCGGAGCGAGCGGCCACCGGTCGTGACTTCAGGCTCTGCAAACCGGTTCGCCCACTTATGTCCCATGTGGCGTATTAGCCGAATGGAATGTCACGATCACGACTGACACTTGGTGTCCTGCTTGTCGCGGTGCTGGCCGTCACTGCCGGCTGTGCGTCCGCGATCAGCGGTGACCCAAATCCCGATCGTATCGCCGAACAGATGCAACAGCGACTTGACGATATTGACACAGTGGAAGGGGTGAAAGTCATGGAGACCACCCGGGACGGTGAGACGAATACAACCGTCACCGAGTACGTCCGTCAGCCGCCGAACAAGGTCCGCACAAAGGTGATCGAGGGCGGCCAGTACCGTGAGACGGGTGATCTCCGTGTCAATACCGGTGACAAGACGTATAGATACGATGCGAGCGAAAACACGTACACCACGTACGACTTCGACTACAATCGTTCCGGGGGCTACTTCGACGCTGACACGATTGAGCGCGTCCTCAACAACAGTGAAGTCTCGTACAAGGGGACCGATACTGTCGCCGGTCGGGATGTCCATGTTATCGAACTCACGCGGACCGAGCGAGATAGCACGATTACGATTAAAGCGGATCAGGAACACTGGTACCCGCTGGCCTACGAGACGAGCTACAGTTACGATGGGACCACGACGACGATGTCGTGGACGCACCGAAGCGTGAGCTTCAACGAGCCAGTCGACGACGACACGTTCTCCTTCGAGCCACCGGAGGGCGCGGAACTCCAGGAGACCTCGACCCCGGACACGACTGAGTTTGACTCGGTGAGCGCGGCCAACGAGGCGACGGCCTACGAGGTCGTCGAACCGGACATGCCGGATGGGTACACCATTGAGACGATCCAAGAGATGGTGATCGACGGCACCTCGACAACGAGTCTGAGCTATACGAACGGTGACAAGGGTGCGTACTTCTCGGTCTCCAACGAGTCATCTGATATGCCTGACGGCGAATCGGTCACCATCGGTAACACGACAGGGACGGCCAGTAGCTATGGTGATACAACCTCGGTTAGCTGGAGCTGTGACGGTATGCGATACTCACTTGGTGGCCAGCTCGATCAGTCGACGCTCGTCGACGCAGCCAGTGCAGTTGGTTGCTCCTGACGCCGAGTAGGCAACTCCGCGGCCTCCGCGACTACCGGCGTTCGCACTGTCGATTCATTTTTTAATCGTCAAAACAGGCAGGTGAATGGGCTCAGATCTGTTTGTCGACGAGCTGTCGGACGTCGACGATCTGCTTCTGATGCTCTCTGGCCGACGCCTCGGTGTTCTCCATCGCGTCGACGACGCTGTTGAGCCCGTCGACGGTATCGTCGACGAGTCCAGCTACCTCCTGTGTACTCTCGGCCTGCTCGTCTGTCGCATCGGAGACCTGAATCAGGCTGGTCGAAACCTCCTCGATGCTGCGGTTGATATCCGAGAGATTGTCCGCGGCTCGTTCGATTTCGCCGATCCCGGTTTCGATCCGCTGGTTCATCGTGTCGAGGCTCTCGACAGTCTCCTCGGTGGAGGCCTGAATCGCGTTGATCATGTCCTCGATGGTCTCCGCGTTTTCCTGTGATTCACCGGCGAGATTCTTTACCTCGTCGGCGACAACGGCGAACCCGTCGCCGGCCTCGCCGGCGCGGGCGGCCTCGATCGAGGCATTCAGCGCGAGCAGGTTGGTCTGATCGGCGATCCCGTTGATAACCTCGACGATCTGGTCGATCTCGTCGGCCTTCTCCTGCAGGTCGTGGATCTCTTCGGATACCGTCTCGGAGGCATCTGTCACGTCGTGCATTGCCTCGACGGCCTCCTGTGTCGATTCCTCGCCATGCTCGGCCAGTTCGGCGGCCTCCTCGGCTTTCTCGTCGACCTCGTCGATCGTGGCGGCGATCTCTTCTATCGTCGCGGTCAGATCGGAAACCTCGTCGTTGATCTCGTTGAGCTTCGGGGCGTAGCCCTGCACGACATCGTTGTTGGACTCCATCATATCGCCCAGCTCTTGGCCGCTCTGTTCGAGCTCGGCGATCAGATCCTGTAGCTTTGTGAATGACTTCGCGTCGATTTCGACGGTCTCCCCCTCGCTGATCTCAGCCATTACCGTACATGTCGGCTGCTCCACAATCAATCCTGTGCCCTTCTGTTGGTACGAGCGACAGTCAGGAAAGCTGCCACGAGCCGATCCCGCTGGCGATCAGACAGCGTCCTCGCCAAACCGGTATATAAATGTCTGGTGGTGTTTCCGGCTCTGAAACCGACAGTGGTGGTTTATTGAGGTGTCCGTTGCAGCGTCTGTATGGCTTTCCGTCTTCGAACCGCGGTAACCGACGGGTTACGGCTCACGTTTTCGCGGAACGGTGCGGTCTTCGTCGGGCTCAACGCCTGTGCGCAACTGGTCAGTCTCCTGCTCGTCGCCGTCGCCGCGACGCGACAACTCCCCGTCTCGACGGGTGTCGGGCTCGACCCGGTTGCCGGCGTGCCGATCGGGCAGTCGATTCCTACCCCGGTGACTGCCCTCACCGTCGGGCTTACCACAGTGTTTACAGCTATCGTCACAACACCGATCACGATCATCACGATCCGTACCTTCGTCGACGGCGTGACCGATCATATCCCGGACGTCCACCTTTTCGGCCACCTCGGTCGAGCTACCGCTCGTGGCCTGATTGCCAGCCTGCTGATCGGCGTCATCATCTTGGTCGCGTTCATTCTCTCGTTCGTGGTTCCGCTAGCCCTCGTGGCTGGGATCATGGCGGCTGTCGGAGCGCTTAGCTTCCTGCCGGACTTGATCGGGATTATTGGCGCCGTGTTCGTGTCTTCCGCGAGCTTCTTCGGAATGCTTGTTGTCGGACTGCTACTGTATATCCATCTCATGTTCGTCCTCCACGAGATCAGTGTTCGCAATCGCCCGGTCGTCGACTCGTTGCGTGGCAGCTGGGATATCGCCCGCGGACACCGTCTCAAGCTTGGGGGACTTGCGGTCGGTCTGATCGCCGTTCAGAGTGCGGTCAGTTCGGTCGGCACACCGAACCAGCTCTCCGATCCGAATACCGCCCAAGCGTTCATGTCTTCCGTCCCACAGCTGCTGTTTCTCCCCGTCGGACTCGTGTTCACTGCGTTCGTGACGACGCTCTCGGCGGCCGTCATCGCCAGAGCCTACGCCGAGATCACCGCTGTGGACGCTGTTGGCGGCCAGCGGTCGGATCTCGACAGCGGCGACGATCCGACAGACAGCGAGACCGGCACTGACGCCGAGGCGACGCCAGATACCGATGCCGAGCCCGCAGCGTGAGCCATAGCGCCGGTGATAGTCGTTCACGATTTCGGAGCATGAAAACAGTCCCCTGTTTATACCGGCCGGCCGGTCGAAGGAGGAATCGTGAGTGAGGAGCTCTCTATCGAGGAGCTGCTCTCGGTCCTCGACGACGAGTACGCACGCCCGATCCTCGTAGCCGCGAGTGCCGAACCGAAATCGGCGAAGGCACTCGCCGAGGCGTGTGACGCCTCACTTCCGACCGTCTACCGGCGACTCGACACGCTCGAAGCGCACGACCTGATAACCGAACGCACCGAACTCGATGACGATGGACACCACTACAGCACCTACGAAGCCACGTTACAGTCAGTCGCGATCGAACTCGACGAGGAGGGACTCACCGCCGACGTGTCCCGCGAACCAACCGACGCCGCCGACCGGTTCACCGAACTCTGGGAGGGCATCTAGCCATGACCGCTGTTGAAACCGGCCTCTATCTGGCACTGGTCACGGCCACGCTGATCGCGATGACCCTCGGCCTGATGATCGTCTTTCAGGCCTACCGCGGCTACCGCCGCAACCAGAGCCAGCGAATGCTGTATCTGGCGGCTGGTCTCGGGTTCGTCACTATCGCCCCGTTTGCCCTCTCGCTGGGGGTTGCCCTGCTGTCGCCCGTCCTCCCCGCTGCCTCGTTCGTTCGAACCTCGGTGCTACCGCTCGTCTCGCGGCTGCTGGAGATCACGGGCCTCGGCCTGATTCTCTACTCGCTGTATAGCTCTCGGCTCCGTGGGTCGGTCTGAGTCGCCAAGTCCATCGTCGAAACGCCGGGCTTCGACCGGCAGTCTCTAACTCTATAGCCGGTACGTGGACGTTCTTACCGCTGTCATCTGGTTTCATCGCCATTACGGCTTGACTGCCCAGGCTGTGTCCCGGACAGTGAGATCCAGATGACGGTTACAGTCCTCCATTGCTGCGGCAGGGGTCGAAACGGCCGACGATTCGCGTCGTTTCACGATGTGAAACTCGGAACCGCCGCTTTTCACCTGTTATTCACACCGTCTACACATGGGTTCACCGAATCCGCTGCGATTATCGAGCGATCCAGTCGAGTCGTCCGCGAACCAGTCCAGTGCCACGCAGACCACGCGACGGCGACTGCTGGCGGCTGGTGGCGGACTCGCCACGGTCGGGCTGACCGGCTGTATGGGCGCGCTCAACTCTGTCGCGGAGGCAATTCTCAAGGATGTCAACGTCATCAACGGAACCGACGCGGAACGAAGTGGGTCGGTTACTGTCGTCGGCCCAGATGGTGAGACGCGTCTCTCTGCGGAATTCACCGTTTCGCCGCAGGAGGGTGATTCCAGCGAGGGAGAGACCTCGTCGACGCCGACCTACAAGGACGTGTTCACCGGGAGCGGCGAGTACACGGTCAGTGTGTCGCTCGATTCGAACAGTGCTATCGACGGCACCACCGACGCCGAAACGACGGTGACCGTCGACAACCCCGACGATCAGCACATTATCGTCGGTCTCGGGGCGAGCGAGTCGGGGTCACCGATCGAAATTCTCGTCATTGACGACTTCAGTGATCTCGCAGAACAGACCAACGAATCGGCGGACGGTGGCGAAGGAGCATAGCGAAAGCACCCCTGTCGACGACGGAAGCCATCAAGTAGTGTCGGCCGCAAGATCACTTCATGCTCGAGCCCGGCGATCCGGCCCCCGAGATCAGCGCGACCAACCAGCACGGTGAGGAGCGATCCCCGACCTTCGAGGAACCGACTGTCGTCTACTTCTATCCGAAGGATTTCACCGGCGGATGTACGACCGAGGCGAGTGACTTTCAGGCGGCTCTCCCGGAGTTTCGCGAGTCGGGGATCGCGGTGTACGGTGTCTCGATGGACGATGTCGACACCCACGCCGAGTTTGCCGACGAGGAGGGACTGCTGTTCGATCTGCTCGCAGACCCCGACGGTGCTGTTGCGACAGCATTTGGCCTCGATACCAGCGAGGGACACACGGATCGCCGAACGTTCGTGCTCGCCGGTGGTGAGGTCGTTGCGACCTACGACCCAGAACTCGCTGATCCGTCGGGCCACGCCCGGACTGTCCTGAACGACACGCGCAACGAGTTCATCACCGGCGGCTAATCCGGGGCGGCCACGGAGAGTGTTTTGTTCGTCGAGCCCCTGTCAACTGGTATGGCAAACTCGCCCGAGGAGATCGCTGGCGTCGGAGACGTGGACTGCACCGGCCAACAGGTACTCGTGACGGGATCGACCAGCGGGATCGGGCGAGCGGCCGCCCTCGCGTTCGGGCGACTCGGTGCCGACGTGATCGTTCACGGCCGAGACGGGGCGGCCGGTGCGGCGGTCGTCGACGAGATCGAGGCTGTTGGCGCAAGCGCAACGTTCATCGAGGCCGACTTCGCCGACCTTGACGCCGTTGCGGAGCTGGCAGCGACGGTCCGCACCGATACCGCCGGCCTCGATTTTCTCGTCAACAACGCCGGCGGGCTGTTCCGCGAGGGTCGGCTCACCGACGCCGGCATCGAGTACACGTTTCACGTTAACCACCTCGCGCCGTTTCTGCTGACAGCCGAGTTGGTCGACCATCTGAACGACGACGCCCGGATCGTCACCACCGCCTCGGCCGCCCACCAGGGTGCGTCACTCGATCTCGACCGCGTGGAGGACGTCGAGAGTTACTCCGGCACGTGGGCCTACAGCCACTCGAAGCTGGCCAATATCCTGTTTACTATCGAACTCGCAAATCGACTGGACCGGGCCGACCGAGCGGTGACGGCCAACTGTGTTCACCCCGGGGCGATCCCGGGCAGCGGGTTCGTCCGGTTTCTGCCCGGGCCGCTCTCCCGGCTGGCCAACGCACTCGATGTGGTACCCGGCGTCACGTCGGTCGCCGATGGCGCCGCCGAACTCCTGTTCGCCGCGCTCTCGCCGCGGGTGGCCGACGTCTCCGGACGGTACTTCGCGGGTCAGTCGGCCGGCACGCCGTCGGCGGCTGCCAACGACGCCGACGCGGCCCGGCGGCTCTGGGCGTACAGTGCTGACGTACTTGATCGACCGGAACCGCTGGCCGAGGCACTCGCTCAACAGAGTGACTAAGCATTCTGTGCTGAGAGTCGTGATCGGTGAGAGCAAAAATCAGCCGACCACGAACGCCGCGCGTCTGAAGTCTCGATTTTGCGGGTTCCGTTATACCTCGTCATCGATACCGAGTTCATCAAGCAACGCCAGAGCTGCTGCGTGTGAGGATGGCGGACCACGTGCGGTGATCAAATCGCCATCGACGGTGACAGATGTATCGGCATCAAGGTCGGCGTCCCAGTTGCCCCCCGCGGCTGTCACCTCGTCTTCGACCCAGTACGGGAGTTTTCGACCATCAGGCATGCGGTGTTGGTCGTCGACGATTCCGTCCTCCCAATCGTTCGGGAATCCGGTGACGTTCCGCCCGGCGACGAGGAATCCGCCGTCGGCGTCGCGGGTGAACGCGAGAATCCCGACCGCGTGACAGACCACAAGTGCCTTCGAGTCGCCATCTTCGACGGCTGTTCGCAGGGCTGCTCTTGCGTGTCGATCCTGCGTGATATCCCATTCAGTTCCGTGGCCGCCCGGGAACACGACCGCGTCGTACGCATCGGGGACGGCGTCGGCCAGCGCGATTGGATTATTGAGCCGGTCGTCGCTCTCGTGGATTTCCTCGACGTGTGCGGCGGTTTCCTCACCGACCTCGTCCGGATCCACCGACCGATCGTCGATCACCGGCGCACTGCCGCTCGGCGTTGCGACCGTGATATCGATGCCGGCAGCTGACAGTGTTGTCAGCGGCTCAATACACTCTTCGCCCCAATAGCCTTCCTCGCTAACGATAAATAGTGCCTCAGTCATGCAACCCCCCATTGCATGCGAGAGCTGAAAAGCAGCAGTTCTGTTTGAGTGAGTAGTCTTCACCGCGAACCGTCGTGCGGCGGTGGGCAACCCTGTTCGTGGCCTCGATCAGTTTGGTTTTATAATCGTCGCGAAAGTAGTCGTGATCATGAGCGAGACCGGCACCGAAACCGGGCCCTTCGAGTTCGATCCCGAGGTCGTCGATCAGGTCGATGCCCTCGCGGAAGCCTTCGTGCTTGAAGAGTTCGATGCGGAGTTGCTAAACGATCTCGATCAGGAGTATCTGCAGCGACTGGTCGACCTCGCGGAGACAGACAGCGACACGCTCGACACCGATCCCGAGTTCGGAGCCGCCGTGCAGGTGGCCGAGCTGGTACTGGAACGACTGGAGGCCGCCGAACAGCGATCACAGCCGGCGATCAGCGGTCTTCCACACCAGCGATAACCGTCGCCGAGACGGGCGCTCAGGAGCGCTCCATCTCGACGATATTCTCCAGCGGCGTCCGGTACTCGCCCTCACCCTCAACCGTCCCGTCGGCCGTGATGCGATACTCCTCGTCGAACTGTTCGACCGTTAGCTCGGTGTTGTCGTGCGTCACATTCCAGCCGGCATCGTCGAACCGATCAGCCAGCCCGTCGAGCCACTCCGCGGCCATCGCGCCGGGGTCGATCCGTTCGAGTCGGCCTGTCGGAAACCCGTACTGCTTGATGCCTGCGTGATCTACCTTCTCGACCAGCTCCTCCGGCTCGATATCCCGCCAGTCGGGGACGGTTTCGGCTAGTGCCGACCGGAAGACGATGACGACCAGCTGTGCGTCGGCCGGGTAGTTCGGGTTGCCGTCGGCCGCTGTCGCCGTGCCTGAATCGGTTTCGTACTCCCAGTCTTCGAGCGTCTCCCCGGCCGGAATATCGATAACAATCGCCTCGTCCGGGTCGTCGTCATCGCTATCGATCACCGAGTCGCCGACCGAAAGATCCGCCGCTGGCTCACTAGGGACCATCTTGTGCGATGCCACTCTCCCCACGAGCAAATATCTCCCGGCTGCGGCACGTTAGTCCATATCGGCCAGCGGCCCGAAGTCGTCGACCGGCGTCACGGAGTAATCGACGGTGAGCGTGTCCTGTGTCGCCCGTACCTTCCCAACGAACGTCGAGATATCGTCCAGCGTTCCTTCGAGCACGAACAGCTCCATGCAGTGATGGCCGCCGACGTGGCTGTGAAAGTTCGAGGCGACGAGGCTCTCGTGTTCGTGTCTGAGATGCATCATTTTCTCCTCGACGTTCGTCGTCTCGTAATCGAAGAGCACCGTGACGACGCCCATCAACTCACGATCCTCGAGTTCCTTGTCCTGAAACTCGCCCAGGAGATTGCGGCTTGCCTCCCGGATGACCTCACTGCGACCGGTGTAGCCGTGATCCTCGGCAAACTGATCGATTCGATTCAGTAGCTCGTCCGGCATCGAGACGCTCACGACGCTCATATGTTAATCATAGCAGTTCAGTTATTAAATCTTAGCATCGCAGCTCGGTACGGCAGGAGTTCGGCGCGCTTAGCCGTCTCTGTCAGGGCTAGCAGCAACGTGATGACAACCGATAGCACCCGCTGTGTTCAGCTGGAGTCACCGTGACACCGGCGCAAAATCACGGTACAGCACCCGGTGATTGCTGGTTGCACGCTCTCTCATCCGGAGGTGAAACGGCGCAAGACACCTGTCAGGTAGCAACGACTGGCTTTGCGCCGGGCGTCCCTACTTCGACGCAAAGTAACTCGTGAACAGCCCAGAGAGGAAGGCCGAGGTTGCCACGGCAAGCACTACATCCGTGAGGCTGTAGCTGTCGCCGTCACTCGAATCCGAGACGACAGTGACGACGACGCTGATGATGAGCGACACGATACCGTTGAGAAGGTGTTTCTTGAATCCCATACAGGTACACTGGGACAGGGGAACCTAAGCTATTCGCTTCCTGTGATATCCTCGACCGAGACACACATTCAGGACCGAGAGAGCAGCCCCCGGTTAGTCGTCGTCAAGCTCCCGAACCATCCGTTCGGCACGGTCGGTCGTGATGTAGTAGGTGTGTTTTCGATGGGTCTCGTCTTTCGGTTTCAGCTTTCGCTCGCTGGCCTTGATCGTGCTCCCCTCGTACTCGGTGACCAGTCCAACACGCCGTAACGCCCGGTAGAGGTGCCGGACGTACTCGAACCCCATATCGAGCTCCTCGGCGGTCATACGGGCGTAATCGGGGCCACCGCGGGCGAGCCGGCGAACCAGCTGCTGGCCGTCTGGCAGGTGCCGAAGGGCGTTCAACTGGCCCTCACGCTCATCGAGAAACCGGAGCAGGTGATCGCCGTCTCGCGAGAGCCGGTAGTAGGTATGATGCTGGCGGACCTCGTCGGCCTGCTTGGCCTTCACGTTCCGCTGTTTGACCGTGCCGGACTCGACGCGCTCCAGCAACGCCGCGTCGAGCATCGTCTCACAGAGCTCCTCGACATGACCGCGTTCAGCATCCAGATGTCCCGCCATCGACCGCGGGTAGTTGCCCTCGACCGTATCGAGATGATAGCAGAGCAGGTAGGCGACCGGATCCGCCGGGAGGGGCGTCAGCTGGCCGACGACCTTGCGCTGTCGTTCGAGTTCGGCTTCGAGTTCCTTCGCCCGCTCGTAGCGTGTCTCGGCGTTGGCTGCCGGGTCGGCGTGGAGATTTAGCGTGATCGAAAGCGTCGTTCCCTGCGGCGATTCCACCGTCACGTTGAGTTTGCCATCATCCCAGTGGTCGCCGTCCTGCTGGCGGGCTGATTCGAGGGCCTCTTCGACCTGCTGGTAGCGGGTCATGATCGTGTCCGCCTCGCGGCGCAGCCGTTCGACCTCCGCCTCCGAAACCATCCACTCGACTCAATTCGCTGGATTGGTTTCAACGTACTCCCACACCGGCGGGGCCGGACCGCGCTGTCGATCTGCCCTCCGACCGATGGTGTTAATCGCTGTCGTTGACCCACCCGCTCAGTCCTCTTGCTCCGGGTCAAGAAAGCCGTGATAGGGGCAGACGTACTCGTCACGAATGAGATTTTCATCGACGACTGTCAGCCCCAGTGCATCCAGTGATTCTGTAATCCGGTTGAGATCATCGTGATCTGACCCGATGGCATTCACGAAGACGTTTCGTTCGCCCGTCATCACCTCACGCACAGCTGTCACACCATCGATTTCACGCGCCTGATTTGCGAGGCTATCCCGTTCTGGAACCGGTGCCGTACAGGTGATCTTTGTGTAGAGTGGATAGCCAGCGCGGTCGTAATCGATATCGATATGATACCCCTGGACGATCCCGGACTCCTCCATCGTGGCGAGTCGCATCCGGACTGTACTTGAGGAAAGATCCAGTTCTTCTGCGATATCACTCGACGACGTGTGTCGCGCATCCTCCTGTAGATAGTAGAGGATCTGTCTATCAGTATCGTCTAACTCGCCATTTTTCATCGCTACACCAACTGTCTGTGAGGACCAGTATTAGTCTTGTTCAACCTGACTGAGTACTGGTACTGAAGTCTCCGAAACGGTCCACCGGTAATAAGAATTTCATGAATTCGATGGATAATGTGTAAATATACCACAATTATGTATCAGGAGTATTCTACACTATTGATAACGATATACGTCTATAAATTCCTAATTTTGACGAATCGCTATTACAGACTAACCTTTTATATAGTTCCGTCATCTAAGTCGGAACACACAGAGCGAAGATAGTGATCAAACACCCTCCACGTCTTTCACCAGACTCCGAACTTGATAGCATATCAGTTGCAAAATGAGCAATTCCCCAAAGTTCCACGACATGGCCTCCACACAGCCCACTGACGCTGCATGCCTCCTGTGGTGCCGCGGACAGCGGACGCCTATCGCAACCCGGCAGACACCAACAGATGACGGGGCTGGCTGCTTCGTCGGTGATCGGATACAGACGACTGGTGCCCTGTCCGACGAAACACGAACTCATCCGGTGACAAGTCGACCGGAGTATCGCCACACTGCTGACGCGCGATCCGAGCCGCGCTGTGTGACACCCGCTGTGGACGAACCACCGCTTACACTCATATGAAGGAGCTAGAACGCGACCTTGGACTGTTTTCGGTGCTGGCGATCAGTATCGGCGCGATGATCGGCAGTGGAATCTTCATTCTGCCGGCACTGGCACTCAAGATCGCTGGCCCGGCGGTGATCCTCGCGTATCTGCTGGCTGGTGTTCTCGTTATCCCGGCAGCCCTGTCGAAATCCGAGATGGCCACCGCGATGCCCGAGGCCGGTGGGACCTACATCTATATCGAGCGCGGGATGGGACCGCTTCTCGGCACAGTTGCCGGTATCGGAACCTGGTTTTCGCTCTCGTTCAAGAGCGCGCTCGCACTCGTCGGCGGCGTTCCATACCTGCTGTTGCTGTTCGATCTACCGCTCAAACCGGTCGCGCTCGGGCTCGCAACGCTTCTCATCTTGGTCAATATCCTCGGGGCGAAACAGACCGGTCGACTCCAGCTTGGGATCGTGATCATCATGCTGGCGGCACTGGGGTGGTTCGCCGCTGGAAGCGCGCCGACCGTCCAGTCGACAAACTATGCGAACTTCTTCGCTGATGGCATCGGTGGCCTCCTTGCGGCGACCGGGCTGGTCTTCGTCTCCTACGCCGGCGTGACGAAGGTCGCCAGTGTCGCCGAGGAGGTCGA
>KI543189.1:74814-80358 GCA_000496215.1 uncultured archaeon A07HN63
CCAGACCACCGACCGCGAACGGTGCTGTTTGACGACCGGCCGACAGTCCCAACCCCGGGCTGTACGACGCTCACAGTGTATCCCCACGAATCACGCCGCCCCGGTCTGGGGCGGCAACTCATCGAGCGATTCGTGTTCTAGCTGCTGTTTTCTCCGCCGACTTTGAAATCGGCCCTCACGAAATACGCCCTACTCGTCGAGCACAGACACGTCGGTGTTGCTCGCCGCGGAACAGCAGGCAGGGGCGTCGTAATCGCTCGTCGCTCGGTCGTCGTCCGCGGTGACGCTCTCTCCCCCGGTTTCGTCGTCGCCAGCGTCCTCGTCGGGGCTGTCGGGCTCCGCTGCGGACCTGTCGGTAGCATCCGCGGAGGTGTCGCCCTCGGACCCGCGGTTCGACGCCTCTGGCCCGACTGCGTCGCGAATCCGCTGCGAGATTCCCTCCAGAATATCGATGCCCGGTGACATATTGAATGGTGGGTGTATTCGGGCAAAAGAATTGGGACGGTCCCGTGCCAATCGCAGACCGTCAGTTCTTGTCTGTCTCAGCTTTCTACGTCTGGGCCCTTCCCCGCGAAGACGACCGTCGACAGCAGATACTCGTTTGATCGGAGTCCTAGCTCCTCTCGGATACTGCTGTAGTTCAGGCCGTTGTGCGGCCGACTTCCGATCCCGAGTTCCATCGCCACCAGCTGTAGATTCTGGACCACGGCTCCGGCCTCGATGCAGGCAAAGAGATACCCCATCTCGCCGTACCGCTCGGCCGATCGGGCCGGGATCGCCGTTATCGCGATCACGGCCGCGACGCGATCCTCCTCGGTGATCCACGACCAGTTATCCTGCACCCAGTCGGTGTAGTCGGCCTGCTGGAGACGGTCGAGTGCGTCATCCTCGATATCGAAGTGATAGAGTCCGGGGTCGATGTCGGGGGAGTCGAGCACGATCGGATACAGTTCGAGCGGGTAGCACGCACCCGCTGATGCCACCGGGCGGCGGTGGCCCTCCCCGTCGCCGCTGATATCGCCGTAGGCGGCTGTCAACAGCGTCGCCAGCTCTGTGTCGGTGATCGGCCGTCGGTCGGCTGGATCGCTGTAGGAGGCTCGCTGTCTGAGTTGCGAGACGAACGGCGTCTCCTCGACATCCCCCAGCGGAAGGGTTGGTGCTCGCCGATACGATTTCGAGGTCGGTGGGTCGGATTGGGCTGACGCTGTGGTCGCTGTCGCGAGCGTCGCCTCCGTGACCAGCGGTGGCAGATTCTTGTGATACAACTGGTAGATATACTCGATTGCTTCGTCGTCGAGTGGGAGCTCTCCGGTCATAGTCACGGAAACGGATGGGGGACCGTATTCAGGTCGGTCTCGCGTGGTTTGGTGTCCCGATACCCCATCTCGACCGGCGTCTCGTACAGTCGCTCGCCGCCGAAGTACCGCAATCGTTCGACGAGATACAGCGGCTGGAGCCGTGGCGCGATTACCCGCTGCACGCTGCATCCGAGATTCGAGACGTCCCGCGTCGTCACGTCGACCGCATAGAGGTCGTAGCCGGCCGCGGTGACCCGTTCGATGGGGTCCAGTGGGCTGTCGTCGTCGGGTTCCATCGCGTCGACGGTCGTCTCGCGGTCGCTGTCGATCCAGAAATCGAGATCGCTGATGCGGTCCTGTGCGGCCCAGAACAGTGCGCGATCCGCAAACTCCGTGATTTCTTCGACAGCCACGTCCGCCGGCGATCGGTCGGTGGCATCGAGTCTGTGAATCGCCGAGAGCCGTGTCTGAACGGCCTCCGCCAGCGCGCTTTCGATGACGTCTGGGATCGAACGGCCGGCCGCCGCAGCGACGGTGACCGCAGGGCTGGCCTCCCTGTCGATTAGCACCGCGATCACGACGGGGATACCGAGGTCTGTCGTCGCGTCGAGTAGCGTCACCGCCAGCCCGTGAGCCGTCACGCGGTCGATCAGCCGCCGAACCCGGGGTGGAGCCGATGCGGGATCGATACCCGGTAACTCGGTTTCGGTCAGGTAGTAGGTCATGAAGGCGTCACGTTCGACGAGTTCACAGCAACCGTTGTGGATCGCCATCTCGCGTGACTCGCCGGCCGCCAGCCCCGAGGAAACCGGATTCCTGATGAACGGTTCCGCAGCCGGTGGGTACGACAGATAGACCAGTTGCGCCGGCACGAATGCCGTATCGCCGGTATCGAGGGCCTCGCCGGCGACCCACGAGAGCTCATCGTCGCGCTCACAGAGATCGGTGCCTTCGTCAACCGCTCGCCGCTGGGGCTCCGAGAAATTCACTACGGCCGTCGGATCGAGCGCGGGTTCGGTCAAATCGGTATACGCCGCCGTTCGCAACGCGGCCTCCTGATACAGACAGCCACAGTAGCGTTCGATCGCCTCACCGTACGTGGCAACCCGTGCGGCCTCGTCTGCAAACGCAGCACCGCCCTCCTCGTGAGCCATCGCCTGCCCGTCGGTGAATGGTTCGAAATCCTCCCGTTCGACGACGTAGGCCGCGATCGCTGGCTCGTCCGCTGGGACCGGAATCTGTCGGACGCCGGTGATGAGCCCCGTTCGTGGGTTCTGAATCCCCGCAAGCCGCGAGAGCGTGGTGGGTTCGTCCTGCTCGTCTGGACCGCTGCTGGATGCCTCGGTGACACTGATATCGGGCGACTCAGACACCTGCACACACCTCACAGTTCGGGAGCGCGAACACGCGTGACGTCTCCACGGTCCCTTCGTAGTGGTCGTACTCGAGAATCTGTTCGTCCAGATGTCGGGGCACCTGCTCCAGTAACGTCGCAAACACCACCTCTGTGACCGTATCGGTGTAGGCCTCGATATACGGCGGGTTGCCGGTGAGCGTCTCGGTGTAGAGCCGCCCGCCGGCCCTGTTCGCATCGACCCGGCTGTAGACACAGTGCAGACAGACCGGTGCGGCCGGGGTGAGCACCGGTCCCAGCCGCCAGCCCGTTGCTGTCAGGCGTGTCTTGATCAGTGTCGCAGCTGAATCGAGCCACTGTTCGGTAACAGCCGACCACGAGGGTGCCCGTTCGAGCGCCTCGCTCAGCACGATCACGTCCACCGGCTCCTCGGCGTCGTCGGTTACGGACACGCCAGCGGCACGCAGCCGAGAGAGTACCGGGGAAACTGGCTCCCGGTCGCCGACGACAGCGACCGATAGCGACGCGAGTCTGTCCGGTAGTGTGTGGTGAGTCTCCGGGGGGATAGCCGGAAGCAACGCTTCGAGGAAGCACCCACAGTCGCTGTCTCGCATTTCGGCTGGGATCGCCCGGGCGTCGTAGGCGAGATCGTGCTCGTACAGGGAATCGACGTACTCGGCGGTCGCGCCTGCGACCCCCTCCACGAGGTCAGCCGCGACTGTTTCCCCGTCGGCTGCCGTCAGTAGATCGAGGATCGTCTCGACATCCTCGCCTCGCAGGGTTTTGACCGTGTGTGGCGTTCGTACGACCGCCTCGCCGTCGTGACTGCCGTACCCTGTCGGGCTGTAGAGCGCGGGCCGAGAATCCATCATGGCGTTATTGTCGTGGTGGGGTATAGTGTATCGGGTCGACGCAGCTTCGAGGTCGCTCGCACGGCCGGGGTAACAGGGTCAGTTGCCTACAGCGGTTTGCCCCTCAGGGGTAGTTCGTCGCTCGGGGGTGATTTGTTGGTCAGCGGTAATCGCTCAGGGATCGACCAGTTCGTAGGTTACCTCGACCGCCTCCGACACCACGATCGGCGCCGGGTGGAGGCTTTCACTCGAATCCCACGCATCGTCGACAACGGCCTCCTGACCGGTTGCGACGCGCTGTGTAGTGACATCACACGTCTCGCCGACGGCCAGTCCCTCGACTCCGGCGATGTTCTCGGCTTTCTGCTGGGCGCGATCCATGGCTGCCTGAAGTGCTTCATCCTCCGCTGTGGCTCTTGTTTCAGTAGTCAACTGATATCGGACCGTCTGGACCGTGCCGCCGGAATCGGTGATATCGACGACCGCGTCGGAAACCGATTCGGGATCACACCGCAGCTGGAACTCCTCGACCGCGCGAAAGTCAGCCTCCATATCGGGATCGAAGTTGGCCGCGCCGCTCTGGACCCGCATATCGACCGTGGCGATCTCCCCGGGTACGGCCCTGCTGACCGTAGAGCGAATGGTGTCGCCGCGGCTGCGCGCCGTGGATCGCGCACCGCCGGCAGTCGCCCCCGTGGCGACCGCCGTGGCGGTGATCGTCACGACATCAGGTGGTTCCTCGTGGGTTCCTGTCGCCTTGACCGTGATGTGTCGGGTGTCCATCGTAATACCCATACCCAACCATGCCACCCTGATAGACGTTGCCCACGGAGGCACAGGATGAGCCTCAGATCAATCGCACGTCCGCTCTGTGGCCACAATCCGACGGCTCTCGGTGCTCGCTGGCGTGTCGTTAAGCCGCTGCAGAACCAACACAGAGTATGACACGCCTCTGCTCATTTGCCGACGCACAGAACTGCAAGCAGGGCGGGATATACAACGCCGCAGCGAAGGCACTGACACTCACCGACATGGACACGTTTGAGCCGGCCTGTTCGCCCTGTATCGACCACCATCGAACGGAGACAGACCGATACGAAGCTACCAGGCCGCTGTAGGTATCCGTGTGCGGCGTCGAATCAGTCGGCTGCAAACGTGGCGGATTCGGCCTGCGCTGTTGGGGAAATCCCCCTCGACCAAACCTATTCATGCGCCGGGGCCCAACAGATGATGTGAAGCGAACTTACCGGTGTCTGAACTGTCTCGAAGCGACGATCACCCGAATGTTTGATACGTCGCATCTGTCGACAGAGTGCGAGAGCTGTGGCTCGTTCGGCCGGTTCATCAACGAGACAGTCTTCACGCAGTTCGAGTCCTTCGAGGAATCACCGCCCGAGAGCCTGGACTGGTCACAGCTCGATCGCACAGAGAAGCTGCTGATCAGCGAGCAGGTGACGCGACACGACCGGTCCATCGAGGATTTTTCAGTTTCCGCCTGACTCGAACATCGAACGCCTCACTCTCCGTCTAAACGCGACCGTCAACGTGGCAATAGGCGTTATATTCTGTTGTAGAGGCTGCTGATCGGGACTGTTGTGAGCGTTCCCTCAAACGAGCAGGGCAAATGCCATCGTGCTGATCTCGACACCGTTCACCGGCCAGCGTGTCGCGGGCACGTATTCATGCCTACCACTGTATATACCGGACAGGATCGAGTAACTGCTGTTTCGAGCATGATGAGCACAACGATCCCGAGAACCGGTGAGGCAAGAGTAGATATAGCGAGCTCCCCGGCAAGGATTGCAGGGGAGAGAACTCATGCAATAGCACCAATGAATGTCCGCATTGACCTGTCGGTGGCATCAATGTTGATTTCCATGTAGTACAATTTCGGTGCTATGTATTTGGGCCATACTAATCGTGTAATATATACACACAACTAGATTGAGCCGGAGATATCTGCCCCAGCCGAACTGCGTCGTCAATGAACCGCATCGTCCAACGAGAACACAGTGCTGGCTCTCAAACCGGAAGAACAATA
>KI543190.1 GCA_000496215.1 uncultured archaeon A07HN63
GAACTCGTTGCTCGACAGCGTCTCGCTGCTCTCGAAAAAGTGGCATCCGGCTATCGTTCGTTGTCTGTCAGGCAGCGATGGCTTAGGATTTAGCGACCTCGAGCACCAGCTCAGTGGGATCTCCGCGAAAGTACTGACCGACGCGCTGTCGGAGCTTCAGGAGTACGAGGTCGTCGAGCGCAGAGAGATCAGCCAGAGTCCACTACGGGTCAGTTACTCGCTCACCGCACGGGGTCAAGAACTCGACGGCGTAATCGAGTCGCTCGCCGACTGGGGCGAGACCTATCTCAGCGAGCCGGAGACCGAACGGGTTGTGTTGGTTGCCGACGACGACGAGCGCGTCAACACGATGCACACAGCCTGGCTGGAGGACGACTACACCGTCCGGACAGCCAGCGACGGCAAGCAAACGCTCCAGCGCCTCGACAGTAATATCGGCGTCGTCGTTCTTGACCGACGAATGCCAGGGCTCTCCGGCGACGAGGTCCTCGACTGGATCCGGTCTCAGCGGCACGACGTTCGTGTCGTCATGGTCACCTCCGAGGGGGTGGAGCCCGATCTTCTCGACTTGGAGTTCGACGAGTATCTCACCAAACCCGTTCGCCAAGACGAACTGCGAGCGGTGGTCGCAGACCTCTATGAGCGCCAGGAGCACAGCACACAAGTGCAGGAGTATCTCGGGCTCCGGTCGAAGCTCGGGGTACTGCGGGCCGAGTATCCCGATGAAACACTCGAGACACACGAGCTGTATCAACGCCTTCTGAGCCGGCTTGACGAGCTCAAACCAACCGATGAGACGCTCGAAGACATCGACAGCAAGGCACTCGAGCGCGGTCCGATTGGAGGTTCTCAATGAGCACTGCGTCGCGGATCCATTCGGCCGAGGATAGCTCACCCGGCCGTGTGTTGGGTCGTATCGACGAGGCAATCTGTGCGTTCGACGACGAGTGGCAGATCACGTTCGTCAACGACCGTGCTGCGACGATACTAGAACAAACCCCCAACGAACTGCTCGGACAAGAAATCTGGGAGACCGTGCCGAGTATCACTGAGACGGCCGTCGGCGAGCAGCTTCGCGATGCGATATCGACAGGAACACCGGCGCGGTTTGAGCGATATGATAATAAGTTCGGGCGCTTGTTCAGGGTCCGTATTTATCCCGATGCTGAGGGAGCGACGGTGTGTTTCAGCGATATCACTGGGATGACCGAGCGTGTACAGGAGCTCAAGGAAACGGCACAACGACTCACCACTGGGTTGAAACAGACAGACGCAGGCGTCTGGGAGATAGACCCCGAAACTGGAGCAGTCGTGTGGACCGAGTCGATGGCGTCGCTGATCAGCGTCGATCCTGACTCGTTTGAGGGAACGGTTGAAGCATTTCTGAACTACGTTCATCCGGAAGATCGATCGACCGTCGGGGCGGCAGTTGACCACGCTGTCGAGAACGAAACGGGATTGAACCAGGAGTTTCGGGTTATCCGAGCCGACGATACCCAGCGCTGGGTCGAAATCCGCGCCGAAACCGTCGATTTGGGGGTGGTACTCGTCGACTGATCGGGACTGCGACGGACGTTACCGAGCGAAAACAGCGCGAGGCGGAGCTCAGACGGGGTCGAGATTTCATCGAAAAGACCCAACAGAGCGCTTCTATCGGCGGCTGGGAAATCGATCTCGAAACCGACGCGCTCCGGTGGACCGACGAGGTTTATCGGATCCATGACTTGCCAACTGACACACAGCTTGAGCTCGAGGAGGGACTGGATTTTTACCATCCCGACGACAGGCCCACGATCGAAGCTGCCTTCGAGCGACTCGTGGCCGACGGTGAGTCGTACGACCTCGAGCTCAGGATCATCACTGCGGACGGCCACTTTCGATGGGTTCGAACGGTTGGCGACCCACAGCTTGACGGCGAGGGTGTCGTCGTCGGTGCGGTCGGTATCTTCCAGGATATCACCGAGCGGAGAGAACGCGAGGAGGAGCTTCGTGAGGTGAAAGAACGGCTTGATCTGGCTATCGAGGGCGCGAACCTCGGGGTTTGGGACTGGGATATGCAGACAGATGCTGTCACGTTCAATGACCAGTGGGCGTCGATGCTCGGCTTCTCGCTGGACGAGCTCGACCCACGGCTTGATACTTGGGAAGACCGCGTCCACCCCGCAGATACAGTGGATGTTAATAGAGCACTCGACGCACACATCGCCGGCGACGAGGAGTTCTACGAGTGTAAACACCGGATGGAGACAAAGTCCGGCGAGTGGCGCTGGGTCAAAGACGTTGGGAAGATTGTCAGCCGTGACGATGACGGCACACCGACGCGTGCGGTCGGTATCCACCTCGACATTACCGAGGAAACAGAGTCGAAACTGGAGCTCAAGGAAGAACGGGAGATGTTCGCTGAGGGCCCAGCCATCGTGTTCAAGTGGCAAAACGGCGACGGGTGGCCGGTGGAGTACGTCTCGGAGAACGTCACCGAGACATTTGGCTACACGCCCGAACAACTTCAGTCCGGAGCTGTCCCGTACGCTGACCTGATACACGACGACGATCTTGACCGCGTCACGCGCGAGGTCACCGAGGCGAGCAACAAGGACAATCCCACCGATCGGGTGACCCACGATCCCTACCGGGTGGTGACCGACAACGGAGAGACCCGATGGGTAACAGACAGCACCAAGATATGCCGGACCGAAGGCGAAATCACACACTACCTCGGCTACCTGACCGATATCACCGAGCAAAAACGCCTGGAGGGGTCGCTTCGAGAGAGCGAACGGTCGGTTCGGGAACTCACTAGCATTGCCTCGGATACTGACCGCGGGTTCGACGCCAAGCTCGAGGCGCTGTTAAAACTCGGGACCGAACGGCTCGGGCTTCCGTATGGCTTTCTGAACCGGATTGGCGAGGACACCCAACACGTTGTTCAGGCCGTTGGCGACCACCCCGAGCTCCAGACGGGAGCCACGGCCCCGAAATCGCAGTCGTACTGCCGGAAGGCCGTCAAACAGTCAACGCCACTAGCAATTCACGACGCCGCTGCCGAGGGGTGGGAGAGCGATCCAGGCTACGACCGGTTTGAGCTGGGCTGTTACATCGGCGGGCGCGTTACCGTCGACGGCGAGCCGTACGGTACGCTCTGTTTTGCCGACAGACACAGTCGCGGTCATGAGTTCGACTCCTCGGAGCGCGCGTTTGTCGAACTCCTGGTCCAATGGATTACTCACGAGCTCTCCACGGACGTCTTCGAGACGAAACTCTACGAGATTAACAAGACGGCTCGACAGCTCATGACCGCCACATCGAGAGCACAGATCGCGTCGCTCACCGCCGAGAGCGTCCAATCGATAGTTGAGACACCGCTGGTCGGGATCTGGTGGCACGACGAGGACCGCGATGTGCTTGTACCCGAGCAGATGACCGGGGCGGCAGCCACACACAGCGGCGAGCAGCCGGTCATAAAGAAAGGAACAACACTCGCCTGGGAGGCCTTCGACGCCGGCAAACTGCGAGTGTACGACGATTTCGTTGATGACCTGTTCGATGAGGAGACAGTGGCTAACTCCGAGATCATCGTGCCGCTGGGCGAGTACGGAGTCGTGTATGTGGGCTCGGTCAAGCATGAGGCGTTCTCTGAGACGGACCGCGGCCTGCTGGAGGTGTTGGCCTCGACCATCGAGGCTGCACTCGCCCGTGCTGAGCGCGAGACAGAGCTGCGCGAGACCCAAACCGCACTCAGGCAGTCAAATGAGGAACTCGAACAGTTTGCGTACGCGGCCTCCCATGACCTACGCGAGCCTCTCCGTACGGTGTCGAGCTATCTCACGCTGCTGGAGCGGCGGCACGGCGAGGAGCTTGACGACGATGCGGCCGAGTTTATTGAGTTTGCGGTCGACGGGGCCGACCGGATGCAGAATATGATCCAGGCGCTGTTGGCTTACTCACGGATCGATACCCACGGCGAACCGAACGAGACGGTTGCAATCCCGGCGCTCTTTGATCGCGTCAGGGACAGTCTCAGCACCAGGATTAAAGAAACCGGCGCGACCGTGTCGACACCGTCGGCTGACACGACAGTTCGGGGCGACCCAAGCCAACTCGTTCGTTTGTTTCAGAACCTTGTCGAAAACGGCATCAAGTACAACACCGGCCAGCCGGAGATCGATATCTCAGTCCGCCGCGACGATGAGAGGGTGTCATTTGAAGTCACCGACAACGGCATTGGCATCGAGCCCGAATATACAGACGGCATTTTCGACGTGTTCCAACGGCTCCACACTCGTGAGGAGTTCGACGGAACAGGTATTGGGCTATCAATATGCAGGAAAATCGTCGATCGGTATGACGGCGAGATTACCGTTGAGTCCCAGCCAGGCAAGGGATCGACGTTTCGTATCACTCTGCCGAGTGGGGGCTGATACTGATGAGCCAGTCAACAGCCGACCCGTCGGGTCCACGCGTGGTTGTTGTTGAGGATAATCCAGCGGACGTCCGGCTGGTTAGGGAGGGCGTCGCTACCGCCGATGTCGAACCCACGCTCGACATCTTCAACAGCGGGCAACGAGCAGCCGAGCGACTCGCGGCAATCGACGCTGATAGCCCCGGGAGAACACCCCGATCTGATCCTGTTAGATCTCAACCTTCCCGGTAACGCGGGGCTTGAGATACTCGAGATAGTCCGTAACGAGTCTGCGTTTCAACGGGTGTCCGTGGTAGTTATCTCAAGTTCGGAGAACCCAGCCGATATTAACCGCAGTTACGAACTGTCAGCAAACGCGTACATCACGAAGCCGGCAGACCCCGACGAGTACATCAGCATGATCGGTGCGGCCGTCGGGTTCTGGATTGCTGCGACACGATCAACAACCAATGAGTAGTTCCAGACTCACGCAGGTTCTCCTCGTCGAGGACAATCCAGCCGATGCCCGCCTGATACGGGAGCAGCTCACCGAGCAGTCGTGGCCAAACATTGAGGCCGACGCACCAACAGTTGATCACGTCGACCGACTTTCGAGCGCTCGTGACGCGCTCACCGGTGACACGGATGTCGTCCTCTTAGACCTCGGGCTGCCCGACAGCTCCGGTGTCGAGACACTCAACGAGCTGCTTGCAATCGACGTCCCGGCACCGGTTGTCGTCATGACCGGACTCGACGACACACAGGTCGGAGTCGACGCGGTCGAACAGGGTGCCCAAGATTATCTGATTAAAGACGACGTTACACCACGACTGCTCCAGCAGACGCTCCAGTATGCGATCCGGCGGGAACAACAGCAACAGCAGCTCCAGCAGCGAAACGCCGAGCTGGCCCTGTTGAACCAGATTGTTCGCCACGATATTCGGAACGACGTTGCCGTGATCCTGGGCTGGGGCGACACGCTCAAGACCCACGTCGACGAGGAGGGCCAGACACATCTCGACCGGATGCTGAGCGCAGGCGAACATATCACTGACATCACCGAAACAGTCGGCGAGTTCATTGATGTGCTCAAAGGAAGCGACGATCCGGAGCTCCGTCCGGTTGATCTTGAGAGCGTACTCACAAACGAGATCAA
>KI543191.1 GCA_000496215.1 uncultured archaeon A07HN63
TCGATGGCGTCGTACAGTCGGCGTGCCGTCGGGTGACGTGTGAGTCGCCACACCCCCAGTCGAACCGACAGCGGTGGCTGCGCCATGCTGGAGGTACGATCACCGGCGGATATGTCGGTTTCGGAATATGTCTATAGAGCACTATAGAGCAATCCATAACCGTCTCGCCCGCGAGGGACAGATACGATGCTGACATCGACACACGCGCTGTCGGGAGCCGCTGTGGGAGCCCTGACAGCGGTGATTGCTCCGGAACTCCTGCCGGCGGCGGTTGTCGTCGGGCTGCTTGCTGGTGTGGCTCCGGATCTTGATCTGCTGTGGACCCACCGCAAGACGACTCATTTTCCGGTTTACGGCGCGGTGGCCACGCTCGCGGTCGGTCTCGTGGCTGCGGCCACAGGTGGCTCGTTTGCGCTTCTGTTGGCCGTCGCTGCCGCCGCATTCTCGCTGCACCCGCTGATGGATGTCCTGTGTGGCGGCGTCGAGGTTCGGCCGTGGGAGGCGACTTCCGAACGGGCGGTGTACGATCACGCTCGCCGCCGGTGGCTTCGGCCGCGTCGACTCGTCAGATACGCCGGCGCGCCAGAGGAACTGCTGTTGACGGCTGGTGTTGGGCTTCCTGTTGTTGTCGTGACGACTGATACACTCAGACAGAGTATGGTTGTGATTATCGTTGTTTCCGGCCTGTTCATCGCCGTCCGGCGACGCCTCGCGCCACTCGCAGAGCGACTGTTTGCCGACGGGTCGAAGAAGCTGTAGCGCAGGTAGCCTTCGGTACCAATCACAGAGAGCAGTCCCGTCTCGCTCACTCGCAGTCCATCGCGCAGTCGTAGCTCTTGCTGTAGAGCCAGTAGCCGTCGCCGTCGGGTGCATCAAGTGTCGCGTAGTCCAGTGTGAATCGTGGGGCATTCTCCTGTGCGATGATTTCGACGTACTGCCACTCGCCCTCCGGGTCGGCAATCGTGGGGTTGTACTGCCAGACGCGAACCTCGCCGTCGGTCACGCGCAGGGCGTAGGACTCCGGCAGTGCGTCGTCGCGCGGTGGCTGCGCCGCCTCGGGTGGCTGTGCCTCGCCGGACATACCTGTATTTCGGGTGAGTCGGACGTAATGCTATCTCGGCTTCCCGACGCGAGCACATGAGCAGCCGGAACGCTTAGGTCATTTTGCTTCCTTACTGATAGTATGGCAACTGTATCGGACCGCGACGCCGATCCCCCGGCCGACATCGAGTTCGTCCACGAGGACGACGGTCGCGTGACGGCTCGGCACGTCGAGTCTGGCGTCGCCTCCTTCGGGGATACCGAGGCTGAGGCTCTCCGGCAACTCGCTGACGCACTCGACAGTCACTTCGGCGACGGTGAGGAGATTGACGATCCGCAGGCCTATCTCGCCGAACTCGGGATCGATGTCGAAATCGGCGAGGACGGCCCGCCGCCGTGGCTCGAATAGCGTGGTTCGGACGACGTTCTCTTCCGGCGAGGTGATTTCGGCACTCACCAGCCACGGCTTCGTGCCGGTCGGCGGCAAGGGAAGCCACACAACGCTTCGATACGAGAACGCCGACACTGGCGAGGTTCGAACGGTGACGGTTCCAAAGGCCGAATCG
>KI543192.1 GCA_000496215.1 uncultured archaeon A07HN63
CAATCCCGAGAACCGCGCGGCCATCGACGCGCTACTGGCGGCGGGTGTCGACCCGCAGCCAGTTGAGGGAGTCGACGCCGGCGACGAACTTGGCGGCCTCACGTTCGTCTTCACCGGCTCGCTCGCGGCTTCGCGGGACGATGCCCAGTCGCTGGTCGAAGCCCACGGCGCGAACGCGACCGGCAGCGTCTCCGGCAACACAGACTATCTCGTTGCTGGCGACAACGCCGGCCAGCGCAAACAGGACGATGCCGACGACAACGGCGTGCCGATCCTCACCGAGCGCGATTTCGCTGAACTGCTGGCCGACCACGGGATCGACTGGCCGCCGAGCGAGTAATCGTCGGCGGAACGCTTAGGATGCTCTCGGTGTTTGCTACAGTATGGCAACTGTATCGGACGCCGATGGCGACCCACCCTCAGACGTCGAGTTCGTCCACGAGGACGACGGTCGCGTGACGGCTCGCCACGTCGAATCTGGCGTCGCCTCCTTCGGGGATACCGAGGCTGAGGCTCTCCGGCAACTCGCTGACGCACTCGACAGTCACTTCGGCGACGGCGAGACGATAGACAATCCGCAGGCCTATCTCGCCGAACTCGGGATCGATGTCGAAATCGGCGAGGACGGCCCGCCGCCGTGGCTCGAATAGCGTGGTTCGGACGACGTTCTCTTCTGGCGAGGTGATTTCGGCACTCACCAGCCACGGCTTCGTGCCGGTCGGCGGCAAGGGAAGCCACACAACGCTTCGATATGAGAACGCCGACACTGGCGAGGTTCGAACGGTGACAGTACCGAAAGCCGAGTCGATTCCGACCGGAACGCTCCACGACATCGCCGATCAGGCTGGGGCGGAGGATTTTCACTCGTTTTGCGAGTGGATCGACAACACGGTGTAACCGACTGATTCAGCGACGAACTCGACGACCTCATGTTCGTCGTCACTGACTTGATAGTGGGTTCGCGGAACTGCTGGCCGACTACGGGATCGACTGGCCGCCGAGGGAGTGATCAGTCGCAGTCCATCGCGCAGTCGTAGCTCTTGCTGTAGATCCAGTAACCGTCGCCGTCGGGCGTTGCAAGCGTCGCGTAGTCCAGTGTAAAGCGCGGGGCGTTGGCCTGGTCGATGGTTTCGATGGCCTGCCACTCGCCCTCCGGCTCGGAGATCGTGGGGTTGTACTGCCAGACGCGAACCTCGTCATCGGTCACGCGGAGCGCGTAGGATTCCGGGAGCACGTCTGTCCGTGGCGGCCGTGTTGCCGGTGGCTGTGGCTCACTGGACATACTCCTATTTCGGGCGATACCGGGTTAATGATAGCTCGGCTCCCCGCCGCGCGCGCACGAGCAGTCGGACCGCGTCGCGGTCCACCTCTCAGTTGACCACCCAGTCGTCGATGAATTCCACTCGGTCTCGGAACGCTCCCTGCGACGGGTACGCATCGACGAGCGTCTCAATCGCGACCGCCAGGTCGACCGGTGCGTGAGCGTGGTTCGCAACGAGAATCAGCCCTTCGTGTTCGGACGGCGGCAGCGCGCTAAAATCCGAACAGTCCTTCGTGACGACGACGAGGTCGTGCTCACGAGCGTATGGCAGTATCTCGCTGTGATCCGAGACACCGGGTTCGAGGACATCAATGACTAGCTCAACGTGATACCCACACCGGCTGAGGTGATGGGCGACTTCACGTCCGATGTTTTCGTCGAGGAGGAACCCCCAATCAGCACCAGCCATCTACGGCGGGCTGACGCCGTCCGGTCGGTTCGCTTCGATCTTCTCGCGGCGGGCGTCGGTTTTCTCTTTCCGGGCCTCGCGGACGGACGCCATCTTTTCGGGGTGCGTGTGGTAGTACGCGAGTGCCTGATAGACAGCCGCGAGGTCGAGATCATAGTCCTCGGCCGTCGTCTCCGGTGTGTCGCCGATCTCCTCAACGCGGTCGCGGAGCTGAAGTACCGAGATTCGCCGTCCCTCAACGTGCGGCTCGTCAAGGAGGTTCTCTGCGACGCCGGCCGTTTGAACTGCCATACTATCCGAAGATAGGAACCGCGAGAAATATAATCTTTGGCAGCGCAACTCAATCTCCGAACTCAGAAACTATTTTTTCAACATCCCATTCATCTAAGTTCATATAATAGAGGTCAGATCGATCTTTTCGTCTCCCAATTTTTTGTCTAACTTTTTCAGTAGCTCATTACGTTGATTATTAAGCTGAAATATCCTATTAATTAAAATGAATGGGTTGTTTGCCAGTGCTGTTTCACGATCTCCATGAGCCCTTTTGATTTCTTTCTCCGCCATATGCGCCTCAGAATAAAAGTCGACGATGTCCTCAATTTCCTCATCAGATAATAATCCTATATTTGAAGTGTTATTCGTATAAATGTCTGATGTGAATGGACTTGTTTCTGGGATTAACCACCCATCAAAATCAGCCTCATCGCTAGTAATTGCCTTAGTATATGGCTTGGTGTCACAACTCTCAATTTCAGAACGCAATGCCTTCCTCAGCTTTCGCCGTCTATCTTTCTGCTGCTTCCAATAAAGACCAAAGCTACCAACAAAACCAATAATTACTGTAGCGATTACTGACGGTTCCAATAAAGTCGATACCGGATAGCATATGTTATTATTTCTTTCCTCCGTGAATAATGTTATAACTGGGACATGCTGTTTCATGGCTCCGGTGGCGCGCCGTCGTAGGCGTCATGATCGGTGTAAAAGTTCAGCATCGCAAATTTCAGCTTCTCTGGGCTAATATCGACCAACTCCTCACGCTCCTCGACCGGGAAGCTCCGGCGGACGCTGTATTTCCCCATATCGGCCTCGGTGTATCGCTTGTCGGCGAGAATACGAACCCCGAAATCCTCCGGCGAGCGGATGACGCGGCCGAGTGCCTGCCGTGTTTTACGGATCGTCGGAATCTCGACGGCGTAGGCCCAGCCAGCGTCGCGTTTCTGGTGGGTCCCGCTGTAGGCGCGCTCGTAGGCGTCCTGTACCGCCTCCATCCGCTCGGAGAGCTGCGGATACGGAACGCCGATGACGGCGACCGTGCGGGCCTCGTTGCCGTCGAAACTCACGCCCTCGGCGAGGGTGCCCCACAGCGACGTGCACAGCGCGGCGTCGTCGCTGGCGACGAACTGCTGGCGGAGATCCTCGGTTGATTTCCCCGACTCGTCGAGGATGAGCGTGCCGAGGTCGCTGTCGGCTGCGTCGCCGCCGAGGCGGCCGTAGTAACGTTCGGCCTCCGAGTAGAGGGAAAGAACAGCAGCGTGTTGCCCGG
>KI543193.1 GCA_000496215.1 uncultured archaeon A07HN63
GAGCACCAGCACGTAGACGAGCGCCGCACCGGCGACGAGCGGCGGCGACAGCGTCGGCAGCATCGACTGCAGGGCGGGCTGCGGCGACAGCAGCAGTGACGCCGCCCCACCGATCCCGCCGGCAACCAAGCCGCCGCCGAACAGTAGGACACCGTAGCCGATGGCGCTCAGCAGGTTTGCTCGAACCAGCCCAATACTCTGTTTGAAGCCGTCAACGATACTAGTTTCGTTGATGACGATCGCGTGGGCGTAAAACTGAATCGCAAGCATGGCAGCGAAATATATAATAACCATGACCAGCCCGATCAGCCCGAATCCGCCGAGCACCGGGAGACTCGGTTGCCCACCACTGAGCAACACGCCGGCACTGCCAAGGAAGACAAGCAGGACAATCGGAATGGTGAACGCGAAGGCGATTGCCAGCACGACGAAATTCGAGAGGAGTAACTGCAGGTAGTTCGCCTTCCCCTCATCGATCAGGACGCCGATCTCCGTCGGGCCGGTCTGTGCGTCGTCGGCCATCCCGATCAGCCCACCCTGATAGAAGGGCAGAAACAGGATGAACAGGCCACTGAACGCGAGCGAGGCGACCGCCGACAGCATCGGCGACTGCGTTGGCACGAAAAACTGCGGGAGTTGCAGGATCGCGACGAGGGCGGCGACGGCGAGGAGGATCGGGTTCCGAACGATACTGTCGAGTGCGGGACGGAGGGACCGAAGCGCGGCCATGTGTGTGGGTTTGTGCTCGACCGGATGAACGTTCTGTATCGATGTCAGTACCTGAAAACGGCGGTTTAGGTCGCAGTGAGGCGATTATCGCCGGTAGCGACACGGCTCACCGCGACAGCGCAGCCTGACATCGCGGAGCACGGTTGGCCGGTTTTTAAATATCGCCGTCGCGTAGCTCCTAGCAATGAGCATACTGCGCAAGCTAAAATCGCTTCTTGGCATCGGTGGTGGACGTTCAGACCGTCGAACCGAAACGACAGTCACCGTCGAACACGAGGCCGACGAGGCGACAGCCGACGCCGAGTCGGCAGCCGAAACCGACCTGGCGACCGACATCGATACCGACGCCGGCAGCGAGCCGGCGGCCGATACTGGTGACGCCGAGGCGGACGCAGTGAGCGACGACACCGGGGCGGACTCCGACGACGATGCGGCGGAGCCAGCGACCGATGAAGCGGCCGAACCCGATGCTGACACCGACGTCGATGAAGCGGCCGATACTGACGACGCTGAAGCGGCTGACACCGACGTGGATGAAGCGGCTGATACCGGCGCTGAGGACGAGGCCGACACCGACGACGCTGACGACACCGCTGACGACATTGCGGCGATCGACGAGGCGGACCCGGACGACGACGAACCGCTGGACTCGATCAAGGGCATCGGCCCGGCCTACAGCGAACGACTTGGCGACGCCGGGATCACCTCGATCAGCGAGCTGGCCGACGGTGACGCCGAGGCGATCGGCGACGAGATCAGTGTCTCACCGAAGACTGTCAGCAACTGGATCGAGCGAGCAAACGACCGCTAGGTCGCGAAACTGTTACCCGCCGCCGGCGACAGTCGACAGATATGCAGTCGCCGACCGTCGTCACCGACCGCAGCAGCTTCCGGTCGGTGGCCGCTGCCGCACCCGCCGGCGCGCGCGTGCCCGTTGAAGTTCGCCACGAGGTCGCTGACCCGTTTCGCGCCTACCGGCGGGCCCGCGACGGTCCGGGCGGCGTCTTTCTGGAGACGACCGGCGGTCAGCCGGGCTGGGGGTATTTTGCGATCGATCCGGTTGACCGGCTGACGGTCAACGCCGATGCCGTCGTTGCTAACCCGGCGACGGGTGACTCCGACGACGCTGGCGACCGTCGAACGACGCCGTCGCTGGCCGCAGTCGATGGTCTGCTCGCCGGGGAGACGCTGGCACGCGGCGAGTGCGACGTGCCGTACCCCTGTGGCGCGGTCGGCTGGCTCTCCTACGATATCGTCCGCGAACTCGAATCTCTCGACGGCACCGCGGTCGACGACCGGGGGTTACCACGGCTCCAGCTCGCCGTCTACGACCGCGTGGCCGCGTGGTCCGAACCGCGCGAGGACTCGACCGAGCTGCGAATCACCTGCTGTCCACGGGTTCCCGAGGGTAGCGACACCGACGCTATCGACGACATCTACGACAGCGCAGTCGACCGTGCGTCGTCGCTGGCGACGGCAGCCCGCGACGGCGACCCCGATATCTGCCAGCCACCGGTCGAGGCCACCGACGCCGAGTTCACCGGCGACACCAGCGAGGCTGCCTTCGCCGACCGCGTTCGACAGGTGAAGGAATACATCCGCGACGGCGACACCTTTCAGACGAATCTCTCACAGCGACTGACTGCGCCCGCAGCCGTCCACCCGGTCGCGGCCTACGACGCACTCCGCGAGGTCAACCCCGCACCCTACTCGGGACTGATCGAGTTCTCCGGGCGCGGCGAGCGGTGGGACGGGATCGATCTCGTGAGTGCGAGTCCCGAGCTGTTGTTACACCGCAAGGGCGACCGCCTGCGGACCGAACCCATCGCCGGTACCCGGCCGCGTGGCTCGACGGCGACCACCGACGACGCCTTCGAGGCGGAGTTGCTGGGCGACGAGAAGGAACGCGCCGAACACGCGATGCTGGTTGATCTCGAACGCAACGATCTGGGCAAGGTCAGTGCGTTCGGCTCCGTCGAGGTGAGCGAGTACCGCCGGATCGACCGCTACGCCGAGGTGATGCATCTCGTCTCGGAGATCGAGGGCCGACTCCGCGATGACTGCTCGCTGGCCGACGCCGTCGCCGCCGTCTTCCCCGGTGGCACCGTCACCGGCGCGCCGAAACCCCGGACCATGGAGATCATCGACGCCCTCGAATCGACCCGTCGGGGGCCATACACGGGAAGTATGGCGATCTTCGGCTTCGACGGCCGGGCGACGCTCAACATCATCATCCGGACGCTGGTCCGCCACAGCGACCGCTATCATCTCCGGGTCGGGGCCGGGATCGTCCACGACTCCGATCCAATCGCCGAGTACGAGGAGACGCTGGCGAAGGGGCGGGCGCTGGTGACCGCCATCGACGACGCGCTCGCCGAACAGCGGCTACTCGTGGAGGGTGAGGGCGAATGAACGACCCCACGACCACGGCCAGCGAGTCAGCCGCCGCCGAGACCGACCCACCGGCGGCCGCGGCCGCGACGACGGGTCTCGTCGCCGGCAACGTCGACAGCGGCCCCCGGGTTCTCGTCGTCGACAACTACGACTCCTTTGTCTACAATCTCGTCCAGTACGTCGGCGAGTTCGCCGGCGAGATCGCGGTGCACCGAAACGATGCTCTCGATCTCGCCGCCGTCCGGGCACTCGACCCTGATGGGATCGTGCTCTCGCCTGGTCCCGGAACGCCCGCATCCGCCGGTGTCTCGATGGATGTCGCCGAACTCGACCGCCCGATATTTGGTGTCTGTCTCGGCCACCAGGCCCTCTGTGCCGCCCGGGGATCGCGTGTCGACCACGCGCCGACCGTCGTTCACGGGAAGGCGTCGACGATCACCCACGACGGCGAGGGGCTGTTCGCCGGTCTCGACGCCGAACTCAGCGTCGGCCGCTACCACTCGCTGTGTGTCGACCGCGACGACCTGCCGGCCGCGCTCATCGAGACCGCCCATACGACCGACGACCGCGAGATCGTCATGGGCGTCCGCCACCGCGAACGACCGCAGTTCGGTGTCCAGTTCCACCCCGAAAGTATCCTGACCGACGCGGGCAAGGCGATGGTCGCAAACTTCGTCGACATCTGTGAGGCACACGATGACTGACCCGGAGTCAGCCGACGATGCCGCCACCGACGATGGCGACACCACTGCCACCGCCGATGGCAATACCACCACCGACGATGACAATACTACCACCACCGACGGTGACCTCGTCTATCATGTCGACGGTGAGTTGGTCCCGGCCGACGAAGCGAGCGTCAGCGTTCGTGATCGCGGCTTTCGCTACGGTGATGCCGCCTTCGAGACGATGCGGGTCTACGACGGGGCGGTCTTCGAGTGGCAGGCCCACGCCGACCGACTGCGTGAGACCTGCTCGACACTTCAGCTGGATCACGGCCTCAGCGACGAGAATCTGTACCGGCGAATCGACGAGACACTTGCGGCGAACAGTCTCGACGAGGCCTCCGTCCGGCTGTCGATTACCCGCGGCGTCCAGCCGGGAAAGCTCACCCCCGACCCCGACATCGATCCAACCGTCGTTGTTACCGTGAGCCCGTTGCCACGCGGCGGGCGTGACGGCGAGCCGGTCTACGACGGGCCGGCGACGCTACAGACGGTGAAAACCAAGCGCGTGCCCGACGCCGCGCTGCCCGCGAGCGCGAAGACACACAACTATCTCAATGGGATTCTCGCCCGCCTCGAACTCCGGGTGTCTGCTGCCGACGAGGCGATCATGCTCGACACCGACGGCCACGTGGCCGAGGGCGCGACGAGCAACCTGTTTTTCGTCCGCGACAACGCCCTCCGGACGCCGAGCCTCGACGGCTCCGTGCTACCGGGGATCACCCGTCGTGTCGTTCTCGAAATCGCCGAAGCGGAGGGGATTCCCGTCGAGGAAGGGCAGTACACGCCCGACGAGATTCGTAACGCCGACGAGGTGTTTCTGACCAACTCGACGTGGGAGATTCGACCGGTTGCGGTTGTCGACGGGATTCAGATCGGCGACGACGCGGGCGGCGACGGCGATGCTGACGGCGACGGCGATGCCGACGACAGCGATACCGATAGTGCGGCTCCCGCGTCGACTCCGGGCCCGGTTACGTCGCTGCTCTCGCAGCTGTTTGCGGCCCGGATCGAGACCGAGTACTACGACTGACGTGCCGGGAACTATACGATTAAACCGCCGCGGTCGTTACCGGCTGTCAATGAGTGCCGAGGGTGAAATCGTGCCGGTCGACGACGTGCCGACGGACTCCACGTTTCTGTTTCGTATACGGCCGACCGACACCGAGGTTCGACAGAGCCCCGACAGGGAATCCGGTGAGATCAGGGAGGCGATCATGATTCGCGACGACCAGGGCGTCGTCGGCTGGCTCAACTACTGCCAGCACTTCCGGCACATCAAACTCGACAAGGGCTCGGGTGCGGAGATGCGCAACGGCGAGATCATCTGCACCAACCACGGCGCGTACTTCGAGTCCGACACGGGGTTCTGCAACTTTGGTCCCTGTGAGGGTGCGTACCTCAGCGAAGTTGACCTCGCAGTTGAGGACGGCGTGGTTCGACTGGTCGACGACGACTACGAGTTCGTCGGCTGCGGTGGGATCGAGACCGATCCGACGGATCTGGGATCGAAATCGAACCGCGAGTTCTGAGCCAGCCACCGACGGATCGACCGGAACCCAAGGGCTATTCATGTCGTTGGACGAACGGCTGCTATGGACGAGTTCGTCACCGAGTTGTTGGCCCACAATGCCGAACACGCCGAGCAGTTCCATACCCGGTTCGACGACGTGCAGAAGTCCCAGGCCCCGCATGCGGTGACGGTCTGCTGTTCGGACTCCCGCGTGCTACAGGATGCGATGTGGACCAACACCCAGCCCGGCCGGCTCTTTAGCTGTGGCAACATCGGCAACCGCGTCGTCCAGCAGACCGACGACGGGCTGGTCGTCTCCGGCGACGTGCTCTACCCGCTCGTTCACACCGACACGAAGACCGCCATTGTGGTTGGTCATACCGGCTGCGGCGCCGTTACCGCCGCCTATCAGGCGCTAACCACGGGCACCGACGAGCCAAGTGGGATCGCGCACTGTCTCGATCTTCTGACACCCTCGCTCGCCGATGGTGTCGAGCGGCTCCCTGAGGATCTTACACGCGAGGCCGCGATCAACCGACTTGTCGAGTACAACGTCGACCAGCAGATCGAGCACCTGCGTGCGAGCGAGGACGTGCCGACGGACGTGAGCATCGTGGGCGTCGTCTACGATTTTCAGGATCGCTACAGTGACCAGCGCGGTGCGGTTCACGTGATCAATATTGACGGCGAGCGGGATAGCTCGACACTGTGTGAACAGCATCCGGAGATCGCAGATCGGATCAGCCGGCTCTGGAACTACTGATACTGATATCGTTCGGAATAGCTAACATATAGCATACGTTACCGGATACAGAATCTGCTCTGGAACTATAAGTTGGCATCCAGAATACAGTCGATCACAGCGATATCGACACCGAATCTCGATTACGTTTTCTCTATTTACCAACGCTCATTTGGATTCTCTCCACGAAATATGCTGTATTCACAATTGATAACGAAATTCGGGACTGATAATTTAAGCCCAGCCTTTTTTGACTAAGGGTTTCGTAATTCTATCCACGCGTTGTCCGTAGGGGGAGAGCGCGAGCGGATCAATGTTGAAGACGGACCACCGAGGTCAGGTGGGGATCGGGACGCTCATCGTCTTCATCGCGATGGTGCTGGTAGCGGCCATCGCGGCAGGCGTCCTGATCAACACGGCTGGCCTCCTGCAAGCGCAAGCCCAGCAGACAGGCCAAGAGACATCTGCGGAGGTGAGCGACCTCCTTCAGGTTGGCAAGGTCGTCGGTTCCGACACGCCGGCCGTTGACCAACAGATTGAGGTGCTCAATGCGAGTGTCAAACTGGCAGCAGGA
>KI543194.1 GCA_000496215.1 uncultured archaeon A07HN63
TCGACGGAGTACGGCCGTGTCGACCCGATTCCCGGGATGACCGATATCGCCCACGACGCCCGATGCTCGCATGCACGTCGACGCCTCGTGGGGTGGGTTTATCCTGCCGTTCACGGACTACGAGTGGTCGTTTGCCGACGCGCCAATCGACTCGATGGCGATTGACCCCCACAAGTTCGGGCAGGCGCCGGTCCCGGCGGGCGGGTTTCTCGCCCGGGACCGCGAGACGGTCGACGCACTCGCTGTCGACACGCCGTATCTCGAATCCACGTCGCAGGCGACGCTCACCGGTACTCGCAGCGGCGCGGGCGTCGCCGGCGCGGTCGCCGCGATGGACGAACTCTGGCCGGCGGGCTACCGCCAGCAGTACCGCGAGCAGCAGGCCAACGCCGACTTTCTGGCCGACGAACTCGCCGCCCGCGGGATCGATGTTGTCGAGCCGACGCTGCCGCTCGTGACGGCGTCGCTATCGTCGTCGACGTTCGACGCCCTGCGCGAGGAAGAGTGGCGGATCGCCCGCACCGCCGACGGCGACCTCCGGATCGTCTGCATGCCCCACGTGAGTCGGGCGTCGCTGGAGGCGTTTCTCGCCGACCTAGATCGCGTTCGGTCGTAGGTGAGTAAATTGGCACCTCATTCGGGCTCATGTTGGTCGGCGGAATTCTTTTGTGACGAAGTGGCGTCATTTCACGCATGGAATCGGGAGCCGAAGACTCACAGGTGGATTCCGTACTCGACATGTCGGTCTGCGCCGACCCGACTGTTGAGTTCGTCGTTGTCTTCGGTTCTCAGTGCACGGGTGAGGCGACACCCGCGTCCGATATCGATGTCGCCATCAAGTTCGCCGACGACCTCTCGGCGAGCGAGCGATTCGAGAAACGCTGTTTCCTGTCTGGCGATATTCAGCGAGACGACGCTCCGTTCATTGACCTCTCGGACATCGAGACGCTGCCGCTCGGTGTCGCCCACGACGCGGTCAACGGAACGTTCGTCTGTGGCGACGAGCACGCCTTCGAGCGGTTCAAAACGGCTATCGAAGCGGCGTTCGACGATCGGCGCGATACGCTTCGCCGCCAGCAGCGCGACGTGATCGACCGGATCGCAGCGGAGGGATTGCGTGGTTGACGAGCGGGTCGTCGCTCGTACACTCGAACGGATCGAGCAGTACCACGGCGAACTCAGCGAGAAGCAGGAAACGCTGCCGCGTAGCGAGTTTCTCCAGAGTACTACCGAACAGCGTGCCGTCGAGCGGATGTTCGAAAACGCGATCCAAGCCTGTTCGGATCTGGCCCAACACATCGCCACGCGTGCCTTCGACTACGAGGGCAGTACCGCAAAGGAAGCGGTTCGCGTGTTGTACCGCGAGGATGTCATCGACGAGGAGACGATGGAAACACTCGTCTCCGCAATCGGGTTTCGAAATGTGCTCGCACACGAGTACGGCCGCGTCGATACCGAAGAGGTGTATGAAACGCTACAGACCGGACTCGACGTGTACGATGCCTACAGCCAGCAGGTGGCGCAGTGGGTTCAACAGCAAGGATAACCTCGACTCCAGTTGTCAGTGAGGCGGCTGTCGGCGACGTGACGAGCGTAGGACCACACTCACGACGCCGACGAATCAGCGGCTTTTAGGCTTGCATCACCAACGGATAGCCAATGAGTCACGACGAGTTCCCGACCGACGATCCTGCGGTGGTGACCTGCGGGCTGCCGTACGCCAACGGCGACCTGCACGTCGGCCACCTGCGGACCTACGTCGGCGGCGACGTGTACGCCCGCGCACTCGAAACGCTCGGCCAAGAGACCGCGTTCGTCTGCGGGTCGGACATGCACGGCACGCCGGTCGCCGTCAACGCCGACAAGGAGGGCGTCTCGCCCGAAGAATTCGCCTTCGAGTGGCACGAAACCTACGAGGAGACGTTCCCGCAGTTCGACATCGCGTTCGACAACTACGGCCACACCCACGACGAAACGAACACCGAACTCACGAAGGAAATCGTCCGCGACCTCGCCGCCAACGGGCACATCTACGAGAAGGAGATCATGGTCGCCTACGATCCAATCGAGGATCAGCATCTCCCGGATCGCTACGTTGAGGGGACCTGCCCATACTGCGGCGCGGAGGCCCGCGGCGACGAGTGCGACGACGGCTGCCAGCGCCATCTCGAACCCGGCGAGATCGAAGACCCCGTTTCCTCGATCACCGGCAACCC
>KI543195.1:0-1194 GCA_000496215.1 uncultured archaeon A07HN63
CTGCGTTTGCTTGTAGCCATATAACAGATCGAAGACGACCCGTCCCTTGATATCCGGGCCGCCCCAGCCGGAGCGCCAGACCTCGTCGACTCGCGAGAGGCGGTCGGCCGAGAGGTCTTTGTCGGTGCGCGTGTCGAGGACATCAAGACGGTCGAGAAAGTACGGCGCGTCGAAATCCTCGAAGTTCCAGCCGGTGAGCAGGTCGGGATCAGTCGACCCGATATAGGAAATGAACGCGTCCAGCATCGCCGCCTCGGAGTCATAGGTTCGGACATCGACCGCGATATCGTCCTGATAGGGGTCGTACTCGGGGAGTGTCTCCGGAATCTCACCCTCGCCGTCGGGGGCCTCGTAGAGCCACGTGATATACTCCGAATCAAACGAGTCGTAGCTGGTCAGACAGACGATCGGCTCCTCGCCATCCTCGGGAAAGCCGCGGCGGTCGTCGACCTCGATATCGAACATATTGACCCGAAGGTCGCTGTCGACATCGGCGGGCACGACTTCGGTGTACGGGACCTGAATCGTTTGCGTCTCGTCGGCACCGGTATCGCCGTTGGAGTCGTCGCTGTCGCCAAGCCGTCGCTCGGAGACCTCGATCCCGCTGTTGATGCCCTTGTCGATCAGGAAGCGATTGGGGAAGAGAATGTCAGCCTCGTAGTGATCGAAGTCGTCGCGGATCTGTCCGACATCGCGGGGTGTGCGAGCAATAATCTTCGTCAGCCGCTCGCCGCGAATACTCTCAAACGGCTCGCCATCGGGGTCGGTCTCACGGCTGTCGACAACGACGTCGTGGGCCTCTTCGGGTGGCGTGTCCAGCGAGTCAGTCGGGGCGTAGAAGTACGGCTCGAAGCCAAGAACGCGGACGTGTTCGTGGGTGCCGTCCTCGCGGCGGCCGAAGACGTGGATCACGGCGTGTTCCTCGCGGCCGCTACCCTCGATGGTGTAATCGACCTGTGTGACCATGAGTTCGACCGTCCCCGTCGAGTCGGGGAACTTCGCGTCGTCGACATCGACAACCTCGCTTACCCGGCCGCCGCCGTTGCCGGCGACGACTGCGGCCGCGTCGGCGGCGTCGCTGGCGGAAGCGGAGTCGGCGGCCGGGTCGTCATCGTCGCAGAGAGACGACGAGAGATCCGACTGTGCATAGCCGAAGTTGCGTCGTCCGACAAAAGACCGTGTTCGCGCGACAGG
>KI543195.1:4874-11742 GCA_000496215.1 uncultured archaeon A07HN63
TGTTTTCGCTCGCGTGCGGTCTCGATTCGCTCGTCGTCGAACTGATCGCGGAGGTCGTCGCACTGGTCGCGTTTGTCGGCCAGCCACTCGCGGCGTTCCTCGTTGCGCTCGGCGAGTGATTCGCGCCGATCTGTGAGTTCCTCGATCCGGTCGTCGAGGGCGTCGATCCGCTCGCGCGTCGATTCGAGACTGTCGAGGCGGTCGAGCGCGTCGCTGACGGCCTCCTGTTCGTCGGTCTTGACCTCTATTTGCTCGCGTGTCGCGTCGGCGTCGGCGGCTTTTTCCTCGGCCGCTTCACGGCGCTCGGCCGCCTCCTCGCGTTTCTCTGTTGCCGTCTCGCGTTCCTCGGTGGCCTGCTCGCGTTTGTCGGCTGCGTTCTCGCGGTAGGTTTCGATCCGCTCGGTGAGTCGCTCGCGTTCGTCGTCGAGGTCGGCGATGCGCTGCTCGATCTCGACCAGTCGCTCGGCGGTGTCGAGCCGCTCGTCGAGCGTGTCTTGTTCGGCTTCGAGGTCCTCGATTTCGGCTTCTAAGATCGTCGACTCGCTGGCGTTTCTCGTCGAGGTCGTCGACGTGCGGTGCATCCGCGACCGGCTGGCCGCAGGTCGGGCAGTTGCCCTCGGCGAGGAGGTCCTCGGCCTCGGCGACGGCCTCGCGGGTGGTTTCGAGTCGGGTTCGCGTTTCGGCGAGTTCCTCGCCGAGTTCCTGCCGCTCAGTCTGGAGCCCCTCGCGGTGGGCCTCGGCCCCGCCGATCTCGATATCCGGTTCGGTGGCCTCGAACTGCTCCACTAACGCCTCGCGTTCGGCGTCGAGATCGTCGCGCTCGGTCTCGCACTCCTCGGCGTTGGTTTCTGCTTCGTCTGCCTCGGCTCCGAGGGCGTCGGCGCGCTCCTCGGCCTCGTCAGCCTGCGTTTCGAGATCGTCGGCGGACTCCCGGAGGTTGTCGGCCTGATTCTCGTAGCCGGTCGCCTCGACCCGGAGGTCGGCGATCTCGTCGCCGAGAGCTTCGTGGCGCTCGGTCAGTGTTTCGCGGCGGTCGGCGATGGCCTCGGCGGTCGCCTCGGTGAGGTCGGTCTCGGCGAGTTTGCGTCGAGGTCGGTTTCGAGGTCGTCGCGCTCTTCGATAGCTTCGCGGCGTTGGTCGCCGAGGTCGTCGCGTTCGGCTTCCGTCTCGCTGATCTCGGTTTCCAGCTCCTCGATTTCGTCTTCCAGTTCTTCGATCTCGGCCTGCTGCTCCTCGTATTCGTCAAGCACCGACTCGGCGTCCTCCAGCGTCTCTGTGGCCTTCTCGCGCTGCGCCTCGTAGTTCTCAATCTCGTCGTCGACCTCGTCGCGTTTCGTTTCGAGCTCGTTGAGCGTGGCGTGGAGGTCCTCGGCTTCCTTCGCCTCGATCTGCTCATCGACGGTCTCAAGCGAGCCGCGGGCGTTCTGGAGCAGGTCGGTGACGGCCAGCCGGGCCTCGCCAGCCCGATCCCGATAGGTCTCCAGGGTGCCCAGCTGCAGCAGGTCGTCGATCATGTCCTGTCGCTGGCTCGGGCTGGCGTTGATGAGCTTGTTCACCTCGCCCTGCCGGACGTAGGCGCAGTTGACGAACGCCTCGGCGTCCATCCGCAGCAACTCGGTGACGAAGTCGCGGACGGCTCGCGCACCATCCCGCGAAATCGGCTCGCCGCTACCGTCGTCACCTTCCAGCACGCATTTTCGGGTGCTGACGCGGTCACCGCTGCGGCGGAGCTGGCGTTCGATGTGGTAGTCGACGCCCTCGTGGGTGAACCAGAGTTCGACGGCGGCCTCCTCCTCGCTGTTGCTGATTACGTCGTCGAGTGTGCCGGGCAAGGCTTTCGAACCGTAGAGCGCGAAGAAACAGGCCTCCAGTAGCGACGATTTACCGCTGCCGTTGAGGCCGTGAATCACGGTGACGCCGTCGGTGAGCTCGACATCGGCGTCGCCGTACGGCTTGAAATTCGAGAGGCGTAGGCGATTGAATCTCACAGGAAGTCCTCCATCGTCGAGAGTTCGCCCTCGACGGTGTCACCCTCGTCGTCAGCGGTGCTTTCGTCATCAGTGGTGTCTTCGTCGTCGGTGCTGTCAGCAGTAGCGGTGTCGTCGGGTGCGGTCTCACCGTCGGCAGTGTCGGCAGTATCAGCAGTGTCATCAGCGTCGTCATCAGCAGCATCAGCGGCCGCGTCGCTAGCGGTGGTGTCATCGCTCTCGCTGTCGGATTCGGCAGCCGACTCAGAGGCGTCACTGTCGTCGCTCTCGGGCGGTGCCAGTGCGGCAGGGTCGTTCTCGATCTGGTCTTTGAGCCGGCTTTTCACCGTCTCCCGGAGGTTGCTGTCGGCGATATCGGGCGACCGGACCGCCTCGTCGATGTCGAGGGCGGCTTCCGACAGGCCTACCTCCTCGATCCGCTCGTCGACAGCAGCGTCGGGATCGGCGAAACTCACCGAGAGTTCGGTTTCGGTTTCGATCTCGCGGCGGTCGGTGACGCGGGCGATCAGCGCGCCGTTGTCGAGGGCGAACGACTCGATTCCCCCCGGCGTGACCGGCTCGCCGTCGCCGGTGATCTCGACGATGACGACGGCGTCGTCGAGATCGTGCTGGCCGACCTTCTCGCGGACGCGGTCGGCTCCCTCGCCGGGTTCGAGGTCGGCCGTGACGAAGCCGAACTCGCGGGTCACGTCCGACAGCGACCGTCGGCGGATGTCGACGCCAGCGGGACCGGGATCGTCGGCATCGAAGCCGACGACGTTGTAGCCGCGGTCGTCTTCCTCGCTCGCGCTCGCGCGCTCGGTCGACCCGCAGTAGGTGACCCACACGTCGTCGACACGTTCGATACCCGGCGCGTGGTTATCACCGAGCAGGACGGCGTCGAACTCGACCGTCGATTCCTCGAGGACGGTCTCGGTCTCCCAGTTCGCGTGCGCGAAAGGGGTAAAGAGCCCGTGGCCGACGAGGACCGAGTGGGTCGGCTCGGTGTCGAGATCGCTGTCGGCCGGCAGGGTGTAGTCGTAGTCGAGATCGTCGCGGCGGGATTCGGGGACGTGATCGAGGCCGTAGAACGCGACCGCATCGACGGCGACCGGGTCGTCGCCGAGTCGGGTTGCGAGGCCGAGGCGTTCGAAGAGGTCGAGCCACTGGCCGCCGCGGGTGGACTCGTGGTTGCCGACGACCGCGAGAAACGGGATATCGGCGGCGTTGAGGTCGCGGAGGGCCGAGAGCGTACCCATCAGATCGGGGAGGTCTGGCCGGCGGTCGTGAAACAGATCGCCCGCGTGGACGACGGCGTCGACATCCATCTCGACGGCGTCGTCGACCACCTGCTCGAAGGCCGCGAGAAAGTCCGCTCGCCGCTCGGGCGAGTGGTACTGCTGGTAGCCGATGTGGGTGTCGCCAGTGTGTAGCACCCGTGTCATTGCCGGGTTCTTATTGCCGGGGTGGTATATCGGTTCCGCGACAGCCATCGGCGGTTGGCGCTCAGAGGAGACCGAACTGCGCGAGCACGAGCAGCGCGCCGACGACGACGACCGCGATAGTGACCAGTCGCCACGCGATCTTGAGGACGATCCGCCCGACGACGAGGACGACGAGCATCCCGACGAGCGCGACCAGTATCTCGATGAGTTCCAGCCCGAGGATACCGCCGCCCCCAGCGAGGAGGACACTCAACAACATATCCCGAGCGAAACACTGAGTCGGAATAAGCTTGGGGGCAGCGGGGGCGACGAGATTTCACTTTCACCACACTTTGGGTAGGCTTATTAACACGTAGACTAGTGTTCAACCAGACGCCTGAACACGGACAGAAGGCTCTCTTCAGTTCGCAGTACGCTCAGCGGTAGCACTATCGAATCCAACTTCAGTTGGACTACCGCAACCGTAGCTGTTATGAGGGTGCCTTCGGTATCACAGTCCCGTCACGAACGAGTGTTACAACCTATGCGTTCATCATCAACAACCACCAGCAAGCAGGCCCGGTATCGACAGGAGGCAGCCAAATGAGCCGCGCGGACCTCTCGGCCGACGAACTCGAACTGCCGATCAAACGCTCCGCCGGCGACACGCTCGAAGACCGCCTGACGAGCAACGCCTACAACAACATCCTGCCGGCACGGTATCTCCGCAAGGACGCCGACGGCAACCTCGCCGAATCGCAGGAGGAACTCTTCGAACGCGTCGCCCAGAACGTTGCCCTCGCCGAAGCAGTATTTGAGTCCGACAAACAGGACACCGAAATCACGGTCACGCCCGACCAACTCAAGCCAGACCACCCGCGACGCGACGAACTCGCCGACGAGGTCTTTGGGACCGGAACAGCCGTCGACGACGACGTCGAAACGACGCTGTCGGTCTACAACGTCAACAAGTTCGCCTACGAGACGGTCGTGCCCGAACTCCCCGACGAGATCCAGAGCCACGTTGAGGGCGTCGCCGACGAGTTCGAGGAACTGATGAGCCAACTCTCGTTCATGCCGAACTCGCCGACGCTGATGAACGCCGGTGACGAACTCCAGCAGCTTTCGGCCTGTTTCGTCGACTCACCCGGTGACGATATCTCCGACATCCACCAGACCGCCAAGGAGGCCGCCGAGGTCTTCCAGAGCGGCGGCGGCATGGGCTATGCCTTCTGGAATCTCCGCCCGTACGGCGATTCTGTCGGCTCGACCGGTGGTATCGCGTCGGGGCCGATCACCTTCATGCGGACCTACGACCAGATGTGTGAGACCATCGCACAGGGTGGCGCACGCCGCGGCGCGCAGATGGGCGTCATGCGGGTCTCCCACCCCGACGTGATCCAGTTCATCCACGCCAAGAACAAGGATGTCTCGCTGGCCCACTCGCTGCGGCTCAACGACCCCGACGACTTCACGCACAACTCCTTTGCCGACGCGCTCGAAGAGGCCCGCGAGCTGATCGACGAGGAGGGCCGCGTCCCCGAACACCTCCGCAACGCCGTCGAGGGCCACCTTTCCAACTTCAACATCTCCGTCGGCGTCACCGACGACTTCATGGAGGCGCTGTTCAACGGCGAGGAGTTCACGTTCACCAACCCCCGCACCGAGGAACCCCACATCGCCAGCCCCGAGACGAAGGAACTGTACGAACTCCACGGTCTCGGCGAACACGTCGAGGTCGGCGAGGAACTGTCGGTCCCGGCCGAGGAACTCTGGGAGCACATGGTCAACGGTGCCTACGAGAACGGCGAGCCCGGTGTCATCTACCTCGAACGCGTCAACAAGGAACACTCGTTCGACGTCGAGGAACACCCGGATCACGAGATTCTCGCGACCAACCCCTGCGGCGAGCAGCCGCTTGAGGAGTACGAGGCCTGTAACCTCGGCCACATCAACCTCTCGACGCTGGCCGACAAGGAGGCCCCCGACTGGCGGGTCTGGTACGAGAACAACGGCGATCAGTACGACGACCTCAATGACGCCGCCGAGGCGTTCATGCACGAGGCCGTCGACATGGACGCGTTCAACCGCCGGATCGAGTCCGGCACCCGCTTCCTCGAAAACGTCGTCACGATGTCGGATTTCCCGGTCGACGAGATCGAGGAGACGGTCCGCGACATGCGGAAGATCGGCCTCGGCATCATGGGGCTGGCCCAGCTTTACATCCAGATCGGCGTTCGCTACGGCTCCGACGAGGCCAACGCCATCGCCGAGCAGCTGATGACCCACATCAACCACGAGTCGAAGTGGGCCTCCCACGAGCTCGCCGGGGAGCGCGGGACGTTCAACGACTACGCGGACTCGAAGTACGCCAACCCCACCGAGTACCGCGAGTGGTTCGAGCATCAGACCGGGCTCGACGCCGACGAGTGGGCCGACGGCTTCCTGATGCGCAACCACAACACGACGACTATCGCGCCGACCGGTACCACCTCGATGATCGGCAACACCACCGGCGGCTGTGAGCCGATCTACAACGTCGCCTACTACAAGAACGTCTCCGACGACGTACAGGGCGACGAGATGCTGGTGGAGTTCGACGATTACTTCCTCCGCGTCCTGGAGGAGAACGATATCGACGTTGAGGCCGTCAAACAGGAAGCACAGGAACAGATGGCAGAAAACGAGTTCGACGGCGTCGACGGCCTCGAAACTGTTCCGGCGGCCATCGGCGAACTGTTCGTCGTCACCTCCGATCTCTCCGGGAAGGAACACGCCGGCGTCCAGTGTGCCTGTCAGAAGGGCGTCGACTCCGCCATCTCGAAGACCTGTAACTTCCCGAACTCGGCGACCGCCGAGGATATGGACGAGGTCTACCGCTACATCTACAAGAACGGCGGCAAGGGCGTCACCGTCTACCGCGACGGCACCCGCTCGAAGCAGGTGCTCACGACGCGTGCGAAGAACACCGAGTTCGCCGACGACGGCGAGGCCGCCGAGCAGATCACCACGCAGATCGAGGAGGTCTTCGGCGGGATCGAGGACTTCCTCGACAACGAGGAGGTCCGCGCCCAGCTCGGCGCGGAGCTCGACGAGCTGTTCACCCAGCCCGAGACGACCAAGGAAGGCCTCGGCAAGAAACGCCCACGGCCGGACGTGCTCTACGGCGTCACCCAGCGCATCGATACCGGCTACGGCAAGGTCTACGTCAACATCAACGAGGACGAGCAGGGCCGGCCGTTCGAACTCTTCGCCAACATCGGCAACTCCGGCGGGTTCACCGCCTCCTTCACCGAGGCGCTGGCGAAGACGATCTCGACCGCACTGCGGTCGGGCGTCGATCCCGAGGAGATCGCCGACGAGCTGAAAGGCATCCGGAGTCCGAAGGTCGCCTGGGACAAGGGCGAGCAGATCAACTCCATCCCGGACGCCATCGGCACCGCGCTGCGTCGCTACCTCGACGGCGATATCGATCAG
>KI543195.1:11762-15934 GCA_000496215.1 uncultured archaeon A07HN63
TTAAGCAGTAGCGACGCTCTCACCTGTTTTTTCGCGCTGCTCGCGGCGTCAACGACGCACGGTAGCGGCGCGACTGCGTCGCTGAGTGGGCGGTCGATCAGCCAAATAGACTGCGACGCAGCCCGCCGTCCTGCTGATCGAGCGGTCCAGTGTGGGGAAGTTGCTGGGCGCAGCCACCGCAGTACCGGTAGTCGGCGTTGTTAGGGGTGCCACAGTCGGGGCACTCGACGGTTCCGTCAGCGACGGTCACCGAGTCGGGTGTGTCGGCGTCGGTGGTATCGGCAGCGGCTTGTATCCGGCGGTGGGCAGCGTAGAGAACCAGCGCGTGCGCCGCGAAGCCGGCGAGCAGCACGAGGAGGACCCACTGGCTGTCGAGCATGGTTGGATCCAGTCGTAAACTATGTCCGCGATCTAAAAATGATTTAGCCTCCTGCCGACCACGGGAAACAGCAGTACTCGTCCGAAACCAGTAGATGAGAAAACGGAAATTTCATCAATCACAGAGCAAATAAAAGCTTCAGCCTCAATCTATTACCCCACTCCTGACCACCAGCCATGACTTTTCTCAGTCAGGGTGCCGGAGAATTCGTCGCAGGGCCTTCTGCTCTGGCCGTAGTAAGGACGGAGAGTTGCTCACCAAGTGTAACCGTCAGCGTATCACCAGTTTCAGTGATTGCGAGCTTGATGCGCCACGGGTCAGTCGACGTAACGGTCGTACAGTCGTCACTCACACACCAGTCCAATTGCCAGTATGGGGTTGATCGGAGGTCAATGCCGTGGTCACGATAGAATGAGATAACAGGCGACTGATCAAGAAGCGCTATGCCGATAGTTGAGCAGAGATTGTGGCGACACTGGAGGCAGGTATACTCGGCCCGAAGGTCGGCATCCAAACAACACGTTTCACCGCGGACGATTTCCGTCTGCATCTGGCCACTGCACTTCGGGCAGACCCCGTCGCGGGCCAGAGAGTGGAGGTGTCGCACTCGCTGATTAAACGCAGAGAGTATCTCATCCCCATCACGGTCGATTAATCCACCCGGCGGAAAAGAATACTTTCCGTGAGTTCGCCCACACGCCTGACATCTGATGGCGAATTTTTCATCGCTGTACGTCGCAACCAGCGAACTCCCACAGTGTGTACACGCATCATCGGTTTCAATCGGAGCGAGGTCAGGGTGTGCATTGAACGACCCCTCAACCACGGCTTGAACCACGCTCTCTCCGGCCGTCCGAAGTTCGTATCCGCGATTTGTTTTACGAACGAAGTGGCCGGTTAGCTGTCCCAGATGGTAATTGAACTGAGCACTGTTATCAGCCTCAACACGCCCACAGAGTGTCGTAAAATCGACTGGCTGCTCATCGGCGTACCAGAGAGCTTCCAATATTTTCACGCGGATTTCGTTACCAATCAGCGAAAAGGCCTCAGCTGGCTTGAGACAGTGCGCTGATTCTTGAGCGAGTTCCATTGCCTCCAGCCGATCCATAGCTAATAACTGTACTCTGACGCGCTAAAACCCTCTGTTTAATCCATTTTTGAAATAGGTATGATATTTCAGCCCCAATTCAATTTCCCAAAGCGAATTTTTGCAATCTCGCCTACAAAATATCAGTTTAGATATAATTTTTGTGGGGGCTACCCGTATACAGTCGTGATGTCCAGCGAGTTCACCCCCCGGGTAATCGCAATCTGTGGGAGCCTGCGCGATGCTAGCCGAACGCGGGTCGCGTTGCATGAGGCACTGGCGGCAGCCGAGGAGGCTGGTGCAACGACCACGCTAGTCGATTTACGTGACTACGAGCTGCCGTGTCTCAAGGCCGAGGAGGGAGAGGCCTCGGACGCCAAGATGTTACGAGAGACTGTCGAACAAGCCGACAGCGTGTTGCTCGGTACACCGAACTACCACGGGTCCTACTCGGGAGCGTTGAAAAACGCGCTTGACTACTGCGGGCGCGACGAGTTCGAAGAAACGACTGTCGGTCTGCTTGAGGTCGCTGCTGGGGACTTTGCAGGGTCTGCGCTCATGCACCTCCGGACGGTCAGTCGAACACTCCGAGCGTGGACCCTTCCCATTGAGGTTGCAATTCCTGATTCACATACACTCGTCGGTGACACTCGGATCAAGGATCACGACATCGCCGAGCGGACGCATCGGCTCGGACGCGCACTGACCAGATACGCTGGCGTAGCTGACTATCCGAAGAAATGCACCCAAACACCCGTCCGTGACACCAAACAGGAAACTACCCACTGATACGCAATCATGAACGCAATTCACCTGCAGGAAACCAGCGGTATTGATGCACTGTCCCACGAAGAGGTTCCCCGTCCCGAACCGGAACAAAATGAGTTAGTTATCCGAGCACACGCAGCTGGCGTTAACCCCCTCGACTGGCTGATTTGCCGTGGGGTGCTCCCACATCTGCGTGATACTGAACTGCCGTGGATTCCGGGCTGGGACGTGTCAGGCGTTGTTGAAGCGGTTGGATCTGGGGTGAGCGAGTTTGCTCCGGGCGATGCTGTGTGTGGGATGGCACGCCTCCCCGGTGGTGGTGGAGCATACGCCGAATACATCACAGTGACAGCCGACGAGATTACCGCCAAGCCGAGCTCGCTGTCTCATCTGGAGGCCGCGGGTATGCCGATGGCGGGACAGACTGCATTTCACGCACTATACGAAGCAGGTAACCTTTCTCAAGGGCAGGATGTCCTCGTTCACGCAGCGGCCGGTGGTGTCGGTCACATGGCTGTCCAGTTTGCGGCAAACACAGGCGCACACGTAATTGGAACCGCGTCCGGACGCAACGAGGCGTTTCTCCGTGACATTGGAGTGGATGAGTTCGTCAACTATCGCAAGGAGCAGTTCGAAGATGAGGTGAACGACGTTGACCTCGTCGTCGACACCGTCGGCGGAGATGTGCTTGAGCGATCAGTCAAGATCACTCGACCCGGTGGCATTGTCGTTACGCTCCCGGAGCCACCCTCGGAAGCAGGAATTGAACGATATCGTGAAGAGTACGGTGTTGAAGTTCGATTTTTGATATCATACTCGAATCAGATCCAGCAACACTGCAACAGGTCGTCGAGCATGCCGAATCGGGAGTCATCGAGCCAAGAATCACCGACACATATCCACTGTCCGAAGTACAGAATGCACTTGAGAGGAGTGCCGACGGGCATGTGCGTGGGAAGCTTACCATCGATCTTATTGGCCAAAACAATGACAAATAGATCGCCTATTTAAATGGTCAATTAGTCAAAATCGAATCGAAAACCGTCGACGACGCTGTCAAGGTTGGCGGCAGTGATATCGCCGCGCCGCAGGATCGTCGGTTCCGCGCTGCCGAGGTCGACGATGGTGCTGGATTGGGTCGTTCCCTGGGCCCCACCCTTGAGCACGTAGTCGACGCGGTCACCGACCTGCTCGACGGCGAGGTCGAGATCGACCAACTGGTCGTCGGCCTGTCCGGTCAGATTCGCCGAGGTCATACAGAGCGGCTGGTCGACCGCTGCTGCCAGTCGTCGCCACGTCGGATTGCTGAGACAACCAAGCGCGACCGTTTCGCCGCCAGCGACGACACGGTCGGGGACAGCGTCGGTCTTCGGGAGGACGATGTTGAGTGGGCCGGGCCAGAAGGCCTCGACGAGCGCGTCGATAGCGGCCGGGCGGTCGGTGGTCGCCCACTCTCGCCAGTCGTCAGGGTCGCGGATAAACAGCGTCAGTGGGTCGGTTGGCTCGCGGTTCTTGATCCGGAAGGCACGCTCGATGGCCGCCTCGTTCCACGGATCGAGCGTGAGCGCGAGGTTGGTGTCGCTGGGCGCGACGATCACGCCACCGTCGAGAACGCAGTCGGCCGCGGTGGCAATCCCCTCGGGTGTCGGTTCGAGTCGCGTCGCGGTCATGACTGTTCGTGCGTCCCCGTCTCGTTTGGCGGTTGTGACTCGGGTCGTCCCGGACGGGGCACCTCACTCCGCGTGCCGGACGATATGCACGTCGTACTGTGGATCCTTCGACAGCGGGCTGCCGACACTCGTCACCGGGGTCGAGATGCGACCGGCGTTCTCGGTGCCGATGAAGACGATCGAAACGTCCAGTTCGCCGGCAACACGGCGGACAGTCCGGGTGATGTCGTCGATAGCAGTTGCAGTCAGTGCGTCGCTTCCGTCCGGG
>KI543195.1:17277-24940 GCA_000496215.1 uncultured archaeon A07HN63
GAACGTATCCGAGCAGTCGTAGACGACGCCGTGTGTCGGGGCAGATGTACTTGCAGTGACGGTGCTGCATCGATGCGCCACAGGAGCGGGCAGGGCCGGCCGGGCGGCGACTCGCTGTCGGCCATGTCCGATATCGAGAGGGCCAGTCAATTAGTTCTCGCGGTCGCGGCCGTCGCGATCAGGGCTCGCGGTCGACAACACGCGGAAGGTACACCCCGGTCGACGGCCGGAGCAAGCCCACGTCGAACCGCTTGGCCCGGAGAATACCCACGCCGAAGACGACAGCCACCGCGACCGGCAGCCAGTTGCCGAACCACGCGTTGATCGACCCCCACAGAATGACGAAGCTGACCATGTCGTCGAGCATGAAATCACACTGCGCTGAGCCGGTCGAACAGTCCCGACTGATCGAGCGCGAAGTCGAGGACGCCGACGGCAACCGTCGCGCTCAACGCCCAGCCGCCGAAGTTCGACAGCGGCACATCGTAGAAGAGTCCGCCGGCGTCGTAGGCCCAGAAGCCGAGCGAGACGGCCGCCGGATCGAGGACGAGATCCATCGTCACGACCGCCGGTATCACGACCGCCAGCCGTGCGAGCCGCGAGCCCGCCCGGTCGCCGAGCAACAGCAGACACAGCAGGTAGGCGTTCAGGACGAGCGGGATGAAGAAGACAGGGAGTGCGGCGGGGACGCCGTCGACCATCGGGCCGAGGCTGACCCCGTACTCGAAGGCGCCGTAGGGCCAGCCGGTCGTGACGCCGAGATATTCGATCAGGTAGGTGTACCCCGTCAGCAGCCCGAGGCCGGCAACGCCGCGACGGCCGAGCGTCGGGAGGACGCCGACGAGCATCGGCGCGGCCATCACGACCGTGCCGAAGACGAGAAACGGCGGATTGAAGCGGAGCGGCTCGGGGATGATCGCCCACCCCTCGGCGCTGCCGACGAGCATGAGCGCACCGACCAGCGGGAAGAAGACGGCAATGGTAAATCGGTTACCGTCGACGAGGGCGTCGAGCCACGGTTCGACCTCGCGTCGACTCTGCGGAAAGCCGGCAACAGCGTCGGCGAGGCCCTCCGCTTCGGTGACCTGCGGCCGATCAGTGGCGGGCGACCCTGCAGTCGACGAATCGGCCACGTTGCTCACGGCAGCACCTCCGCCGGCGGGACGATCCGCCAGAGCAAGCCGAGCGTGAATAGCGTCCCGACGGCCGTGTTGAGCGCGGGAAACCACCAGTAGGCGCGGTCGACAGCGACCGACGAGCCGGCAACCCACGCGACAAAGACCGGGTAGACGCCGATGAGCGCGCCGAGTCGGGGGTCGACACGGCCGAAGGCGACGGCGGCGGCCAGCCAGCAGGCCGCGACGTAGCCGTAGGTGCGGCGTTTCCCGAGCCACGTTGCGGTCGTCCGGATTCCGGCCCGTCGGTCGGGTTCGATATCCGGAATCGCCGAGAACGTGTGCATCCCCATCGTCCAGAGCCACGCGCCGACGACCGCGAGTGCGGGCGGCTGGCGTCCGGCGACAGCGGCGTAGGCGGCGATACCGGGCAGGATGTAGAGGCCGTTCGACAGGGAGTCGAGTAGGGGCGTTGTCTTGAACCGCGCGGGCGGCGCGCTGTACTCGACAGCGAGCAGCAGGAAGCCGGCGAGCCACGGCCACGCGGCCGTGGACGTAACGCCAAACAGCGGGACCGCAAGCAGGCCGCTGGCGACGACAGTGGCGACGACGAGTTCGTCACCCTGCCAGCGGGCCTCTCTGTCTGTTTTCTTCGGATTCTCGGTGTCGATGTCGGCGTCGAAGATGTCGTTGACGCCGTACAGCAGGACGTTCGCGGGGAACAGGAAGTAACCGAACAGCGCGAAGCCGACGGGCAGGAAGAGTTCGGGGACCGAGGATGCGGCAGCGGCGACGCCGACGACGACGGGACCGGCGAGATAGAACCAGAATCTGGGGCGCGACAGCGTCAGCAGGTAGCGCAGTTTCGCTGACAGCGTGCTGTCGCCGGCAGCCGTCCCGTCGGTCGCCATCGCCATCACTCCGTGATCGCTTCGGCGGTGTGCTGGCCGCTGATCAGACACATCGGCACGCCGATCCCGGGCGTGGTGTAGGAGCCGGTGAAGTACAGCCCGTCGACCTCGTTCGATTTGCGGTTCGGCCGCAGGAGAGCGGTCTGCCTGAGGGTGTGAGCCATCCCGAGGGCGCTGCCGTGCGTCGAGTTGTAGCGGTCGGCAAAGTCGTTGACGCAGAACGATTCCTCGAAGACGATGCGGTCGCGCAGCTCGACGCCGGTGTTGGCGGCGATATCGTCAAGGACGAGCTCGCGGAACTCATCGCGGAGTTCGGGTGTGTCTTCGAGATTCGCGGCGATTGGGACGAGCGCGAAGAGGTTGCTGTGGCCGTCGGGGGCGACGGTATCGTCGGTTTTCGAGGGGACACAGAGGTAGTACGCCGGGTCGTCGGGCCACTGTGGGTCGTCGAAGATAGTTTCGAAGTGGTCGTCCCAGTCGGTCGGCAGGACGAGCGTGTGGTGTTCGAGTGGCTCCACGTCGCCCTCGACACCGAGGTAGAGGAGATAGGCGGAGGGCGCATAGGTGCGGCTCTCCCAGTAGTCCTCGCTGTACTGCCGCTTTTCGGGTGGCAGGAGTTCCTGTTCGGTGTGGGCGTAGTCGGCGTTGGAGACGACGTAGTCCGCGAGATACTCCGCGTTGTGTTCGGTCCGGACCGCGAAGCCGCCCTTGCGGCCGGCGATCTCGTCGACCGGCTGGTCGGTGACGTACTCGACGCCGAGTTCCTCGCCGAGGTCGATCATCGCATCGACAAGCGAGCGAAGCCCGTTTTCGGGGTAGTAGACGCCCATGTTGAAATCGACGTGACTCATCAGGTTGTAGAGCGCGGGCGTGTTCTGTGGTGACCCGCCGAGGAAGACCAGCGTGTACTGCATGATCTGCTGGAGTTTGGGGTGATCGAAGTAATCGGCGACGTGGCCCTGCATCTTGCCGAGCAACGAGAGACCCCACGAGTACCGGAGCACGTCGGTATCGATGTAGTCCCGCAGTCGAGGGCGGTCCTCGTAGACGAAGTGCTCCATCCCGACGTTGTAGGTGTACTCCGACTGGTCGAGATAGCTGTCGAGGGCGTCGCCCGCGCCGGGTTCGTAGCTCTCGAAGATCTCCCTGTTCGTTTCGAGGTCGGGAACCATATCGACCTGATCGCCGTCCTTGAAGAAGATGCGGTAGTGGGGGTCGAGTTGTGTGAGTTCGTAGTAGTCCTCCGGCTGTTTGCCGAAGTGACCGAAGAATCGCTCGAAGACATCGGGCATGAGATACCACGAGGGCCCCATATCGAAGGTGAACCCCTCGGCCTCAAGTCGGCTGGCCCGGCCGCCGAGCTGTTCGTTCTTCTCGACGACCGTCACGTTCGCGCCGGCGTCGGCGAGATAGCAGGCCGTCGAGAGGCCGCCAAAGCCGCTGCCGACGATGACGATGTCGTCGCCATCGACCGGAATATCGCCCTCGTATCGCCCTTCGTTACCGCCGTGTGTACCCGTCAGATCGTCGTCGCTGGCGGTTGCCATTGGTATCGAATAGTGGGTCGTCAGACGGATAAAGGAACGGACTCCGCGGGCGTTGCTGCCGTCGAGGCGTCGGCGCGTGTGCCGTCGAAACGCACCTACAGCGGCGGGGTCGCTGACGGTGGCAGTGGTTTTAACTGCGGCTTCGGCAACGACTACCCATGGGCCCGAAGGGCGTGTTCCGGTCGCTCTACCGGGAGGCCCTGCCGGTCTTGCTCGTCGCCCTCGCTGGGGGGCTGTTCGCCGGGCTCGTACTGGAGGGCATGCTCGATAGCGTCGCCGAGTTCCCGGGATTGCTGGTGATGGTGCCTGTCTTTCTGGCGACCCGTGGCAACGTCTACGGCGCGCTCGGCGGCCGGATCGCCAGCGGGCTCCATCAGGGGTTGGTGGCTCCCCGCTTCGAGTGGAGCGACCGCCTCGTCAACGCTGTCGTCGCCAGCGTCGTCAACGCCGTCAGTATCTCGGTCGTTATCGCCGTGCTCTCGTGGGGCGTGCTCACGCTACTGGGGCGGAATCCCGCACCGCTCGCCGAGCTACTGGGAATTATGCTGATCGCCGGCGGGTTGACCGCGAGCGTCATGATCGTCGGCCTGCTCGGGCTGCTGTTTGCGGGCTACAAAACCGGGCGCGATCCGGACAACCTCGTCGGCCCAATCGTCACGACGTTAGGCGATAGTTTCGGCATGACGTTTCTCTTTCTCGCCGTGGTGATCATGGAGGCACTGGTCGGATGAGCGCTGTCGAGGATTGCCCAACAGCGGGAGGAGATCGATGGCACTGTTGACCGACGACGACCTCGGGAGCTGGGACGCAGGCCACATCGTTCGGACGATGTTTCCGCTGTTGATCGGCCTCTGTGTGATCGTCCTCTGGGCCGGGATCAGTCTCAACGACGCCGACGCCCTGCTGGATCAGTACGGCCTGCTGGCGATCATGGTGCCGGCGATGATCGGCATGGGCGGCAACCTCGGCTCGATTCTGAGCGCGCGGCTCACGACGCGACTCCATCTCGGGACGACGACGTTCGACCCGACCGACCGGGTGCTGTGGGCCAACGTCGCCGGGGTCTTCGCGCTGGCGGCAACGATCTTTAGCACGCTCGCCGTCGGCGTCTGGGTCATCGGACAGATCGTCGGCACGGGGCTCACGCTGTGGCAGTTGGTCGTCATCTCGCTTGGGAGTGGGCTCGCCATCGCCGCCGTCGCCGTTGTCGCCAGCGTCGTCGCAACCTACGGCTCCTACCGGCTGGGCGTCGATCCGGACGACACGACGATCCCCATCGTCACGAACGTCGTCGACGTGTTCGGGATGGTGATCTTTCTGGCTGTCTCGCGGGTGGTGCTCGTCGGCTAAGCGGAGAGCAGCTGGAGCCACACGGCCGGGAGCAGTCTCTATCTCGCCGAATGCGACGATATCGGCGTGGTGTGCGACTCGATAACACAAGCGCGGGAGTATTATGCGTTCACCGGCCGATTTCTGACTGCATGAGCGATTCAACAATCTCCGAGGAGAACGCGCCGACCTGCACCGTCTGTAACGAGAGTATCGTCGATCTGCCGAGCCACCGCGTGATCGCAACCGCAGACGATGGCGATGTCGAGTACAAACACTTCTGTGACGCCAGTTGCGAATCCTCCTACCACACGTAATGCGCCGGTGCCGCGCTGGCGCGCTCAGGTATTTTGTTCGATCCGATCAGCCAGCGCGCCGTCAATCTCGGCTGCTTCGTCCGGCGTGAGATTCCAGACCGAATCGAGGAAATTGGTCCGGTAGCTCGCCGGGCCGTTGTAGTCGATGTCGGCCGCTCGCTCGCCGACGAGCCCGAAGGCCAGCGTCGCGTGCAGCGCGGCCGGCAGCGGCTCGTCGATTGCGCCACAGAACGTGGCGACCGTCCCGCCGAGCATACAGCCTGTGCCGACGACTTGGCCCATCATCTCGTGGCCCGAGTCGACGCGATAGACGGCGTCGGCACTCGCCACGATGTCGGTCTCGCCGGAGGCGACGACGACGGTGTCGGCCGACTCGGCGACCGCCTGTGCCGTATCTTCGATCTCCTCGTACTCACCGACGGATTCGACGCCGCGAACCTCGGCTTCCGCGCCGGCCAGCGCGGTGATCTCGCCGTAGTTGCCCTTGATCGCCGCGAAGTCAATGTCGGCCAGCAGCCGCTCGACGAGTTCGTTACGCGTCGGCGTCGAGCCCATGCCGACGGGATCGAGGACGACGGGAATCCCGCGCTCGTTGGCGGCCAGTCCGGTCTCGTAGATCGCCTCGCTGAGCGAGTCGTTGACCTGTCCCGTGTTGAGCAACACGGCGTTGGCTCCCTGTGCCATCTCGGGGCCGTCGTTCGGGCCGTCGGCCATTACCGGCAGCGCGCCCCAGTGGAGCGTGCTGTTGGCGACATCGTTGATGGTCACCCGGTTGGTGAGATGCTGGATCAGCGGCTGGGTTTCCCGAAGCGTCGACAGCGACTCGGAGAGCGCGTCCACCGAGACGGCTACGTCAGTCATCGGCGGTCACCTCCTCGGCGTCGGCGGCTTGCTCCGCGGTGTCGACGACGGCCTCGCGCAACTCGCTGGTGGCGGCTTCTGGATCGTCGGCGGCCGTGATCGCGCTGATCACCGCGACCGCGGTTGCACCGGCCTGTACCGGCCCGCTGGCGTTCTCGGGGGTGATCCCGCCGATAGCGACGACCGGGATCGTGACCGCCTCAACGATCCTGGCGAGTTGGTCGACACCGATACCGTCGTCGGCCGTCTCGGCGTCGGGTTTCGAGTCCGTGCCGTAGACCGCGCCGACACCGAGGTAGTCCGCGCCGCTGATCGCTGCCAGCCGGGCCTCCGAAACGGTCGACACCGACACGCCGACCGTTGCCTCGGGACCAAGGATCTCGCGGGCCGTGGACGCGGAGAGATCCGATTGCCCGAGGTGGACGCCGTCGGCACCGACCGCGTGGGCGAGATCGATCCGGTCGTTGACGATCAGATCGACGCCGGCGTCGCTCGTCAGTTCGCGGAGCCGCTGGCCGAGTTCGTACCGCTCGTCAAGCGAGCGGCCCTTCTCGCGGAGCTGGACCGCATCGACGCCGCCGTCGATGGCGGCCTCGACGATCGCCTCGGTCGGCCGGCCGTTTGAGAGGGACTGCTGTGTGACGAGGTACGTCCGCCACTGATAGGGGGTCATGAGGACGATTACCGTGTGCGCGGTAAGCGGCTTACGGTCCTCGGCGGAACCAATAGCGACAAACGGCCACGCACCGAAGTCGGCGCGAATGGCTGGCCTCGCCGACCGGCTCGCGGCGGCGGTTTCGACGCTGCTCTCGCAGGTGGCGACGCTGCTGTCGCGGCTGGGCGTCATCGAACGCGACCGGCTGACCGCGACAGCCGATCTCGCGTGGCCGCGGGTGCTCACCGGGTTCGCCATCATGTCGAAACAGACCGCCGACCTCGCCATGGTTGGGTCGGTACTCGGCGCGCCGGCGGTCGCGGGACTGGCCTTCGCCGGCGCATACTGGACGGTCGGCAAGTTCGTCGCTATCGGGCTCGCGGGCGGGACGGTCGGGCTGGTCTCACAGAACTACGGCGGCGGCGAGTCCGCCCGCGCGGCCCTGCTGGTCAAACAGAGCGTCTGGGTCGCCCTCGCGCTGGCGGTCCCGGTCGTCGTCGGCTTCGTCACGTTCGCCGACTCGCTGATCGCCCTCCTGAGCAGCGACGCCGCCGCGGTCGGTTACGGCACCACCTACCTCGGGATCGTCGCACCCGCGCTCGTCTTCGAGTTTCTGAACATGATCGCCAGCCGGACCTACGCCGGCGTCAGCGACACGTTCACGCCGATGGTGGTGCGGGCCGGCGGCGCGGTGCTAAACGTCGCCCTCAGCGGCACGCTGATCTTCGGGCTCGGGATGGGCGTCGCCGGCGCGGCGATCGGGACTGCGGTTGCGACGGCAACGGTCACGCTGACGTTCTCGTGGGGCATGTTCGGCCGGTCGTATTTCGGCCGCGGTGCCAGCCCGGTCGCCCTCTCGCTGGCCGGGCCACAGACTCGACCGCGAGCTACTGGGTGAGTTGCTCCGGGTGTCGACGCCGCTGATCGC
>KI543195.1:26596-35408 GCA_000496215.1 uncultured archaeon A07HN63
ATCATCACACTGGCGTTCGTGATCCACCTGTTCGTTGCGGCTGGTGTCATCCTGCTGGCCGAGCCACTCGCCGCGATCTTCGTCGACGACCCGGCGGCGGTGGCGCTGTCGGCGACGTTCATTGCTGTCTCGGCGGCGAGCCTCGTCGCCATGGGCGTCGATGGCTCGGCGACGGGCGCGCTCCGCGGGGCGGGCGACACGCGGATTCCGTTCTATGCCTCGCTGGTCGGGCTCTACGTCTTCACCCTGCCGGTGGCGTATCTCGGGACAGTTACAGCACTCGGCGAAACCGCGCTGTACGTCGCCCTCGTGCTCGAAACCGGGGTGCCCGCGGCGGTGACGCTGTGGCGGTTCCGCAGTGATCGGTGGCAGGCCGTGAGTCGGGACTATCGGCCAGGAGCAGATTCGTAGACTATCCTGTCACAACGATTGAGTCGCCCAGCGTTGAGCCAGCCGCGAGTGCATCAGTGCCAGAGACTGGTTCGGAGATCCTCTAGCTGAATCTGTCTGTTGGCCCGCGAATGTTGCCACTGGTGGCGTCCTTCCATCGCTCTTACCGCCGTTCGTGTCAGTGTATAAGAATTTGTTCGCTTGTCGATCGGGGATTTGTCCAGATGCCCCTCGTCGACCAGTTTGCTGAGGTTCTGGTAGACTCGTCCCCGGTTGATTTCCTCGCCGTAATACTCGTCGAGCGCACGTTTGATACCCATTCCGTAGGGCGTCTCCAGATCCGCCACGAGATAGAGGATGTCGCGCTGAAACGCCGAGAGATGTTTGAGGGACGCACTCATCGCTGAGACACCGCCTGATCGGAGACGCTGGTCCGCTCCTGCAGTATCGCCAGAGCGAGATACGGCTTCATGCTTGCAGTCTTGTCAGTTGCCGTTATCCGCTGGTGTTCGAGATCATAGGAGATGTAACCCTCGGCGTCGAGTTTCGGCAGGTGTCTGCTGGTAAACGCCTCTGTGACCTCCTGACGGGTTTCCGTCGATTCGGACCCGGTATCGGACTGCGAGAAGACGTAATCGAGCAGTTGACTGACGGTCACGGTCGGGCCAGCAGACAGCAGGTGTGTGACCACGATTCGGCGACCCGGATGGGCGAGCAGTTTGAACGCCGAGTCCGGGGAGCACCCCGACTCGCCGGGTTCGTCAGGGTCGTCGGAGAGCACACCACAGTCGGCGAGGACACGGATCGTTGCCGGCGCAACATCGTCGAACGGGAGCGCGTCGCTGGACGGTGTTGCCCCGGTGGGCGTATCGGATCGGCTCATCGGTCCTCCACAGCGGCCATCTGTTCGCGCAACAGCCCCTCGATCGACTGCTTCTCCAGCATGGTTGCGAGGGTCTCGTCTGCCTGCTGTTTCAGTTGCTCGGTTCGTGTGGTGGTCGTGCTGTCTGACCCGGACTCGTCTGTACGTACGGCCTGCTGCTGGGCGGTGGTATAAAATGCTGTCAGCGCCCGGCTGTACGGTTCGGTCGTCAGTGTTCGGTTGTGCGGTTCAGTCGTCTGTGACATGAATGTAATTACTATAATACACAGATATCACGTGTCGGCCCGATATACGATGGATCAGGAGCGAGGGCCTGACATATCAGGACAGATCGATCCCCGGTGAGCGATGGCGATGCGTGCCGGAGTAGACAGCGGCCTCACATAGCATCTGACCGGACGGCACTGTCGTCGAAGAGGACCGTTGCAACCCGTTGCTCGGCTGCGCGCAGGTGTTCGTGGACGGTCGACTGTGAGATATCGAAAAGTGCGGCAAGGTCGTCACCACTGATTCCCTTTGGTTGCTTGTAGTAGCCCTCCTTGTAGGCCGTCCGGAACAGTTCGTGCTGCCGGTCGGTGAGCGCGTCGGTGATCTGTGTCCGCTGGGAGAGCAGATCCGTCGGTGCTGCGGTCTGTTTCGAGACGAGTTGACAGTTGACTGTCTCCCGTAATCTATCGACGATCTCCCGCACCACCGCCGGTCGGTGGCTCTCGATCTGTACGACCTCATTGGTCGGTTGACTGTGGAGGGTCACGATGTCGGCGGCGTGTTGCTCCAGTATCTCGAAGAGTTGCCGGGTTGGCTCTCGGGCAGTGGTTGTGAGTCGAACCGCGGCGAGAACGCTGTCGGTATCGTCTTGCTCGGCCGCAACCTGAAACCCGGATAACCCCGGTGTTTTGTCGACGTGACGTTGGAACTGGTCGGCGGTGGTCTCCGCGATCCGCAGGGTGAGTTTGCGGGTGTCGCTGTCGACGGTATCGATGGTGAGCACCTCGACTGTTGCGTCGTCAGGCAGTGACGAAAATACGGGGCGCTCCGCGTCGAACAGCAGTTCGAAGAGAACCGCCTCCTGTCTCTCTCCCATCGGTTCAGCACGATGTAGCTGATCGAGCCGGATCGCCACAGCCTGACAGAGCACAGCAAGCATCTGTCTGGCCTGTGTGTCGAACCCCTCCGTGGCGGTGGCTGTCACCTCCAAGACGCCGTGGATCGCCCCACTGTCACAGATCGGCAGTGCGATTGCGGACTGATAGCCGTAGGTCAGCAGTTGACGCCCCCAGTTCGACTGCTGCCGTGTCGACCGCGTGTTTTCGGTGTAGACCGGTTCGCGGTCGACGGCGGCGGCGAGCATCGGCGGCGTGCGGCCAGTATCACCCGCACTGCTGACGGTCGTCGCCGGGCCACCAGTAGAGCTGACAACCGTCGGTGTCACCGTCTCCGCCTGCGGCTGGTAGGTGCCAACCCATCCGTACGCCCAGTTGGTCTCACAGAAGTCGGTGAGCGTCTCGAACAGCTCCACCCGCGATTCACCGCTGACAACGGTCTCAATCGCCGAGGTATAGCTGTCCAGCAGCGTGCGCTGGCGGGAGATATCGGTCATAAACGCCTCTGTTTCGGCTCTGAGGTCGTCGATCGAGGCCTTCTGTCGTGCCTGTCGAATACCGACGGCCAGTGTGTCGGCCGCCGATTCGAGAAACTCCACCGCCTCGGTCGACGGGCTGTCAGCGGTAAACGTGGTGACGAGCAACCCATCCGACCCGATTGGAACCGACACCTCACCCGAGTCCGACACGGTCACCGTCCCCTCGGTGAACGCGCGCCATCGGGCGGTGTCGTCGATCGTGATCCGGGTTGGATGTGGGGCATCGGCTGCAGGCGCACTCGACACATGCGCAAGGACAGTCTCGGCCTCGTCCCACATGTAGACGCTCGTTGCCGTCACCGGAAGTCCATCGACAATCGCCTGCGAGCCGATGGTACACACCTCGTCGGTTGTTCTGGTCTGCAGGAGTTCGTCACCGATCTTGTAGTGGGCTTTCAGCCGCCGGAGCCGCTCGACCGCGGCTGTTGCCTCCTCCAACTCTGTCACGTCGTTCGAGACGGAGAGAACGGCGGTATCGTCGGCATCGACCGGCTCGAACCCAACGGTCCACGTCTCGAAGAGGCGATCGTCGGCCGCAACGTTTGTCAGGGAAGTTCCCCACGTGTGGACCGACTCGCCGGGCTCGATCGACGCTGTATCCGTTTCACCGGCCGCCACATGCTCCGGGTCGGCGACATCGATATCGGCGTCTGCACTCCCCTCAAGTTCGGCGACGGTCATGTCGTAGGCGTCTGCGAGTGCCGCGTTGGCGAACATAAGCTCGCCCGTCTGATCCGTTGCACAGATGAGCTGTGGCACAGCGTCGATCACGTCACGGAGTTGCTGTCGTTCGGCCTCCGCCGTCTGTCGGGCCTGCTGTAGCTGGGTGGTGCGGTCACGCAGCGTCAGTGCCGTCTCGACATGGTCGACGAGAACCCCGAGTAGATCGCGTTCTGCCTCGGTAATATCGTCCGGCGTCGTGGAGGCGATGATGAAGATACCGTCGTCACCCACGGGGAGATGAAACTCTGATCGGAGCACCGTTTCAGGGTTGTAGCAGTCGTCACGCTCGGTCACGTCCGGGTAGTACGCCGATTCACCCGTCTCGACGGCCCGCCAGACGAGCCCATCACCGGCCTCGAAAACCGGCTGGTCGTCAAGCACCGTCGCTGCCGTCGACGATATCGATTCCGGCCGCAGTGTGTCGTCGTCGTGGCGGTAGTAGCCGACAACCGGGAGCGAGAGCGTCTCCGTGATCGATTCGACCGCTGTTTCGATAACCGCTGTCCGATCCTCAGCGAGCATGAACGTTGACACCGTCTCGCGGAGCTGTCGGAGCTGCCGTTCGGTTCTCTTTCGGTCGGTGATATCGCGGTTGACACAGACGAGACCCCCATCGGGGAGCGCGGTCAACGAGACGTGCTGTTCGACAGGCGAGCCATCGGCCCGCTGACCGGTGAGATCGCCGTCCCACGAGCCGGTCGCCTCAACGACCGGTAGCACCTCCGATTCGATATGGGCCTGCTGCTCGTCGTCGTAGATCGCTCGCCACGTCTCGCCGAGGAGGTCGCCTGGCTCGTGGTCGAAGATCGCGGCGTGGGCCTCGTTCATGTAGGTATAGGTCGACGACGGCGAGAGAATCGAGATGCCGGTCAGGGCGGTGTCCATCGCCACGGCCTGCTGCTGGCGATCCGTCTCCTGTGCGAGCCGGTCGGTTGCGTCCTCAAACGTCTCGATCAGGTATTCGCTTCCGTCGATGGTGGTCGTCACCGCGTTGTAATCGACCGGTAGCGACGACCCATCACCGGCCGCGATGGTCACCCCCTTGCCGTCGCCGGTTGCCGGCTGGTGGGCGTGGCCGGTTTCGATTGCGTCGTCAAGGAGCGTCTCGTAGGTGTCAGCCGCCGACACGGGGTGAAGCTCGGTCGGTGAGGACCCAACGAGCGCGGAGCGGGGTGGCTCGAATAGCGACGCCGCTGCGTCGTTGGCCGCGACCACTGTCCGGGTATCGACCGCAGAAACGACAACCGGAATCGGCAGATCAATCCAAACATCGTCAATCGGAGCGGTTGGTGTCGGCGTCGATTGGTCGGCGTCCGGTGCGGTCGTATCGTGTTGCGTGGCAGCCGCGATGGTTCGAAGCTGTGAGCGAATCTGTACCGGCGGGCTCTCGGCGTGGATGTAGCTTGTCGGGACAGGGAGTGCCGCCAGATCGATATCGGTCGCCGAACCGGTGTCGACCACGAGTACCCGCTCGCTGGCCCGCAGTTCGGCCGCCGGAACGGCCTCGCTCGCGACGGCTGTCGCGGTGCAAGCAACCAGCCGGGTCGCAGAGCTATTCCGGCCGGCCGACGGCGACTCGCTGGCGTCATCACCAAGCGCGGTCGACCCGAAGACCGCCGCTATCGGATCACGAATGAGGTTCCGGACGGTGTCGCTGTCGGGACCAACACACTGAATCGCGACGGAGTTGTGTTCGGTTGTCTGCATAGGATACTGGGGTTGATTACTGCTCCGAGTGGGTTTGATCGGCCGTGTACAGGTTGGTTTCTGCTATCATGTATTGTATGGTTAGTACAAGAACGATCTCAGCAGGTATAACATTGTCTGTGTGTGTCCCTGCGACTGACGTAACGCACTAAATCTGTGGGAGAAGGGTGGAACATCGTATTATTCACCGTGATGAATGACTGTCAAAGTACATGAGTAAGAACGGTGGGGCTGATATATCCGCCACCGGTCGTGTGACCCACATACAACAGGGACGAGGTGCCGCATATAACAGGGACAGTGTACCACATATAGCAGGGACAGGGTGCCGCACTGTCGTTATGCAGCACCGTAGAAGAGACAGAAACTGATAGACTGCCAGACGATACCGGTGTGTGCCGGCTTGTCGGCTCCGATCGCGTCGCCAGACTGCGACTTGCGGGCAACCAGAAATGCTCGATTTCTGGTGACGGCTAACGGCGGTTGGCTTCCGCCTTGCTACCGCTGTGAAACTGAGTTCAGGGCGGTCGCTCTGGGTTGTTTGAGCCAACCGCTCCTGAGTCAACTGCGTGGCGTGCGTCCAGCGTGATTACTCGATTTCTAGTTGACCACCGCCGCCACTCTCCCCACTGTCGCTCACGTCCCATTCGAGTTCGAACTCAACACTTCGTTCAGTCATGTTGCCGGACGGGCCTTCGCGTTCAGCCTTTACCTCGAAGGTCGGTCGGGCAGGGGGATCCAGCGTTGCAGACTCGGAGCCTGCTTTCAGGGTGAGCGCATCTCCGCTGTCGAGGGTATCGGCGACGGTCCGAAGGTACGATGCGATCTCTTCTCGGGACTGGTCGCTCTCTGATTTGAACAGGACGTCTTCAGGCATAGCGGAGAGTACAGAGCCTGCACGTATAAATGCGCCCGCCCAGTTGACCGATCTGGTCGACTCGACAGCCATGCTGTGGGAGAGACGCGCACTCTATCTCGCAGAGCACGTCCGCACAGAGTCCAGAGCGGACGGTATCGGTATCGTCGGTGAGCGCCGCAGAGATATCGGACGGTCATGAGTGACACCGGGTTCGACCGACTGCGGCAGGTGACTGACGGGCCACTATCGTGTGTTGCTGGAGATGAAACGCGTGGACCCGTTTGATTACTGATCGCAGCGAGCTTCGAGTATGCACGACGACACGCATTCGACACCGCTGCTATCAAGACGCACGCTGCTCGGGGGCTGTGCCACCGCCACCACCGTCGGTCTCGCCGGCTGTTCGTCCAGATCGCTTGCCGCCGAAACGACCGTCACCCACGAGTACGACGCGGCTGCCATTGCGGCACTCGTCATCGACGTACCAAACGGAACAATCGATGTCACCGAGGAACAGCGGGCAACAGTCGGCGTTGAGGCGACAAAACAGGCCGTCGACGACGAGGCGCTTGATCGCCTCACACTGCAGGACGAGCGAGCCGACGATCAGCTGTCGCTCACCGTCGACAGCGGAGACAGCGGGCTCCTCTCGCTGGGGCCCACGCCACGGATGGATCTCGCGGTTACCGTGCCACGGGGACTGCAACTCGATGTCGGGAGTACAAACGGAACGATCACCGTCGACACGGCAGGTGCCGACAGTATCACCGCCGAGACGACAAACGGGGAGATCGATATTGACACGGGCGATGCTGACAGTGTGACCGCCGAGACGACAAACGGTGATATCGGCCTCTCGGTTGCCGGGGCGACTGACGTGCAGGCCGATACGACGAACGGCAACGTGTCGATCACGCTGCCAGCGAGTGCGGAGCCGTCGATCAGCTACGAGACAACCAACGGTGGGTTCGAGGCCAGCGGCCTCGATGCCGGGTCGATTGAGGCCGACGCCGGCGTCAAGCAGACACTCGGCAACGGAACCCACCAGCTTGCGGTCACCACGACGAACGGCGATCTCACGATTCGGGGCGAACGCTGAGACGAGAGGTGACTATGATCTTGAGGCAACAATACGACGAGTAAGTTCCGTGGAGTAGTCGACATTGGCTACCGGTTGTTTTGGGTAGCCTGACTCGATGTGCCTCTGTTGTTGGTAGCGTCGTTTGATTAGTAATGTAACAGGACGCAACCACGCCGTGCGTCACGTTGCTTTCCTAAACTGGCGTGCCAGCGGCGGTCCAGTGGATCGCCATCTCGGCTGGCAGGGCGTCCCAGACGAACAGTGCAGCAACCGCCGGAATCGCCAGCAGCCCGACAGCAAGGAGGTCGATATGGCGGTCGGGGAGCATATGCTGGCCTTTGGACAACGCCCTCTTAGCTGTGTGGCTGTCCGAAGGAGCCGGATCAGGCCGCGGCGAGCGGGCCGTACCGGCTGCCGACCCCGTACGTGAGCACGGCCAACGTACTCAGCGCGAGGCCAGCGATGACGACGCCGGTGAGGAGTTGTAGCGGCGTCACGGCGATGACGGGATCGCTCCCGGCAGTCCACAGCCGGAAGAGCACGTCGTCGGCGAGGGCGACCGTGAGCGAGCCGCCGATACTGACGGCAGCGACGAAGCCGATCCAGCCGACCTGCGTTCGGGGTGGCAGATCGCGGCGGAGCGTATCGGTGAAGACGAGAATCGTCGCCAGCAGTCCGACAGTGAGGTTGAGGAGGGCAGTCACGAGCATAGTGCTGTACGTATTGGGTGACGGACGAACTGTGAAAGCATAGAAGTGACGCTGTAGCTGAGCGGACGCCGCGGTGTCGATGGTGACACGAGGAACGCCATCTTCTGTCAATCAAACATTACGTTTTACGTAGGTTGCCGACAATAGGGGTCACATGCAATCCGATACCGACGACTGGTACGCCAGCCGCTGGGGGCGACGCTTCTACTGGACGATCCTCGGAGCGACGTTACTGGGAGTCGGAGTTGCGATGACCGGGATCGGCATCAGGTCCAACATCCCGCCCGTCGTCTACCTGTTCGGCTTTCTGGGCGCGTCAGTGTACGCCTTCACGAGTTTCGCCAAACGGTTCGGACAGGCGGGTCGCTACCGACTGAAGATCCTCAGTCGAACGGTCGCCGTCTTCCCGCTGGTGACGGGCGTCTATCTGCTGGCGTTCAGCTTCCCAAATATCTCGGGGCAGTTGAACCTGCTCGGAAACAGCATGACCGGGGGCGACCGACTCGTCGGCGGGCTGGTCTTCGTCGCCGGCATCTACGTGAGCGCGACGCTCCGCGCGCTGGGCGGGTTCGCCGAACGCGTCCTCGGCGATGCCGCTGGCTCAACGAACCCCGGCGACTCGAAATCGACGGGAGCAAAAGCGGACGGCAGCAACGCAAAAAGCGACCCCGAATGACGCTCAGTCCTCGACCGCACTTGCCGCCCGGATAATCGTCTCCTCGCCGAACTTCGGGCCGATGAGCTGACAGCCGACCGGCAGGCCATCCACGTCGCCGGCGGGCACCGAGATCGCCGGCAGATTGGCGAGATTGACGGG
>KI543195.1:35428-39046 GCA_000496215.1 uncultured archaeon A07HN63
GTCACCGCGCTGTTTGTCGCGCTCGTGTTGGAAACGGCGGTGCCGTCGGCGGTAACGCTGTGGCGGTTCAACACCGGCGCGTGGCGGGCGGTGAGCCGAGACTACCGGCCGGGAGCAGATTCTTAACCCGATATTTCGCCACCACGATCACACAGTATCAACCCAATCACGGTTGCAGCGGCACCAGTCTCGACCGCCAGGGTGAATGTCTGTTTCGACTGTCGGCGTCAACACGTGTTGTGCGATCGTTGACGCAGAGTACACGCACTTCGTCGCAGAAGCAAAGCGGACCGGTTGGGTTCGTCGGTGAGCATTGTGTTTATTTGCCGACGACGAGCGACATCGACCACGCCACGTGACTGATGGGCCACTGCTATGTGTTACTGTGGCTGAAACGCGTTATTCCATTTAATGACTGATCGTAATGAGAGTCGAGTATGCGTGATGATACAGATCCGACGTCGCTGCTGTCGAGACGAACGCTGCTCGGAGGCTGTGCCGCCGCCAGTACCGTCGGTCTCGCCGGCTGTTCGTCCAGATCGCTTACCGCCGAAACGACAGTCACACAGGAGTACGACGCAAGTGAGATCGCAACGCTCGGTATCAACGTCCCGAACGGAGCAATCGATATCACCGAGGAACAGCGGGCAACAGTTGGCGTCGAGGCGACAAAACAGGCCGTTGACGACGAGGCGCTTGATCGCCTCACACTGCAGGACGAGCGGGCCGACGATCAGCTGTCGCTCACCGTCGACAGCGGAGACAGTGGGCTCCTCTCGCTGGGGCCCACGCCACGGATGGATCTCGCGGTTACCGTGCCACCGGGACTGCAGCTCGATGTCGGGAGTACAAACGGAACGATCACCGTCGACACGGCAGGTGCCGACAGTATCACCGCCGAGACGACAAACGGGGAGATCGACATTGACACGGGCGATGCTGGCAGTGTGACCGCCGAGACGACAAACGGTGATATCGGCCTCTCGGTTGCCGGGGCGACTGACGTGCAGGCCGACACGACGAACGGCAACGTGTCGATCACGCTGCCAGCGAGTGCGGAGCCGTCGATCAGCTACGAGACAACCAACGGTGGGTTCGAGGCCAGCGGCCTCGATGCCGGGTCGATTGAGGCCGACGCCGGCGTCGAGCAGACACTCGGCAACGGAACCCACCAGCTCACGGTCACCACGACGAACGGCGATCTCACGATTCGGGGCGATCGCTGAGGCGGGAGGTGACTGTTATCTCGGCCGACGCTACGACAGGCGGACACCGTGGAGTAGGCGGTGAGTCAGGATTATCGGCCGGACAAGTCGTGAAGACAGTGGCTACGAGAAGGGATTGGTAGCCGTCGCCAGCCGTGTGATGTCGCTCACGGCGTCGAAATCGTCGTCGAACGAATAGATGTACTCGATGTCGGTGCGGTGCATGTGGGCCACGAGAATTGCATCGACGAAGGAGAGTTCGCTGTACCGTCGGAAGAGCGGTTGTGCGGCGGTAAAATCGGCCTGTGCGACATGGGTGAGTTCGAATCGCGCGCCGGCAATGAGCCGGTCGAGTAGCTGACTCGCCGCATCCGAGCCGAGTTTCGTGGTGGCAATGTTCAGCGTCTCCGCAACGACGTAGTTCGTGACAATAGCGTCGGGAAGCTCACCGTGGTCGATGCCGCGGATGATCTCGCTGGCGCGGTCGTGGTACGCGTCGCGGGCACTCGCACTGGCGAAGAGCACATTTGTGTCGACCAGCGCGACCGCCATCACTCGGCCCCGAACTCGCGTTCGGCCTCGACAGCATTTGTCTCTCCGGCGTCGACGGGTTCGAAATCGTCGAACACGCCCTCGCGCTGATGGACGACCTCAACCGAAAGCTCCCCGTCGTCGTCAGCCGTCCATCGGAGCTTGTCGCCCGGTTCGATCCCCAGCCGGCGACGAAGATCAGCCGGGATTGTGACCATGCCCCGGTCGCTCACTTTCGTTTCGGCGGTCTCATCTCCGGCTGCCATATGCGGGTATACCATGACGATAGGTATACATGTTTCTCCACATGTACCGTCACAGCGCGTAGCAGGCGGGACGCTCACCACTCGCCCGCTCGCAACGCGTACCAGACGAGCCCCGCAGCCAGCACCAACACGGGCAGCGTTGCGAGCAGCATATTGAACCGGTAGCCGAGATTCCAGATGAGCACCAGCGTTTCGACCCACGCGAAGACGACGGCAACGAAGAGGATCGAGACAGTCTCACCGCCGGGCGTACTCGTCACCGAATCGGGAGCGAGTCGAACGAAGGCAACCGTTGCAGCACCGAACAGCGGCAAACCGAGCGTCGCCAGCGGTTTTGCCACTGTGTTGTCCGGCGTGCCAGCGGCGTTCCAGTGGATTGCCATCTCGGCCGGGAGGGCATCCCAGACGAGCAGTGCGGCCACCGCCGGCAGTGCCATGAGTCCGACGGCAAGCAGGTCGAGTCGGCGTTCCGAATTCATGTGTAAGCGATTATGATCGGTCCTGATATTCGTCTGGCACAGTCGAAAGAGGGCTACTCAGGCCGTCGCAAGCGGCCCGTACCGGCTGCCGACGCCGTAGGTGAGCACCGCCAGCGCGCTCAGCGTCAGCCCGGCGATGAGCACAGTGGTAAGCAGCTGAAATGGGGTCACAACGACCAGAGGCATCCCGAGCTGCAACAACCGGAGGAAAACCGTATCGCCAACAGCCACGGCAACCGATCCGCCGATGCTGCTGATAGCAACAAACCCGACCCAGCCGGCCTGTACTCGGGGCGACAGCCCGCGGCGATGCGTGTCGACGACGACAACCGCCGTCGCTAACAGCCCCGCCGCAAGGTTGAGCAGGGCAAGTATAACCATATCGGCTTCTTGCCAGCGAGACAGATAAAACGGTGTCGGCTGTCGCTCCCCGTTCACAACGTTCTGTGTGGGTGTCATTTTTACGCCATAGCTGCGAGAGCTGTTACCATGGTATCAGATACTGACGACTGGTACGACAGACGCTGGGGACGGATCTTCTACTGGGCAGTGCTGTCGGCGACGTTGCTGGGCGTCGGCCTCGTGGCGACCGGCACCGGTATCAACGCCCGAATCCCGCCCGGTATCTACCTGTTCGGCTTTCTGGGTGCGTCGGTGTACGCGTTCACCAGCTTCGCCAAGCGGTTCGGACAGGCGGGTCGCTACCGACTCAAGATTCTCAGCCGGACGGTGGCCGTCCTCCCGCTGGTGACAGGCGTCTATCTGCTGGCGTTCACATTCCCTGAGATCTCGGGCGATCTGAACCACTTCGCTGGCGATGGTATGACAGGGGCCGACCGGCTCGTCGGCGGACTGGTCTTCGTCGCCGGGATCTACGTGAGCGCGACGCTCCGCGCGCTGGGTGGGTTCGCCGAACGCGTCCTCGGTGAAGCGGCGACACCAGCAGAATCCGCGTCTACTGACTCGAAATCGACGGGAACAAAAGCGGACGGCAGCAACGCAAAAAGCGACCCCGAATGACGCTCAGTCCTCGACCGCACTTGCCGCCCGGATAATCGTCTCCTCGCCGAACTTCGGGCCGATAAGCTGACAGCCGACCGGCAGGCCGTCCACGTCGCCGGCAGGCACCGAGATCGC
>KI543195.1:39066-43734 GCA_000496215.1 uncultured archaeon A07HN63
CGGTGATGACGCCGACTGTGAGGCCGTCAACGTCGCCGTCAGCAGCGGCGGCATAGTCGGAGTCGGCACCGCCGTCGTTGGTCGTCGCGTCGTTCGGGTCGGGACCCGAGATTACATCGAGTAACAGCGCGGCATCCTCGACGGTGTTGGCCAGTGGGCCGACCTGTTCGAGGCTGTTGGCGTAGGCGACGATGCCGTACCGAGAGACCAGCCCGTAGGTCGGTTTGATGCCGACGACGCCGCAGAAGGCGGCGGGGTTGCGCACCGAGCCGCCGGTGTCGCTGCCGAGAGCGAGGTCGGCCTCGCCGGCGGCGACCGCGGCCGCCGAGCCACCGGAGGAACCGCCGGGGACGCGGTCAGGCGCGGCGGGGTTCTCGGTCGCGCCGAACGCCGAGGTTTCCGTGGTCCCGCCCATGGCAAACTCGTCCATGTTGGCCTTGCCGACCATCGTGGCTCCCGCGTTGAGCACGCGGTCGACGACGGTCGCGTTGTACGGCGGGACGTAGTCGTCGAGCATCGCCGAGCCGCAGGTCGTCCGGACGCCGTCGGTCGACATGTTGTCCTTGATGGCGATGGTGCGGCCGGCCAGCGGGCCGCTGTCGTCGCCCTCGATCTGTCGCCTCGGTGACGAAGGCGTTGTGGGCGTCCGGGCTGGGGCGGTCGCTGCTCATGAGACGCTCGGTCCCTTGAAGAAGCCGTCCTCGGTTTCCGGGGCGTTCTGGAGGGCCTCGTCCTGCGTGAGCCCTTCTTCGACCTCGTCGGCCCGCATGACGTTGACCAGTTCGGGGTCGCTGTCGACCTCGGGCACCTCGTCCAGCGCGTCGAAATACGAGAGGATGTCGGCGAACTGCTCGGTGAACTCCTCGCGTTCCGCGTCGGCGAGATCGACCCGGGCGAGCTCGGCAACGTGGGCGACCTCGTCGGTGTCGACGGGCGAATCACTCATACGCGCCCCGAATCACGGCCCGAGAGTAAGGGTTTCGGTCGCCGTGGACAGCGGGGGCGACAGCCGCCAGCGACACATCACGAACAGGTAGTCTAAATTTCGGCGAAACCTCTGCTGGAAACACCGCCAGCAAAAGTCATAATTGTCATGGTTTTTGGCCCGGTTCCGTCGGTTAATTTTCAGCCGTTTTATCTGTGAGAATATAGCCCACAGTTAAGTTAGTTCAGTGCGTGTATACCTATGCAGAAAACGAGTGTGAGAGGTGTGGTCTGTCACGCTGGTTTCCCCCAATCATGAGCGACAACGTCCGTACGTTTACCGACGAGCGTGCCCGGGCTCCCGATCAGTCGACCGAGGAGTCGACAGAGTCCGAGGAGACACTGCGCTGTCCGGAGTGCGACGGCCAGCTTGCGACCGATACCGAACACGGTGAGACCGTTTGCCGCGACTGTGGGCTCGTCGTCGACGAGGACGAGATCGACCACGGGCCGGAGTGGCGTGCCTTCGACAGCAGCGAGAAAGACCAGAAATCCCGCGTCGGCGCGCCGACGACGAATATGATGCACGACAAGGGGCTGTCGACCAACATCGGCTGGCAGGACAAGGACGCCTACGGCAAGTCCCTCTCGTCGCGACAGCGCCAGAAGATGCAGCGGCTCCGCACGTGGAACGAACGGTTCCGCACCCGCGACAGCAAGGAGCGCAACCTCAAGCAGGCGCTCGGCGAGATCGACCGGATGGCCAGCGCGCTCGGCCTTCCCGACGCCGTCCGCGAGACCGCGTCCGTCATCTACCGGCGGGCACTCGACGAGGACCTCCTGCCGGGGCGCTCCATCGAGGGCGTCTCGACGGCCGCCCTCTACGCCGCCGCCCGACAGGCCGGCACGCCGCGCAGCCTCGACGAACTCACGGCTGTCTCCCGCGTTGACAAAGACGAGATCGCCCGGACGTACCGATATATCGCCCGCGAACTCAGCCTCGAAATAGAGCCCGCTGACCCCGAGCAGTACGTCCCACGATTCGCCTCCGATCTCGACCTCTCGGACGAGGCCGAACGACGCGCCCGCGAACTGCTGTCGACGGCGAAGGCACAGGGCGTCCACAGCGGCAAGTCGCCGGTCGGTCTCGCCGCCGCCGCGATCTACGCCGCCTCGCTGCTGACCAACCAGAAGGTCACCCAGAGTCAGGTCAGCGAGGTCGCCAACATCTCCGAGGTCACGATCCGCAATCGGTATCACGAGTTGCTCGAAGCCGACGAACAGCAGTCCGTCGCCTGATCGGTTCCCGCCTTTCTCGCTGTCTTTCGCCGCGTTTCGCAACCGCAAAGCCGCTCGCCCGCGAGCGACAGCCATGGAGACGACACGCCACTTCACGTCGACCGTCTACATCGTCAACGACGGTGCGACCGCACTCCACCGCCATGCCGGCCTCGGGATTCGGATCCCGCCGGGCGGCCACGTCGACCGCGACGAGTGCCCCCACGAGGCCGGTCGCCGCGAGGTTCGGGAAGAAACCGGGCTTGAACCGACCCTGCACCGCGACACCGCCGATCTGGCACCGCCGGCCGGCGAGGTCCTCCCGCAGCCGGCCCACATGCTGCTGTACGATATCAACGTGCATCCGGACGGCACGGTCGGCCACCAGCACATCGACCACATCTATTTTGCGTCAGTTCCGAGCCGCGAGATCGATCCCAGCGACGGCGAGGCGCCGGCGGATCGCTGGGCGTGGTACACGCCCGCCGACCTCCGCGAGAGCGACCTCGACCCCGACACGGTCGCTATCGGTTGTGAGGCCATCGAGACGGTCGACGCCGAACAGTGACACCCGAACTGGTCTTCGTCTACGGCACGCTCACCGACGACTCGCAGGTCGCCGAGCTGCTGGACAGCTATCGGTTCGTCGGCAATGCCGATTGCCTCGGACTCAGCCGGATCGATGGCCGGTATCCGACGCTCGTGCCCGGCGAGCGGGTATCGGGGCGACTGCTCGAAACCTCGGAGCGTGAGCGGCTGGACCGGTACGAAGGTGTTGAAAGCGGGCTCTATCATCGATTTTCGCTGCCGGTCAAACCCGAGTCAGGAGTGCCGGTCGAGCATGACGAGGCGAGCGTCTACATCGGCGCGCCGGCGGGCCTCGGAATCGACCCATCGCCCGAACAGCACTGGCCCAGAACCGGTACGTTCCCCGAGCGGGTCGACGCGTATCTCTCGGCCCACGCAGTCCGACTTGTCAAAAAATAATGATAGACTGACGCATCACAGACAGTCGTCTGACGAGCGTCAGCAGTCGGCGCTGTCATGCGATTTTCACTTCCACTCTGCATGCCCCATGTTTATATGTCTCCGGACCGAACCCTCAATTGCGCGTCACACGCGCCCATTCCCCTCTCCCGTTTCCACAGCTCCCGAGTAGCGACGCGCTCGCTTCGAGGGTCGGTGGGTGGCGACGCCCCGACACCGAAACCGATTAGCGGCCGCTCCGGCCAACAGATGGTATGCTGTCGCTCGCGGCGATCCGGGAGGCCAGAGAGCGGATTACCGACGTGGCCCGCGAGACGCCGGTCGAGTACTCGCATCCATTTTCCGACCGAACGGGCGCGGCCGTCCACCTCAAGTTAGAGAACTTCCAGCGAACGGGGGCGTTCAAGATCCGCGGCGCGCTCAACCGTATTTCGACGCTCTCGGAGGCCGAACAGGCCGCCGGCGTCGTCACCGCCAGTGCGGGCAATCACGCACAGGGTGTCGCGCTGGCGGCCGACCGCGCCGGTGTCGACGCGACGATCGTCATGCCGGAACACGCGCCGATCTCGAAGGTGAAGGCCACCCGGCGGTACGGCGGCCGAGTCATCCTCGACGGCGTCGACTACGACGCAGCGCAGGCCCGCGCCCACGAGATCGAACGCGAGGAGGACCGCACCTACGTCCACGCCTTCGACGACGAGATGGTGATGGCCGGGCAGGGCACCATCGGCCTCGAAATCCTCGACCAGCAGCCCGACGTAGAGACGGTCGTCGTCCCCATCGGCGGCGGCGGCCTCATTTCGGGCATTGCGACCGCGATCAAGAGCCAGCGGCCCGAGGTGCGGGTCATCGGCGTCGAGGCCGAGGGCGCCGCCAGTGCCGCCGACTCGCTCGAAACCGGCGAGATTCGGTCCAGAGACAGCGTCAACACCATCGCCGACGGGATCGCCACCCGGTCGATCGGCGAACAGCCCTTCGAGATCATTGAGGAGCACGTCGACGAGGTCGTGACTGTCTCCGACGAGGAGATCGCCCTCGCGCTCACGCTGTTGCTCGAACGGAGCAAAACCCTCGTCGAGGGGGCGGGTGCGGTCGCACTGTCGGCGCTGTTGGAGGAACGATTCGCGTACGACGAGGGCGAGGTGATCGTGCCAGCGCTCTGCGGTGGCAACATCGATATGCACCAGTTGACGACCGTCGTGTTGCGCGGGCTGATCCAGCTTGGGCGGTACCTCAAGATTCGGACCGTCCTGCCTGACCAGCCCGGCGCGCTGGAGGGGTTGATCGAGATTATCGCCGACAAGGGGGCCAACATCTACGAGATTCACCACGAACGCGCCTCCAGAGAGATCGGGATGAGCGACACGGAGGTCGAACTCGAACTCGAAACCCACGGTCCGGAACACGCCGCCGAGTTGCTGGCGACGCTCCGGGACGACGGGCTACACCGTCGACGTGCTGAAGTAGCGGCGAGGGCGA
>KI543195.1:45542-50299 GCA_000496215.1 uncultured archaeon A07HN63
CGAGGGCCTCCTCCAGCACACCGACTAGGTGTACTGCCTCGATCAGTCGATCCACCAGATGGAGAAGGCCTTCGCCAAGTTCGGCAAACAGGGCGGCGTGCGGTTTCACCGCGGCGACGCCGAACGCCTGCCGTTTGCCGACAACAGTTTCGACCATCTCTGGTCGTCGGGCTCAATCGAGTACTGGCCCAACCCGGTCGACGCCCTCGAAGAGTTCCGCCGCGTCACCAAGCCCGGCGGGCGTGTGCTGGTCGTTGGTCCCGACTACCCGAACTCTGTCGTGATGCAGAAACTCGCCGACGCGATCATGCTGTTCTACGACGAGGCGGAGGCCGACCAGATGTTCGAGGCCGCCGGCTACACCGAGTTTGAACACCACATCCAGCAGTCAAGCCCCGGCAGCCCGAAGGCGATCACGACCGTTGCGACCGTTCCCGAAGCCGGCGACGAGCGCGATGCTACCGGGGAGAGCGTCGAGCAAAAAGCAGCGGCACCCGGCGACGCGGCCGCGGACTGAGCGTCGTTACTCGTCGATAAACTCGTTGTCCCGCCAGTCGACACCGGTCCCACCGGAACCTTTCTGTGGGTTCTCGACAACCTCGACGGTCGCCGACCGCTCTTCGCCCTCGACGATCCGGGTGGCATCGAGTTCGTCGTCGTGTTCGGTAATCGCCGTCAGTGTGCCCTTTTCGGAGAGCAACGCGAGTTCCTTGAGGACCAGAAACATCGGATACCGCACAGCGGTGTTCTGGAGGACGGTCTCGCGGTCGCCCTTGAAACAGGCGAACTCGACGAGTTCGGAGGGGATCTCTTCCTCCTCGTCGTCACTCCAGCTCGGGTTCCCACCGCCGGCTCGCGGGGGTTCCTCCTCGTAGACCCGCGTCTCGCTGACGCTGGCCTTGAGCTGGGCGGTCGGGGTGTACTTGCTGAGGCTCTCGTCGTCTGCCTCGGCCTGAATGATCAGCGTGTTGTTGCGACGAGTGAGATTGATGTCGTCGATCTCGGACGGTAGATCGGGGTCCTCCAGATACTCGTGGAGGTCTTCAAGCGGCAGTTCGAGCGTCGAGTGGAGACGGAATACGCGGCCTGACATGGTGGTGAATGATGGATGAATCGCCGTGGGTACCGGTACCGAGTGATGGTAGGGCCCCCACTGGTATATGCGCTATCCTTTTCGTACTGTACTGCTGGCGGCGGGCTGACAGCTCAGGCGGTCAGCGTCGCCGCGAGTTCGTCGCGTTCGTCGAGTTCGTCGAGAATGTCGCTGCCGCCGACGAACTCGCCGTCGACGAACGTTTGCGGAATCGTCTCCCAGTCGCTATGCTCGGAGAGCGCCTCGCGGTACTCGTCGAGGGCCGGCAGCACGTCAACGGTCTCGAACTCGTCGACGTGGTCGCTGATATGTTCGAGGGCATTGGCCGAGTAGCCACACTGCGGCATCAGTTGATTGCCCTTCATGAAGAGCACAACATCGTTGGTCTCGATGGCCTCGTCGACGCGCTCGCGGACGGTCTCGGCGTCCATGTCGGCGTCCGGCTGGAATGTCATGGGCGTCTGTAGGGCAGGCGACGGGATATGCGTTGTGTCGAGCAGGGGCAGCGACCTGAGAGCGTACCTGAAACGAGACGTGGCTCGTGCCGAGGCCAGCGAGGTGAGAGACTGTAACGCTGTGAGGAGTCGTGTATGAGATTGCTGTGTGCCGTCGGGAAACAACAGATAGAACCACTGACGCATATTAATGCAACGTATATACGTATATACTCTCTCAGGAAAAAGAATAGACTATTTTTAACAATAATGCAAAATAAGTGTTAAACCGATCGGTGTTCTACTGGCACGTAGGTCAATGTCGAACCACGACTACGATCACCCTCCAGATTGGCAAGAAATGAGCGATGAAGCGAAATCCCGCTGGTACACACAGGAGCGCTGTCGGCGACAGGCGATGCGGCAAGACACGCCCGCAGGACGTGCGCTGAAGCGACAGGCCGAACGGGCTGAACAGAACGCCGAGCGACGCGAACAGCAGAGCCGAGTGCAATCAGCACAGGAAACCGAGACGAGTAGCGCTGAAAGCTGCGCTCCCTGAGGTTCAATCGAGTCCACATTTTTCAGCTCGATACTCTCCTCCGGCAGTTACACGCGGAGTGATTGCTTCTCGATACGTTTCACGCCGACTGGCTCGGATAGCAGCGGTCGAGATATCGTTTCAGCAGCGTATCGACGGCCGCCGGCCGTTACTCCTCGGGGGCGACGCTGACGACGTTGATCAGCGAGGAGACCGGCACGCCGTCGATCTCCTCGACGCCCTGTTTGTCGGCTAACACGACACAGCCGACCGGGGTGCCGCCCTGCTCGCGGACCGCGGCGATCGTCTCTCGCATCGTCGTCCCCGAGGTCACGATGTCGTCGATGATGTAGCAGTTCTGGTCGTCGACCGGGGCGAAGTTCTGCGAGAAGCCACCGCCGTTCTCGTCGATATCACCCTCCTCCCACTGGTGTTTCGCCGGGCCGTAGGCCGCGATATCGGTGTCGAGTTCGCGGGCGATGACGGTCGCCAGCGGGACGCCAGCTTTCTCGATGCCGACGGTCATCCCGACCTCGCGGTCGTCGGTGGCGATGAGGTCGGCCATCGCCTCGCCAACGCTGGTGAGTCGACTGCTGTCACAGCCGATGGCGCTCCAGTCAATGTGGATATCCTGCGGGCTCGTACCGCGATCAGCCGGAGCAGGCTCGCTCTCGGCGCCGCTGCGTTCGACCAGCCAGCTCGCCGTTTCCCGGGACACGTTGAGTTCGTCGGCGATCTCACCGCGGGAAAGCCCACGGCCGGCCAGCTTCGCCGCGCTCTCGACGAGGTTATCGACGTTCTTCATACCGACTAAATTGAATCGCGTTCTTGATAGTACTGTTGTCGTTGACGAACGCCGCCTCGTGGTTCTCGTAGTCGTACACTCCGGTCACGAGATTGTCGAGGAACGGCTCGGAGAGCGACGCAAGCGTGTCGACGGCGGCCTCGAAGTGGCCGACGTGTGAGTTGACGCTGCCGACGATGGCCTTGTTGTGCAGGACGGCCTCGCGGTGGAGTTTGCCGCCGTCGATTTCGAACTCCCAGTCGCCCGGGATGCCGAGCAGCGCGAGGACGCCGTTCGGCGCCAGCGCCTCGATTGACTCGTAGGGGTGTTTCGCGTAGCCGGTGGACTCGTAGATCAGATCCGGGGCCTCGTGTGCGTCGGGTATCTCGGGGATCGCCGTCTCGTTGCTGTTGACGTAGGTGCTCCCCATCGATTCGATGATGTCGATTGTCGGATCGGGGCGCTCGCGGCGGCCGAGACAGTAGGTGCGGTCGAACCGCTGTTCGAACATAGCGAGCGTGAGCAGCCCGAGACTGCCGTTGCCGAGGACGAGCGCCGACTCCGGGTTCCACTCGAAGGCCGACCGGCTCGCGTCGGCGTGTTCGACCGCCTTTTCGGTTATCGAGATCGGCTCGACCAGAAAGCCCAGTTCGGCCAACTCCGGTGGGACGGTGACGAGGAACTCCGCGGGGCTGGTGAAGTAGTCGGCCATGAAGCCGTGGGCGCCGACGATGCCACGCTCGTGGTACTGGCCGTCGGGGGCCATGTCGGGTTCGCCGCGCTCGAAATACTCGTTGTCACCGTTCGGGCGTCGCCGCACCGTGGGGACGACGACATCGCCCGCCGAGAGGTCGGTCCCGTTGGCGTCCTCGACGACGCCGACGGCCTCGTGACCCAGCACGTGGTAGTCGTCGTCGGCTGGCATCCCGCCGTGGCCGCCACTGATGACCTCGTGGTCGGTGCCGTCGACGCCGACCCGGAGCGTCCGAACCAGTGCCTCGCCGTCGTCGGGTTCGGGCTGTGGGAGATCGATGATCTCGGGTTCGTTTGTCCCCTCGTACACTGCGATGGCTTGCATACCCTGCCGGATGGTCCCATGGGTGAATAGCGTTACTCTTCTGTGAGTGAAGATTTCAGCAGCCGTGGCGGAGGGGTGACGACCCGCGAGCGAATCGACAGTGAGCGGATCGGCAGCGAGAAAATCGGCAGTGAGAGAATCGGCAGCGGGCGAATCGACCGCCGGCTCAGCTGTCGAGTTCCTCGCGGAGGAGTTGATTGACGCTGCCGGGATCGGCCGAGCCGCCGGATTTCTGCATAACCTGCCCGACGAGGAAGTTGAGCGCGCCGTCCTCGCCGCTGTGGTAGTCGTCGACGGCGTCGGGGTTCTCCTCGATAGCCTCGGTCACGAAGTCGGCGATAGCGTCGTCGTCGGCCTTGCCGAGCCCCTCGCGGTCGATGATCGTCTCGGGGTCGTCGCCGTCGTCGAGCATCGACCGCAGGACGACCTCCTCGGCGTTCTTGACGGTGAGTTCGTCGTTCTCGACGAGTTCGATGAGGTGAGAAAATTCGTCGAGTCGGCCCTCGATATCGGTGATCAGCATATCGCGGTAGTTGAGTTCACCAAGCAGATTGTCGGCGACCCACGTCGCGGCGACATCGGGGTCGAACTCCTCGGCGACGGCCTCGAAGAAGTCCGCGACCGCCTTCGTCGAGGTGAGCTTCGAGGCGGCCTCGCTGTCGAGACCGTACTCCGCGACGAACCGCTCGCGGCGGGCGTCGGGGAGTTCCGGAATCTCGATTGTCTCCTTCCAGTCGGCGACTTCGAGCGGCGGGAGGTCGGCCTCCCGGAAGTAGCGGTAGTCGGCTTCCGACTCCTTCGAGCGCATCGAGACGGTGATCCCGCGG
>KI543195.1:52661-57486 GCA_000496215.1 uncultured archaeon A07HN63
CGGCTCACCCGGCTGGAGGACGAACTCGAAGCACTCAACCGCGAGATCGAGCGCAAGGGCGAGGACGAACAGCTCGAACTCAAACGCGAGATGGAGTCGATCAAAGGCGAGATCGACCGGCTGGAAGGCCGCATCGAGGCCGCCGAAGACCGCATCGAGGACGCCGAGGACGAGCGCCGACAGGCGTTCGTCCAGATCGACCGCAAACAGGAGGAGCTTGAGGAGATCGAGTCGACGATCAAGGAACTCAAAGTCGAGCAGGCGTCGGTCAAGAGCACGATTCAGGACAAAGAGGCCGAACTGGAGGCAATCGAGGACGAGATCGAGAACGCCGACACCGAGTTCGACGAACTCAAAGCCGAGCTGGCCGACGCCAAGGAGCGACGCGAGGAGCTGAAGACGCAGGCCAACGACGCACAGCGAAAGAAGGATCGCCTGCTCGACGACGCTCGCCGCCGATCCAGCGAGGTCGAAGAGGCGCGAAACAATCTCGAATCCGCCCGCGAGGAACTACCGGATCTCAAGGCCGAGCTGTCGAACCTCCAGAGCGAACTCGACAAGGCCGAGAAAAACAAGCAAACCATCGAGGAAAAGATCGACACGCTCCGCGAAAACCGCGAGGCGGCGAAGGCCGAACTGGAGGAAATCGAGTCGGATCTCCGCGAGAAACAGTCCGAATACGCCGATATCGAGGCCCGCAGCGACGACGACAGCTCGTGGCCACGCTCGGTGACGACGATCCTCAACGCCGGCAAGCGCGGCGTTCACGGCGCAGTCGGCGACCTCGGCAGCGTCGACAGCGAGTACGCCACCGCCTGTGAAACCGCTGCGGGCGGCCGACTGGCAAACGTCGTCGTCGACGACGACGGCGTCGGTTCGGAGTGTATCGACTACCTCAAATCCCGCAACGCCGGACGGGCGACCTTCCTCCCCATCACGGAGATGGACGACCGCGGGCTGCCGAGCCTGCCCGACGATCCGGGTGTTGTCGATTTCGCACGCAATCTCGTCGAGTACGACAGCGAATACGAGGGCGTCTTCTCCTACGTGCTGGGCTCGACACTCGTCGTCGAGGACATGGCAACGGCCCGCGAGTTCATGGGCCAGTTCCGGATGGTCACGCTCGACGGCGATCTCGTCGAGAAGAGCGGCGCGATGACCGGCGGCTCCGGCGGCGGCTCACGCTATGCCTTCTCGGCGTCGGGCGGCGGCAAACTCGAACGGCTCGCCGAGGAGATCGACCAGCTCGAAGACAGACGCCGCAACCACGAAGACGAGATCAGCGACCTCGAAGACCAGATCGACGCGGCCCGCGACCGGAAATCCGACGCCGTCGAGAAGGTCCAGTCAATCGAGGCCGACATCGAGCGCAAACACGAGGAAATCGACGACGCCGAACGCGAGATCGACGACCTCGAAACCCGCCTTGAAGAGATCGAAACCGAACGCGAGGAAGTCGAGGAAGAGATGGAAGCCGTCGAGGCGGAGATCGAGGAGATCGAGGCCGAACGCGAGGAGGTCGACGCCGAGATCGAGGAACTGGAGGCCGAGCTCGCGGAGTCGAAGATCCCCGAGCTGACCGACGAGGCCGACGAACTCCGCGATGAGATCCGCGATCACGAGGACCGGATGGACGACCTCGACAACCAGCTCAACGAACAACAGCTCGAACAGCAGTACGCCGAGGAGGCCATCGACGACCTCCACGAGACCGTCGAGGACGCCCAGAACCGGAAGGCCGAAGCACAGGAGGAAATCGAGGAGATAGAGGGCGAAATCGAGGACAAAGAGGACAAACTCGACGAGAAACGCGCAGCTATCGAGGAGCTGGAATCGGAGCTGGCCGATCTCAAAGAGGAGCGCGAGGACCTGAAAGCGACAGTGCAGGACGCGAAAGCCGACCGCGACGAGGCCAGGGAGGCCGTCGGCGAGATCGAGTCACAGCTCGAATCCACCCGCGAGGAACAGGACCGGCTGGAGTGGGAGATCGACGAACTGGAGCAAGCGGTCGGCGACTACGATCCCGAGGCAATCCCGGATCACGACGAGGTCGAGTCCAACATTGACCGCCTCGAAACGGAGATGGAAACACTGGAGCCGGTCAACATGCTCGCCATCGAGGAGTACGACGAGGTCGAAGCCGAACTCGACGAACTCGTCGACGGCCGCGACACCCTCGAAGAAGAACGCGACGGCATCAAAGACCGAATCGACCAGTACGAATCCCAGAAGAAGGAGACGTTCATGGACGCCTTCGAGTCGATCAACGGCCACTTCGAGGACATCTTCTCGCGGCTCTCCGACGGGACGGGCGAACTCGTCCTCGAAGACCCCAAGGACCCCTTCGAGGGCGGGCTGACGATGAAGGCCCAGCCCGCGGACAAACCGATCCAGCGGCTGGCGGCGATGTCCGGCGGCGAGAAGTCGCTGACCGCGCTGGCGTTCATCTTCGCCATTCAGCGGCACAACCCCGCGCCGTTCTACGCGCTCGACGAGATCGACGCCTTCCTCGACGCGGTCAACGCCGAGCGCGTCGGCGAGATGGTCGACGATCTGGCCGGCGACGCCCAGTTCGTCGTCGTCTCCCACCGCTCCGCGCTCTTGGAACGCTCCGAGCGTGCCATCGGCGTGACGATGCAGGACGACAACTACAGCGCCGTAACCGGGATTCAGTTCGACGGCGACGACGCGGCCGACGCGGAGGTGCCAGCCGATGACTGATCACACAACCACGGAGGCAACAACACATGACTGATCTGCCCGACGCAGTCGGTCTCGATGGAATCACCGGCGAGTACAGCGACGAGCAAGAGCGCCCGCCCGAACCGAGCGCCGAGGACGACGAGGTCGAACCGGTCGAGTTGCTGGTCCAGCTGGCCGAGGAGGGCGAGATCGACCCGTGGGATATCGATATCGTCGAGGTGACCGACGCCTTCCTCTCGAAGCTCGAAGCGACCGATCTGCGGACGAGCGCGAGAGCCCTGTTCTACGCCAGCGTCCTCCTGCGGATGAAGGGCGACGATCTGCTCGATCCCGGCACCGAGGAGCCGGACGACGAGCCCGAACCGTGGGAGCAGGCCTTCGAAGGCGGTGAGGGAGCCGCCGCCGAGGGAGACGGCGCGCACGGCTTCGATCCGGTCGACGAACTCGAGGCCGAGATGGACCGCCGGCTGGAGCGCAAGAGCACCCGCGGCAACCCCGAGACGCTGGACGAACTCGTTCGCGAACTCCGGGAAGCCGAGCGCGACAACTGGTGGAAGCGCCGCCGCGAGTACGACACCAGCGGCAACGAGAGCGGGAGCCTACGGCACCCAGACGGTCGACTACCGCGCAGGCGACGAGATGCGGGCCGACGACGAACCGACCGCCGGCGACGTGACCGACAACACCCACAGCGAGGATATCGAGGCAGTGATCGAGCAGGTCACAGACGCTCTTGCACCCGAGTTCGAGAACGGCCGCAGCGAGGTGCTGTACGCGGAGATCGAGTCCGCCGGCGGCCGGCCGTTCATGACGTATCTCGCCCTGCTGTTCCTCTCACATCGCGGCGAACTCCGGCTCCAGCAGGACGACCTCTTCGGCGACCTGTGGATTCGTGATCCGGAGCAGGTGTCGGCGGCCGACAGCGACGACGAACACGAGGCGGCCGCTGACTGACGCCGCTGGGTCGCCGAACGTGGCCGGGCGGCGATTGACGGCGGTGTGTTTATATGACTTCTCGCTGGACACGTAGGCAGTGCCTGATTCGCCGTCTCCAACCCCACCATCAGACCGCATTCTCGGTCTTGATGTCCTCCGTGGGTTCGCGCTGCTCGGCATTCTCGTGATCAACATTCAGGCCTTTGCGATGCCGTTTGCGACGCTCAACAACCCGACCGCCTACGGTGATCTGACCGGTGCCAACTACCTCGTCTGGGTGGTGAGCCACGTCGTCGCCAAGCGGAAGTTCATCACGCTGTTCAGCCTGCTGTTCGGAGCCGGGATCGTCCTCTTCGCCCGCAGCAAACGCGAGGACGAGGCCACTCGACTCCACTACCGCCGAACGGCGTTTCTCCTCGCCGCCGGCCTCGCCCACGCCTACCTGCTGTGGTACGGTGACATTCTCGTGCCCTACGCTGTGTGCGGGCTAGTCGTGTTCTTCGTTCGTGACTGGGAGCCCAAGCTCTTGGCGCGAGTCGGGCTGCTACTGATAGCGGTGCCGGCATTGATGTACATCGCGTCGGGCGTCTCTCTGGAGTCGACACAGGCGGTGCTCGCCCAGTGGAACCCCTCGGACGCCGCCATCGCCGCCGAGATCGACACCTACCGGAGCGGCTGGCTCGCCCAGTTCGACCACCGGATTCCGACGGCGATCAGCCAGCAGACCAGCGGGTTCGTGGCGCTCATCTTCTGGCGCACCAGCGGCCTCATGCTGTGGGGGATGGCCCTGTTCAAGTGGGGTGTGCTCTCGAACGAGCGCTCGGCTCAGTTCTATCGCCGCCTCCTCGCCGGGGGGCTGCTGGGTGGGATTCCGCTGATCCTCGCCGGGGTCTGGTACAACGAGGCCATCGACTGGAGCGTTCGCGCGCTGTTTTTCGGCAGCCAGTTCAACTACTGGGGCAGCCTCCTGCTGGCCGGTGCGTACATCGGGGGTGTGATGCTGTTCTGTCGGCGCTTCGGCGGCGGGTTCGTGACGAGCGCGCTCTCGGCCGTCGGGCGAACCGCCTTCAGCAACTACATCCTGCAGACCGTGATTGCGACGACGATCTTCTACGGCCACGGCCTCGGCTGTTTGGCCGCGTGAGTCGGGTCGAACAGGCTGGCGTCGTCGTCGCCATCTGGGTTG
>KI543195.1:58943-60583 GCA_000496215.1 uncultured archaeon A07HN63
GTGCTGTCGGTGCTGTGGCTGCGATACTTCCGGTTCGGCCCGCTGGAGTGGCTGTGGCGAACAGTGACCTACGGTGAGCGGCAGCCGTTGCGAAACTGATGGTACGAAACTGATTAGCCGCGGTGCACTGATACGATTGGCCTGCTGATGCCGATATATGCGTGTCACGCTTCTCGGCACCGGCAGCGCGCTCCCCTCGCAATCGCGGCTCCAGACTGGGATTCACGTCGAACGCGACGGTCACCATCTGCTGGTCGACTGCGGCAGCGGCATCACCCACCGTCTCGCACAGGCTGGGGTCAGCCACCACGAGATCGAGACCGTCATGCTTACACACCACCATCTCGATCACGTCGCCGGCCTGCCGACGCTGGCGAAAGCCCGATGTCTGGACGACAACCCCACGTTACGTGTGCTCGGCCCGCCGGGAACGCGCGCTGTCTGTGCGAATCTCTTTGCTGTCGACGACCTCGATGAGCGAGTCGCGCTCGACATTGAGGAGCTTTCGATGGACACATCGACCCTTGACCTTGGTCCACACCACATCACGACCGCCCGGATGGCCCACTCGAAGCCGGGGTTCGCCTACCGGTTTGACGACGCGCTCACGATCAGCGGCGACACCGCACCGACCGCGGCGATTGCCGAACTCGCTGACAGCGCCAACGTGCTGATTCACGAATGCGCCCACCCCGATGGGGTCAAAACCGACGGCCATACCACGCCGACGGCACTCGGCGAACAGATCGCTGACATCGACCTCGATCGCCTCTATCTGACACACCTGTTTCCGGACACCGAGACTCACGCCGACGAGCTTGCGGCCACCGTCAGCGAGTACACCGATGCAACCGTCACCGTGGCGACTGATCTCGACGAGATTACCATCGACACATAGGCAGCAGGATCGAACGCCGGCAGCGGTTGTGTCGAGGCTACGAATCGTTGGCCAGCCGTGACGCCGCGCGGTCGATATCGGCCGGCGTGTTGATGTTCTGCTTCCAGCCCTCGAAGGGCACCGTTTCGGCCTGATACCCTGCGTAGAGGAGCAAATCAATCGCGTCTGGGAGTTCGTACTCGCCGCGCGCGGAGGGCTGGACAAGTTCACACGCGGGGAAAATCTCCGGCGGTAACACGTAGGCCGCCATCGGCGTCGTCGTCGACGGCAGCGAATCCGGTTTTTCGACCAGCCCGGTCACGTTGCCATCAGCGTCGAATTCGCAGACTGCTCCGCCGCTGGCGGTTTCGGGTGCCACGTCGTCGACGGGAAACGTGATCTGTGCGTCCGTCTCGGCGTGCCGCGAGAGGACAGCGGCAAGATTGCCACGGTAGATGTTGTCGCCGTTGAGAACGAGGAACTCGTCATCGACGAACGGCTCGGCCATCAGCACCGCGTGGGCCAGACCCTTGCGCTCGGACTGGTGAGCGTAGGTAAGCGTGAGATCGCCGTAGGCGTCGCCGTACCGGTCGATGATCTGCTCCTTCTCGTAGCCGACGACAACGACGGCCTCGGTGATGTCGAGATCAAGCAGGGTGTCAAAACAGTACGACAAAATCGGTTTGCCGGCGACCTCGACGAGCGGTTTCGGTTTGTCGTCTGTCTTGGGTCGGAGCCGGGTTCCCTCCCCGGCCGCAAGCAC
>KI543195.1:60603-65800 GCA_000496215.1 uncultured archaeon A07HN63
GCAGGAGTTCAAGATGGATTCGGAAGCGTCTCAAACCGATAGCATCCAGACGCAGTAGCTCATTCAGCAAGCAGCGCAAGCGAAAACAGTGCTGTTCCACTGCAAATGAATCCTACAAACAACAATCCAAGTGGTGGAGTGTCACCTTGATCGGTAACGAGCAGCACGAATGAGCAAATCCCTGTGATGCCAAAGCCGAGTATAACAACTGCATCTGACCATCTATTCCAAGACTCTTTGAGAGGAGCCGTGGCTCTGGCAACCCACCACTCTGATCGCCCTGAGTTTGCTGACTCGCCTTCACTATCATCCCCGGGCATCAACAACTGCTGGATAGGCGCAAAACCACCGGCGATAAGCAATGAAATAAACGTAAATATGCCTGTCACAGTCAACATCTGTGGCGAAATGCTTCCAAACTGCGTGAGTAAAAACAGCGTCGAAAGTCCAACTAATCCGAGACCAGCAAATACCCCACGGAGCATGGTTGTGGCCGAGTTCATGCAGTACTCACAATTTCACCCTGTATTGTAAAAAATAACAATCTATACTGCTAGTATGCAGGTTTGAATTGTTTTGTGCAGGTTGCAGCGTCAGGATCGGTCACCCACCTATATATCCATTCTTCGACAAGATGATTCACTACTTAGTGAATAGAAAGCTCGTATACAACACATCGCAGACACGAAATCGAAGTCGTTTGATTCAGTCAGCACAGATCGGTAGTTGCGCTCATAACGGAAACACATTATAACGGAGAGAAGATGAGCCAGTAGCCTGCGTGCGCCATGATCGGCACAGTCAAGTTTTCCGTTCGCTCGTAGCCAGCGGCCACAAGAACGCCGAAGATACTCGTGAAGAGGAATGATAAAAGCCCACGCGAGAGGAAAATGTGCATTCCACCAAACAGAAGACCGCCGACCAGTACCCGGCCGAGCGAACCGAGTGCCGGTTCAAGCGCATCATGGACCACCCCTCGATAGAGGAGTTCTTCCATCGGTGCCATGATGACGAACATAACGAGCAGCCCCGGAATCACAATCTCCGGATGGTTCAAGAATGCACGCCACGTCGTTGTTGTTCCACTATGTCCACTCTGTGCGCCGTGGCTCACCCCAAGCAGAGGGAGGATCGCTGTCATCGCTCGCACGGCTAAGTCGTACCCGATTATTCCGAGGCCGATCCACGCGACTCCCTCGAATGAGGGTACCTGAATTCGATCCAGCGGATTGTAATCATCACGCGACCAAACGTACCCGACCGCGACGAGTCCGAATCCCGGTTGAACAATAAAATTCCGCACTAAATCTCCAAATAGAGCCCATTCAACTTCAATAATCGCAAATAGTGGGTCGACAGCGATTGCTGATACGATTCCTGCAACAACGCCCAGTGCTGCAAGTGCTGCGGCACCGGCCACACCGCGAGATACCTCTTGCACTTCCGGGCGCAACTTGGGTGCACTGATCTGTGGTTTCATATACATACTACAATAGCCAATTCGTAAAGAACCAGATGAACAGTCAAAAAAGAGTTTGAATGATCTACGTCTTCACAGTCTGGGGTGGCTTCCAATTCTGCTGTATGGATCCTCTGTATCTTGCACGCGGCTCATGACGATACTTGGGTAGATAGAGCATCCCAAGCTCTCTATGACACGCTGATCGTTAGCGTGTACGTTCGGTTCCAGATAGAATTGGCTGTGGCGCTTGCGGTCGACACCGCAGTGGCGCTATCGCCCCCGTTGGGGGTTCGACTCGGCCGGTGGCAACGGTGAGTGGCTGTGTGTGAACTGAGCGCGTGTTTCTCGTGGTGAAACCGCCAATCAGGGTTTATCAGAAAGCTCGGACGAACAGTTCATAACAGCGTGCGCACACATCCACAACCGGATCTCGGAACTACCGATGGGGTAACGGTGCAACGAATACTGGCGTTCCTGCTGGATAGTGTGCTGATCGGGGTGATCGGGCTCCCGTTCATGCTGCTCGCCCCATTCGTTGGCGATCTCGCCGCACTGCTTCTGCTCAGTGTCTACATCGTGCTCGGACTCGTCTATGCCCTGCTGCTCGAAGGGCTGCTCGGCTACACCCCTGGGAAGTACCTGTTCGGGTTGGTCGTGGTCAAGTCGGACGGATCACGCTGTACGATCCCGGCATCGGTGCTTCGAAATCTGGCGTGGATCGTTGACGTGCTCCCGACGCTAAACCTCGTCGCAATGATCTCGATATACCTGACCGACGAGAACCAGCGGGTTGGCGATCTCGTGGCGAACACCGTCGTCGCCAAACAGCAGTGAGAGGGCCACGAAGCGGCGGCTGAGTCGAGATCGTCGATACCGCGCCGACGTGTGTTTCGTCGCGCTCGCCCGCCGATCCAGTCGCGGGCTGACGCGGCTCGACAGCCGGCGACCGCGACCCGCGGCTATCCCACGATGTCGAGCAGGAAGATGGCGAGAAAGCCGACGAAAAACAGCGTCGTCGACACCGGCGTCTGTGGGACCTTGCCGGCCTTCACGAGCAGTTCCTCGGTCACGAGATACAGCAACGCCGCCGCGCCGAACGCGAGGACGAACGCGATGGTCGTCTCGGCGGCCCCCGCGAGCGTGAACACACCGACCGTGACACCACTGGTCAGCAGCGCGCCGAACAGCCCCGGCACGGCAATCTTCCGCAGCGAACCCATGGCGTCCGGCAGCGCGACGACCGCAGCAACCCCGAGAAAGAGCACCTCGATCGCCAGCGCCAGCGCGATGATGATCCCCGTCGCCGTCTCCTCGATAAACGTGACGGCGATGAGCACGCCGTCGATGAGCATGTCGATAGCGATGGTGATGATGAGGCCAGCCGCACCGGCGGCGTTGCCGCCGACACCCCGCTTTTCGATGCGTTTGCTGAGCCGATGGATGCCGAGCATCGCCACGACACCGGTTGCGAACCCGGCGACGACGACGGTCGGAGCCTGGTCGTGGATATCCGGGAGGAGTTCGGCTGCGACGGCAGCGAACACAACGCCAGCAGCGAGGTGCTGAACGTTGCTTTCCATCTGCGGGCCGGGAGCCCGGTATATGGCGATGACACCGCCGATCAGCGCGGCCACGACAGCAAGACTCGTATACGAAAGTGCCTGTACCAGCGTTTCGGTCACTATCAGAGATATCTGCCTGCGCAGGTAAAAATTCCCGTGAGCGGCCACGCGGTGGCGAAGTGGTCTAGTCGAGTGGATCCTCAATATCGCCGATGATCGTCTCCAGCAGATCGGTGACGGTCACCAGACCGACCACGTCGCCGTCCTCGATGACGAGCGCGAGTTCCTGGCGTTCCGTCTGGAACTGGTCGATCGCGTCGCTCACGTCGGTATCCGGCGAGAGTGTCATCGGCGGGGCGGCCAGTGCCGACAGCGTCGTCTCGCCGCTGGACAGTTGCTCACGGTTGTTGAACAGGGTCGGGCTGTAGAGAACACCCTCGAACGCTGTCAGATCGTCACCGACCAGTGGGTACCGTGTGTGTGGGTTCGCTTCGAGCGTCTCGAAGTTCGCGTCGATCCCGGCCTCGGTGGACAGTGCCACGATCTCTTCGGGCGGAATCATAACCTCTCTCACCGACTGCTCGCCGATTGTCAGTGCGTTCATGATCTCCTCCCGCCGGTCGGCAGGCAGTTCGCCCTCTTCGAGCACCGATCCGAGCCGGTTTCGGAGGTCCGCGCGGGTTTCGATGACCTCTTTCTCGGTCTCCGTCCACGCCTGAGTCATCTCGACGCCGAACAGACCGAGTGTGGCCTTGGCAACCGAGTCGCCGACCCAGATGGCTGGTGCGAGTATCTTGGCAAACCAGTACAGTGGTCGTGCGCCGTACCGTGCGACCTGCTTTGAGCGTTCAACGCCGAGATACGTCGGCGTCTGTTCGCCGTGTGTGAGATGCACCAGGTTGATGATAAGAAAGCCGAGGAGTGAGCCGGCCCCGACAGACGCGAGCGTGGTGTTCTCGAACAGCGGCTCGATCAGGGCTGCCAGTCCGGGCTCGGCGATAATCCCGAGCGCAATACTCGTCGCGGAGATCCAGACCTGACACGTCGTCAGGTAGAACTCCAGATCGTTGGTCATCTCCCAGGCGAGTTCGAGTCCGGGCGTATCGAACTCGGATTCGGGATACTGCCTGACACGGGTCAGAGCGAATTCGATGGCGACGAAGTAGGCGTTCACGCCGATAAGGACGATCCCACCGAGTATCCGGAGGGCGATCTCAAGGGGGTCCATTGGTCGGTTATCCCGGAGGTACCCTGAAAAAAGTGTTCACAGCATCACAGAAGCGCCCACAGGAGCAAGTCCAGTGATATCTACCCGGTGGTCGGTGCGCCGTGGAATCGAAAGCCACAATTCCGAATGTGTCAGGCTGCACAGAACGCAATGGCTGTCTCGAAGGGGCCACTCAGTCGGGGTCGGCCTGCCAGTCGCGGACGGTATCGACCCCGACGCCGTCAACCTCCTCAGCTACCTCGTCGGGATTTGCGTCTTTGAGTCCCTCTACATCCTCGATACCAGCCGTCTGCAGTTTCTCGGCGGTCTTCTCGCCGATGCCGTTGATCGCCTCCAGTGCCGACCCGTTCTGGCGGGCCTGATACTCCCGGTAGTTGCAGATCGGACAGCCGAGATCCCACGGCTCGTCATCGTCGTCGGAGTGAACGACCAGTTCGGGGAGGTCGTGCTCCTCGCAGTGGTCGTCGGTGATCTCGATATCGCCACGGCGTGGCAGCGGCAGCGAATACTCACAGTCGGGATACCGCGTACAGCCGACGAGCCGCGAACCGTTCCGGAGCTGTTTGATCGCCAGCTCGCCCCCGTGGTCGTCGACGGTTTCACCGTCTCCGTCTCGCGGCGTCTCCGACGCCGCGCCGTCTCCACAGTCGGGACAGGCACCGATCACGCGGTCGGCCTCGGCGTCGGCGGCGTCAGCCTGACACTGCGGACAGCCGTGAACGAACGTCTTCCGGCCAGCAAGGAGTTTGACCTCGCGCAGGTCGTGGTCCTCGCAGGTCTCGTCGAGCAGGAGTGGTTTGCCGGTCGACGGCAGCGGCAGAGTGTACTCGCAGTCGGGATACCCGTCGCAGCCAACGAAATGCGATCCCTGCCGGCTGGTCCGGATGAGCAGGTCGTCGCCGCATTCGGGACACGGGCCCAGCGTCTTGTCGGCCTTGAGCGACT
>KI543195.1:65820-81013 GCA_000496215.1 uncultured archaeon A07HN63
TAGCTGTACCTGGTAGCGATGAGCGTGGTCGGCCTTTCGACCCTGTCGGCTTGATACATGCGGTTCGACACCGAACAGCGTCTCGATATCGCTAGCAAATCGGTCAATGAGATGTCGATCAGTGTTGTGATACCGGATATCAACCGTGTTCTCGTCGTCCGCAACGAAGACCGAGCCGTCACCGGTGACGTTCGCAATCAGTCGCACGAGTGCCGGCGACCAGTGTAGCGGGAACGGATTATCGATCACTCGGTCGTAGTTCAGTCCGTGAATTCGCTCCGGGCGGATGTCGACCGCACCGAGCAGCCAGAGTGGCACGTCCTTGTCGCCGTTTTCATACCGCGTGATTGCAGGCCGGTGGGCACCGACTTTCTCAGCAAACCCACCCTGAGAGTCAGCAATCGCTTTTCGTGCCGTTTCGAACTGCTCGTTACAATCGACACCGTACAGTTTCGAATCGATATCACAGCCCGCCACGAACATCTCCCACGAGATAGCACACGCATCAGAGACTGTCTCGGGTTCGATAGCGCGGCGCGTTGAGAGCAGCCGTTCACCAGGCTGGAGTTCGTCAGCACGAGTAATAGCGATGGAACCGGATTCGTCACGCACGTATATCGGATGTTCGCCTGTCACGGAAAAAGAGCCGCTCCGAGTTGTTATCTCATACACCTGCTCGTCGTCTTCGAGTGGCCGTTCGCTGACGAGAGTCTGCTCCCGTTCGGTTACTGTTTCCGTCGTTTCGTCATACGAGAGCGTTGACGGCCCGTCAGTAGTGGTTGCGATATCAGTATCCCCATCGGCGAGCAGCACCTCGCTCTCGTCGAACAGCTGTTGGATTTCGACGCGTTCGATATCGCCCTCCTCGTTGCGGTGTAACACGTCCGTATCTTCAGTCAGGCATTTCGTGCCGATCCCGAGGTCCTCCATCGTCTCGATCAGCCGCGACTGGCCGTAGCGACGCGGCGGCTGGGTCTGTTTGGCCTCAATCTGGGTGTCGGTGATCGCCAACTCGTCGCCCGCACTCACATCGGGGACGTGCGTTTCCGACTGGCTAAAGTACGGATAGACGGCGTGATAGCCGGCCTCGACGAGGCGTTTCCCGTTGGCCTTCAGCGTAAGATTCTCGATGGCTGTCTCCCCGTTGACGGCGACGCCGGCGTCGGCGATCTCGGCGACAACTTTCAGATGTTCCCACGTCGCGTCGTCGGCAACGGTGGCGAAAAAGCGGCGGACAACGAGTTCGTAGATCTCCCACTCGTCGTCGGAGAGGTCGCCCCGGCTGGGGAGCTCGCCGGTCGGATGGATCGGCGGGTGGTCGGTCGTCTCCTCGTCACCCTCGGTCGGGTCGATCTCGTCGGCCGCGAGCAGACTCTCAGCGTCGTCACCGAACGTGTTGTCGCCGGTGAACGATTCCAGCAGTTCGCGGGGGTCAAGATCGTCGGGATAGACCGTGTTGTCCGTCCGCGGGTAGGTGAGATAGCCGGCGGTGTACAGTTCCTCGGCGACGCTCATCGCCTGCTGGGCGGAGTAGTTCAGCGAGCCAGCGGCGCGGATGAACTGCGTGGTGTCGAACGGTGCGGGCGGGCTGTCGGTGCGTGTCCGGCGGTTGACCGAGTCGACAGCGGCGGTTTCGGCGTCGGTCAGTGCGTCGTAGACGGCTTCGGCGGGGTCGCCGTCCCAGAGGCGTTCGGCCTCGTTGCCATCCTCGTCGCGGTAGAAGTACTGGCTCTCGAAGCCGCCGTCGGCGTCGGTTTCAAGATCGGCAAACAGCTCCCAGTAGTCCTCTGGATCGAACGCCTCGATCTCGCGTTCGCGGTCAACGAGCAGCTTCAGTGTCGGCCCCTGCACCCGGCCGACGGAGATGAAATCGTCGCCGAGCTGGCGGGCAGACAGCGAGAGAAACCGCGTGAGCGCCGCGCCCCACAGCAGGTCGATGACCTGCCGGGCCTCGCCGGCGGCCGCGAGGTCGAAGTCGATCTCGTCGGGGTTTGCGAAGGCCTCGGTCACTTCGCGGTCGGTGATCGAGGAGAACCGGACGCGGTCGATCGCTACGTCCTCGTTGACCTCCCGCACCAGTTCGTAGGCTTCCTTGCCGATCAGCTCGCCCTCGCGGTCGTAGTCGGTGGCGATGGTGACCTGCGAGGCGCGCCGGGCAAGCTGGCGGAGTGCGCGAACGATCCCCTCCTGTGTGGGCTGTTTGTCGATCGGCGCGTCGATCAACTCGACGGGTTCGACATCCCGCCAGTCGTTGTACTCCGGTGGGAAGTCGACGCCGACGACGTGCCCCGAGAGGCCGATACAGCGTTTGCCACCCCACTTGTAGACGTTGACGCCGTTGACCCGTTCGGTGTCGGCGGAATCGTTGCTCAGAATCTCGGCGATTCGCCGGGCAGCGTTGTCCTTTTCGGTGATAATCAGCGCAGGCCCGCGACTCATTGGGTCGGCGTAAGCTGTTTTATCGCCTAAAGCTTTCGTGCGACGACGGCCGGACGCCGCAGCCGCCGACACGCACAGTCACGCCGTGAGATCGGTGCAACGACCAGCAGCCAGGCGTATCTGCACCCGAAACAGTGGGCCTGTGGGAGCGAGTGGCGTGAACAAAACCACCGTTTACAGGTTTATTCATGACCGAGTAAACAGAAAACCCGACAACAAGAAGAGGACGATAGCGCGAAACGCGACGGCGGTCGATATCAGCTACCACGGGAAACGAGATCGCCAGCGTTTCGACTGCAGTCGGTGGCGGTGGCGGCCGCCGGGCTACATGTCGACAGGGGGTGTCTCGAAGGGCCCCTCGTCGGCGTCGGCGTCGTAGGATTCGATGGCGGCTTTGACGATCTCGAAGACGCCGTCTTTCGTCCAGCGAGCCGTGTTGAGCAGTAGATCGTAGAACTCGCGGTCACCCACGTCGATGTCGTAGTAGGACTCGTACCGACCGGCCTCGCTGACCTCGCGAACCCGCATCTCGGACTCGGTTTCGACGCGGTTCTCGATCCGGTCGACGCGAACCTCGTCGGGGGCATCGAGCCACAGCCGGAGGTCGGCGTGATCGGCTGCCAGCCAGCCCGCGAGGCGGGATTCGAGGATGAACGGCTTGTCGCTCTCGCCCCACTTTTCGGCCATCGACTGGAGTCGCTCGTCGAGTTCGCGGTCGATATCGGCGGAGGTGTCGGCCTCGGCGATATGCTGGTGGAGGCTGATCTCCTTCTCCTCGGCGAGTTCGCGGAAGATATCGCCGCCGGAGACGTAGGGACAGTCCATCGCCTCGGCAAGTCGCTCACAGAGCGTCGTCGCGCCACACCCCGGTGGTCCGGAAACCGTAATCAGCAGGTCGGTGTCGATCTCCGGGGGCTCCGTCGCCGTCGCCGCTTGGCCATTCGCACTCATGCGTATGGACGACGCATTGTTACTGAACGTATGTGAGGGTATTGGTTTGCGCGCGGCCGCCTCGTCGCCGATCTGTCAAGAATTGCCGGTTGCGCGGACGAAGCCGGCGACAGCACTCGACCGCGAGCGACGACATCGTCACCGCTCAGCCAAATCCGGCGTCACCACCGCGAGCGGCATACAGGCTCTTTGCCACCCCGCTCGAACGGTGACTGTGTGCACACTCGTTCTCGCATGGCAGGCCGTCGATAGCGCGCCCGTCGTCGTCGCCGCAAACCGCGACGAGGCGACCGACCGGCCCGCGGAGCCGCCCGCGGTCTACCGGACCGCGCCCGACGCCGTCGCGCCGCGTGACGCCGAGGCCGGCGGGACGTGGATCGGCTACAACGCGGCCGGGCTGTTCGTCGGGATCACGAATCGCTGGGTCGACCGCGAGGGCGGCCGCTCGCGGGGCCAGCTCGTCGCCGACTGTCTGGGGCTGCGGTCGGCGAGCAACGCGGTCGACCACGTCCGGGCGGCAACGCGCGAGGATCGCTACGCCGGGTTCAATCTCGTTGTCGCCGACGCCGACCGTGCCGCCCTGCTCGAATGGGACGGTACACTCGCTGTCACCGAGTTCGACCCCGGCGTTCAGGTCGTCGTCAACGTCGGCGCGAACGGATCGTTTTTCGAACCGCCGGCTCGACCCGAAATCGGCCGCCAGCAGGCCGACAACGCCGAGGCCCTGCGAGCGGATCTCGCCGTCGACACCGACGAAACCGCCGGCGAGTGGCGCGAGCGGGCGGCCGCCGCGCTCGGCGATCACGAGTACGGCGTCTGCGTCCACGGCGACGGGTTCGGCACGCGGTCGGCGTCGGTGATCGAACTCGGTGGCGAGGACGGGACCGCCGGCAGCAACGCCGACACCGTCGGTCGCTACTGGTTCGCCGACGGCCCGCCGTGCGAGACGGATTTCGAGCGCGTCGAAAGCAGAGTTTAAACAGGTTGCGGTCCGACTGTGTCCTACATGAGTGCGTCCGAGAGCGAAGACGGGCTATCCGACGACGAGCATCGCGGGCTCGAACTCATCCGCGAGACCGGTGGGATTCACCAGAGCGATTTCTGGAAGGAACTCGATATCTCCTCGCGGAAGGGCAGCCGCATCGCCGAATCGCTGGTGGACGCCGAGCTGATCAACCGCGAGGAAACGGTTCACAACGGCCACAACACCTACTATCTCGAACCGACGGCGAAGGACCTCGAGTTCCGTATGCTGATGGCCGGCGATATGCTCTCGCCGTTTATCGGCGAGGAAGAGGTCGATCCCCAGAGCGACTCCTTCTCGCAGTGGCTGATGAATCTCGCCTACGAGGAGTAGCTGCCACGGTATCGCACCACAGTTAGCGGTGCGTTGTCGTCCGGCGGATTTTCACCTACCAGACGAAAGACGGGGTTCTATTCCCCGTCGTCCAGCAGGGCCTCGACATCAACCCGGTCGGTGAGCAGGCCGGCCATCGTCTTGACGGTCTGCTGGTCTCGCGTGCGACCGCTGCGGACGACAGACTCCGCCCGCTCGACGGCGGTGAGCGTATCGGTGTTGATCTGGAGGATCGGCGTCCCGGCCTCGGCCGCACGGCCGAGGACGGCTGACGAGGGGCGGTGGCCACCGGTCAGGATGAGACACCTGACGCCGGAGGCCTCCAGGGCGGCGGTGTGGATATCCGAGCGGTCGCCGCCGGTGATGACCGCCGCGTTGCGCGCCCGACGGAAGTATCGCAGGGCCTCGTCACCACCCATCGCGCCGACGAGGAACCGCTCGACGTAGGCGTCGGTCGGGGTATCGGTGAGGGTGTCCGCGCCGAGTTCGTCGGCGAGATCGGCGATGGTGACGCCGGCGAGTTCCTGATCCTGTGGCACGGCCCCGAAGACCTCGATCCCCTTGCTTTCGAGGAACGGGATCACGTCGCTGTCGAGTTCCTCGAAGGCCGTATCCGAGATGCGGTTGAAGACGACGCCCGCGAGGTTGTCGCCGAGGTCGGCCGCGGCCGCGAGCAGGCCATCGATATCGCCGGGCTGTTCGTAGTCGGTAACGAGGACGACCCGGGCGTCAAGCAGGTCGGCGATCTCGCCGTCGGTCAGCCCGACGATCCCGCCGGTCGACAGCGAGCCACCACCCTCGACGATCATCGTGTCGCGGTCGGCCGACAGCGCGTCGAACTGATCCGTGACCTGCTGGCGGAGTTCGTCGGGGTCCTCCTGTCCGCGGATCGCCCCGTCGATAAACGTCGGCGAGTAGACGATCGGTTCGAGTTCGTGCATCTCGGCGTCGATATCGAGAAGTTCCCGGGCGAGCATGGGGTCCTCGTCGAGCGTCTTGCCGACGTTGCTCTGCAGGCGGGTGCCCTTCGGCTTCATGTAGCCGACCGACTGCCCGCGGTCGTTGGCGATGGTCGCCAGCGCGAGGGCGATGGCGGTCTTGCCGGTGCTTTCCTCGGTTGCGGTGATGAGTAGCGTGTTCATAGGTTCTCGGGGTCGACGGTGAGTCTGATGTCGACGGCAGCGACGCCGTCGGGCGTTGCAACCAGCGGGTTGATGTCGAACTCCATGATCGCCGGGAAGTCAGCGACCAGCTGTGAGAGCCGCTGGATCGTCTCGACGATACCATCGAGATCGGCCGGATCGCGCCCTCGTGCGCCACGAAGGAGCGGAGCCGTCTTTATTTCTTCCGTCATCTCGCGGGCCTCGGTCTCCGAAACCGGGGCGACGCGGAACGTCGTGTCTTCGAGGACTTCCACAAAGATGCCGCCCAGCCCAAACATCATCAGCGGGCCGAACTGCGGATCGCGGTTCATCCCGACGATGGTCTCGGTACCCGAATCGAGATCGGCCATCTCCTGGACCTGCACACCGAGCAGGTTCGCATCGGGCTGGTAGTTCCGCGCACGCGTGATCAGATCCTCGTAGGCGTCATCGACCTCGTCGTCGGCGACGCCGACCTTGACGCCGCCGATATCGGATTTGTGGAGGATATCGGGGCTGACAATCTTCATCACAACGTCGCCATCGATCTCCTCGGCGACCGCGCGGGCGGCCTCGGGGGAGTCGACGATATCGCCGTCTGGCATCGGGATGCCGTAGGCCTCCAGCAGTCCCATCGCCTCGACGCCGAGGCGGTTGTCGGACCGATCCTCGACGCGTTCGAGGATGTCGCGGGCAGCCTCTCGATCCACGTCGAAATCAGCGGGTGCCTCGTACTCGCGCTGTTGGATGCCGCGATACTCCCACAGCGAGTCGAGCGCGCCGATGGCCCGTGAGGGATCGAAGTAGTTTGGAATCCCTGCGTCGCTGAGAATCTCGGCGGAGTCGTCGACGCTCTCGCCGCCCATGAAACAGGCCGCGACGGGTTTGCCGTGTTTTTCACGTAACTCGACCGTCTCGGCGGCCAACTGCTCGTAGTCGAGGACGGCCGTCGGACACGACAGCACCATCGCCGCGCCGACGTTGTCGTCGGCCAGCGCGATATCGAGGGCGTCGCGGAACCGCTCGACATCGGCGTCGCCAACGATGTCGACAGGGTTGTAGATATTCCCTTCCGGCGGTAACTGCTCGGAAAACGTATCCAGCGTCTCCTGTTCGAAGGAGGCCATTTCCAGCCCCGAATCGCCGACGGCGTCGGTCGACATCACGCCGGGACCGCCGGCGTTGGTGATGACCGCCACGTCGTTGTTCTCGGGGACCGGCTGGTTGGCCAGCATCTGGGCGGCGTCGAACAGTCCCTGGACCGACTCCGCGCGCAGGACGCCAGCCTGATCGAGCCCGGCCTCGTAGGCCTGTTCGGAGCCGGCGATGGTGCCAGTGTGTGAGGAAGCCGCCTGCGCGCCGGCGTCGGTGCGACCGGATTTGACGAGCACGATTGGGGTATCCTGCGTGACCTCGCGGGCGGTGTCGATGAACTCCCGGCCCTGACTGATCCCCTCCAGATAGCCGATGATCACGTCGGTATCGGGGTCGTCGCCCCAGTGGTCGACGAAATCGGTCTCGTCGAGGACCGCCTTGTTGCCCAGCGAGGCAACGTCCTTGAAGCCGACATCCTCGTCGTCAGCCCAGTCGAGGACGGCCGTGATGAACGCGCCCGACTGGCTCATGAACGACATATCACCGGCGTCGGGACCGTCCGGGCCGAAGGAGGCGTTCATGCCGTTGGCCGTCGACATGATGCCAAGGCTGTTTGGGCCGACGAGGTTGAGATCGTACTCGGCGGCGATCTCCTTCAGCTCCTGTTCTCGGCTCGCGCCGTCGCCACCGGTCTCGCCGAAGCCGGCGGTGATGACGACGACGTTTTCCACGCCGGCCTCGCCGGCCTGCTCGACAGCCGGGAGAGCGATCTTCGGCGGGACAACGATCACGGCCATATCGGCCGCCGCCTCCCCTACCTCGTCGACACAGGAGAGGCCCAACACCTCCTCGTAGTTGGGGTTGACCGGCACTACCTCGCCGTCGAACGCCGACAGCAGATTGTCGGTGACGGCACGGCCAATCGACCCCTCACGCGCGGTGGCACCGACGACCGCGATGCGGTCGGGTGCGAAAAGCTCGGTTAGGGTGCCCATCATCCGACAGTTCCCGACGGACGTTCTTAAACCCGCTGTGCGATCCCGCGCTGTGAACATGCGACCGGCTGGCGGCGTACGACGGCGATAAAAGGGCGACCGGAATGGCTGGCGATCAGTGGCTGTGGCCCATCGCGTCCTGCAGGCTCATGCCGAACCGATCCTCGAAGAGGTCCTCGACGGCCTCGTTGATCTCGACGAGATCGGCGGGCGGTTCGCCCTCGGAGTGGTGGACCATCGAGTGAGCGTGCTGGGCGAGTGACTGCACGACGATGTCGGTGACGACCGTCGTCGAATCCTCACCCTGCTCGGCGAGGGTATCGACCAAGCCAGCCGGGATGTCGACCGTCTCGGTGTTACCGTCCGGGTCCTCGATGGTGTAGGCCTCAGTATCAACCATACGCACGGGTTTGCCCGCAGTCGTAAGTGAGTGTGGGTAGCCGCAGCCATGGCCATTATCGGTCGGTTCGGTCGACCCGGCGCCGTCGAAACCACCGATGCGAGGTCGACTGCTATCGACGGCAGTTCGATAATTCAATCAAAAGAAGGAATTATCAGACGCCAGTGCGTGCTGGTAGTATGGACGACCCGGACTGGGAGGCGACGTGGCAGGAACACGCGAGCGCGTTCGACCGGGTCCGGGCGGTCGTGCTGGCCGTTTCCGAGCCGCGGTCGGCCGAGTGGATCGCCGACCACGCACGGGTCGCCGAGTCGACCGCACGCGACCATCTTGACCGGCTCACCGACATGGGCGTCGTGACGACCCACGCGGTCGAGAGCGGCACGACGTACGGTCCCGACCCGGCCTACGTGCGGTTCCGCGAGATCCGCGAGCTCACGGGCGAGTACGACAGCGATGAGTTGAGCGGGTTCGTGGTCGACCTCAAGGAGTCGATCGCGGAGCTCCGCGAGGCGTACGACGCCGACACGCCGGGCGCGCTTCGCGCGGCGGCCACCGAACCGGGCGTCGACGCCGACGAGGCACAGCAGATGCGCCGGGCAGCCAGCGACTGGGAGCATTACGCCTACCGACTGAGCCTGCTGGAGGACGCGATCACCAGATACGATGAGTACACCGCCACAGAGACCCCGGCGTAACCACCGCCCGCAGGCTGACGGTGGGAGCCCGTTTTCCAACGACCGACACCGAGTCCTTCGGGCGGTGATCGACGCGCTTCGCCGGCATCCTGTCGTCACAGATGTGCGCGGTCAGCCGCCGAGCACGTTCACCGAGGTCAGTGCGACGCTCGCACCGCGGCGCTGGGGCCACGACGCCGCGGACGCGACACTCCGGGTGACGTGGCAGCCACTCGACTCGCCGGAGTTCGCGTTTCACTACAGCGAAGAGGGCTTCGACTGTGGCTGGCACCGCGAACCGAATCCGCATGTCGACGGTGACGACCACTATCAGGAGCGGGTCGGCGACGAGGCGTACCGGTACGAGGCGGTTCGCTTCGAGGGCGAGACGGCCCCGGAGCTCACGTGGGAGATCATGGAGCGGCTTCGGCAGCGGCTTGGCCGGCGATAGCCAGTCACAGCTCCCTGCGTGTTCCAGTTTCCTGCGTGCTTATCACTGCGGCGTGCGAAACAGTGGTCGTGGATTCCATCGTCGTGAGCACTGTCGTGTACGCCGAGGCCGATGAGGTCTATGCGTTTTTGCGTGACTTCCCCGGCTACGCCAACTACTCGAAGTATCTGACGGCAGTCGAGCAGTACGGCGACGGCGGCGTCGGCACCGAGTACGCACTCCAGTTTGCGTGGTGGAAGCTCACCTACACCGCCCGTTCGAAGGTCGTCGGCGTCGACCCGCCGAACACAATCGACTGGCAGATTATCAAGGATATCGACGCCAGCGGCGCGTGGCACGTCGATCCCCGCGATGAGCTTCCTGCTGACGCCCCCGACGACGCGACGGCTGCCTGCGAGGTCGCCCTCGAAGTGAACTTCGATCCCGATTCGGCCGACGCGAGCGTCCTAAATCTGCCCTCGCTGGTGTCGTTTGGCTGGGTGCTCGAACGGGCGATTCCGCTGATCAGCGACGAGGCCGAACGCGTTATCGAACGAGCAGTGCGTGATCTCGAAGGTCGAACGCGCGAGGTCTCGATCTCGGTCAGCACGGACTCGTCGTACCTGTAGCAAACAGGATGAATTGTAGCGGGTGAAGTGAGGAAACGATAAACCGGAGCCGCTGGTATCGGCGGGTATGAGAGGGTGGACGCCGTGAATGTCCTCATCGTCGGCGGCGGGCAGGTCGGCGAGAGTATCGCGTCGGATCTGGCGGGCGAGCACGCGGTGACGATCGTCGACCAGCGGGCCGACCGCGCCGAGGAACTCGCCTACGCCCACGACGTGCTGACGGTGACCGGCGACGGCACCGACGTGGCCGTCCTCGAAGAGGCCGGCATCGAGGACGCCGACATGGTGATCGCCAGCACCGACGACGACGAGACCAACATCGTCGCCTGCTCGACGGCGAACGCGGTCGGCGACGCGTTCACTATCGCCCGGATCAAGCACGAGAAATATCTCCGTATCTGGGAGGAGGCCGATCAGGCCTTCGGCATCGACTACATGGTATGTACGAACGTCCTGGCTGCCCAGTCGATCGTTCGCGTCGTCGGGCTCCCCGCCGCGGTCGATGTCGATCCGTTCGCTGACGGCCGCGTCCAGATGGCCGAGTTCGAGATCAGCGAGGCGTGTCCCGTTGTCGAGCAGACGATACAGGAGGCCGACCGCTACGATTCGCTGACGTTTGCGGCACTGTTGCGAGACGACGACGTGATCGTCCCCGACGGGCAAACCGTGATCGAGGCCGGCGACCGGGTCGTCGTCATCGGCTCGCCGAAGAGTGTCCACGCCTTCGCCGACGCGCTCGCGCCGTCTCACCCGACCGGCTCCGACGAGGACGTGGTGATCTTCGGCGGCAGCGAGATCGGGTATCACGTCGCCGACCTGCTCGGCGCCCGGGGGTTCACGCCGCGGCTGATCGAACAGGACGGCGAGCGCGCCCGCACCATCGCCGAGGAGTTGCCGGGCACGCAGGTGATGGAGTCCGACGCGACCGACATGGAGTTTCTCGAACGCGAGCACATCGACGAGGCCGATGTCGTCGTCGCGGCGCTCGAAAACGACGAAAAGAACCTGCTGGTGTCGTTGCTCGCCAGCCGACTCGGCGCCGACCGGACGGTTGCGGTGATCGATACGCCCTCGTACGTCGATCTCTTCGAGGCCGTCGGCGTCGACGTGGCGATCAACCCTCGCGTCGTCGTCGCCGAGGAGATCAGCCAGCTCACCCAGTCCGAGACGGCCGAAAACGTCGCGCTCATCGAGACCGACAAGGCAGAGGTGATCGAGATCGAGATTGTCGCCGATAGCGTGCTGGCGAACCGGCCGATCCGGGAGTCGGTCGCCGATCTTCCCGAGGGCGTCGTGATCGGCGCGATCACGCGGGAACAGGCGTTTGTCACGCCGCGCGGTGACACCGAGATCCAGCCCGGCGATCACGTCGTGCTGTTCGTCGACGGCGACGCCATCGAGGAGACGACCGCGAACGTCTAGTCCGGCGTATCGGCTCCGAAGACGGCCGCGCGATAACCCTTCCCCCGGTGGGTGATTACTGGTATCGATTCCAGCAGAGTGAGACGCTGTAACAAGCTTAAATACCCCGGCCGATGTACTTCCATGATAGACTATGGATATTACTGACATCGTTGTCGACGAATTCGTCGAAGTATCTGCTGACGAACGGCTTGCGAAAGTTCGGGCAACATTCGAACGCGAGAACCCCCGCGGCATCATCGTGACCGAGGACGGCGAGTATGCGGGCGTCATCGGCGAGTCAGAGCTCGTGAAATCCCGGATTCAGGACGACACGAAGGCCAGCGTCCTGATGACCTCCGCTCCACAGGTCAAACACACAGAGGACATCCGCGAGGTCGCCCGCCTGCTCGTCGAGGGCGATGTCAACGTCGCACCGGTGTTCCGCGGGGAAACCCTCGACGGGATCATCACCACCGACGCGATCCTCGATGCCGTCGTCGACAACCTCGACGCGCTCACCGTCTCGCAGATCTATACAGACGAGATCATCGCTGCCGGCGACGAGACAACCGTCGGGCAGGCGATCAACCGGCTCCGGGAACACGGCATCTCTCGGCTTCCCGTCGTTGACGACGACGCAAGGCTTGTCGGCATTCTCACAACCCACGATATCGTCGATTTCGTCGTCCGCGACCACGACCGACAGGAACAGGGCGACCGCAGCGGCGATCAGGACCGGATGCTCGATCTCCCCGTGGAGAACCTGATGAGTTCGCCCGTGTTGACCGTCGAGCCCGAGGAGTCGGTGAAAGCGGCCGTCGAGCGCATGTTCGACAACGAGATCTCCGGGCTGGTTGTCACGGGCGACGGCGACTCGGATACCGTCGGCGGCGTCATCACGAAGACCGACGTGTTGCGCGCGCTGACGTTCACCGAGGAGGAGTCGATGGACGTGCAGATCACGAACGTGAAACTGCTGGACAGTATCGACCGCTCGGAGATCGTCGACTCGATCACGCAGGTCGTCGACAAGTACCAGGCGATGAACGTGATCCACGCCCACGTGCGGTTCCACGAACACAAGGAGAAGCTGCGCGGGACGCCGCTGATTCAGGCCCAGATCCGCCTCCGGACGAGTCACGGCCAGCTCGCCGGCTCCGGCGAGGGGTACGGCGCGAACCACGCCTTCCGCGTCGCCCTCGACAAACTGGAGCGAAACGTCTTAGAGCGGAAGGGTGTCAACGCCGACGCCAAACAGCGCGGCGAGATGGTGAAAAACATCAGCGAAATCTGAGCGGACACCACAGCAAGATCGACGCAGACAGAGCTGCTCAGACAGGGTCGGCGCTCTCGATCCCCTGTTCGGTGATCTTGAACGTCGCCGTCTCGCCGGCGGCTTTCGCCCGGTGTTTCTCCAGCGTCGCCCGGCGGTTGCCGCCGCGGAACCGATCCAGCCGGACGACGACGCCCGTCCAGTGTTCCAGCGTGTGGCCGCCGAGTGCCTTCACCCGGTCGCTTTCGGGATCGCTGTAGACCTGATTCGTGATGACCACGGCGATATCGTGTTTCCGGGCCAACGAGAGCAACTCGGTTATCTGCCGGGCGACCGCCCGCAGCGAGTCGCCGCCCTCCGCGTCGCCGGCGCGGTTGAGCCGGTAGAAGCCGGTTGCGCTGTCGAGGACGATCAGCTCGACGCGCTCGGCGAAGTCGGCGGCATCCCGCACGGCTTCCTGCTGGTCGTCGAAGTCGAGGGCGTCGGTGATGATGAGCCGCGCGGCCACATCCTCGGTCGGCTCGTCGGCCGTCGTCTCGATGAGTTGCTGGAAGCGGTCGACCGACAGCCCCTCGGTGTCGATGTAGAGAACGCTGTCGCCCGCGGTGGCGACGCCGACGGCCGCCGACAGCGCGACGTTCGTCTTGCCGGCCGCCGGCGGGCCGTACAGCTGGGTGACGGCCCCGCGTTCGAACCCGCCGCCCAGCAGGTCGTCGAGGGCCTCACAGTCGGTTGGGACTGGCTCGCTCACAGCAGGGTATCGGCCGGTCGGCGCAAAAGGTCCCCGGTCTCGGAACAGAAGCCGTTGTATGGCAGCCACTGCTCGGCGGTGGTGGTCGTCACAGAACGCCAGGACAGGGATTTGAACACGGTCGTTTCGCTTACGTCGGTCGCTTCACTCCCTGCTCAAATCCTGTCAGTCAGCGGGTCCGGAGCAGCAGTGATCGCGGCGCGCGCCGTACGTGCGCGAACTTGGTAGGTAATCGTGAACTCGTCCTGCTGTGTGTCGTTCAGAACATCAAGCAGTCGCTCGACCCGCGAAATCAAGCTATGTCTGGCGATTCACCACGGCCAGTCGAAGTGGCGGTGAGCCTGCAGTCATTCGCCGCCACCAGCGCGGGTCTCGGTGGCACCCTCGCCGTCGTCCCACGCGCTCACGTCGACGCCTTCGCCGGCGAGGTACCCGCGGATGTCGTCGTTCTGGGCGTCCATCTCCGCGCGGAGCGCCTCGATTGCCTCGTCGCTCATTCGTCCGGGTTCGGGTCCGTTGAGTGCCATCGAAAGCAGAACCAGTCACTCGTCGAGAACAGTCGCCTCGCTCGGCGGGTCGAAATCGAGAGCTTCAGCACCTCGCTCGATCTCCTCGGGCGTCTCCCCCGTCGCGTCGGCGAGTACCTCGGTCAGCTCGTCCATGCTGATACCGTCCTCGGGGGCGTCTTCGCGTGGCTGTTCCTGACTCATATCCGAATCTACGGGTTTCGTCGTAATAAGCCTGTGTGAGTATTCACCGCCGTCGGGCCATGTGGGCGGGTTCTCTGCTGACCGGTCGTCCTCGAATACGTCGATGAAGTACTGAGCGTGTTCTTTGAAATATTCAGCACAGCTTCGGATTACAACGCCCCTGCTTGTCGGGAGCGGCCCGTTCGAAATTTTGACATGCACGGTACTCTCATTTCGTCGGGCTACGTCGACGTGTACCCCTTCTTGATAGATATCATGGCCGAGTACAGCTGTTTCGTTGTGATCCATCCGTGCAATCGCATCCCACTGGATCGGGTCGGTATCCACCTGATAGTAGAGGAGAATGAGGAAACTCGGAATATGAGCGTCCCCCTGGTCGAACCCGACCGTGATATGACAGTCAGAACGGCCAGTGCTGACGCGCTTGGTTACGGCATAGCCGGCCGGGAGCGACGGGATCGCCACAAGCGGTCATTGTTAGAGCGATTACTTAGTCTCTGCCGACCGTCATTAACCTGTCCGCTTGCTGTATTACGACCCTCCTCCCGTCCCACTGCAGCGGTTGGAGAGCGTTTTTATTGAGCGCGAGAGGCACACCTCTAACAGAGAATTCGGGTGATAGGGCCGAATTTCAGAATCGACGGGCGGGGATTGTTGACAGCAACCGAGGACTGAGAATATCTAAGACTGGCGTCTCTTGGAAGCAGAGGCTTTGAGCCTGAAGTAAGACGCCAGGACAGGGATTTGAACACGGTCACTCCGCTCGTTGCATTTGCTTCGTTCCCTGCTCAAATCCTGTCGTGTGTCGTTGGCGACTCACGGGGGCCTCGCACACGCTACGCGGTGCTCGGGAGTGTTGGTCGTCGCAAAACGCCAGGACAGGATTTGAACCCCGGATCCCAAAGGAACACGCTTTCCAGCGTGCGCCTTACCACTCGGC
>KI543195.1:81033-82122 GCA_000496215.1 uncultured archaeon A07HN63
CAGCACGTAGCCGACCGCAAGCACGAGGAAGGTCAGCGTTCCGACGAGCCCCCACAGCAGGCTCGATTTGCGGCGCGGCGTCACGCCTCCGGATAGCTCGCCACGGCCTCGATTTCGACGCCGACACCCTTCGGGAGCGCCCCGGCTTCAACCGCGCTGCGGGCGGGCGGCGCGGCAGCGAAATATGTCTTGTAGGTCTGATTCATCACGTCGAAGTCGTCGATGTCGGCGAGGTAGACCGTCGTTTTGAGGATGTCCTCGGCGGCCAGATCCTCGGCCGCGAGGATCGCCACCACGTTGTCGAGGGCGATCTCGGTCTGGGTGGCGATATCGGCGTCGGCGTGAAGATCGCCGTCGGGCGTCATGGGGATCTGTCCGGCGGTGTACAGCGTCGAGCCGTCGGTGGTCGCCTGACTGTACGCGCCGACGGCGGCGGGCGCGTCGTCGGTGCTGATGGTGCGTTTCATGGCTCGGCGTGGGCGGGCAAGCGGAATAAATCCGGGTGGTGCCGCAAGCGGCGACAGGACCCCTCGCATTGCCGACCCGTTCCGCAAACACCTTATACGCAGGTGCTGCAAATTCGGATGATTAGTGAGCATGCCGAGACAAGAGGTTCTCAACGAGATCAAGACGGCCGAGGAGGAGGCCGAGGAGATCATCGCCGAGGCGGAGGCGGACGCGGAGGACCGCATCGCCGAGGCCCGATCCGAGGCCGAAGAGATCCGCGAGACAGCCGAGGCGGACGCCGAGGCGGCGGCGACCGAACGGCTCGAAGAGGCACGCGAGGAGATCGAAACCCGCCGTGAGGAGATCCTCGAAGAGGGCGAGGAAACCCGGGAGGCACTCGTCGAGGAGGCCCAAGACCGGCTAGACGAGGCGGTCGACCTCGCCATCGACCGCTTCGAGGAGGCCGTCAATGCTCAGACCTGAGCAGATGAGCAAGGTCTCGGTGACGGGGTCCAAGCGCGTCTTGGACGACGTTATCGAGGCGGTCCACTCGCTTAACCTGCTGGACCTTTCCGATTACGACGGCTCGTGGGAGAAGTTCGAGGGCGGTCGCTCGCTGGAGGGCGCCGACGAGATCAACGA
>KI543195.1:82142-83673 GCA_000496215.1 uncultured archaeon A07HN63
TTCGAGGTGTTCAACAACGAAGCCTCGAATGCCGCAATAGAGCTTGGTTTCAGCGGGTTTGGCACGACCGCAGGGTGGATCGGTATTGCCGTCTTCTTCGGCGGTGTTGTGTTGCTGGCCATCGGAGAACCACTGGAGATTCCCGAGGTGCTCAGCCCGCTCGTGAACGCACTCTCGTATACACGGCTTGCTGCGGTGTTGCTCGCCAAGGCCGGGACCGCGTTTGCGGTCAATCTGATCGTCTTTGGTGCCTACTTCAACGGTGGGAACTTCCACTTCATCTTTACCGCTGCCGAACTCAGCAAGCTTCAGGCTGAGGGGGCCGATATCATGTTCGCCGGACTAACCACTGGCGGGACGCTGGGATTGATTGGCGGTGCAGTCGCACTGATACTCGGTCACACAGTGGTGTTGGCACTTGGTGTAACGAGTGCCGGACTACAGGCAGTCCGACTTGAGTACGTCGAGTTCTTCGGGAAGTTCTATGAGGGTGGCGGCCGCGATTACATCCCGTTCGGCTACGAGCGGACGCACACCACAATCGACGAGTAACGTCGGTTATCGGCCACTTTTTCTTGTGTCCATATCGCTGGTAAGGATCAGGATTTGCGGTAGCATAGAGATCGCACTGTATCGGCGGACAGGGAGCCGGAGCGAACCCTGTTCACTGCGCGAACTATCGGGTTTGGGAAGCTTTATGAATAGCGTGGATTCAATACCAACTGTTCGGCTACACGCCAACGCTATCAGACACACACATGAGCTTAGAACTTGCCACAGTAGCTAGTAACGTCGTACTGCAGAGTGGAGGCCAAGCACTCGGACCGGCCGCAGCGAGTGCAATCGCCGTTGGACTTGCTGCCTTCGGAGCTGGATACTCACAGCGAGGGATCGGTGCGGCCGCCGTCGGCGCGCTGGCCGAGGACGAGGGACTCTTCGGCAAAGCTCTGCTCCTAACGGTGCTCCCTGAAACGCTGATTATCCTCGCACTCATTGTTGTGGTCCTGATTGGACTGTAAGGTACCGTTTAACCAATGAGTTTGGAACAAGTCGTCAACGACATTACCGACGAAGCCCGCGCGCGTGCTGAGGAAATCCGTGCAGACGCCGAGGAGGAGGCTGAGGCCGTCATCGCGGAGGCCGAAGACGACGCCGAGGCGATCAAAGCCGAGCGCGCTGCCGAGGTTGAGTCCCAGATCGAGCAAGAACGCGAGCAGGCACTATCGAGTGCGAAACTTGAAGCCAAACAGCAACGACTCGAAGCTCGTCGGGACGTACTCGCAGACGTTCGGGAGGATGTTGCCGATGCACTCGCCGAACTGTCGGGCGACCGCCGTGAATCGCTCACCGAGGCCCTCATCGAGGCTGCGGCCGCGGAGTTCGACGATGAGGCAACCGTCAGCGTCCACGGCCGAAGTGACGATCAGGAACTCATCGAAGAGATCCTGACCGAGTACGACGGCTTCAGCTTCGGCGGCGAACGCGAGTGTCTCGGCGGCGTGATCGTCGAGAGCGAGACCTCCCGCGTTCG
>KI543195.1:83693-86460 GCA_000496215.1 uncultured archaeon A07HN63
GCATCGCCGAGGCCCGATCCGAGGCCGAAGAGATCCGCGAGACAGCCGAGACGGACGCCGAGGCGGCGGCGACCGAACGGCTCGAAGAGGCACGCGAGGAGATCGAAACCCGCCGTGAGGAGATCCTCGAAGAGGGCGAGGAAACCCGGGAGGCACTCGTCGAGGAGGCCCAAGACCGGCTAGACGAGGCGGTCGACCTCGCCATCGACCGCTTCGAGGAGGCCGTCAATGCTCAGACCTGAGCAGATGAGCAAGGTCTCGGTAACGGGATCCAAGCGCGTTATGGACGACGTTATCGAGGCGGTCCACTCGCTGAACCTGCTGGACCTTTCCGATTACGACGGCTCGTGGGAGAAGTTCGAGGGCGGTCGCTCGCTTGAGGGCGCCGACGAGATCAACGAGAAACTCGTCACCGTGCGCGCCCTGGAGAGCAGCCTCGATATCGGTGACGACGACGGCGGCCAGACCCGGATCGTCGACCGCGAGGAACTCGATGCCGAGCTGCCGGAGCTCCGCGACCGGATCAACGAACTCGACGACGAGCGGAGCGAACTCGAAACCAGGATCCGCGAAACCGCCGAGGAGATCGAGGCCATCGAGCCGTTTGCGGATCTTGGCCTCGATCTCGACCTCCTGAGCGGGTACGACTCGCTGGGCGTCCTTGTCGGGCAGGGACCCCGCGAGGCCATCGAGACAGCACTCGACGACGCCGCGGCAATCAATCGGTTCGCGGTCTTCTCGGGCACCAGCACGCACGCGATTTTCGCTCAGCCGGCCGAGGATCACGATGCCGACAGCGATCTTATCGCCGACGCGCTCGTCGGCGTCGAGTTTACGACGCTGTCGGTGCCTGACGCCGAGGCTGCACCCGAAGAGTACGTCACCGAACTCGAACAGGAGAAGTCGACCCTCGAGGCCGAACTCGACGAGGTCGAGGCCGAACTGGAGACGGTCAAGGCCGAGTCGGCCGGCTTCCTGCTGGCCGCAGAAGAGTACCTCACCATCGAGGCCCAGAAGAACGGAGGCCCCGCTCTCGTTTGCGACGACGGCCAACGCCTTCGTCGCCGAGGGCTGGATTCCGACCGGTCGCTACGACGAACTGGAGACCACCCTGGATGCCGATGTCGACGGCCCGGTCGATGTCGACGAGGTCGAACGCGCCGAATTCAAATCCAACGGCGATCATCACGTCGAAGAGCAGGGCGAACCCGCCGAGGCAGCAGCGGCCACCGATGGTGGCGAGGTCGTCGCCGACGGCAGTGGTGCCGTCACCATGGACGACGACGATCCGCCGATCATCCAGAGTAATCCCGGCGTTGTCAAACCATTCGAGGTGCTCATCGAGGCCGTCAATCGACCAAAGTACGACGAGTTCGATCCAACGGTCATCCTCTTTCTGACGTTTCCGGCGTTCTTCGGCTTCATGATCGGCGATCTCGGCTACGGTCTTATCTACATGGGGATCGGCTACTATCTCTACTCGGCGTTCGACAGCCCCGGCTTCCAGAGCATGGGTGGCGTCACAATCATCGCAGGGATATTCACCGCCGTGTTCGGGATACTCTACGGTGAGATATTCGGGCTGCATCTGATTGCGACGTACTTCTGGGAGGGCACTGTTGGCCTTGCCCACGCGCCGATAGAAAAGGGCCTCTCGCCGGCCGGGGTCGAGTGGGCGACCGGCTGGCTGGTGGTGAGCGTTGTTGTCGGAATTCTCCACCTCAACATGGCGTGGATTATCGGCTTTGTCGAGGACCTCCAGATGCACGACATCAAACACGCGATCTACGAGAACGGCTCGTGGCTCCTGATGATGAACGGCCTATGGGTCTGGATCTTCAGCGATGCGATCAAGAATGCAGGTGTGCTCCCGGCGTTCGTCTACGAGACGTTCTCCAGTGAAGGCGTCATCCCGCTCGGCTTCAACGGCTTCCCGGCGATGGAACTGTTCACCATTCCGGGGATTGGTGGGCAGATGACGGTGCCGCTGTTGATCTTTGTCATCGGCTTCGTTGTTCTCGCGTACGGCGAGTTGGTCGAAGCCATCGAGTTCCTGAATGTGCTGGTGAACGTGCTGTCCTACACCCGACTTGCGGCGGTCCTGCTCGCCAAGGCCGGGATGGCGTTCACGGTCAACCTCCTGTTCTTCGGCGTATACGTCGATAGTAAGGGTGGATGGCACTTTGGCGTCGGAGGAATGCCGGATGTTGGCGCTGTAGCAGCACTTGGTTCGGGGGAAACCCTGAGCTACCACGGATACGAGGTGACAAACACGTTGTTCCCGGGGCTGGTCCACGGCGAAGCCGCCTCGATCCTCGTCGGGATTCTCGTGCTCGTGCTCGGCCACATCCTCGTCCTCGCGCTGGGTGTGACGAGTGCCGGCCTGCAGGCGGTGCGTCTCGAGTACGTCGAGTTCTTCGGCAAGTTCTTCGAGGGCGGCGGTCGTGCGTACACGCCGTTCGGCCACGAGCGGACGCATACGACCAGCGACGAGTAAGCGGTCGACCAAGCCGTTTTTTGTTTCTGCAGCGTCGATAGCTGTCGGTTCACCTCGCCGAACAGACTGTGAACCCCTCCCACAGAATTCGGTCGAAATCGCCGGCTACGCCCGTTCCAACCAGCGGGTTTGGGAAGCTTTATGACCACGGTGAGACGAAACGCAACTGTTCGGCGACAAGCCAACGCAACCTGAGCGGACGACACACAATACATGAGTTTGGAACTTGCATCAGCGGTCGGTAACGTTGTACTGCAGACTGGACAAGCC
>KI543195.1:86480-88253 GCA_000496215.1 uncultured archaeon A07HN63
GAGCTCCGCGACCGGATCAACGAACTTGACGACGAGCGGAGCGAACTCGAAACCAGGATCCGCGAAACCGCCGAGGAGATCGAGGCCATCGAGCCGTTTGCGGATCTTGGCCTCGATCTCGACCTCCTGAGCGGGTACGACTCGCTGGGCGTCCTTGTCGGGCAGGGACCCCGCGAGGCCATCGAGACAGCACTCGACGACGCCGCGGCAATCAATCGGTTCGCGGTCTTTTCGGGCACCAGCACGCACGCGATTTTCGCTCAGCCAGCCGAGGATCACGATGCCGACAGCGATCTTATCGCCGACGCGCTCGTCGGCGTCGAGTTTACGACGCTGTCGGTGCCTGACGCCGAGGCTGCACCCGAAGAGTACGTCACCGAGCTCGAACAGGAGAAGTCGACCCTCGAGGCCGAACTCGACGAGGTCGAGGCCGAACTGGAGACGGTCAAGGCCGAGTCGGCCGGCTTCCTGCTGGCCGCAGAGGAGTACCTCACCATCGAGGCCCAGAAGAAGGAGGCCCCGCTCTCGTTTGCGACGACGGCCAACGCCTTCGTCGCCGAGGGCTGGATTCCGACCGGTCGCTACGACGAACTGGAGACCACGCTGGATGCCGATGTCGACGGCCCGGTCGATGTCGACGAGGTCGAACGCGCCGAATTCAAATCCAACGGCGATCATCACGTCGAAGACCACAGCGAACCCGCCGAGGCAGCAGCGGCCACCGATGGTGGCGAGGTCGTCGCCGACGGCAGTGGTGCCGTCACCATGGACGACGACGATCCGCCGGTCGTTCAGGGCAATCCAAGCGCGGCAAAACCATTTCAGGTACTTGTCGAGGCCTTTTCACGGCCGAAGTACTCTGAGTTCGATCCGACCGTCTTGGTGTTCCTCACGTTCCCGATCATGTTTGGGTTCATGATCGGTGATGTGGCCTATGGACTGCTCTATATGCTCATCGGCTATGTGCTGTACACCCGCTTCGAGTCGTCCGCGTTCAAGAGCATGGGCGGTGTAACACTGTGGGCCGGTGGCTTCACCGTGCTGTTTGGCATCCTGTACGACGAGGTGTTTGGCCTGCACCCGTTCTCCGAGCCGATGGCGGAGATACTTGGGGTGGGATTCCTGAACCTGCATAAGGGCCTGAAGCCATACTACGCCGAGTGGGCACTCGCATGGTTCTTCCTGAGTATCATCGTTGGTGTCCTCCACCTCAATGCAGGGTACATCCTGTCGTTTATCGAGGACATCAAGATTCATGGAGTGAAGGAGGCAGTCTACGAGAGCGGGTCGTGGCTGCTCATGCTCAACGGCATCTGGCTCTTTATCCTGAGTGATGTGTACAGAGCACAGAAGCCGGACTTCATCTTCGAGGTGTTCAACAGCGAAGCCTCGAATGCCGCAATAGAGCTTGGTTTTAGCGGGTTTGGCACGACCGCAGGGTGGATCGGTATTGCCGTCTTCTTCGGCGGTGTTGTGTTGCTGGCCATCGGAGAACCACTGGAGATTCCCGAGGTACTCAGCCCGCTCGTGAACGCACTCTCGTATACACGGCTTGCTGCGGTGTTGCTCGCCAAGGCCGGGACCGCGTTTGCGGTCAATCTGATCGTCTTTGGTGCCTACTTCAACGGTGGGAACTTCCACTTCATCTTTACCGCTGCCGAACTCAGCAAGCTTCAGGCTGAGGGAGCCGATATCATGTTCGCCGGACTAACCACTGGCGGGACGTTAGGATTGATTGGCGGTGCAGTCGCACTGATACTCGGTCACACAGTG
>KI543195.1:88273-95735 GCA_000496215.1 uncultured archaeon A07HN63
GGCCGCGAGGCCCGGTCTGGGCGAGGACGAGATCGAACAGGAGCTGGTGATCCTATGAGCAAGGAGATCGCTGTGATCGGCAGTCCGGAGTTCACGACCGGGTTCCGACTCGCGGGTGTCCGCAAATGCGAGAACGTCCCCGACGACGAGAAAGACGAGTCGCTCGACGATGCCGTCGAGCGCGTCCTCGACGACGAGGATATCGGCATCATCGTCATGCACGACGACGATATGGATCACCTCTCCCGTGGCCCCCGGAACGCAGTCGAGAACAGCGTCGAGCCGACGCTTGTCACCCTCGGTGGGGGCGCGGGCAGCGGCGACCTGCGCGGACAGATCAAACGCGCCATCGGCATCGATCTGATGGAGGAAGACGACTAACTATGAGTCAAGCAACCCAACAGGACGCCGAAACCGGCGTCATCGAGAGCGTCAGTGGGCCGGTTGTCACCGCCCAGGATCTCGACGCCCGGATGAACGACGTCGTCTACGTCGGCGACGAAGGACTGATGGGCGAGGTAATCGAGATCGAGGGCAACGTGACGACCATCCAGGTGTACGAGGAGACCTCCGGGGTCGGCCCGGGCGAACCCGTCGAGAACACGGGCGAGCCGCTATCGGTCGACCTCGGCCCCGGAATACTGGATGCCATCTACGACGGCACCCAGCGCCCACTCGACGTGCTGGAAGACAAGATGAACAGTGCGTTCCTCGACCGTGGGGTCGACGCCCCCGGGATCGACCTCGACAAGGAGTGGGAGTTCCAGCCCGAGGTCGAGGCGGGAGACGAGGTTTCGGCGGGCGACGTTGTCGGCATCGTCGAGGAGACGGTCACCATCGACCACAAGGTCATGGTACCGCCCGACTACGAGGGCGGCGAGGTCGTCAGCGTCGAATCCGGCGACCACACCGTCACGGAGACGGTCGTCGAACTCGACAACGGCGAGGAGATCTCGATGCACCAGGAGTGGCCGGTGCGAACGCCGCGGCCGGCCGTCGAGAAACAGACGCCGACGAAGCCGCTCATCTCGGGCCAGCGCGTCCTCGACGGGCTGTTCCCGATCGCAAAAGGCGGGACGGCGGCGATCCCCGGTCCCTTCGGGTCCGGGAAAACCGTCACCCAGCACCAGCTCGCCAAGTGGGCCGACGCCGACATCGTCGTCTACGTCGGCTGTGGCGAGCGCGGCAACGAGATGACCGAGGTCATCGAGGACTTCCCCGAGCTGGACGACCCGAAAACCGGCAATCCGCTGATGGCCCGGACCTGCCTCATCGCCAACACGTCGAACATGCCCGTCGCAGCACGCGAGTCCTGCATCTACACGGGTATCACCATCGCGGAGTTCTTCCGCGATATGGGGTACGACGTGGCGCTCATGGCCGACTCCACCTCGCGGTGGGCCGAGGCCATGCGGGAGATCTCCTCCCGACTGGAGGAGATGCCCGGCGAGGAGGGCTACCCGGCCTATCTGTCGGCACGACTCAGCCAGTTCTACGAGCGGGCCGGCTACTTCGAGAACGTCAACGGCACCGAGGGATCGGTGTCGGTCATCGGCGCGGTCAGCCCGCCCGGCGGCGACTTCTCCGAGCCGGTCACCCAGAACACCCTGCGGATCGTCAAGACGTTCTGGGCGCTCGACGCGGATCTGGCCGAACGACGGCACTTCCCGTCGATCAACTGGAACGAGTCGTACTCGCTGTACCGCGAACAGCTGGATCCGTGGTTCGAGGAGAACGTCACCGAGGACTGGGCGGAGATCCGCCAGTGGGCCATCGACGTGCTCGACGAGGAGGACGAACTCCAGGAGATCGTCCAGCTCGTCGGCAAGGACGCCCTGCCAGAGGACCAGCAGCTCACGCTCGAAATCGCCCGCTATCTGCGTGAGGGCTATCTCCAGCAGGACGCCTTCCACCCGACGGATACGTTCTGTCCGCCGGAGAAGACCTACGCCATCCTGACGGCGATCAAGACGTACAACGACGAGGCCTTCGACGCACTCGACGCCGGCGTGCCGGTCGAGGACCTCGTCTCGCTTGACTCCACGCCGCAGATCAACCGGATCGGCGTCCAGGAGGACTACGAGGAGTACGTCGAGGAACTCAAAGACGACATCACCGAGGAACTGCGGGGGATGTACTAATGAAAGAATACGAAACTATCAACGAGATCAGCGGACCGCTCGTCTACGCCGAGGTCGACGAGCCAATCGGCTACGACGAGATCGTCGAGATCGAAACCGAGGACGGCCGAACGCTTCGCGGCCAGGTGCTGGAATCCAGCGACGGCCTCGTGGCGATTCAGGTCTTCGAGGGCACCAGCGGGATCGACCTCGACGCCTCCGTGCGCTTCCTCGGCGAGACACTGAAGATGCCCGTCACCGAGGACCTCCTCGGTCGGGTCATGGACGGCACGGGCCAGCCCATCGACGGCGGCCCCGAGATCGTCCCCGAATCCCGCGAAGATATCATCGGCGCGGCGATCAACCCCTATTCGCGGGAGTACCCCGAGGAGTTCATCCAGACCGGCGTGAGCGCCATCGACGGCATGAACACGCTGGTTCGGGGCCAGAAGCTCCCGATCTTCTCGGCCTCTGGGCTGCCGCACAACGAACTGGCGCTCCAGATCGCCCGACAGGCCAGCGTGCCCGAGGAGGAAGAAGACGGCGAGGACGGCAGCGAGTTCGCCGTGATCTTCGGTGCGATGGGGATCACACAGGAGGAGGCCAACGAGTTCATGGACGACTTCGAGCGCACCGGCGCGCTCGAACGCTCCGTGGTCTTCGCCAACCTCGCGGACGACCCCGCCGTCGAGCGGACGGTCACGCCGCGACTCGCCCTGACGACCGCCGAGTACCTCGCCTTCGAGAAGGACTACCACGTTCTCGTCATCCTCACGGACATGACCAACTACTGTGAGGCACTGCGCGAGATCGGTGCGGCCCGCGAGGAGGTGCCGGGTCGCCGTGGCTACCCCGGGTACATGTACACCGATCTGGCGACGCTCTACGAGCGCGCCGGCCGGATCGAGGGCCGCGAGGGGTCGGTCACGCAGCTGCCGATCCTGACGATGCCCGGCGACGACGACACCCACCCGATCCCGGATCTGACGGGATACATCACGGAGGGCCAGATCTACGTCGACCGCGATCTCAACAGTCAGGGCGTCCAGCCACCCGTCAACGTCCTGCCCAGCCTCTCGCGGCTGATGGACGACGGGATCGGCGAGGGCCTGACCCGCGGGGATCACGGCGACGTGGCCGACCAGATGTACGCCGCCTACGCCGAGGGTGAGGACCTGCGCGACCTCGTGAACATTGTCGGTCGCGAGGCGCTCAGCGACCGGGACAACAAGTATCTCGACTTCGCTGACGACTTCGAGACCGAGTTCATCGATCAGGGCTTCGACACCAACCGCGAACTCGACGACACCCTCGATATCGGCTGGGACCTGCTCAGCCAGCTACCGAAAGAGGAGCTCAACCGGATCGACGAGGAGCTCATCAAGGAGTACTACGACGCAAGCGAAGAAGTCGAAGCGACCGCCGACTAAACTCGCTGTTTTCCGTTTCCGCAACGTTCGTCCTGACACTCACCAGCGGCGCACTGACACGCAAAGGCAGCTATGCCACGTCTGTTATTCTACGTCGATCTCGTGGCCACCGGCCGCGTCGGGGTCGAGTTTCGGCAGCGTCACCGTCAGCACGCCGTTGGTGTAGCTTGCGGTCGCCGACGCGGCGTCGACCTCCGCGGGCAACGGAATCCGGCGGCTGACCGACTGGTGGCTGCGTTCCTTGCGGTGGTAGTGGGCGTCCTCGTCGACCGTCTCGCGGTCGGACTCCGCGCTGAGCGTGACCAACTCGCGGTCGGCCCGGAGGTCGATCTCGTCCTCGGCGTACCCCGGCAGATCGGCTGCAACGACGATGTCGTCGCCGGTGTCGGCCACGTCGACGGTGATCTCCGCGAGGACGCCGCCGCCCTCGAAGGTGCGGCTCAGGTCGCTGAACTCGCGGTTCATCCGCTCGATCAACTCGTCGAGTTCCTCGAAGGGGTTGGGTTTCTCGGGCATACCTGTCCGTTTGTCGTGAGACGGCTTGAGATTTTTTGTCGTCTCTGTGGCAACAAAATACCGACCGGTCGCCACGGGCTCAGTACAGCACGTGTTTCGTGTCGTAGGAGCCGAGGTTGCGCACCCAGCCCTCGGCGGCGATCTCGTCGATCTCGTCGATGGCCGTCTGTACGCGACTCTCGTAGACGCCGGCCTCGATATCGAAGTGGAAGAGGTAGTCGCCAAGCCGCGCGCCGCTGGGCCGGGATTCGACCCGAGAGAGATTGATGTCGCGGTCGGCGAACGCTTCCAAGAGTTCCAGCAGCAGGCCGGGGTAGTTGGCGCTGGGGTAGACGATCAGCGTGGTCTTGCCGCCGGCGTCGGTCCGCTCGGCTGGTGGCGCAACGGTGAAAAACCGAGTGGCGTTGGAATCCTGATCCTGAATATCCTCGGCGAGGATCTGGAGGTCGGTGCCGTTGGTCGCGTTGTCGGGGTGGCCGATACCGGCGACCGAGGCGTTCTCGCGCGCGGACTCCACGCCGCGGGCGGTGCTGGCGACGGCCTCCCGGGTTGCATCGGGGTAGTGTTCTTCGAGATAGCTACGGCACTGGGCGAGCGCCTGCGAGTGGCTGGCGACAGTGTCGAAACTGTCGCCCTGTGCGAGCAACGCGTGGCGGATCGGTGTGACGATCTCGCTGACGACGGCGGTTTCGTGATCGGCCAGCGCGTCGAGCGTCTCGGTGACGCTGCCCTCGATACTGTTCTCGATGGGGACGACGCCGCGTTCGAAATCGCCGTCGGCAACGGCCTCGATGATCGCGGTCACCGACTCGCGGAACGACACGTCGTCGGCGACAGCGCGGGCGGCTCGATGCGAGTAGGTTCCCGTAGGGCCAAGCGTAACTGCGTCCATTGGGTGTGCTTCAGCAAGCTATCTAAAAAACGCGTCGGGAGCACGCTCAAAATCGCGATTCGAGTTCGTCACGCAGGTCGTCGACGCTCAAGTCCTTCATCGCAAACAGCACCAGCAGGTGGTACACGAAATCAGCCGACTCGTACTGGAGGTCGTCGAGGTTGTCGTCCTTTGCTGCCAGAATAACCTCGGTTGCTTCCTCGCCCAGTTTTTCGAGGACTTCGTTTTCGCCCTTCTCGTGGGTGAACAACGAGGCCGTGTAGGAGTCATCCGGCAACTCGGCCTGCCGCTGTTTGATCGTGGCGAACAACGAATCAAGCACGGCCTCGGCGTCGTCAGTATCAACAGCCGCCGGATCATCGGCGTCGCTCATCGACTGGCCTCCGGGGTATCGGTTGTAGGCTGGTCGTCATCAAACAGCGCGAGTTCGTGGACGCGATTGTCGTCGGTCAACTCGGGGTGGAACGAGGTGGCGACGACCGGCCCCTGTCGAACGGCAACCGGGCTGTCATCCCAGTCGGCCAGTACCTCGACATCGTCGCCGACGGAATCGATCAGCGGCGCGCGGATGAACACCGCCGGGAACGGCTCGTCGAGCCCCGCGATGTCGAGTGGGGCCTCGAAGCTGTCCTTCTGTCGGCCGAAGGCGTTGCGGTCGACCGTGATATCGAGCAGGTCGAGCGACTGCACACGGTCGTCCTGCGGGTCGCGGGCAGCGACGATCAGCCCGGCACACGTCGCCAGAATAGGCTTCCCGCTCTCGACGTGGTCGCGGATCTCGGTGTCGATGCCCTCGCTGTCGAGCAGGCGGGAGATCGCCGTCGACTCCCCGCCGGGCATGAGCAACACGTCGCAGTCGGGGACGATCCCGGACTCGCGGATCGTCGTCACCTCGATAGCGACGCCGCGGGCGTCGGCGACCCGCCGGATCGCCGCGGCGTGTTCGCTTACGTCACCCTGAACGGCGATAACGCCAGCTTTCATACCTGAATCACGGGAGCGGCAAAGAAAAACCACCGGATCGAGCAATCGAGGCGCTCGGAGCCGATCAGACCGTCAGCGTCAAGATCTGCACGAAGATACCGAACAGCAGCGCAAACGCCATCACGGTTTTCGGGTCGATACGGATCGCGTTGCGGTCCTCGGAGTCGAAGTACCGGACGAGGCCGGCACTGGACATGAGCCCGCTGTCACCACTGGAAGCCATTGCTGACCGTCCAGCCGTCAGCGACCTAAGCGTTTCGGCTCGCAGTGGCTGTAATCGCGGTGTGGAAACCCTTATCACCGCGTCTTGGTAAGGCTCGGGCGGACAATGACCGTTCGACTGACAGACTTCTACGCCGACTGGTGCGGCCCGTGTAAGACGCAGGACCCGATTCTCGAAGAGCTCGAAGCCGACTACGAGGACGTGGAGTTCGACAAGGTCGACGTCGACGAGGAGCAGGAGGTCGCAAACGAGTATCAGGTTCGCTCGCTGCCGACGCTCGTCATCGAGAACGACGACGGCATCGTCGAGCGGTTCGTCGGTGTCACCCAGCGCGGCGATCTCGAAGCCGCGCTCGACGACGCCGGCGCGTAGGCCGTTCTCCGTTCTCGGAACTGTTAAACAGCGACCCCGACAAGGCGAGGATATGCCAGCCAACGAGATCGCTGCCGACCGAACGCTCGACAAGCAGATCTGTATGCGGTGTAACGCGCGCAACGCACCGGAGGCAGACAACTGCCGGAAATGCGGCTACGGAAATCTCCGCACGAAAGCAAAAGAGCGACGCGCAGCCTGAAGCAATCCGCTATTTTTGCCGTCACCGACGACCAGCGAGCGACAGCCACATCGCGGTCGGGGCTGCGGGGACAGCCCTGTTGCTGGCGGGGCTTCGGGGACAGCAACGGGATCGCTACTCGTCGGGGTACTTCGGTTCCCGGCGTTCGGCGCGTTCGAGCGCGCGCTCAATGACGGTTCGGACGCTGTCGCCGCCGGGCTCGCTGTGGAACGGATCGCCGTGGCCGGCGTACATCCCTGACACCGAGTCGGGGAGCCGCTCAAGAAGGCGTTCGAGGCTCTCGATCAGTCGCTCGCGTGACTGTCCGCGGCGATCGGTCCGGCCGAAGCTGCCGTCGTCGAACGCGCCGTCGTTGTAGACGACCACGTCGCCGCTGAAGATGGCCTCGTCGCTGACGAACGACACATGGTCGCTGGCGTGGCCGGGCGTGTAGACGACCTCGAACTCGTCGTCCCCGATCTGTACCGTGTCGCCGTCGTCGATGGCCGCCGTTCGGTGTGGGTGATCGCCGTAGGCGTAGAGGTCGGCATCGAAGCAGTCCAGCACGCTGTCGAGTTCGCCGACGTGATCGCCGTGCTGGTGGGTGAGCACGACCCGGTCGAGGTCGTCGACGTGGTCGGCGATCACCTCGTCGACCCCGGGCATCGTGCCGGCGTCAACGAGTGTCGGTGTGTCGCCATCGACGAGATAGGCGTTGCAGGTGAAAACCTCCGCCCCGTCAGT
>KI543195.1:99210-104868 GCA_000496215.1 uncultured archaeon A07HN63
CATCGTATCGGCATGGGCGTGGAGCCCCTGATAGCCCAGTACCGTGCCGTCGGCGGCGTCGACGGTCAGGCGGGCGAGCCCGTGGGGCAGATCCTTGACCTTGAACACGCCGTCGTCGGCGGCCCGCCGGGTTGCGGTGACGACCTCGTGGCCGGCCGCTTCGGCTGTCGCCGGCGTGTGGCCGACGCGCGCGAAGGGATAGACGCTGGCTCCGGAGAACATAACATGGTGGTGGATGGGGTCGTACGGCGCCATCGGCTCGCCGGCGTGGTGGGCGAGGATGTTGTCGGCCGCGGCGAACCCCTGTTCCTTGGCGACGTGGAGGATCGGTTCCCTGTCGTTCACGTCGCCGACGACGAACACCCGCTCGTCGTCGCTTGCGGCCATCGTGTCGTCGACCCAGCCCTCGCCCGGCTCGATGGCTGTGGTTTCGAGACCAAGCCCGTCGAGGGAGGGCTGGCGACCGGTGAACGCGAACAGTTCGTCGGCCGCGATAGCCTGCTCGCCGTCGTCGCCCTCGACGAACAGCCGAACGCCGTCACCGGTCGATTCGATCCGTTGTTCGTAGACATTGGTCAGGATGTCGACATCGAATGCCTCGCGGTAGAGCGTCATGAGTTCGTCGCCGAAGGCGGGATCGGCCTCGTCGATCGGCCGGTCGTCGTGTTCGATAACGGTGAGGTCGACGCCGGCTTCTGCGAGATAGGGGACGAGTTCGATCCCGACGTAGCCGAACCCCATGACGACGCCGGAGTCCGGAAGTGTGGTGGCGTCGAGAACATCCCTGCTCGTCATGGGGTCGATACCATCCATGCCGGGCAACTCGGGAACGAACGGCGACGAGCCCGTGGCGATGACGACGTAGTCGGGTTCGTAACGGTCGTCACCGACTTCCACCACGCGGTCGTCGATAAAGCGGGCGGTGTCGTCGATGAACTCGACACCGTCGATATCGGTCAGCTCGTGGACCGATTCGCGGCGGTGGGCGGCGAAGCTTTCGGTGTGGTCGTTCTTCTCGGCGACGACGCGGTCAAGGTCGATGGTCGGCGGCTCGCCGTCGAGGCGGTCGTCGACACGGACCTGAAATCTGTGGGCCGCCGTCGAGAGGACCTCCTTGGAGGGCATACAGCCGTTGAGAATACAGAGCCCGCCGCCGGGCTCGCCGTCGTCGACGAGCGTCAGTCGGTCGATGTCGCGCCCGACGTGATCGGCGAGGTCGCCAGCGGCGGCCGACCCCGCGCTGCCGTAGGCACCGATAACGAGAACGTGCATACCAGAGGGTCGGGAGGGAGTAATAAAACCATGTGGTGGCTGTGCGGTCGGCGTGCCCCGAGGCCGGCACGCACGCGGCCCGTAGCGGTCGACGGCTACCGCGGGATGATCGGCGGTTACCGCGAGATGTCGTCGCCGTCGGCATCGATCACGGACTCGATTTCGTCGCGCGTCGACACCAGTACGTCGCCCTGTATTGTTCGTTTTACAGCGGCCGTCGCGGCAGCGTAGGTCTGGGCGCGGTCGACAGCCTCGGGCGTAAGATCACCGCCGCCGTTCGTGAGTAGTTCGCCGATGAAGCCGCCGACGAAGGCGTCGCCCGTACCGATGGCGTCGACCGTCTCATCGGAGTAGATGCCCTCCTCGATGACCGCGTCGTCGATGAGCGCGAGCGAGCCATCCGCGCCGCGGGTGACAACGACCGCATCGAGATCGTAGTGGGCAGCGAGCGCGCGGGCAACCGTTTCGGCATCGCCGTCGTAGTCGAGGATCGCACCCGCGTCGCGGTGGGGTGCGAAGAGCAGGTCGACCGCGGGGAGCACCGCGTCGTAGCCCTCGGCCGCCTCGTCGTGCGACCAGAGCTTCGAGCGGTAGTTGAGGTCGAACGACCGGAGGGTGTCGGCATCGCCGGCGGCGGCAAGCAGATCACTCGTCGCGTCGGCGGCCGCGTCGCTGAGCGCGGGCGTGATCCCGGTTGTGTGGAACACCTCAGCGTCGGCAACGAGATCAGTGTCGAGTTCGGCGGCGTCAACGGTCGTGACCGACGAGTTTGCGCGGTCGTAGACGACGTTCGTATCGCGTGGGGCCGCGCCGTATTCGAGGTAGTAGGTGCCGAGTCGTGCGGCCTCGCTGTCGTCCCACGCGACCGCGGGCGTCACGCCGTGACCGCGGAGCGCGCGAACGACCCGGCGGCCAAGCGGATTGTCGGGCAGTTTCGAGAGCCACGCCGCGTCAACGCCGAGACAGTCGGCCGCGGCGGCAACGTTGCTTTCGGCACCGCCGACCTGTGCCGCGAGGTCGCCACCGGTTTCGAGTCGGGTGCCGGCTGGCGGCGAGAGCCGGAGCATCGTCTCGCCGAACGTCACCAGTTCAGCCATGGTATCGACCGCCGTGCATGGCGTGTGGTCTCTCGGTGAGGCTCTTAACTCCAGCCGTCCGCGGCGGGGGTTTCGCGGCGGGCTATACTCGACTGACAGCCACCTGAAATTAAGTGTCGATGGCAAAAATAACCGAGTTATGGACGACGCCACCCTTCGGGCGCATCTCCAGCGGTTCGGCTTCTCCGAGAAGGAGGTCGACACCTACCTCACGCTGCTGGAACACGGCGAGGCGAAGGCGAGCACGATTGCCGACGCCGCCGGCGTCTCCAAACGCTACGTCTACAGCGTCAGCGAGGAGCTGGCCGACCGCGGGTTCGTCGAGGTCGACGACCACGTCGTGCCGACGATGATCCGGGCCCGGCCGCCCGATGCGGTGATCGACCACCTCGTCACCGACGCCGAGGCGATCCAGCCGGCGCTGGAAACCCGCCACACACAGGCCGAACAGGCGACCGAGCAGTTCGAGGTGATCAAGAGCCGCGAGACGGTTCACAAGCGAATCCGGGAACTCATCGACAACAGCGAGTCGGAGGTGACGCTGTCGCTGCCGGCCCACCGGCTGTCGGTTGTCGAGTCCGAGCTCAGAGACGCAGTCGACCGGGGCGTGCTCGTCATCCTGCTGGTCACCGAGACCGAGGAGCTCCCGCCAGTTGCGGAGGAACTGGCGAGTGTCGCCCGCATCTGGGAGGAGCCGATGCCAGCAATGTTGACCGCCGACGACCGCGTCGGGCTGGTCGCCCCCGCCGAGATGCTGGCGAGTGCGCACACCGGGACGCAGGCCATCGTCTTCACGCACCCCCAGCTCGGCCCGGTGATCGTCGGCTCGCTCGTCGGTAACTACTGGCCGGTCGGCACCGAGGTCCTCGTTGCCGACCCGTTTGGCCTCCCGCTGACAGAGACCGACTTCCGGAAGGCCGTGGTGCAGGCGACCCTTCAGCTCCGCGACGACACCGACCTCGTCGCCCGGGTCGACGGGCGGTGGGTCGACACCAGCGATCCGGTCGAACTGGAGGGCCACGTCGTCGCCACGGTTCAGGGGCTCGTCGAACCGACCAACAGCCGGTTCCCGATCGAGGCGAGTCTGACACTCGAAACCGACGGCGAACAGATCACCGTCGGCGGCGAGGGCGCGTTCATCGAGGATATCGAGGCCGAAGAGGTGACGCTCCGCGAGGCGTGAGAAGCCTGCGGCACGCCGTCTACTCGCTCGTTAGCTGCGGCAGCCGGAGCGAAAACAGTTCGTCGAGACACGCCCACAGGCATTTTGGCGGCGTTGTCGCAGAGAGGTCGACCGCCTCGTGTATCGGCGCGTCGTCGGGTCGCTCGTACTGGAAGTGCGTCTCGCCAAGATCGGGATGGTCGTCGTCGCGGTGCCAGCCGCAGTGAAACCCGGTGTTCGGGTCGGCGTAGTCGATTCGGAAGCGGGTCTGGGGACCGGCTTGCCAGCGAACCTCGATCCGCGGTGCATCGGGGCCGGTTGGCGGATCGACGCGGTCGGGCGCAATCGACGCAGCGAGATACCGCTGCTGGACCGCATCGGGTTCGTACCATGTCTCGGTGATCTCGGGCTGTCGCCGGAGCACGTCGCGGAGTTCCCGGTAGACCGCGGGGTTGTGCGAGCCCGGTGGCGTCATACCGGCGTGGGCGAGGCGTCGTCGGCGAATCGGTCGTAGAGCCGGAGCGTGTCCTCGACGAGCGACTGGCGATACTGGAGCCGCTCCCACTCGGTCGCCACGCGGCGGTACTTCTCGGCGGTCGCCGCGTCGCTCGTCTCGCTGATCGCCGACCGGAGTTCGTTCGGTGTCTCGACAGCGTACTCGGTTTGCCACGCACGCAGTTGCTCGCCGATCTCGGTCAGGCTATCGGCCAGTTCGTCGGCGGTGTGGTCGGCGTAGAGGCGGTGCATCTCGGCGAGATACTGACCGACCGGATCGGGCCGGTAGATCGTCTTCCCGCCGGCTTCGCTCGTTTCGACCTGCCCGTCGTCGACCAGTTGGTCGAGATATTTGCTGGCCGTCTCGTGGGCGACCTCGGCCTCCTCGGCGATCCAGTTTGCGGTTCGGGGCTCACTCAGCGTCGTTGCGACCGACCGGACGCGGTCGGCGGCTGAGCGGTCCGTCCAGTCGGGTCGCTCGGCGTCGCTCATACTGAGAGGTTCGTTGCCGGATCAGAAATATCTTTGCTGCGCTGGGAATATTTCGAAGTGTCTCGCGTCTTATTTCGACAACTCGCCGGGCACCCACTCGCCGTCGAACTCCTCGTGGGTGAACGGCCGGGGGTCGTCGCCAGCGTAGGTCGCCACGAGGTGGCCGTCGCCTTCGAGGTGGTATTTGTAGGTCGTCAGCCCCTCCAGGCCGACCGGGCCGCGGGCGTGGATCTTGCCGGTCGAGATGCCGACCTCCGCGCCGAGGCCGAACCGGTAGCCATCGGAAAACCGGGTCGAGGCGTTGTGGAAGACGCTCGCCGAATCGAGGCTGCGCATGAACCGGCCGGCGCGGTCGGCGTCCTCGCTGATGATCGACTCGGTGTGTTTGGAGCCGTGGGTGGTGATGTGGTCGATTGCATTATCGAGGGAGTCGACGATTTTGACCGCGACGACGAGGTCGCCGTACTCGGTTTCCCAGTCGGCCTCGCTTGCGGCCGCCACATCGACGATCTCGCGGGTTCGCTCGTCGCCGCGGATCTCGACACCCTCGGCGGCGTAGCGTTTGGTGATCTGGGGGAGGTACGCCTCGGCGACGGCCTCGTGGACGAGCAGGGTTTCGACCGCGTTGCAGACCGCGGGGTACTGGACCTTGGCGTCGAAGGCGACCTCCGTCGCCATATCGAGGTCGGCCTCGCGGTCGACGTAGACGTGACAGATGCCCTCAGTGTGGCCGAGTACTGGAATCGACGTGTTGTCCTGAATGTACTCGACGAACTCGGAGCTGCCGCGCGGCATCAGCAGGTCGATTGCGTCGTCCATATCGAGCATGGCGGTCACGTCGGCGCGGGCCTCGACGAGCTGGGCCCAGCCCTCGGGGATCGCGTCGTGGTCGGCCGTGGCCTCGCGGATGAGTTCGAAGAGGACGCGGTTGGATTCGCTGGCCTCGCTGCCACCCTTGAGCATCACGCTGTTGCCGGATTTCAGCGCGAGGGCGGCGATCTGGACGAGCGCGTCGGGCCGGGACTCGAAGACGGTGCCGACGACGCCGATGGGGACGGCGAGCTTGTAGAGTTCGAGATCCGCGTCGAGTTCGCGGGCGACGAGCGTCTCGCCGAGGGGGTCGTCTTGGCCGGCGACGCT
>KI543196.1:0-1339 GCA_000496215.1 uncultured archaeon A07HN63
CGCACGCGAGCGAAACAGAAAGCCGAAGCCTACCTCGACGATGTCGAGCCCGAACTCGCCGATCTCCGCGAGCGGCGCGACGAACTCCAGAACGCCATCGGTGGCGTCACCGCCGACATCGAGCAGCTCGAAAGTCTCCGCGAGGAACGCGAGGCCATCGCCGAACGCGTCGAGCGGCTCGAATCCGTCCACGACGAAACCGAGGACATCGAGACAATGTACGGCGACCTCCGGACCGAACTCCGCCGTCGCAACGTCGAGAGCCTCGAACGTATGCTCAACGAGACGTTCGATCTCGTCTACGGTAACGACGCCTACGCCCGCATCGAGTTAGACAACGATTACGACCTCACCGTCTACCAGAAGGACGGCCAGCCGCTGGAGCCCGAACAGCTGTCGGGCGGCGAGCGCGCCCTGTTCAATCTCAGCCTCCGGTGTGCGATCTACCGCCTGCTCGCCGAGGGCATCGAGGGCGCGGCCCCGACGCCGCCGCTCATCCTCGACGAGCCGACTGTCTTCCTCGATTCGGGCCACGTCGGCCGGCTGGTCGACCTCGTCGAGGAGATGCGCGGCTTCGGCGTCCGGCAGATCCTGATCGTCAGCCACGACGACGAACTCGTCGGTGCGGCCGACGAACTCATCACCGTCGAAAAGGACCCGACGACGAACCGCTCGACGGCCACGCGCGCCGCCGATCCGGATCTCGAACTGCTGGGGCAGGTCGCCGACGACTGACCTATTCTGTCGGTGTCGACGCTGGTTCGCTCGCCTCACCGTCTCTGAGTTCGGTAATCGCTTCACGGGCGAGATCGGTCGCCGCGTAGCCGCGCTGGCCCGCGCTCTCGGCCTCCTCGACCAGCCCGGCCGCCCGGAACTCCGCGAGCAGGCCGTGCAGGTCGCTCTCGCAGAGATCGTAGCTGTCGAGCAGATCGATCGTCGAAATCGGGCCGCGGTCGACCAGCTCGACGAGCAGGCCGAGTGACTGGTCGTCGTACGTCGCTGTCACCAGCCGCCGGACGGCGGGGTCGATGCCGGCCGCGGCCGTCGATAGCGGTGACTCGTCGTCGACAACATCGAGATCCTCGTTGGCGACGTAGCGTTCGGCTCCCGACTCCGGATCGCGGACGAGGCTGCTCTCATCGGACTCCTTGAGCAAGAGATAGTGGTCGCCGTCGTCGTCCCGAACCGTTCGCATTGGTGGCACAAGCCGCCGCGGCGGGTTAGCCGTTGTGTCCGTCGCCGACCGCGTCATCGTCACTGTCGGCTCGTTCCCCCTCGCTGTCGGCTCTGCGCGTTCGCTCGTAGGTCCAGTAGCGCTGTCCGGCGCGGGCGAAGGCGA
>KI543196.1:8268-21161 GCA_000496215.1 uncultured archaeon A07HN63
AAGCGTATCTTTCACGGGGAAATCCGTAACCATTATGCGTACAACCACCTATCTCATTTACACGAGGGACACAACTACCAATGGCAACACTCGAAATAAGCAATCTTCACGCAGACGTTGCGGAAGAGGACGGCGAAACGATCCTCCGCGGTGTCGATCTCGAGGTCGAGTCCGGCGAGATCCACGCCCTGATGGGCCCCAACGGTTCCGGGAAGTCGACGCTGGCGAAGATCACCGCCGGCCACCCGGCCTACGACGTGACCGAGGGTGAAATCTCACTCCACCTCGACGAGGCAGATGTCGCCGACGTCGACGCTGACATCGACGACGAGGACCTCTCGTGGGACCTCCTCGACCTCGAACCGAACGAGCGCGCCGCGCTCGGCATCTTCCTCGGCTTCCAGTATCCGGCCGAGATCGAGGGTGTCACGATGACGAGCTTCCTCCGGCAGGCACTCAACGCCAAAGCCGAGGAACGCGAGGAGCTCTTCGAGGACGAAGACGAGGCAAGACGCTGAGGCCGACGACGAGGACGAGGGGTACGACACCTCCCCGATGGAGGGTCCCGAGGACGACGGCGAGGTCAGCGTCGCCGAGTTCCAGCAGATCCTCTCCGACAAGATGGAGCTGCTCGACATGGACGAGGAGTTCATGCACCGCTACCTCAACGCCGGCTTCTCCGGCGGCGAGAAGAAACAGAACGAGGTGCTGCAGGCCGCCCTGCTCGAACCGTCGGTTGCTGTACTCGACGAGATCGACTCGGGGCTCGATATCGACCGCCTGCAGGATGTTTCGAAGGGGATCAACGCCCTCCGCGACGAACAGGGCACTGGGGTTCTCCAGATCACCCACTACCAGCGTATCCTCGATTACGTCGAACCCGATCACGTCCACGTCATGATCGACGGCGAGGTCGCCAAAAGCGGTGGCGCCGACCTGGCCGAAAAGCTCGAGGACAAGGGCTACGACTGGGTTCGCGACGAGGTCTACGAGGCCGCGTAAACAGAACACGTTACGCACAGTCATATAAGTAACCACCACATACCACAATACATGAGTTCAAACGAAGATCTTCAGGAAACGAACACCGAAGCACGCTTCGAGTTCAGCAAGGACGAGGCCTCGGCGTTCAAGAGCGAGAAGGGTCTCGACGAGGAAACGATCCGCGTCATCAGCGAGGACAAGGACGAACCGGACTGGATGCTCCAGCGACGCCTTCGCGCGCTGAAGCAGTTCCAGAAGATGCCGATGCCGACCGACTGGCCCGAGGCACCGGATCTCAGCGAGATCGACGTCGACGAGATCGTGCCGTACATCCGGCCCGACATCGAGACCCGCGGCGGCGTCGACGACTGGACGGACCTCCCCGAGGACATCAAGGACACCTTCGACAAACTCGGCATCCCGGAAGCCGAGAAGAACGCCCTCTCGGGCGTCGGTGCGCAGTACGAGTCGGAGATCGTCTACCAGAACATGCAGGAGCAGTGGGAGGAGCAGGGCGTCGTCTTCTGTGACATGGACGAGGCGGTTCAGGAGCACGAAGACCTCGTCAAGGAGTACTTCATGACCGAGGCGGTCCCGCCGAGCGACAACAAGTTCGCCGCGCTCCACGGCGCGATCTGGTCGGGTGGCTCCTTCGTCTACGTCCCCGAAGACACGAACGTCGAGATGCCGATTCAGGCGTACTTCCGGATGAACAGCGAGGGAATGGGGCAGTTCGAGCACACCCTCATCATCGCCGAGGAGGGCTCGGAGGTTCACTACATCGAGGGCTGTTCCGCCCCGAAGTACTCCGAGTTCAACCTCCACTGTGGCGGTGTCGAGGTATTCGTCAAGGAGAACGCTCACGTCCAGTACTCCACGGTCCAGAACTGGTCGAAGAGCACCTACAACCTCAACACCAAGCGCGCCATCGCCGAGCAGGACGCCCGCATGGAGTGGGTGTCTGGCTCGATGGGATCGAAGGCGACGATGCTGTACCCCTCGACCATCCTCAAGGGTCGCGGCGCGTCGGACAACCACATCACCATCGCCTTCGCCGGCGAGGGGCAGGATATCGACACGGGCGCAAAGGTCTACCACAACGCCCCGGAGACGAAGTCGACCATCGAGTCGAAGTCGGTCGCCAAGGACGGCGGTCGCACCAACTACCGCGGGCTCGTCCACATCGCCGACGGCGCGAAGAACTCCTCGACGGCCGTCGAGTGTGACGCGCTGATGTTCGACAACGAGTCGACCTCCGACACCATGCCGTACATGGAGATCGACGAGTCGAAGGTCGATGTCGCCCACGAGGCGACCGTCGGCAAGATCGGCGACGAGGACATCTTCTACCTCCAGTCGCGCGGTCTCGACGACGACGACGCCAAGCAGATGATTGTCTCGGGCTTCATCGAGCCGCTCACGGAGGAACTGCCCATCGAGTACGCGGTCGAAATGAACCGCCTCGTCGAACTCGAGATGGAGGGCTCGCTTGGATGAGCGTGCAGGTTCCAGCCTCACTCTCCGAGGAGACGGTCGAGGGGATCTCGGCCGCCCGTGACGAGCCGGACTGGCTGCGGGAGCAGCGACTCGCCGCGCTCGCCGCGCTCGACGACCTCGACCTCCCGGATGTCATCCAGACGCCGGGCCGTCGCTGGACCGATCTCGAATCGCTGGACTTCGAGTCGCTGGTCGACCCCGACAACCAGTCGGATACGACCGCACGTAGCGACGCCGAGGGCGCGACCGTCCTCTCCTTCGAGGAGGCCCTCGATGATCACGAGGACCTCGTCAAGGAGCATTTCGGCTCGATCGTCGACCCCGAGCGCAACTACCTCACCGCGCTGTCGGCCGCGCTGTTCACGACCGGCACCGTCATCTATGTGCCCGAGGGTGTCGACGCCGAAGACGTGACGATCCGAGCGGAGATGAACTCCCGGTCGCTGTTCAGTCACACGCTGGTCATCACCGAGCAGTCGGCGTCGGCGACGATCCTCGAATCGATCACCTCCGGCGACAGCGCCCCCGCTGACTCCGAGGCCGAGGGTCGCTACTTCAGCAACATCGTCGAGATCGTTGCCGGCGAGAACAGCTACGTCCAGTACGGCTCGCTGCAGAACCTCGACGAGGACACCTATCACGTGACCCTCAAACACGCCGAGACCGACACCTACGCGACCGCCGACTGGATCGAGGGCAACATCGGCTCGCGGCTCACCCGGTCGGATGTCGAAACCACCCTCGCTGGCGAGGCCTCCGAGAGCAAGATCGTCGGCGCGTTCTTCGGCCACGAGGATCAGCACCTCGACGTGAACGCCCGCGTCTGGCACGAAAACGAGAACACGACCGCCGACCTCGTCACCCGCGGCGTCCTCGACGACGTTGCCCGCTCGGTGTACGAGGGCGTGCAGGACGTCGGCGAGGATGCGTGGAACACGAACTCCTACCAGCGTGAGAACACGCTCATGCTGTCCGACGAGTCCGAGGCCGACGCCTCACCGAAGCTGATCATCAACAACCACGACACCGAGGCCAGCCACTCGGCGACCGTCGGGCAGGTCGATCAGGAGGACATGCTGTATATGACCTCCCGGTCTATCGACCCGAACACGGCCCGCAACATGCTCGTCGAGGGCTTCTTCGTCCCGGTGTTCGAGGAGATCGATGTCGAGGAGTTCCGCGACGACCTCTCCGAGCTGATCATCGAACGACTCGACTGACGCTCCGCTTTTCGCTGCTGCCGGTTGCTGTATTTCGTCGCTGCTCGCGTTCGCCGTTTTGTTGTCCACGCTCGCTGTTCGTTGTCGCTACCGCCGCTCTGAAGGGAAAACGGTAAGTCTGCCCACCACCGAGAACGGGTATGCGAGAATCGGCTGTACGGAGCGGTAACCAATGAGTCTCAAACAGCGTGTCGAGTCCGACCAGCAACTCGCCCGGCTGTTGCAGATCGGGATCGTCCTCGAAGAGGTGACCGAATCCCGTGCCAACAACCACCGCGAGTCGCTGCCCGAACCCGACGCCGAACTGGAGTCGCTGCTGGCGACGGCCGCCGAGGAGTCGGCGGCCCACCGCGACCGACTCGACGATCTCATCGACACGCTCGCGGCCGACAGCGTCCCCTTCGACGAGATCGACGCGCTCGTCGAGGCCAGCTACGGCCAGACGAAACCCGAGGATTTCGACGGCGTCCTCTACGACCAGCTCTGCAACGAGGAGACGGCCTACAAGTTCTACGACGACGTGATCGAGGCCATCGAGGCCAGCGACGCGACGTTCTCGGTCGACCGCGAACAGCTCCTCTCGGTGCTCCGCGAACTCCGGGAGGCCGAACACGACGGCGTCGAAACAGTCACCACGATTATGGAGCAACGAGAATGAGTCCCCACCAATCTGTGACACCCCTGACAGCACCGGAGGCAAAGCGATGAATACGGCCGCCCAGTACCTCAAGTCGATCTACGTCATTCAGGAGCAGGACAACAGCCCCGCCGCCACCGGCCGGGTCGCCGAGATGCTGGACGTGAGCCCCGCCAGCGCCAACGAGATGATCGGCAAACTCGAGGATCGTGGCCTCGCCGAACACGAGAAGTACAAGGGCGTCTCCTTGACCGACGAGGGGATCGTCGAGGCCCGCGACGCGCTGCAGACCTACTGCATCATCGAGCGATTCCTCCACAACGTGCTCGAGGTCGACGAGTTCCGTGCCGAGGCACAGGCGCTCGAACCCGTCATCGACGGCACCGTCGCCGAGCGGCTGGATACGATCATCGACCGGAAACCGGCCTGTCCCGACTGCTTCGATCCCGATCTCGACGCCTGCGGCTGTCTCGACGTGGAACCGCTCGAAGAGCCCGCCGCCGACTGACTGTCTGTTTCGTTTCGGGTTCCTCGTTCGTCCCCACATACCCCGCTGTGAGCCACTGTTTTCCCGCCCGCTCTCCTCGGCGTGTGTATGCCGACGATAGAGGATACCTACATCGAGAATCGCCATCGCATTCAGCCGAACCACACCAACAACTACGAGACGGCCCACGGTGGCAACGTCATGAAGTGGATGGATCAGACGGGCGCGCTGTCGGCGATGCGCTTTGCCGGCGAGACCTGTGTCACCGCCAGCATCAACCGGATGAACTTCGAGCGGCCGATCCCGCAGGGCGATACCGCCGTCGTGCAGGCCTACGTCTTCGATCACGGCGAGACGAGCATCAAGGTCCGACTGCGTGCGTTTCGCGAGGATCCCTGTTCGGGTGAGCGGGAGCTCACGACCGAGAGCATCTTCGTCTTCGTCGCTATCGGCGAGGACGGCTCGCCGACGACGGTGCCGGAGCTCGCTATCGACTCCGACCGCGACGAGGAGCTACAGACAGCCGCACGCGACTGGGTGGCTGCGAACTAGGCGAACTGGCTGCGAACCGGGCGACCCGACTGTGAGCTATGCGAACCGGTCTCTGATCGTCACAGTTTCTCCGCAGCGTGGGCACTCGTAGACCGCACAGTCGGCCTTCTCGTGGACGATCCACCGCCCGCCTGCGGCGGCCTGATACTCACACTCCTGACAGAAGAGCACGGTCTTCCGGCTCTCTGTGGTCTGCTCGGTGGAGGGCATGGCGTTCATACTTACGTGTAGTCGCTCGACGGACATAACCCTGTTTGCCATGATCGTTCACCGGGTACAGCAGCTATACCCGCGGTTCTATCGATTTGCGTGTTCGACGCCGGATACCTGCAGCCGAGCTCGCGCCGCCGCAGCGCCCCCGGCTGTGAGCGCGTCTGGCGTGTGACACCCACTCCTCAGAGTGACTCCCACACCTGGTCGATTGCGTTCTTGAGACGCTGTGCCTGCTCGGTGTCCGGGGCGGTGTCGTCGCCCTTGTTCCCGTCGTCCATCGGTGCGGGTTAGCCAACCAACCGGGTGTACATCAAAACCAGTCAGACAATCGTCATGCCGTCGCACGACACCCTCTCACAGGGCGTGTTCGCTGCACCCACATCGACCCACCCACATCGGCCATTCTCACAGGGTGGTTTCGAACACACGACCAGCCACTCCAATGTGAGTCCGCGGCGGTCAGGCCAACCGTGCTCACGGGCTGTGTTGTGCCCGCCGGCAGGCGGGTATGCGTGGACCGTACATAGGAGAGATACTTATATTCGGACTTCCATACTACATGTCACCATGGCAGAAGTCGACCTCTACGACCGGCCTGACTGCCCATACTCGAAACGCGTCCGGCGTGTTCTCGACGTGCTCTCCGTCGATTACGAGGAAACCATCGTTCCCGAGGACAAGGACGACCGCAACGAGCTGGACCGCCTGACCGGCCAGCGCGGCGTTCCCGCGATCATCACCAACGACCACCCGAACGGACTGGCCGACAGCTCAGAGATCGCCGACTACCTCAAGGCGAATTACGAGTAGACTGGCTGTTCCCCCGGCGAGCCGTCGAACACGCTGTTTTTATTTGTTGCCGGCTGACCACTCGATACTCGTGGAGCTACATATCCGGTATGCGGGCGACGACGATCCCGACAAATGCACCGCCCGGAAGCTGGCGAGTTTCGACCGGGCAACGCTCCACCGCAGCCACAGCGAGACGCCGTACGGCGTTGTGCTCAACCCCCACGCCGAGCAGGCACTCTCGCCGGCCGACCGCCCGGACGCGGGCGACGGCACGCTTGTCGCTCTCGACTGTTCGTGGGAATCCGCCGGCGAGGCACGCTTCTCGCTGGCCGGCAAGCACCGCGCCCTCCCGTATCTCGTTGCCGCCAACCCGGTCAACTTTGGCCGGCCGATGGAACTCACGACCGTTGAGGCGCTGGCCGCCGCGCTCTCCATCTTCGGTGCGACCGACCGGGCCGAGGACATCCTCAGCAAGTTCACGTGGGGCGAGACGTTTCTCGAACTCAACGCCGAACCGCTTGACCGGTACGCCGACTGCGACGATTCGAGCGAGGTCGTCGCCGTCCAGCAGGAATATCTCGACCGGTGAGTTGCCCATCAAGAGTATCCCGACCGGTGAGTTGCCCGCCAGTTAGTTCGCACTGACCGGTCGCCGGAACGAACGAACTATCACGCCCGGCGGTAAGGCTCAGCCAATGGACACCGCGGTCCCGGAGCGCACGCTGGCCGACCACCAGCGCGTCTTCGACCGAATCTGGCGACAGTATCCCGACCAACAGAACTGGAGTTCGTCGTCATGGTGGTGGTTCATTCTCTTTCCGGAGGGGGAGGACGGATACGGGCCACAGCAGCTGATGTTTTCGATTGCCGCCCGTGCGGGCGACCAGACTCCGCGTCAACGGGATTCCGATGACCGGGTTCGATCTCAACCGCGACACCTCGGCTGGTGTCGACTCGTTTGACGCGATCTCGGTCGGCTGGTACGGCGACGACGAAACCGTCCACGAGGGACTGATCAACCAGCCAGCGAGGGCCACGATGTCCCGCGACGGCGCAATCGAGGCGTGGACACAGACCGACGACGGCCGCCGCGGTAGCGAGATCAGAGCCGCGACCGACCGATCCCTGGGACTGGCGGCGAGATTTGTTGGCGACAACGGGAGTGCCGACTTCGAGGCGTGGGGCGAGCTAGAGAACCGTGTCGACTCGCCGGTTCAGGCGGTCGACGACCGATCGACCGATCTCGTTGCGTGGCGACGCATGGGGTTCGAGGGTGAGTTCGATCTCCCCGGTGGGACCGAGCGGCTGGAGGGGCTGTGTTACTTCCAGCGCGTCTGCCTCAACGTGCCGCTGTTTCCGTGGAAATGGATCTGGGCGGTCTTCCCGGACGGGACCGCGTTTTCGGCGTTTGTCCCCTTCGTCGGCCCGCAACTGCTCCGCCGCGGCTACCGGTTTTTCGACTCGACACGGCTCGAACGGTCGACCGTCCCGATTCGACAGTCCGGGCTGTGGGATTCGGCGACCGGCGACCGGATCGTCGAGTTCGATTCGGCCACAATAGAGCCGGTGTTCAGCGGTGGCGACCACCCGGACTTCGAGGTCAGCGTCAGCGATGACGCGGGGAACCGCGTGGGATTCAGAGCTACCAGCTACGGCCACGCCCGAAACTACATCGATCGGCCACTGCTCGGTGGGGCCGTCGATAGCCACTGGAGCTACAACGAGTATCTGTTCCGGACGGCAAACCTCCGTGGACGGATCGACGGCGACCCGATCACAACGGAGACGACAGGACAGGGGTTCGGGACACTGGAGTATGCGTGCGGATTCGGGCTGTGACGACGCTGCGACTGCGCCAATCGCGCCCCACGCCGCTGTCGAGCACCGCTGTGCGGCCGCTCGTTGTTGTTAACTCGCTATCGGAGATAGCCAATCTTTCTAGCAAAAAACGCGCTATTTAGCAGTCGAATTAATAACTATCGAGCCGGTAGATGTCACCAATGACAGACACTGCGGCCGACACCGCCGACACGGGACCGCCAGATGGGGCCGACCGCGACACTCTCTCGCTGTCGGTGCCGTCGATGGACTGCCCCTCCTGTGCGAGCAAGGTCGAATCCAGCGTGAGCGACCTCGATGGTGTCGGCGATATCGACCCCCGAACCACCTCGGGCACACTCGTTGTCGGCTACGACGCCGATCAAACCGGTCCAGCGGCGATCCGCGATGCGGTCGCAGCAGCGGGCTACGAGATCGAAGACGGCGACGAACCACACGACCCCACCGCGGTCTGGCGGAGCAGCCGGGCGATCCGGACCGCCGTCGGCGGCGGCGTTCCTGCTGGTCGGTGTCGCCCTCGAATGGGTCGTTCCCGAACTCAACCCGACGCTCACAACCGTTCTCGGTGCCGAGATCGGCGTCGACTGGGTCGCCTACGTCGTCGCCGCCGCGGTGCCGGGCACGACGATCCTGCGAAACGGCTACTACTCCGCGCGGAATCTGAGCCTCGACATCGACCTGCTGATGACCGGCGGGATTCTCGGCGCGCTCGCGGTCAACCTCCCCTTCGAGGCGGCGACGCTGGCCGTGCTGTTCAGCATCGCCGAACTGCTGGAGGCCTACTCGATGGATCGCGCCCGCGGCTCGTTACGGGAGTTGATGGCGCTCTCGCCCGAAACCGCGACCGTCCGGCGAGATGGCGAGGAACAGGTCGTCGCCGCCGAGGCCGTCGAGGTCGGCGACCGCGTGATCGTCCGGCCCGGCGAGAAGATCCCCGTCGACGGCGTCATCCGCGAGGGCGACAGCGCCATCGACGAGTCGCCGATCACCGGCGAGAGTGTCCCCGCCGACAAGGGACCGGGCGACGAGGTCTACGCGGGTAGCCTCACCGAGGCCGGCTACATCGAGATCGAGGCGACCGCGGCGGCGACCGACTCGACCATTGCCCGCGTGATCGACCTTGTCGAGGCTGCCGAGGGCGAACAGACCGAAACCGAGCAGTTTGTCGACCGTTTTGCGGCGGTCTACACGCCGATCATCGTCGTCGCCGCGCTGGCGACGATGACGCTCCCACCGCTCGTTGTGGGCGGCCCCTTTACCGAGTGGTTCGTCCGCGGGCTGACGCTACTCGTGATCGCCTGTCCCTGCGCCTTCGTCATCTCGACGCCCGTCTCGGTCGTCTCCGGGCTGACGAGTGCGGCCCGCAACGGCGTGCTCATCAAGGGCGGTCCCCACCTCGAAGCGATGGGCGAGATCGACGCTGTCGCTCTCGACAAGACGGGGACGATCACGACCGGCGAACTCGGCGTCACCGACGTGATCCCGCTCAACGGCAACACCGAACAGGAGGTGCTGGCCTGTGCGAGCGCACTCGAACGCCGTAGCGAACACCCGATCGCCGACGCCATCGTCGACCGCGCGGCCGACGCCGACGCCGTCGGTGACCGCCCGGTCGCGGCCTTCGAGGCACTGACCGGCGAGGGCGTTCGCGCCGATCTCGACGGCGTCACCCACTACGCCGGCAAACCGGCGCTGTTCGACGACCGCGAGTTCGACCTCGGGCACGCCCACGTCGACAGTGGGGTCGTCTCCGACGGCGGTGTCGTCACCGACCGCGAGGGGAGTGAGAGCGCGCTGGCAACCGAGGGAACCGACTGCGATCACGGGCAGTATCTCGACCTTCTCAACGAGACGATCCCTCGCCTGCAGGCCGAGGGGAAGACGGTCGTCCTCGTCGGCACCGACGAGGAACTGGAGGGCGTCATCGCCATCGCCGACCGGGTTCGTCCCGAGGCCGAATGGGCGATCGACCGGCTCCGCGCCGACGGCATCGAGCGGATCGTCATGCTGACCGGCGACAACGAACGGACCGCACAGGCCATCGGCGAGCAGGTCGGCGTCGACGAGGTGCGGGCGAGCCTGCTGCCCGCAGAGAAGGTCGACGCTGTCGAGGAACTGCGCGAGACACACCCCGGCGGCGTGGCGATGGTCGGCGACGGCATCAACGACGCGCCCGCGCTGGCGACGGCATCGGTCGGCGTTGCCATGGGCGCGGCCGGCACCGACACCGCGCTGGAAACCGCCGACATCGCGCTGATGGCTGACGATCTGACGCGGCTGCCGTACCTTTCGGAGTTGTCGACCGCTGCCACCAGCGTGATCAGACAGAACATCTGGTCGAGTCTCGGTGTGAAGATCCTGCTAGCGGTCGCCGCGCCGTTCGGCTACGTCTCCGTGCTGGGAGCTATCGTCATCGGCGACATGGGAATGAGCCTCGGCGTGACCGGCAACGCTCTCCGGCTGGCCGGCGTCGACCCCGACGAGTCACCGATGGCCGAGGAGCAGCCGGCGACGGCTGCCGACGCGTCAGCCGACGCGACGACGGCTGCCGACTGACCACCTGACCGTTGTCCTCCATATGCTACACTCGGCGGTGAACCGGTCACGACCAGCGGTGAGCCATCGCAGGGGCAGACTTTTTATCACTGTTCCCTCACGTTTCAGTGATGCCAGACGCGGACCCCTGTGTACTGGTGGTCGAAGACGAGGCCGAGCTGGCCGAGCTGTACGCAAAGTGGCTCTCCGAGACGTATCGCGTCGAAACGGCTTACGGCGGCCCGGAGGCGCTTAACGCACTCGACGCCCTCGGCGCGGAGATCGACGTTGCCCTCCTCGACCGTCGGATGGATGCCATCACCGGCGACGACGTACTGGCGGAGATCCGCGACCGCGACCTCGACTGTCAGGTGTCGATGGTGACGGCCGTGACGCCCGATTTCGATATCATCGAGCTATCGTTCGACGAGTATTTCGTCAAGCCGCTGTCGAAGAACGGTCTCGTCGAGTCGGTCGCCGAGCTGCTCGACCGCCGGGCCTACGACGAGACGGTGCAGGAACTCCTGACGCTCGTCTCGAAACGTGACCTGCTCGAACGGGAGAAGGATAGCCCGGAGCTGATCGATGTCGCACCCTACGAGGAGTTGACCGACCGGATCGACGCGCTGCGCGAGCAGCTTGACGACCGCGACGAGTCGCTGCCGCCGCCGGCACGACAGGCCATCGCCGACTGACTCCTCTTCTATCGGTAGACCCAAATCTTAATAATTTATTGCTCATATATTAACTAATGACCACAATCCTCCAAGTGGGGTCGGGTGACCTCCGCCGGGAAATCCTGAATGTCAACAAATTAAATATTTCATTCACCGATCCCCGGCCGGTCCCACCCGTGATTACCGGGCAGATCGAGCCCACCGCCGAGTGTGTGGTGATCACCGCACCCGTCGACGGGGCGGTATCCGTCGCCGAGGTCGCTGCCAAGCTCACCGAGCAGTATACGCACGTCTTCGTCGTCGCTGCCCCGGAACAGGTCGACGTTGGGGCCGTGCTGTCGACCGCGGCCGAGTACATTCCGCTGGTCGCTGATCTTGACACCAACCGACTGCTCGCAACCCGGTTTTCGCTTGCTACCGACGCTGCGACCGACATCGACCGCACCGCGTCGTGGCGCACATCGATGAGCTGGCTGTCGTATCTGTTCCGGACGGTCCCACAGAGCGACCTCTCGTTCCCCGAGATTCTCTCGCTCACACTCACGCTCACGATCGGACAGCTGGGCTATCCTTACGGGTATGCGACGATGCTATCGAACGATGCGGCCGAGTTTCGTGCCACAGTCGGTGGACATGACGGCCTCCGGGCTACCGACTCGATCCCGCTCGCCGACTCGTGCGCCCAGCAGGCACTCGACCATGGCGACGCGGTCGCGGTTGCGGATGTCGCCGATGACGATCGGGTTGCAGACTGCTATGAGACACGAGCGCTGGGGATGGAATCGTTCGTGGCAGCACCGATCCTGTACGACGCGGACCCGATCGGCACCATCTGTCTTGTCGACACTGACACCCGACGCCCGGATATCATGCCCCGGCACACGACCCCGGTCGAAACGGTGGCTCACTGGCTCGGCTCGGTGTACACCAGACTCCAGATCCGCGAGGACCTGCAGCGACAGGTCAGCCGACTCGAGGACTTCTCGCAGATCGTCTCCCACGATCTGCAGAACCCGCTGAACGTCTTGCAGGGCCGCCTCCGGATTCTCCACGACGAACTCGGGATCGACAACCAGCATATGGACTACGCCCGCGAGTCAGCCGACCGGATGGAGGAGATCATCGACAACACGCTCACGTTCGCTCAGGAGGGCGGCACCGTCTCCGACCGCGAGGCGGTGGCTATCCCGGACTGATCGATGACTGTGAACGCGTCGTCGACACCAACGCCGCCGAGATCATCACTGTTGATCGGTTTCGCGTCCACGGCGACCGAACGCGGTTGACCCACATCTTCGAGAACCTGTTCCGGAACGCTATCGAACACAGCGATGCAACCACAGACGACCCCGTCACGATTCGGATCGGACTCAACAACGTCATGCCGACGACAACCCGCGGCACGCCAACCGGCTCGTTTAGCTTCTATGTCGAGGACGATGGCCCGGGATCCCACCAGA
>KI543196.1:21266-32368 GCA_000496215.1 uncultured archaeon A07HN63
TTGTCGGTGCCGCCGGCACCGTCGGCGCGGCACTGGGTACAACCTCGCGCTCCGCGATATCGTCGACGAACTCGTCTTCGTCGACATCCCCGACATGGAAGACGAGACGGTCGGGCAGGCGGCCGACACCAACCACGGCATCGCCTACGACTCGAATACGGTCGTCCGGCAGGGCGAGTACGCCGACACCGCCGGCTCCGATGTCGTCGTCATCACGGCCGGTATTCCGCGCTCACCGGGCGATACCCGTATTGACCTCGCCGAGGACAACGCGCCGATTATGGAGGATATCGGTTCGTCGCTGGCCGAACACAACGACGAGTTCATCACGATCACGACCTCGAATCCGGTCGACCTGCTCAACCGGCACCTCTACGAGACGGGCGACCGGCCCCGTGGCCACGTCATCGGCTTTGGTGGCCGACTCGACTCGGCGCGATTCCGCTACGTGCTGAGCCAGCGGCTCGACACGCCCGTTCGGAACGTCGAGGCGACGATCCTCGGCGAGCACGGCGACGCGCAGGTCCCGGCCTTCTCGAAGGTTCGCGTCGATGGCCGCGATCCCGACTTCGACGCCGACGAACGCAACGAGATTCTCGATGCCCTCCAGCGGTCGGCGATGGATGTGATCGAGCGAAAGGGTGCGACACAGTGGGGGCCGGCGACCGGCGTCGCCCACACGGTCGAGGCGATTCTCGACGACACCGGCGAGGTCCTGCCGTGTTCGCTCGTTCTCGACGGCGAGTTCGGCCACGAGGGCACGGCGTTCGGTGTCCCGGCAAAACTCGGTAGCGACGGTGTCGAGGCGGTCATCGAGTGGGATCTCGACGAGTACGAGACCGAACTGATGACCGCCGCCGCCGAAAAGCTGGCCGACCAGTACAGTAACATCGCGTAATCCGGCGTATTACGCGTTTTTTCCCTCAATCGTCGGATGCTCAGAACACGCTGTCGGCGGTGGCCGCCCCGACGACGCTGAAGACCGCGCTGAGACTGATTGCGCGGACGGAAACGGTGACAACCGCACCGAGCGGGACCTCGGGCGGCGAGCCGACGAACGTCGCCGGCGCATCGAAGAGGAGTGCGAGCACCGCCACCGACCCGAAGGCGACGAGCATGAGCGAAATAAAGCGGATCGGGACGCCGGCGACCTGCTGTTCGTCGTCGGGGTCCCGTTTGGTGTCGGCGCGATAGAGCGCACCGTACCCGATCAGCGAGACAAGTATCACGGTGAGCAGCGTCTGCAGGCGGCCCATGTTCCCGGCCAGCACCCAGACCTCCTCTGTGACGACGAACGGCCCCGCCAGCAGAAAGCCGCCGACGAACTGCTGGGCGGAGTCGGCCAGCCTGAACCGCTGTCGAAGCTGGAGTGACCCATGGTGGGGCCGGGGACGCCGATCCATACCGGGCCGAGCGGCCTGCCGAATATAAACCCCGGCCGTCGCCCGGAAGTGAATGGGTTTAGTCGCTCGACCGGGAACGATGGATATGAGCGCGAGCGACGAGTTCGATAGCTGGGCCGCCGAGGGCCGCGACAGGGGGATGGAGGATCGCCACTGGCATACCGCCAAACACGCGCTGGCGCGGATGCCGGTCGAGCCGGGCGAGACGGTCGTCGATCTCGGCACCGGCAGCGGCTACGCCCTGCGCGCCCTCCGGGAGACGGCCGAGATCGCGTGCGGCTACGGCCTCGACGGCGCGCCGGAGATGGCGCGCAACGCCGCCGATTACACCGACGACGGCGCGATCAGCTTTCTCGTCGCCGATTTCGACGCGCTACCGTTCGCCGACGACAGCGTCGATCACGTCTTTTCCATGGAGGCGTTCTACTACGCCCGCGATCCGATCCATACACTCGAAGAGATCAGACGCATCCTCCGGCCGGGCGGGACGTTCTACTGCGCCGTGAACTACTACGAGGAAAACGAGGCCTCCCACGACTGGCAGCAGTACATCGATATCGAGATGACCCGCTGGGATCGAAGCGAGTACCGCGCAGCGTTCAGCGATGCCGGCCTCCACGTCGCCGCACAGGATACCATCCCCGACCGCGAGGTCGACATCCCGCCGGCCGACGCGTTTCCGACCGACGACTGGGAGACCCGCGAGGCGATGGTCGACCGGTACCGGACGTGGGGGACGCTGCTCACGGTCGGCGTCGCGCCGTAGCTACTCGCACCGATCAGCCCAGCACCGCGGCGGCGATCCGCGGCGTGAGAAACGCCTCGATCAGCGCCGCGACGACCAGCACGACCGCCAGTCCGAGCAACACCCGGTAGGCACGCCGGAGCCGGTCGGCGAGCAGGCGAGCCGAACACCGGCCGGTGAGGAGGCCGCCGGCGCCCGCGGCGATGTGGAAGCCGAGCCCGCCGGCGACGAAGATGGCCGGCAACTCGAACACGCCGTGCGGAGCAACGAGCGCGAGAAAGCCGGTCTGATCGACGACGCCGTAAAGCGCGCCGACAATGAACCCGTTGAGGAGCATATCGGTGGCTGCCGGCACCCCGATGGCGACCCCACCGTAGGCCGCTGTCGCCGAGACCAGCCAGTTGTTGACAACGAGCATCACGAACACGTCGACCGGCACCGCGCCGAATACCTCGCTGACCTCGGTCGGCAGCGGAATCTCGGCCCCGGTTCCCCCGGTCAGCACGACGCCGCCACCGGCCGCCACCGCGAACAGCCCTGTGGCCGCCAGCACTGCCAGCGGATAGCCGCGGACGAAGCCACCCAGCCCGACGAGACCGTCGCTGAACGCCGCGACGATCCGGCGTGGCGCACCCGGTCGCGGTACGTCGGCTACGGTGTCGCTCTCGGCGGCCGACGCGCCGGTCGGTGTGCTGGCGTCGTCCCCACGACGCGGTGCGGATTGCTCGGCGTAGAGTGCGAGCTGCACGATATCCAGAAACGGCACCAGCAGCAGCGGGCCGACGAGCCCAGAGAGCTGTGAGACGCCGAGCACCGAAAACAGCGAGCCGGCGGCCGACAGCACGCCGAAGACGCCGAGACTGACGAGTATGTAGCCCACGAACGCCCCCGGTCGGTCGAACGGGAACCGGATGCTCTCCCCGATTGCACCGCCGATCCCGACGCTGTCGACGACGACAGACGCGCCGGCAAAGGTCAGTGCGAGCAGACTGACGATCACGACACCGCCGCCGAGGACGACGCCGACCGCGGTGGCGAGCCCGCCGGCGGCCGGCGAGATCCCGAACAGACTCGCGCCGAGAAGCGCCGGAAGCGCGCCGAGCACCACGAGTCCGGCCGTTAGCACCGACAGCCCGACGAACGAGCTCCAGTCGCGGCCGACGCCGGTGATGGCCGCTCTGACGGGGTCGTCGCCACGGAGCGCCGCGTGCATGCCGTGTAGCGTGGCTGCACTCGACAGGCCGTTGGCGACGATGCTAATCACCAGCGCGGCGACAACCCCGCCGACGAGCAATCCGACGACTGGAAGCGTGATGGCATCACCGAGTGCTGTTTCGAGCCCCGGCGGGATGTCCGGCGGCGAGCCGGCCATCGACTCCCCGCCGAGGTCCGCCTCGCGTGCGAACCGGGTAAACTCGCTCACCAGTGTTTCGAGTCGACCGTCGCTGGTGAGCAGTGCGAGACTGCCGCCGACCGCGATGATAAGCGGGACCCTGACGGTCGCGGTCAGGCCGATTCCGAGGAGGTATACGGGGAGGACATCGCCCGGTCGATCAGCGAGAAGCCGAACGCCGGAGTGGAGGGCAGAACCAACGCTCACGACAATCCGTATGCGCTCCACAGTCCTAACTTCATCGAATCTGTGGTTTTCTCGCCAGCGTGAACCACCGTTCTGCCCCGGCGCTCGCTGGAATCTCCAGCCGAAACTGAGGGGTATGTGAACGATTCCCAAACCTGTTGGTTCGTTGACGGGCCGACCCCCATCGGCAGTGGTGTCGTCCACCGCGGTCGTCAAGTGTGTTCGGTGCCAATCGTCACCAATGAGTGACGCGGAGTCCGGTCCCCTCCAGCCCGACCGCCCGGATGCGGATCGGTCCTTTGTCGTCGACGCACCGTTCGAGCCGGCTGGCGACCAGCCCGACGCCATCGCCCAGTTGGCCGATGGCTTCCGGCAGGGCATGGACGAACAGACGCTGCTCGGCGTGACCGGGTCGGGGAAGACGAACACCGTTTCGTGGGCTGTCGAGGAGATTCAGCAACCGACGCTGGTTATCGCCCACAACAAGACGCTGGCCGCCCAGCTCTACGAGGAATTTCGCGATCTGTTCCCCGACAATGCCGTCGAGTATTTTGTCTCTTATTACGACTACTACCAGCCGGAAGCCTACGTCGAGCAGACCGACACCTACATCGACAAGGACATGTCGATCAACGAGGAGATCGAGCGACTGCGCCACTCCGCGACCCGGTCGCTGCTGACGCGGGACGACGTGATCGTCGTCGCCTCGGTGTCGGCGATCTACGGGCTCGGTGATCCAACCAACTACCGGGGGCTGGCGCTTGAACTCTCGACCGGCCAGCAGATCGACCGTGACGACCTCCTCGGTCGGCTGGTTGACCTCAACTACGAGCGCAACGACGTGGACTTCCAGCAGGGGAGCTTTCGGGTCCGTGGCGACACCGTCGAGATCTTCCCGATGTACGGCCGCTACGCCGTCCGAGTGGAGTTCTGGGGTGACGAGATCGACCGCCTGCTGAAGATTGACACGCTCACCGGTGATGTCCAGTCGACAGAGCCGGCCGCTCTGATCCACCCCGCAGAGCACTACTCTATCCCCGATTCGACGCTCGAAGGTGCAATCGAGGAGATCGAGGAGCTGATGGAGGAACGAATCCGGCACTTCGAGCGCGAGGGCGACCTCGTCGCCGCCCAGCGAATCGAGGAGCGGACGACGTTCGATATCGAGATGCTGCAGGAGACGGGCTACTGCTCGGGGATCGAGAACTACTCCGTCCACATGTCGGATCGAGAGTCCGGCGAGGCACCCTACACGCTGCTCGATTACTTCCCCGACGACTTCCTCTGTGTCGTCGACGAGTCACACGTCACGCTCCCGCAGATCAAAGGGCAGTTTGCTGGCGACAAATCCCGCAAGGACTCGCTGGTCGAGAACGGGTTCCGACTGCCGACAGCCTACGACAACCGCCCGCTGACCTTCGAGGAGTTCGAAGAGAAAACCGATCAGACGCTCTACGTGAGTGCGACGCCCGGCGACTACGAGACCGACAACTCCGCACAGGTCGTCGAACAGATCGTCCGCCCCACCCACCTCGTCGATCCCGCGGTCGAAACCGCACCTGCGACGGGCCAGATCGACGACCTCACCGACCGGATCGACGAGCGGATCGAGCGCGACGAGCGGACGCTGGTCACGACGCTCACCAAACGCATGGCCGAGGATCTGACCGAGTACCTCGACGAGGCCGGCGTCGACGTGGCCTACATGCACGACGAGACCGACACGCTCGAACGCCACGAACTAATTCGTGATCTCCGGCTCGGCGAGATCGACGTGCTTGTTGGGATCAATCTACTGCGTGAGGGACTGGATATCCCGGAGGTGTCGCTCGTGGCGATTCTCGACGCCGATCAGGAGGGGTTCCTCCGCTCGGAGACGACGCTCGTCCAGACGATGGGTCGGGCCGCGCGCAATGTCAACGGCGAGGTCGTCCTCTACGCCGACGAGACGACCGACGCGATGGAGTCGGCCATCGCGGAAACCAAGCGCCGTCGCCGCATCCAGCGCGAGTACAACGAAGAACACGGTCACGAGCCGGCGACCATCGACAAGGCCATCGGCGAGACGAACCTGCCGGGCTCGAAAACCGACACCGGCGGTGTGGCGAGCGACGAGCCGACGACCGACGACGAGGCCGCCCGGCAGATCGAACAGCTCGAAGACCGGATGCAGGAGGCCGCCAACAACCTCGAATTCGAACTCGCCGCCGACATCCGCGACCGGATTCGGGAGTTGCGACAGGAGTTCGATCTCGACGGCGGCGACGAGGGTGTTGCACCGGAAACGGAGCCGGAGTTCTAATATATCCGTTGCTAACAGTAACCGATTCCGTGGTCGTCGGCATCACGCTGTTCGAGGTGTTTGTCGACTGCTTTCACCACATCGCCGATATCCCGATCAGCCTGTCGGACGAAGACGATCCCAGCGTGATCGAGTGAGTCGCGCTTGACGAGTGAGAGAAAATCGTCGTCAAACGTCACGAGCAGCCAGTCGTTCTCGCGTGCGTACGACAACTGCTCGCTGTCGGGGTCACCGAGACGACCCTGCCCGCGAACGGTGAAGACTGTCCAACCCCGACGACGCAGTCCGTCCGCGACCGGAATCCAGATACTCTCGTCGCAGTACAGCGGTCTCATGCCTCGGCGGAGTCCGGCGACCGGAAGCTATCGATGTGATCGTAGTAGTAGGCGAGCGCGCGATGCACGTCGCTCAATGAAAGATCGGGATACAGCTGCGTGATTTCGTCCGGCTCGTAGCCGCTGTGTTCGTACGCACTTGCAATGTCTTGCACGCGGATGCCAGTGCCCTCGATGGTGGGCGCGCCGTCGCTGTGAGCCGGGTCCTGTACGATCAGCATATGTCAGTTTCGGGCCGCATCGGCAATAAGGATAGGGGCGTGCCGTGAAACTGCTGTTGCACCCGATACGGAACCCGAGTTCTGAGCGAGAGTCCACTCAGGATGAATACGTCCGGATGTGCGCGAGGCGGTCGTCGTACGCGTCGCTCAGATCGTCGAGCAGCGTCTCGTCGGCGGTGTAGGCTGTCGTATCACGTCGTTCGGCGAGGGCGACGTACGCCGCATCGTAGACGGTGATATCGAGGTCGGTTGCGATGTCGGCAACCCGGCCGGCGTTGCTGAACGAAACGAGGTCGATCCCGTACTCCGACAACGACTGCCCAGCGGCGGCAAGCTGCTCCCTATCGAAGTGGCCGCTGTACCGGAGAGCGTTGATCGCCTCGAACGGCAGCAACTCTGGCGCGACGAGATCGACCTCACCCTCCAGATACGAATCGCGAAGCGCGCGAGCAGCCTCGTGGTGCTGTTCGGGGAGATACCACTTCACCACGACGCTCGTGTCGACGACGATATCCGCCATCACTCCGACCCGTATCGCCTGTCGCGCCACTCGCGGATGGTTTCGGCCGTGTTCTGCTCGGCGACCGCGTCGTCGTCGACCGCGCTGCTCAGTCGCTCGCTCACGGCCACCGCGTGCCCGACGTTGCGCGAATCAAGCTGGGAGAGTTCGTCCTCGATGTGTGACCGGATCACGGCACTCCAGTTGATATCGCTTTGTTCGTCCATCTGCTCTTTCAGCCCGTCCGGCACTCGGAGACTGACAGTCGCCATGCTGTATTATTTGTAATACAGCCGCAAAAACATACCGTCGATGCCTTTGCGACCGTCCGCTACCGCGTGCTGGGAACAGCGGAAACGCCTTTGACGGTGTGTCGCCACACTGTAGCTATGGACTCATCGTCGGCCGACCCCAGCCAGCAGTTCGACGGGATCGATTCGGCATCCGACCCCGAGAGATGGCTCGATCTGATCGATCACGTCACCGGCGAACTCGCCGAGAACGACGAGTCGATTCAGTGTGAACTCGACGATATCACGGTCGACGTGCCGATGCAGATGCGCCCGGACGCCGACACCGCCCGCTGGAAGCTCGACGGCGGCCTGACCGTCAGTTTCGGCGAGGTTAGTGTCCCGCTCCGGGAGTGGCGCGAGTACTGGAAAAACGCCGAGTAGCTACGTCGTCTCGATGTCGGCGTTGCGTTCGAGTGCTTCCTCGTCGTCGCCCTCGATTGCTGCAACCTCGTCCATATCGAGATTCGTCAACAGTTCGTCGATATCGTCAAGGCCGAGGATCGATCGTGTCTCATCGTCGAACGCCTTGCTTTCGAGGGCCGAGGCGGCCGAGCTGATATCGCTGCCGCTGAGATGGCTGCCGTAGCGGCCGACCAGCGAGGTGAGTTCCTGCGGGATGATGAACGTCGAGGAGTCACCCTGCCCGATGCGTTCGAGGCTCTCCATCCCGCGTTCAATGATCGCGCGTTCGCCCATCGCCTCGGCGGATTTCGCACGCAGCACGGTCGAGATCGAATCACCCTGCGCTTCGAGAATCTGGCTCTGTTTGTCGCCCTGTGCGCGGATGACGTCGGCCTGTTTGTCACCCTCGGCTGTCTCGACCGCCGAGCGGCGTTCACCCTGCGCCTCGAGGATCATCGCCCGGCGGCGACGCTCGGCCGAACTCTGTTCTTCCATCGCGTCTTTCACGCCCATCGAGGGGCTGACCTCTCGCACCTCGACAGCCTCGACGCTGATCCCCCATTCGTCGGTCGGCTCGTCCAGCTCGCGGCGAATCCGGCTGTTGATCTCGTCGCGCCGCGAGAGCGTGTCGTCGAGTTCGAGGTCGCCGATGACCGCCCGGAGCGTCGTCTGAGCGAGATTCGAGATCGCGGTTTCGTAGTCGTCAACCTCCAGAAAGGCCTTCTTCGCGTCGACGATCCGGTAGTAGACGACCGCGTCGGCCGTGACGGGGGAGTTGTCGCGGGTGATCGCCTCCTGTGGAGCCACGTCGATCACGCGCGTTCGGACATCGAACTCGTAGGACCGGGAGACAAAGGGCGGGACGAGATGCAGCCCGGGGTCAAGCAGGCTGCGGTACTCACCGAAGACCGTCAGCGCGCGTTTCTCGTAGGCGTCGACGATCTCGACCGCGCTGACGGCCGCGGCCGCAAGCACGATGAGCGCGAGGACACCGACGGCGACGGCCGGGTCGAGACTGGCGAAGGCGAGCAGCCCGACGACGGCGGCGCCGATGGCGGCGACGGTCGTCCAGACGCCGTCGGGGACACCACCGCTGGCGTCGATAAGGTCGTCGAGCTCCGAGCGGGAGGACATAGTAGATTAACGCGACGGCGACACTTACGCCTATCCCCCGTCAGCGACGCGATGCCGACGAGTGGTGCCCAGCGCCGACGCGAGCGGTAGGACCTGAGTGACAGGACGCAAGCGACAGGACCTGAGTGACAGGATACGAGCGATAGGAGTGTTTTTGCGAGCACGGCCGCAAGCAACGCTGTGTTCAGTCTGAACGTCCCCGTGCCGGGTGCCGTTCGGCGACTCGCCGCCGATCTTCGGCCGCAACTCGCCGACTTCGAGACGGTACGAGATGACCACACACTCGTCGTCAAGCGGTTTCCCGACGACCTTCTCGATGGCGACCAGCCAGCACAGCAGCTGGCGACGCTCCGGGAGCGACTTCGGCCGGTCATCAGCGGGCTGCCGGCTGTTGAGGCGCGCGTGGCTGGCATCGACGCCTTCGACCGCCCGGTTCGCGGCGACGGCCCGGTGGTCTATCTCGCTATCGACAGCCCCGGACTCTACCGGATTCACGAGACACTTACCGATGCTTTCGGCGTGGTCGACGACCTCGAAGGCGAGGCGTACACGCCCCACGTAACCGTGGCCCGCGACGGCCCACCGTCGACGGTCGAACGGTTGCGCGCACGCTCACTCGACGCCGTGTCGTGGACTGTCTCCGAACTCGTGATCTGGGACGCGACCCACAGCGAGCCAGCCGCACGGTTCGGGCTGCCGGCCTGACGTTCGAACCCGCGGCCTGGATGCAGATCGGGCTGCCGCCTCCGTTACCGCGATTCGAGCTCCATCGCCACCGGCTCTTTCGGATGCATCGTGAGCGACCCGCGGAGATTGAGCGCGTCGCCCTGATAGTCGAGCCGGTACTCTTGGGCGACCGTGCCGAGAATCAACTTCGCCTCCAGCATCGAGAACTGCTTGCCGATGCAGTGTCGCGGGCCGCCGCCGAACGGGAAGAAGGCGAACCGTGGGCGGTCGGCCGCACGCTCCGGTTTCCAGCGGTCGGGATCGAACTGTTTCGGATTGTCGTACCACCGCGGCGAGCGGTGGACGACCCACTGCGGCAGCATGAGCCCGCTGCCGGCCGGAATCCGGTAGCCGCCGATCTTGACATCCGTCGTCGCCTCTCGGAACAGCGTGTACACCGGTGGGTAGAGCCGCATCGCCTCGTTCAGCACCCGCTCGGTGTACTCCAGCTGTCGGGCGTCGCTGGCGGTCGGCGCGTCGCCGCCGAGGACGCTATCGAGTTCCGCGTGCATCCGTTGTTCGACCTCGGGGTGTTGCGACAGCAGATACCACGTGTAAGTCAGCGTGAGTGCGGTCGTGTCGTGACCCGCCAGCAGCATCGTCATCATCTCGTCGCGGATCTGCTGGTCGGTCTGCTCGCCGCGGTCCTGTGCCCGCAACAGCAGCGAGAGCAGGTCCATCGGCTCGTCGGTGTCGGCGTCGACGGCTGTCTCGGCACCGGCGGTGTACCCAGTCCCCCGGCGGTCGGCGATGATGTCGTCGATGACGGCTTCAAGTTCGTTGATCGCCGCCCGGAACTCGCGGTTTTCGGCGGTCGGGGCCCAGTCGGGGATCAGGCGGCGAAAGGCATTTGGCTCGAATCGCGCGCCGAGCGGTTCGAGATTTTCTTGGACGGTTCGGATGCGTTCTTCCTCGATATCGGTCCCGAGCATCGCCGTGACGATGATGCGGACCGTGAGCCGGGCCATCTCGATCTGGATATCGCGGTGGTCGCCGTCGCTCCACTCGGTCAGCATCGACTCGGTGTGGTTGACCATCGTATCGCCGAGCGTCCGAACCCGGCGGCCGTGGAATGCGGGATTGGCCAACTCGCGCTGTTGTTGCCACGTTTCGCCCTCGCTCAACAGCAGCCCGTCGCCCAGCAGATCGTAGATCGCGTCGTCGCCGAGATCGAGTTTCGGGAAGCGTTGGGGCTCGGAGACGAGAACGCGATTGATATCGCGGGGGTTGGTCAGCATATACAGCGGGATCGGGCCGAGGTCGAAGTTGACGACATCGCCGTAGGCGTCGGCACACGCCGTCATGAACTCGAAGGGGTCGTCGGCGAACTGCTGGCCGTTGCCGAACAACGGGACGCCGTTCGGTCCCGGGGGGCGAATACTCATAACCATTGTACGGGACGAGCGAGATTAAGGGTTCGGCCGGTCGGTTGCACCGAGACTGCTGGCCCAGCGAATACAGCA
>KI543196.1:32703-40949 GCA_000496215.1 uncultured archaeon A07HN63
GACTTCCGAGAGTTCGTCGTCGTCCTCGATATCGATAGCGGCGGTGATCGGCTCGTTGCGTTGCTTGAGCAACGTCGCAGAGAGCTCCTTGCGGAGCTCTTGGGTACCGTCGGTTGTCGCGTAGACGAACGAGATCAGGTTGCGGTCGTCGTAACTGCGATCGACGAGCCAGAGGCGGGGCATACCGAGCGTTGTGGGCGGCGGGCATGTGAGTGTTGGTGTGTCGGCTGTTCGCACCGGTGGGTGGGTCGCGTCACGTTCAACTGCGCTGCCACAGTAACACCGATGATGGAGGGCGAGACGCTCCGCGACCGTGTCAGCGAACTCCCGACCGAGCCGGGCGTCTACCAGTTTCAGGCCGGTGAGACGGTGCTGTACGTCGGCAAGGCCGTCGACATTCGCTCGCGGGTCCGCTCCTACACCGACCCCCGTAGCGACCGCATCGCCCGGATGGTCGACCACGCCGAGTCGCTTGATGTGGCTGTCACCGACACCGAGACGCAGGCGCTCCTGCTCGAAGCCAACCTGATCAAACGCCACCAGCCGCGGTACAACGTCCGGCTGAAGGACGACAAATCCTATCCGCTGGTACAGCTCACCGACCACGAGGTGCCCCGCATCGAGATCACCCGCGACCCCGACGACGCGGCGACCGTCTTCGGCCCATTCACCGACAAGGGCCGGATCGAAACCGCGGTCAAGGCGATCCGCGAGATCTACGGCCTGCGTGGTTGCTCGGATCACAAGTACAGCGGCCGCGACCGGCCCTGTCTCGACTACGAGATGGGCCTCTGTACCGCACCCTGTACCGGCGAGATTGAGGCCGCGGACTACCGCGAGGACGTACAGAGCGCGATCCGGTTTTTCGAGGGCGAAACGGGCGTGCTGGCCGACCCGCTCCGCCGGGAGATGGAGGCCGCCGCCGCGAATCAGGAATTTGAACGGGCCGCCACCCTGCGCGATCAGCTCGAAACCGTCGAGACGATCCACGGCGACAGCGAGGGTGCGGTCGCTGGCGGAAGCGACGAGGCGGTCGCAGACGTTCTCGGCGTCGCCGTCGAGGGCGACCAGGCGACGGTGGCGCGGCTCCGAAGCGAGCAGGGCCAGCTCGTCGACCGCTCGCGGCACACCCTCGCCGCGCCGGACGGCGACTCGGGCGCGGACCGCGTGGCCGCGTTGCTCGCGGCGTTTCTCCCGCAGTATTACGCCGACCGCGCGCTGCCCGACGCGATCCTGCTCTCGGAACGCCCTGCCGACGATGACGTGATCGAGTGGCTGGAGACCGAGGGCGTCGCGGTCAGGGTACCGGGTGCCGGCCGGGAGGCGACGTTGGTCGACCTCGCGCTGAAGAATGCCCGGCAGGCGCCCGCCGAGGGCGACCCACTCGCCGCGCTCGGTGACGCACTCGGGATCGACCGTCCGCGGCGGATCGAGGGGTTCGACGTGAGCCACAGTCAGGGGACCGCGGCCGTCGGCAGCAACGTCGTCTTCGTTGACGGCAGTGCGGCAACCAGCGACTACCGCCGCAAGCAACTCCCCGACCGCAACGACGACTATGCCAACATGCGCGAGTTGCTGTCGTGGCGGGCCAGCCGCGCCGTCGAGGGCCGCGACGACCGCCCCGATCCCGACCTCCTGCTGATCGACGGCGGCGAGGGACAACTGGATGCCGCCCGCGACGCCGTCGCTGCAGCCGGCTGGGACGTACCGGCCATCGCACTCGCCAAAGACGAGGAACTGGTGCTTACGCCCGACCGCACCTTCGACTGGCCGAGCGACGCCGACCACCTGCATGTCTGCCAGCGCGTTCGCGACGAGGCTCACCGGTTTGCCGTCCAGTACCACCAGACACTGCGGGACGATGTCTCGACCGCTCTCGACGGCGTGCCCGGCGTCGGTCCCGAAACCAGAAACCGGCTGCTCCGTCGGTTCGGCAGCGTCGACAACGTGCGCGACGCCACCGAAGCCGACCTCAGAGATATCGACGGAATCGGCGAGCAGACGGCGGCGGCGATCACCGAGCGACTGTAACCACGCAGGGCGACGCTATCGGCAGACTAGCCGATACTGACTGCTGCAACCTGATCCCAAGGATTATTTTCACCCGTAACGTCTCGTGTCCATGACAATCGACGCCGGCGATACGGTCGAGATCGAGTACGTTGGACGCGCCGAGGACGACACCGTCTTCGATACCTCCCGCGAGACCGTCGCGACCGAGTCCGGGCTGGCCGACGCCCAGCCGGACCGGGAGTTTGACGCTCTGACCGTCGAGGTCGGTGCCGGTGAGGTGATCGCCGGGGTCGATGAGGCCTTGATCGGGATGGCCGCGGGCGAGACCGAGACCATCGACATCCCGCCGGAGAAAGGGTACGGCGAGTGGTCCGAAGACCATGTTCGGGAGTACGATACCGACGAACTCACCGAGACACTCGATGGCCGCGATCCAGAGGTCGGCCAGTACGTCGAGACGCAGGACGGCACTCCTGCCGAGATCACTCACGTTGACGACGACACGGCGCGGATCGATTTCAACGCACCGCTGGCCGGCGAGACGCTGACGTTCGAACTCGAAGTGCTCGCTGTCGAGTGAGCCACGGCCTGTATTTGATCCTGTTCGTCTTCTTGCGGGATTCTCACAGGTGAGCGACGTGGGGTCCGTTTTGTAACGCCTGCTCCATCGTCGCTGCTGATAGCTGTCAGGTGGCCATCAATATATAATGATAAATAACCATAGAGTGAAGTGGATATACCACAAATATGTAACTGTATGTCGGGCACTCGATCGAATCCGGGCACAGAGCAGTCAGCGGAACCAGAACACATCAGCAGTACGTGCGAGACGTGCGGGTCGGCACTTGTTCTGTACAGCACCCTGACGCGTGACACGGTCGAAGCCGCGTCGGACCTCTCGGTATCGAACTTCGAGGCCGACAGCGACGGGTACGACGATGAGTGGGTCTGTCCAGAGTGTCTCGACGGTATCCGGCTGGATATGTGAACGCGATTCAGTCGTCGCTGATAGCCTGCGCCGTTTCTCGACAGCCTGTGGTGACACCTAGCCGCAGCGTGTGGCGACACGGTAGTCGCAGTGTGCAGCGGCACGGTCAGCTACTGCGTCAGCACTGCTGTGTGTCTGGCATCGCCGGCGAAACGTCCCCGGTATCTCTTTACTAATTGGGTTATTCGTCTCGTAGTATGAACCGGCGACGCCTCCTCGGACTCGCCAGCACGGTCGGTATATCCGCGATCGCAGGCTGTTCGAACCTGTTCGGGCCGGATCCCGAGCCCATCACCGGAAGTTCCGGTGACGGCTCCGGCGGGGCTGGTAGTGGTGCGGTGAGCCTGCAAAAGGTCGAGGGAGTCGACACCGCCGGCGACGGGACCCTCGACACGCTCAGAGCCCACGTGATCTTGGCGCGTGGAGCCAAGGAAGTTGACCTGAGTAAAGCGATCTACCTCTTTGAGCGATCAAAACGGACGATCAGTGGGGAGCTTGAACAACAGAACGCCTACCTCGAAAACGGCGGCGGAAGCGGGGTCACGTACGAGAAAGTGGCCGGTGGAAACGGCAACTCGACTGTTCTGCAGCAACGCGAGGACAAGATTGTGGTAACGTTCGACCTGACCGCCATCGATGGTATCGACCCGCTCAGGCCGGAGGACGAGATGACGTTTGAACTCACGACCCCACAGAACGTGAAATCCTCCGAACAATTGACCGCCCCGAAGACGATCGAACCGAACAAGACCTATCTCATCCAGTGAACGGGCTCGTCATCCTCAAGCCGTGCCGTCGAACGGCTACCAGACGACTCCCGGCGGTACCCCACTGTTCCCGATAGAACCCCTTGTTCGACAATCTGGGACATAGATGTGTGGTAATGGTATGTAGATCTCCCTTCTCTACCGCGTATCTCTAACTATCTGATTTGATTATCTAGCCACCGTTCTTTTTATCTCTGCGAGTCTATCCCTAGCCAATGGTTGACGAACCCTCCCCGGTGATGTTCGATCACCTGTACTCGCTGTCGGATCGGGGAGCGTACGATGATATCATCAGCCACATACGAGATCACGACGACGAGGCGGTTCGTTACGGCGCAGCCGGTGTCCTCTCGGAATCCGTCGATGAGTTCAGCGAGGAGCTAACACCCCAGACACGCAAGGCACTCGTAACAGCAGTCCTCAACGATCCCAGCGATGCCGTTCGCGCAAACGTCGTCAGAACGCTGCTCCATATCGACGAGTCGATCGTCGACAACATCATTACCCGACTGGAGATGGAGCCGGAATCGACGCCGACGGAGTCGCCGTACCCGGTCGTTCTGACCGAGTGGCACGGCAAGCGATGGGCTGAACTGCGGTTTCTCGCTGTGGCGGGGTTCGAGCATGTCGGGACGCACAGCGCCATCGAAAAACTGCGGTCGACTATACAGGAGGAAGTCGATCTGCGCGTGCTCCGGCGCGCGATCGAAGCGGGTGGCGAGGTCGGCGACGAGACGTTCGTCGAGCCGATCAAACAGCATCTGCGTGTCGAGGAAGATACCTACCAGCAGTCCGCGAACGACACGCAGATCAGCCGGACCAAACAGGCCGCGACAGAGGCACTGGTCAAAATCGGGACGGACGCGGCTTACGAGGCACTGGTCACCGCGTCCCGGGGCACGGACGACGAACTCAAGCGGTGTGCGATCAGCGAGATCGGGAAATTCGGTGCTCGAAAGACGGTCGATCTGATCGTCGACGAACTCACCGAGGACACCAGCGACGAGCTGCGGCAGGAGGCCGCCGAGGGGCTCATCACGACGTTCACCGAGGCCGACTTCGACGACGGCCACGCCGTCCGAGAGGCGGCACTCGAACAGATCGGGCAGGATGTCCCGACCGATGTCTCGGACGAGTTCGCCTCCATCGTCGCGGACTCACCCCGCAGCTCCGAACAGCGGAATGCGGCCTGGCTGCTGGGCCAGCTCGAAAGCGACACCGACGAGACGGTGGAGTGTCTGCTTGCGGCACTGGATGGCGACGACGCGTATCTCAGCATTATCGCGGCTGCGGCCCTCGCAAAACTCGATGCCTCCGTCGTCGGGGATAGCCTCGAATCGTTCCTCGAATCGGTCGACGAAGGGTCACAGGCACACACCCTGGCGTCGTCGATACAGTCGAACGTCCACGATAGCCCGCCGGAAGCCTGATACAGCAGGTCCTAGGTCTATTGTGGTCACAGGACTGTTATCGCTTGTAGTCAGGGAGAGAATCAACCGACAGTACGTCAGGCGAGCGGTGCCCACCACCGCCTCAAAAAAGCCCAGTGTCGACCGCAACCCGAGTAATGTGCCCACCGGGTTGGATCGAGGGGCTCAGTGTGTGCGTAATCCATTCTGGCATGCCTGCCCGTTTGATGCCTGCCCGGACGTGGTATCCCAGTAAGTAGAATAAGTGGCGATACATGTATAAACATAACTGCCCAGTTTTCAGTATGTATAATTTATTTTGTCACTGGTGACAATACCTCAATCTTTTTGCACGCACCAGCAAATTACTTGCAGACTGTCTTTCGAAATGAAAGGATCGCGCAGAAAACGAATGCGTGTTCCCGTCCCGACTGTGTGCCCACCACATCGGGACCGGATGGTGGAGTGCCCTCACTGGAATGCCTGCCCGTTGTGCGCCTGCCCGGAAGGTGGCATACCAGTACGTCAAGATTGACCGGATTCGCATATAAATATGGTTCTTAAATTATCGATATAGATAATAAGCTGCGGAATGACAATCTGCACACATTCGACGTTGAGTCAGTGGATAATGGGTCAATATCGGCGATCTTCTAACCCAAAAATCAAAGTAGATAATTTGGCCGATGGATATTTTATACGCCACTGTGCAGTAACACGTAGTCGGCCCGTGATATACGCCGACTGCTTGCCTGCCCGGACCAAGCTGGGGCGTTGCCCACCCGTCCCATATTTCGCTTTCTGGCTGCGTTGCTTACATTTCAGCCCCGGTGAGCTGCGGCTGTCGGGGCTTACCGCCGGTATCCGGCGTATTTCAGCCGGCTGCCACGCTATCGTCGAGCACAGAGCCAAGTACCAGCGACCGGAACGACACCGCATGGCGCGACGGTTGCTGCTGGATGCGATGCTCGGCACGCTCGTCACCTACCTGCGGATGTGTGGCCACGACACGCTGTACGTACAGGAGGACGGCATCGAGACCGACGACGCGATCCGCGAGCGGGCTGCGGCCACCGATCGCACGCTGATCACACGTGACCGGGAGCTGGCCGCACGCACGGCCGACGCGGTGCTGCTGGAGGCCCGCGAGATTGAGGCGCAACTCGCTGCCCTGCAGGACAACGGGATCGAGATCGATCTCCCGACGGAGCCCGACCGCTGTAGCGTCTGCAACGGCCGCGTTGAGCGGATCGACCCCGACGAGCGACCCGACCACGCGCCCGACGCGGTGGCCCACGTGTGGCAGTGCCGCGAGTGCGAGCAGTTCTTCTGGAAGGGTAGCCACTGGGAACGGGTGCGGGCGACGATCACTGATCTCTCGGGGTAGTCTCACTCTGGCCCGAATTCTGGTGCCACAGAGCCCAACAGCGTCGGGACAATGTCCAGCTCTCATTCGATCCTCGTCTCTGAAACCGGCCACGCATTGCCGGGCACAGCGGCAACCAGGCGATCACCCACCGGCTGTCGCTCATCCTCATGTCTCTTGTTTCGACTCTGCCACCGACATCGAATCAGTAGTCGGTGTCGACACCTGCAAACGGGTGAGTAAGTGTGGCCCCCAAGCAGATGGGTGAGTCCCTGTCTGTCAGATACGTTGGCTCGTATTGTGGGGGCCATACAATCGTAGGAGCCGAGCGCAAATAAACGAGTTGCCGATCGGCGGATATCGCCAGTGTTTCCAATACATGCCCGGTTTTGAAAGCTATATATTCGGAATCTATAGTATATCGCGGGAGAGCCGACGAACTGTCAGTAACGCGCGGTAATAAAAAAGCCAATCAGCACGCTCTACTTGCGGGGCTATCGCCGCACGTGTTGCAATGGTTGCGGCGTTATGGGCTGATATCCTCGTCGTTCAGTATGTAGTAGGTCGTGCCGCTGTCGAACCCGAACGATTCCAGTACTCCCCAGCTAACCATCGTGTCGACCGTGTCGCTAACCGAGTCTCGTGTCGGCGCGTCGTCACCGAACAGCTCCGTACAGCTGTGTTCGATCTCGTCGACCGAGAACCCGGCCTGTTGGTTCGATAGCCGGAGCACGCTCGCCCACACGCGGTCACGATCTGTTCCCACGCCACACAGCTACTCCGTTGTGAACAAAATACTATCGCCTCCCTCCCCGATGGAGTGGTAGTCGGACGTGTCGACGGGTGGTTGCACTGGCACCGATTGCGGTGGCTGGCCCGTTCATGCGGTGGCTGATCCATTTACCCGGCACGCGCCGCCGCTGGACTCGCTGCCTCGGTACTTGGATTGCTACTTGACTCCATTCGAAGCTACGCCCGACTCGCCCATTGCCGCGGCTCTCTCGTCGGTATCTACGGAACAAGGAGACGGTCGAATCTATCCCGGCTGTGTGCCCACCACATCGGGACTGATCTGGACTGCTGCGTGGTCTGGGGTGCCTGCCCGTGTGACGCCTGCCCGGAACGTTGCCAACCGGCATCAGTATGTACAACGGGGAGTAATATAAAAGTGTTCACTAAAATTTATATACCAGTAGTAACTTCTGAGCTATTCTTCACTTGGTGAAAGATAGAAACACGCCCAGACGCGACCCTCTCACCCACCTCAAAATATCCAAACCGATAACTGGGGCGACATCTTTTTTACATGTCACTGTGCATGATGATACAGTCGGCCCGTGTATGCCGACTGTTTGCCTGCCCGGAACAGGCCGGGACGAATGCCCACCCGTCCCGGATTTCGCTTTCTGGCGACGCGACTCACGATTGGAGAGCCGAAGCTATAGTTCAGCAACTGCTCCTCACACCGGCAGCCGCAACTGCCTTGCCCCCAGCCAGAGCCCTTGGTCACCCGATTGATTGACACCTGCTGGATGACGATCCACGCCGGGTACGACCATCGCATTCCGGATAGTGGCCGGCAACGTACAGGGCCTCGTTGTGACTCCGCAGGAGGTGGAAACAGAGCGTGATCGCGACAGGGTGGATAGCTACAGTAGTTCCGCCGAGTCCGACATACCGATACCCGCTGTCAGTTCGTGTTT
>KI543196.1:40969-45560 GCA_000496215.1 uncultured archaeon A07HN63
GCTCCCTCGTAACACTCAGTGGCCCTGATGGACTCAGCGGGACTCCCACGAGCGAACGTAGTGAGCGAGTGGCGGTCGGTGAGTCCACTGAACGAGTTCGAGCGAAGCGAAAACGAGAGAAGTGGACTCAGCGGGATTTGAACCGGAACCAGACGTGCTCGCTCACTCCGTTCGCTGCGCGCGACTGGCAGGGTTCAAATCCACGCGTTCGCTTCGCTCACGCTCGCCTCGTTCATTCTCGCTCCCTCGTAAAACTCGGTCGCTCCGATGGACTCAGCGGGATTTGAACCCGCGGCCTTCCCCGTGCCAGGGGGATGATCTACCGCTGATCTATGAGCCCGCTATCGCACCCTGTCGTACCCCGGTTTCAGTCTTAAGCCCTTCGACTCGGGGAAATGGGTGGCTATCTCGGCCGTCGTACCGAATAGAAAGCTCTTAACGCCCACAATAGAGATTACCGGTGGGAACAGCACAGTCGTAACTCTGACTCGCCCACACGGGCTTGGGATTGCGACAGTGCGCCACCAGCCGGACGGGGGGTGTGGCCCCCGGGCCAGCCGCCCCTCTCGGCTGTGTGGACACGTCGTTTCTGCGGCCTGTGCCGTTCCAACCTAACAATGGCACGAATGCATACCCGTCGCCGTGGCTCGTCCGGTTCGGACCGCCCGGCGGCAGACGAACCACCGGAATGGAGCGATGTCGACGCCGAGGCCATCGAGTCTCGCGTCGTCGAACTAGCCGAACAGGGTCACGACCCCAGCGTCATCGGGATGAAACTCCGCGACGAGGGCGTCAAGGGGACGCCGATCCCGAACGTCAAACTCGCCACCGGCAAGAAGGTCGGCGAAATCCTCGAGGAACACGACGCCGCGCCGGACCTGCCCGAGGACCTCCGCAACCTCATGGAGCGAGCGATCAATCTCCACGAGCACATGGACGACAACGGTCAGGACCACCAGAACAAGCGCGCACTCCAGAACACGGAGTCGAAGATCCGCCGGCTCGCCGACTACTACCGCGGCGACGAGATCGACGCGGAGTTCAACTACAGCTACGAGCAAGCCCAGGAACGCCTCGACTAATTGCACACGATGTCGAACGTAGACGCCGAAACAGGGACCGCAGCCGACGCCGAGGCCACCCACACGGTGGCTTCGACGGTAGCAGCCGCGCCGTTCGTGCGGCTGTTCGGCCACGCCGATGGCGATAGCGTGGCTGCCTGCGGCCTGCTCGCGGTCGCACTCCGCGAGCAGGAATCCCGTTTCGCGTCCACGTCGCCGCCGACCCAACCGCCGCGGCAGCGGCCGCCGAGGGCGACGATGCCGGCGACAGCAACACCGCTACCGACAGCGACGGTGCCGCCACCGACGCGCGGACGCTCGTGGTTAGCCGTGGCCGCCGTGCCACGGTAGACCTCGCGGTGCCGACACCCGGTGATACCCCGGCCAGCGTTGCGGCCGCGGCGATCAGCCGCAACCTCGGCGTCGATCCCGACCCGGTGCTCGCGCTGGCCGGCGTGATCGCCGCCGGCGCGACACCCGGCACGGCCGACAGCGAGCGACTCCTCGAGGCGGCTCAGACGGCCAACCTCGTTGCTCGTCGGCCCGGTGTCGCGCTGCCGACAGCCGATATCGCCGACGGGCTCGCCCACACGACACGGGTCGACGCGTCGTTCTCGGGCGACTCAGAGGCAGCCAGCGATCATCTCGCCGAGATCGACGTTTCGAGCGAGTCGGACGGCGACCGCGACGACGCGGCGCACACGCGGCTGGCCTCGCTGGTCGCCGTCGAAACCGCGACCGCGCCGACGGCCGCCCCACAGGCAGCCGACTCTGTCGAGGCGGCGTTGCGGCCGTACGCGACACCGGCCGGCCCGTGTGCGACGCTGGGCGGGTACGCCGACGTGCTGTCGGCACTCGCCCGCGAGCGACCGGGAGCCGCCCTCTCGCTGGCCTTCGACGCCCCCGGTGCCGTCAGCGAGGCCATCGAGGTCTGGCGCGCACACGGCGCGGCGACACACGCCGCCCTCGCGTCGCCGACGGTCGGCCGCTACGACGGCGTCTCGGTCTTCCGCGTCGAGACGGACCGCCCGACGGTGCTGCCGACAGTCGCCCGCCTCGCCCGCCGGTTCCGGTCGCCGGAGCCGGTCGCGCTTGTCGTGACCGAGGCGCCGGTCGACGGCCAGCGACACGCCGCCGCCGCGGCGGTCGAGCAACGCGGACTCGGTGCGACCATGCGAACCGTCGCGGGCGAGTTCGACGGCGACGGCGGCGGCACGCCGACGGCCGCGACGCTCGCGGTCGACGGCGAGATCGACGCCGGCGACACCATCGCCGCAGTCAGGGAGACACTTGACGCATGACAGACACGCAAAACAGTCGGGCGGACGCCTGCACGGCGACCGTCACGACCGACCACGACACGCCGGTTCGCGCCGGCCGTGTCGCCCGCGCGCTCGCCCCCGACAACACCGCGTCGATGACGACGCGGACCGACGGGGCGACCGTCGAGACCGACATCGAGCGCGATTCCACCGGCGGCCTGCAGGCGACGGTCGACGACTACGTCGTCAACCTCGGTGTCGCGGCTGCGGTACTCGATGCAGCCGCCGAGACTCCGACCGCTGGGGTCGATAGCACAGCTGCTGACCGCGATGCAGTCGACCACGATACAGCCGACCGCGATGCAGCCGATTGCGATGCAGCCCACGATGCAGACGACACACCACAATCATGAGCGAACGATCAGTATCCACCCAACAGGACGGTAAACGATGGTATACAGTACAGGCGCCCGAGCAGTTCGACCGGGCTGAACTCGGCGAGACGATCGCCGCAGAACCACAGCAGGTCGTCGGCCGGACGATCGAGACGACCCTCGGCGACATCAACGACGACGCCGGCTCCGACAACACGAAGCTCACGTTCAAGATCACGGACGTGGGCTCGGATACGGCCTACACCGAGTTCATCAAACACGAGCTCACCCGCGATTATCTGCGGAGTCTCGTCCGGCGCGGTGCCTCGAAGGTCGAGGCCGCGATCACGGTCGTCACGACCGACGACTACCGGATTCAGCTCCAGCCGGTCGCCTTCACGACCGAGAAGGCCGACAACAGTCAGGAACACGCCATCCGACGAGTCATGATCGACCTCGTCGAAGAGGCCGCCGAGGAACGCAGCTTCGAGGAGCTGGCCGATAGCGTCATCGAAGGTCGGCTCTCCTCGGCGATCTACGGCGAGGCCAAGCAGATCTACCCGCTACGCCGCGTCGAGGTCACGAAGCTCCGCCTCGAAGCCCGGCCCGAAGAGCTGGCAGAGGAGCAAGCCGCGGCCGTCGATGTCGACGAAGACGACGTGGCCGACGTCTGAGCCGGTCGAATTTTTTGCGGTTACTATCCGCAACGCGACGAGCGGCCGCGCTGTCGTGTTCTTCAACGACACCCACCGACAGTACGCTATTCGACAATGATCGTCCCGATCATCCCGCCTTCCTCGTGGGGCAGGCAGACGTAGCCGTAGTTGCCGGGAATCTCGAACGTGTGGCTGTAGGTCTCGCTGGTGAGGACCAATCCCTCGTTGTCGGCGGTCCACGCCTCGCGGGCGGCGGCCTCGCTCTCGTAGCCGCCGCTGGCGAAGTAGCCGCTCCGTCCGGCAGGGTGTCCTCGTAGGCGGTCACTGTGTGACCGCGCGTCGAGGTGTTCTTCCAGACGACCGTGGTGCCGGCGTCGACGCGGAGCGTTTCGGGTGCGAACGCCTGCGTTCGCATCCCCACGTCAAACTCGTCGCGGGCGAAGGCACCCATACAGCCGGCGACGCTGCCGGTCAGTCCCGTCCCGACCGCCGCCAGCACCCGCCGTCGCGTGTGCGGCTCCGTCATACGAATCGGTACGGCTGGGAGGCATATAGGCCGCGCGGTCTGTCGGTCGAGACGGCCGCCGAACGACGGCGACGCCAGCAGCGCCGGCCAGCGGTGGGCAGATAACAACACATAACAGCCGACGAGCCAACAGCGAGGTATGCAACCGCGGTTCGTCGGCCGACTGGGGCTCGCCGATGCCGTCACCGTGTCGAACGCGGCGCTGGGGTTTCTGGCGACCGCCGCGGCCCTCGTCGATGTCGGACTCGCGGCCCGGCTGATTCTCGTCGGCGCGATGACCGACGCCCTCGACGGCATTGTCGCCCGCCGCCGCGGCAGCACGCCCGCTGGCGTCTATCTCGACTCGCTGGCCGATGTGGCCTCCTTCGGCGTCGCGCCCGCGGTGCTGGTCGTCGCCGTCGTTTTCGAGACGTGGATGCTGGCCGACGCGACGGCGCTATTCGTCTGTGGCGTCTCGCTGCCCGCGCTGTTCGTCGCCATGGCCATCACGCGGCTGGGGATGTACACCGCCTACGACTACGACAGCGAGGTGACCGAGGGCGTCCAGACGACGCTTGCGGCGACGATCCTCGCGGCGGCGGTGCTGGCCGGCTACACCGCTGTCTGGCAGCTCGTCGGTCTCATCGGCGTGCTCGCGGCCCTCATGGTGACGACGATCACCTATCCGGACCTCCACGCACAGGACGCGCTGATCATGGGTATCGTGCAGGCC
>KI543196.1:46987-55065 GCA_000496215.1 uncultured archaeon A07HN63
ATCGCGCTCGAAGCGGAGCCGACGCTCGCCGTCGGCCTCGGTGTAGGTTGCGTGGATGTCGCCCGCGACTCGCTCGGTGTCGCTTTTGTCGATTTCGTCGCTCTCTGAGTGGTTTTCGTCGCTGCCAGTGTCGGCCTCGTCGCTCATAGCAAATGTTGGAGCCGCGGCTAATCGAACCTGTCGGTCTCGGGTGTTGCAACCGGTATGAATAGTGGACACCCGGGGTGGCCGGCCGTTCCGGACACAGGGATTCTCGGTTGCCTCCTCCACCCCGCGATCCGGCGAGCGACGGGCGTCCGGCGATGGGCTGCTCGCTTCCGCGCCTGACCCACTGTCGCCGGCCAACCGCCGTGGGACACCCCTGCGGGTGTGCACGGCGGACCGCTGTCCCCGACGGACGAGGTTTCGACGTTGGCTCCCGAGGCCTGCGTCGGTTCGACCGACGCCCCCGGCGTTCGGTCCCCGCTAAAGACTGTCTCACGGGTGGAGAGCAGGGCCTACCTGCCCGACCTAGTCCACGAACGGGTACACCGGACGGCGTTAAGTCCCTTTCGTCTCACCCTCCCGGTGTTTCGGGTGGCCGCCCCGAAGCAACGAGCCGATAGTTTTTCTCACACCGGCACGCTACAGCCGCTATGGACGTGACCGTCGAGGTTGTCAACGAGGCGACCCACGAACTCACAGTCGACGACGGGGCAACCTACGCCGACCTCCTCGATACTATCGACTACAGCCCACAGGAGGTGTCCGTGCTCGTCGACGGCACGCCGGTTCCCGAGGATCAGCCCGTCACCGCCGACGCGGTGCAGGTCGTCCGGCTGATCAAGGGCGGGTAGCCACCGAGCACAGCCACCCTTCGATCACCAATGTACTCCACCGTCTTTCGCTGGTACAGCCGTCTTCGACGCCTCGGGGTCGTCGTTCACGAACTCGCTCACGCGGCCGCGGTGACGATTTCCGGCGGTGAGATCACCGACCTCGATCTGACGGCCCATGTCAAACACCGCGGTCGGTATTCGCTACTCCAGCAACTCGCCATCAGCTACGCCCCGGTCGCCGCCAACAGCGCGGTCGCGGCCGGGATGGCTGCCGCGGCGATGCGCGTGCCGGGTGCCGGGTTCGTCGAGCAAGTCAGCACGCAACTCGGCGGCGTGATCCCGGCGTCGGTCTTGACGCCACTCTTGCAGGGGCTGTTGCTCGTGATCGCGTTCGCCGTTGCGGCGGCCGCCCTGCCATCGTATACTGACGCCAAGAGTCCGTATCAGCGGTTCCGTCACAACCTCGCTGTGCCGACGCTCACCCGCCTCGTCACCCTTCCACTCGCTGTGGTGGTGTTGCTCGCGTGTCTCGTTCCGCTCGGCTTCACGTTCCTCCGGTCGCGGAGTCACGGGCTTCGGGTGGTCTCCGAACTCGCGTTTGCGACGCTCGTCGTGCTGCAGGCGACCGGAACCGTGGTCGTTGTCGAGCCGGCCACAGTCTGGGCCGTGCTGGGCGACTTCGTCACCGGCGGTATCAGGATAGTGGAGACGGCGGCGACGTAATCCACAATCGCTTATATACTGCACCCGATAGCAACCCGATATGAACGAAAAACGAGCCGTCGTTGCCGCCTTCGGGCTCGGTGTGGCCGCTGTCATCGGCTATCTCGTTTCACAGTTCATCGCGGCGTTCACCATCGCCGTGTTCCTCTACTACTCCTCTCGCAACTTCTACCACAAACTCGACCGGTTCAAGCTACCGAAACAGCTCCGTGCCGTGGCGACGATTGCCTTTCTCGTTGTCCCGTTCCTGTTTTTGCTCAGCTACACGGTCGTACTGTTGATTCTCGAGGCCCAGAACTTCGTCCAGACGTACCCGGTCGTCGAGTCAGTGCCAGCCGGTGTCGCCTGGTTCGACGGTGTCAACGACCTCCCACGGCCGACGATTCAGGGGATCATCGACGCCTATCAGACCGGGCAACTGGATCCGTTCATCCAGTTCGGCATCGACAATGCGTCGTTTGCAACCAGTCTCGTCAGCGGGTTCTTCCTGAACACGTTCATCATCGCGGTCGTCACCTACTACCTGCTGATCGAGGGGTCGACGTTCCGGCGGTGGCTGCTTCGGTTCGACGACGACGATATCGTCCGGGAGTTCTTCGAGGCCGCCGACGAGGAACTGGAGGCTGTCCTCTTCGGGAACCTCCTGAACGTGATCGTCATCTCGCTGATCGGCATCGTCGTGTTCATGGCCTACAACGCCGTCGTGCCCACAGCCGTCGAGGTGCCGTATCCCGTGCTGTCCGGCGCGCTCACCGGTGTGGCGAGTCTCATCCCCGTGATCGGGATGAAGATCGTCTACGTTCCGCTGACGATAATCGCTGCCATCCCCGTCATTTTGAACGGGCAGTTACCGCTGCTGGCGTACATCGCCGGGTTTCTGGTCGTTGCGATTGTCCTCGTCGATACGATCCCGGACATCGTGCTCCGGCCGTACCTGAGCGGGGATAGCACGCACGTCGGCTTGCTCATGCTGGCGTACATCTTCGGCCCCGTGGTGCTCGGCTTCTACGGGCTGTTTTTCGCGCCGATCCTGCTGGTGCTCGGGTTCACGTTCGCCGACACGGCCCTGCCGCGGTTGCTCGGTGCCGATGCGGCCTGATCCGTCGTGTCGACCGCTCCGCCGCCGCCGCGTTGCAGTCACCGGGCTGCTCCGGCGGAACTGAGTATTTTTGGTGGTCGGGTCGCAACGGCCGGTATGCAATCGACGCCGACTGATCTCTCCTTTGAGCTCCCGAACGGTGGGTCGGGGCCGGACCCGCTGCAACTCGATCAGATCGACGCTGACTTCGTCGTCATGCTGTTTCACCGCGATTACCACTGCAGTAACTGTCAGGAGCAGGTCCGCGGCGTCGCCGCCCGCTACGATGGGTTCCGCGACCGCAACGCGGTCGTCGTCTCGATCCTCCCCGAACCCAAGGAACGGGCCGCCGAGTGGGCCGCCACCTACGACCTCCCGTTTCCCGTGCTGGCCGACCCCGACAGCACGATGGCCGACCGCTTCGGCCAGCCCGTCCGGTTCGGGTTTCTCGGCGAACTCCACGACCTGATCGGGCGGATGCCGCTGGCGCTCATCGTCGACCAGCGGTACGACGAACCGCGGCTGATCTACTCCTACGTCGGCGACGGCCCCAGCGACCGCCCGACCGTCGAGAGCCTGCTGCTCGAACTCGAACGCAACCGGAGTAACACCGACTGACCGCTCGATGGCTCCCGACCGCCCGATCCGCCGTGCCGACCCCGACGACCACGCTGCCGTCGCTCGCCTGTTCGATACCGCGCTGCTCGACACCGATTCCGACCGGCTTTGCCGACAGCTCGCTGGCGAGAACGGCGCAGTGCTGGTCGCCGGCAGCGAGCCGCCGGTCGGCGCGGTTGCACTCGACGACGCTACCGAGCCGGTCGACGCTATCGATACCGCCGATGCTGGCGACGGTGGCGACGCTCGCCCCGTTCGCATCACCGCCATCGCCGTCCAGCGGCGACACCGCGACCGCGACATCGGCCGCCGGCTGGTGGCGGCGGCCGCCGAGCGTGCGGCCCCGCGACCGCTGACCGCGGCGTTCGACGAGCGGGTGCGACCGTTCTATCGCGCCTGCGATTTCGATATCGACCCCTGCGACGAGCGACTGTGGGGCATCCGGTGGCCGGTGTAGGCTGTACAGATTGTGGTCGCCAGCGCTTGTGCTGCGGTAGTGACGGCCTCCAGCGTCGCCTGTCTAGTCGTCGGCGACGACGGCGTCGATCTCCTCAACCTGTTCGTGACTGACCCGATAGCCGTCGTCGGTTTCGGTCACGTCGGTCGGGGAGTAGAACCGGATCGACTGCTCCTGTTTCGTGCGGACGACCGTGTCGTAGTGGTCGGCCGTGTACGCGAAACTCTCGCCGTCGTCGCGCTCATCTGCGACGAACTCGCGGTGAGCGTCGAGCCGACCCGCGATCACGTCGCGTGCGAGGCTGCGGGCGTCGTCGATCCGGCGGTCCAGCACCGACGTGAACGCCGGGTCGAGTTCGTAGCCGACCGAGTCCCGCCCGGCGACGACCGCCGCGAGGCTCGTCGTGCCGGTGCCAAGAAACGGGTCACAGACGGTGTCGCCGTAGACGCTGTACATGTTGACCAGGCGGTAGGGCAGGCCGAAGGGAAACGCCCCCGAGCGATCCCGAAGGTCGTCATCGACAAGCGACTGGATTGCCCCCCGGAGGTCGGTCCACAGATCGGTAAACCAGCGGTTGCGCTCCTCCCAGAAGTAGGCAGCAGTGTATCGGCGGTCGGCGTTCGGCTCGAACGAACGACTGTCGCCGCCCTGTCGGAACGGGAGGACGTACTCGTGTTCCAGCGTGACGTAGGCGTTCGGCGGCACCATCCCGCTGCCCATGAACTTCGCCGCCGAGTTGGTGGGTTTTCGCCAGACGATTTCCGGTAGTGGCTCGAAACCAAGCTCGGTGAACGCCTCGATGATCCGGGCGTGATTCTGATACACGCGAAAGCTGTCGTCCAGCCGCCGGGTCGCGTCGCCGACGTTGATACAGGCGATCCCGCCGTCGACGAGGACGCGGTCGACCGCCGCCCACACGTCGTCGAGGATCGCGTGCATGCGCTCGAAGGCCGCCTCGCCGTCGCCGCCGTCGAGGGCGTCGCCGACCGCCGGATTGAGGTCGGCGAACAGCTCGTCCCACATCTCGATCATCGGGTACGGCGGCGAGGTCACCACCAGCTCGACGCTGTTGGCACCGAGGTCGTCGAGGCCGCGTGCGTCGTCGATCACGACCCGGTGGGTGGTTTCCATCTCTGTGTTGTATCCCGACAGACGAGCGGTATAAATGGCGGGTCGCTGGTGTGGCTGGCTGGTGCTCGCCGTGGCTGTTGGCTGCTGTGGCTATCGGTCGGTGCAGCTGTCGGCGACGCAACGTTCTCACACGTCGCCGGAGAGCGAGGCGAAGAGTCGGTCGACCAGCCGGTCACGCGGAATCTCCGGTTCGCTGGCCGGCTTGCCGCCGTCGGAGAGCTGTGGCTGCGACGCGATCTGGCCGCCACCCATCCGGGCGTGGCCGCCCGCACTCGCGTTCGGCAGTTCGTCGGTCACCTGTTCGAGCGCCCGCCCCATGTGGACGCGGTCGTCGCGGGACCGCCCGGAGAGGTGGATCGTCCCCTCGCGCTCGCCGCAGACGACGGCGGCGGTGATCCCCTCCAGCCGGATGATCTCGTCGGCGGCCTGCGGGATCGCGTCGGCGTTGTCGACGGTGCCGACATCGGAGACGGCAAACGAGCCCTCGGTTTGCCGGCCGGCGATAGCGCGGGCCTTGACCTCCAGGACCTCCGCGTCGACCTCGGGGTTGGCGATCCGGTCGAGGTTGTCCTCGTCGACACCGGGCTGGAGATAGGAGGCGGCCTCGAAATCCGCGGCCGCGGCCCCGACGGTCAGCTGCTTCGTGTCGGCCAGAATCCCGTACAGCAGTCCGGTCGCCACCGCCGAGGGCAACGCGAGATCGCCCCCGATCTCGCTGGCGTGCTGGTCGGCCGGCACCGGCTCGGCACCGATCTCGTCGTAGTATTCGGCGACGATGCTCGAACAGGCACCGTACTCGGTTCGCACGTCGGTGAACGCCTCGCCCTCGCCCTCGCCGGGATGGTGATCGACGACCGCCGCCGGTAGAATCCCATCACAGCCCTCGAACCCGCGTGGCGTGTTGTGATCGACGAGGATCACGTTCTCGGCGGCCAGCTCGGTGACGTGGTCGATGGGGTCGATATCCAGATCCAGAACGGTCCGGAACGCGCGGTTTTCCTGATGGCGGATCTGGCCGGGATAGTTGATCCCGATGTCGGTGTCGAACTGCTCGCCGAGCGTGCTGATCGCCATCGCCGCCGCCATCGCGTCGGGGTCCGGGTTTGGATGCATGAGGACGACCGCCTCGTCCCACTCGCTCACAAGGTCAACGAACGCCTCGCCGCGCGTGGTCCGGAGCCACCAGTAGGCAACGACGGCGACACCGATGCCGAGGAGGGCGAGCGCGGCCGCCACCACGAGGGGTCGGGACTCGACGACCGCCCGAAGGGTCGTCGTGATGTCTCCGACGACAGCGAGCGGAGCCATGCCCGATATAATCGGCGCAATCGACAAGAAGGTTCCCGTCGTTTTACGCACTCGACAGATGGGGTGTTGCTGTACTCAGCCGTCCATGTCTCCGCGGTAGGCCTGAATTGCATCCCGGTATCCCTCGCGATAGGTTGGATGGGTGAACGCGTAGCCCAGTTCGCGGAGGTAATCGTTCGTACATCGCTTGCTCGTCTGGATGCGCCGCTGGGCCGCCGCCGAGAGCCCATCTTCCGCGAGGCGTTCGTCTTTGGTCTGTTTGGCTGGTTCGTCGACACCGCACTGGTCGGCCAGCCAGTCGGCGAACTCCCACTTGTCGGCCGGTTCGTCGTCGGTCACGAGCACGACCTCGTCGCGGGCACGATCCTCGGTCAACAGAAAGCCGACCGCACCGGCGGCGTCGACGCGGTGAACCATGTTGAGATAGCCCTCGGTGACCGGGCCCTCTATATATCGCTCCAGCCGGTATCGGTCCGGCCCATACAGCCCGGAAAACCGGGCGACAGTGCCGTCGATGCCGTAGTCGGCGGCCCGCTCACGGGCGATCCGCTCGGCCTCGACGAGCACCTCGGTCTTGTCGGTCGTCGGCTCAAGCGGCGTCTCCTCGTCGACCCACCCGCCGTCGTGATCACCGTAGACGCCCGTACTGGAGGTGTAGACGAACCGATCCGGCGGCGCCTCGCGCGTGCCGTAACTGTCGATAGCGTCGCCGAGGGCGTCGACGTAGATCTCGCGAGCCGCGTCGGCTCCTCGGCCGCCCGAGGAGGCCGCGAAGACGACCCAGTCGGCATCGGGAAGTCGGCAACGTCGTCGCTGTCGGTGAGGTCGGCCTGGTGGGCGCTGAATCCCGCGTCCTCGATGGCCTGACAGCCCTCCTCCGACCGGCGGACGCCGGTAACGTCGTGGCCGGCGTCGGTCAGCTGGCGGCCGAGTTCGATGCCGATATAGCCACAGCCGAGGATAGCGACCTGCATCTCACTCCTCCAGCCGTTGTTCGATCACGGACTGGATGGCGGCGAGTTCGGCCAGCGTCATCTCGACGCGCCCCTCGATGGCCTGCTGGACCTCCTGTCCGGTGAGACCGACATCGAGGTTGGCGGCGATGGCGTCGACATCGAGGACGGCGGTCGTCATTCCCATCAGCAGGTGATCTCTGGTTTCAAGGACGATCGCCTCGGCGTCGGGAAACTCGTCGTCGAGGGCGGCGATAGCGGCCGCCTCGGTGAGCGTGAGCTCGGCCGCCTCGCCGTCGGCGACGCCGGCGAGGGTGTCGCGGTCGAGATCGGTCTCGGCGTCGGCCGTCTCGATGCCGACCGTGTCGAGAATCTCCTGCAGGCGGGTTTCGTAGGCGGCCTGCAGACCCGCCGCGGAGAGATCGGCTGCGTCGTCAGCGACAGTGTGTAACATACCCTGCGTTGCGGCACCACGGACAAAACGCTTGTCGCTCGGCGATGGCGCTGTTCGGATGGTTTGCTTCACCGAGTAAGATGGCATTTCAAAAGACCGCGACCGTCGGTGGCGGTACGTCCGATCTCAGGCCGATTTCAGCAGGCTCGCACCGTCGAACTCGGTCCGGTCGTACTCCAGTTCCAGCAGATCGAGGATCGTCGGCGCGATGTCGTAGAGGTCGGCGTCCTCGATCGACGCATCCGGCTCGTCGACCAGCAGCGTCGCGTTGTCGAAGCTGTGCATCCCGTTGCGCGGGCCGGTATCGAAGACCTTGTCATGGCCGCTGAACCCGGATTTCAGGTCGAAGCCGTGGTTCGGGATCGCAACGAGGTCGGCGGCGATGTCGTCGTGGTCGCCGCGGAAGGCCGCCTCCTTTTCGACGACGCGCTCACAGACCGGGTTGCCGTCGGGGCCCTCCAGATCTTCGAGTCGTTCCTTGAGGTCGGCGCGGACTGCCTCGTACTCGGATTCGGGAACGCTCCCGCGTGGCTCGCGG
>KI543196.1:55085-69903 GCA_000496215.1 uncultured archaeon A07HN63
CTGGTTTCGAGGACGATCGCCTCGGCGTCGGGAAACTCGTCGTCGAGGGCGGCGATAGCGGCCGCCTCGGTGAGCGTGAGCTCGGCCGCCTCGCCGTCGGCGACGCCGGCGAGGGTGTCGCGGTCGAGATCGGTCTCGGCGTCGGCTGTCTCGATGCCGACCGTGTCGAGAATCTCCTGCAGACGGGTTTCGTAGGCGGCCTGCAGGCCCGCCGCGGAGAGATCGGTCGCGTCGTCGGCGACAGTATGTAACATACCCTGCGTTGCGGTACCACGGGCAAAACGCTTGTCGCTCGGCGATGGCGCTGTTCAGACAGCGGCTTTCGCGGACAAATTCTCCTGTGCGAAGTTCCCGCAGGTGACGAACCGGCGCTGGATACCGGGTTTACGCGGCGCGCTGGGAGGCCGAACGCTTATTTTTCTTGCACACAAGATTTCTCTTGTGAACGACCAATGAGTGAAGTCGATGTCGTGACGGTTAGCTCCCGCGGACAGGTTTCGATTCCGGCGGCTGTCAGGCGAGACCTCGATATCGAAGCGGGTGAAAAACTGCTGGTGGTGTCGAAAGACGACAACATCCTTCTAAAGAAGGTCGACGAATCGTTCGTCGAGCAATCACTGCGAGACATACTAGAGCCGATGTGGAGTGCTGCCGAGGGGGCCGGGCTGAGCGACGACGACGCAGAGGCATTGATCGATGAACACCGAGACGAACCCTGATGTCGTCCTCGATACCAACGTCTTGGTCTCGGCAGCCCTCAGCGACGGACCGCCGTACGAGATACTGTCGCTTGCCGAAGAGCGGCGTATCATCTCGGTGACATCGCAGCCGATCCTTGCCGAACTCAGGGACGTACTGACCCGTGACCGGCTTCCGTTCACCGACGAGCAGGTAACCGACCTCACCGCGAAGGTCAGCACCATGTCGAGAGTGATCGATCCCGACATCAGTCTGACAGTCATCGATGCCGACCCCGATGATGACAAGATACTCGAAACCGCGGTCGCGGGTGATGTCGAGTATATCGTCTCTGGTGACGCACACCTCCGCGATCTCACGACGCACGCCGGCATCGAAATCTACAGCCCAACCCAGTTCCTCGAGGAAATTCCTGTCTAAACGACCACGACACAGTTTGTATACTACAAGCTGGTCGATTCAGTGTTGGTGTGTTCCGGATGCGAAACCTCCGCAGTTCTCTATCGATACTCGAATAGCCTCGCGTCCACGCCGTCTCAGGCCGATTTTAGCAGGCTCGCACCGTCGAACTCGGTCCGGTCGTACTCCAGTTCCAGCAGATCGAGGATCGTCGGCGCGATATCGTAGAGGTCGGCGTCCTCGATCGACGCATCCGGATCGTCGACCAGCAACGTCGCGTTGTCGAAGCTGTGCATCCCGTTGCGCGGCCCGGTATCGAAGACCTCGTCGTGGCCGCTGAACCCGGATTTCAGGTCGAAGCCGTGGTTCGGGATCGCAACGAGGTCGGCGGCGATGTCGTCGTGGTCGCCGCGGAAGGCCGCCTCCTTCTCGACGACGCGCTCACAGACGGTGTTGCCGTCGGGGCCTTCGAGGTTTTCGAGCCGTTCTTTGAGGTCGGCGCGGACTTCCTCGTACTCCGATTCGGGGACGCTCCCGCGTGGTTCGCGGCCTTCGAGGTTGATGTAGAACCGCCCCGGAATCAGCGAGTAGGCGGTCGCGTCGTCGGCGATATCGCCGAGTTCGTCGTGGTCGTCGTCCGCAAAGGAGAGCAGGCCCTCCTCCTGCAGCCACGCGTTGCAGTGGACCTCGTAATCGAGGCTGGTGAAGCCATGGTCGGAGGCGATCACGAGCGTCACGTCGTCCGGCAGCATCTCCCGGATGTTGCCGATGTACTCGTCGAGCTGTTCGTAGAACTCGAAGAACGCCTCCCGATTCTCGCCGTCGCGCTCGTAGTCCTTGAACAGGAAGTGGTTGACCCGGTCGGTCGTCATGAAGACGCCGAAAAACAGGTCCCAGTCGTCCGCCGAGAGATAGTGCTCGAAGGCGTCGTACCGGCGATCCAGCGTCTCGTGGGCGTTCTCGATGAAATCGCTTTTGTCGTCCTCGTGGCCGAGTTTGGCGTTGACATCGATGATGTAGTCGCCGTCCTCCAGCGTCTGTGTCAACTCGTCGGGGTGGCTGGCCTTGTCGACGCCCGGCGAGAGAAAGCCCGACACCATTCGCTGGACGTTTCGCTGCGGCGGGAACGTAACCGGCACGTTGAGCACGCTGGCCTCGCGGCCGGCCTCGGTCACGCGATCCCAGAGCCGCGTCGCCTGCACGTCTCGGCCCATCGGCACGTAGGTGTCGTAGGAACCGACCTCGCGGTCCTGAAAGCCGTAGACACCCGTTTCGCCGGGGTTGACGCCGGTCGTCAGGGCGGGCCAGCAGGCACTCGACTCCGGCGGCACAATGCTGTCGATTGCGCCGCCCGAGCCCTCCTCCATGATCGCGGTCAGGTTCGGAAACCGGTCGCTGTGCTCCGACAGGAGACTGTAGGGAACGCCGTCGATACCGATGAACGCGACACGCGGCGACTTGTCGCCACGCAGCCGTTCGAACAAACCCATATTCCTGTTTCTCCCGAGTCACATAAGAAGGTTCAGTTTCGCGTTGCGTGGCGTTGCGCTCGCTGCCGCGTGGTCTCTGGTAAATTGCGCCCGGTTCGCTCGGTGAGGTTCGCTGTCGCCGCGTTCGTTTGGAGTCGATAGACGCAAGCGGTGTCGGGGGATTGTGGGGGCGATGGATGCAAGTAGACTCGGCACCTACCCGTCTGTGTGCAGGAGTACCAGCGGAAACAGCTCCTCGAACGGATCGGCCGCGACGGGGCCACTGTCGGCGCGGAGATTCCGGAGACAATCGAGATTCAGGGCGAGACGCTGGACCTCCGAGAGTTCGTCTTCGAGATCAAGCGCCGCGATACGGTCCCACCGGGTGAGCGCGACCGCGTCGAGACCGCCAAACGCAATCTCCGGCGGGAACGCGTCGAGCGCGTCGAGCGGATCGAGAACAACGAGGTCAGCTATGAGGAGGGCACCGCCCTCGCCGACGCCGTCATCGGCATCGACCGCGCGCTGAACGCCCTCGACCAGCTAAAGTCGGTCGATCTCGAAGCCGAAGCCGAGCGGCAGGAAGCGGCCGACCAGAAACGCTGGACGAAATTCCTCAAGAAAGCACTGGGCCACGAGGACGACACCAGCCGCAATCGGCGATAGCACAGGGCCGATTTCACTCGCCTCCGCTGGCTTGTCACTCACCCACGAGCCCGGAGCTAAGTAGCCGGCTCCACAACCACCGACAATGAGTTACAACGACGAGGTCGCCCGCCTGCTCTTCGAGTTTGCCGACCGTCTCGAAGCCAAGGGTGTCGAGTACAAGCCGAGTGCCTACCGGCGCGCCGCGGAGAACGTCGCCGAATACCCTGAACCGGTCGAGCAACTCGCCGCGACCGGACAGGACGCCGTCGCGGAGATCGACCGCGTTGGCGACGCCATCGCCTCGAAAATCGTCGAGTACGTCGAGACGGGCACGATCAGCGAACTCGACGAGCTCCGGGAGTCGATGCCGGTCGAGATGGCCGCCCTCACCAGTGTCGAGGGCGTCGGCCCCAAGACGGTCGGCACGCTCTACGAGGCACTCGGTATCACTGATCTCGACGAACTCGAAGCGGCCGCCGAGGCCGGCGAGATTCAGGATGTGTCTGGGTTCGGCGTGAAAACGGAGCAGAACATCCTCGACAACATCCCCTTCGCCCGAGAGAGCCAGCAACGCGAGCGACTCGGCGAGGCCCGCCCCGTCGCCGACGCGGTGACCGACCACCTCGCCGACACTGACGCCGTCGACCGCGTTGATGTGGCCGGCTCGATCCGGCGGTGGAAGGACACCATCGGCGATGTTGACGTGCTCGTCGCCAGTGAGGACAGCGACGCCGTTGTCGACGCCTTCACCGACTGGGCGAGGGCTGACGACGTGATCGAGGCCGGCACACACAAGGCCAGCGTGCGCGCCGACGCCGTCCGGGTCGACCTCCGGGTCGTCGTGCCCGCGGAGTTCGGTGCGGCCCTCCAGTATTTCACCGGCAGCAAGGATCACAACGTCACGCTCCGCAACCGCGCCATCGAGCAGGGATACAAGCTCAACGAGTACGGCATCTTCGACGTGTCCGATCTCGACGACGGCGAGGCTGCGGACCAGCGAGCGGGTCAGCGACTCGGCGGCGAAACCGAGGCCGAGATGTACGAGACGCTGGGGCTGGACCCGGTGCCGCCGGAGCTCCGCGAGGATACTGGCGAGGTCGCGGCCGCTGCCGACGGGGAGTTGCCGACACTCGTCGAGACGGCCGACCTCCGCGGCGATCTGCACACTCACTCCGAGTGGTCCGACGGCCGGGCGGCAATCGGCGAGATGGTGGCTGCGGCCGCCGACCGCGGCTACGACTACCACTGTGTCACCGACCACGCGTCGGGACCGGGCATCATCGAGGATATCGGCCTCAGCGACGACGACCTCCGCGAGCAGATGGCCGCCATCGACGATGTTCGCGCTGACGCCGCCATCGACGTGCTCCACGGTGTCGAGACCAACATCGATGCCGACGGCGCGCTAAGCACCGACGACGACCTGCTCGCTGAACTGGATCTCGTCGTCGCCTCGCCGCACAGCGCGCTGGATCAGGACACCGAGCCGGCGACCGACCGACTGTGCCGGGCCGCCGAACACCCCTCGGTCGACATCGTCGGCCATCCGACCGGCCGCATGATCAACAGCCGTCCCGGCCTGTCGGTCGACGTGACCGCACTCGCCGAGACCGCAGCCGAACACGGGACAGCGCTCGAAATCAACGCGAATCCGATGCGGCTCGATCTCGCCGGCGAGGCGGTCCGGGCTGTCGTCGAGGCTGGTGGCACAGTTGCGATCAACACCGACGCCCACTCGACTGGGGGGTTCGACACCGCTCGCTACGGCGTCCGGACCGCGCGCCGCGGCTGGGCCGAGACCGGTGACGTGCTCAATACGAAGGATATCGACGCCGTCGAAGCCTTCCTGCACTGACGATGCTGGCTGTCGCTACCACGATCTGCTGCTGCAATTCGCAACGCAATCTGCTGCTGCAATTCGCAACGCAATCTGCTGCCGTAACCGCTACCGACGCGGTTCCCACGAGTCGCAGGATTCCATATCGTCCATCAGCTCGTCGTGGTGGGCACAGTAGGGCTGCATCCCCGCGTCGGTGTTGACGTACTCGAAGGACGCACAGCTCCCACAGTAGCGGTCTCTGGTCGCCTCGCCTGTGTCATCGCGCCCCGCTCGATTGCTTGGGCCGCCGCGCTGTGATCGAGTCTCCGGGCTATCGCGCTGGCTCGCGGTCGGCTGCACCTGATCGATCCCCGGCTCGCTCTGGGTGTCAGTGCTGGCGGTCGTCGACTGGCTATCCGCTGCTTGCGACTGCGTGCGCTGCACCTCTGCCCCCGTGTCTGTTGACGATGCCGTATTCGCTGACTGCGTGCCCGTCGGCGAGGCGCCATCGCTCGGCGTCGAGAGCGTTTCGGCTGTTGCGCCGCCGTCACTTGTCGCCGCGCCGCCGGCCGGCGAGGGCGCGTTGGTCTGGGTCGCCACGTTGCCGTCCGGCTCGGGACCGAAGAGTCCGACCGTCCCGAGGCCGCCGAAGCCGTCGTCGCTGTCGTCGGTCTGACTCTCGGCGACCTGTCGGGTGACCTCCATCGTCACCGTGCCGCCGGGATCGTTTCTGGTCTTGAAGTTGGCGACCGCGGTGAACAGACACCAGAACGTCGTCAGCGTGCCGGCGAAGTACACCCCTGCGGTCGGCAGCGTCAGATTCGCCGCGCTGGTCGCACAGGTGTTGCCGATCCACTGGCAGGGGTAGGCGTGGGCGAACAGCGCGACGCCGAACATGGCGACCGACGCGCCGATCAGCGCGGTTCCCCGGACCGTCCGGCCCGCAGGAAGGATGGTAAACACGCCGAAGAAGACTGTGGGGACGCCGATCCCGCCGAGCACGCCGGCGAGCCACCGGGCCTCGCCGAGGGTGTAGCCGCTGGCGGTCAACAGCCCCGACCCGGCGGCGAGAATCCCGGCGACGACCAGCACCGCGCCGACGAGGAAGAGACCGACGCCGAGAAAGAGCCGGTGGCGACCCCGCTCGGCGGCGACCGTTCCCGAGTAGGCGTCCGAAAGCGAAGTCATACTACCCTCTATGTGGGCATGCTACAAAACAGTACGTCAGACATCCGGCACAATCGGGCCGCCAGCCGCTCGATACGGGTATCGAAACCATTAGGCCGATACCGGCCGACACTCCGGCTATGTCCGACGAGGAAGCAGACGACGCGGAGGAGGCACCCGCGGTCCAGCTCGGCGACGGCCGCGCCGTCGAGGGCGCGCCCATCGCCCGCGTTGCCGCGCGGCTCGCCTGGCCACAGACAAAAAGCGATGTTCGCGACCGGTTCGGCGACACCGAGATCCGGACGCCGCAGGGTCCCGAGTCGCTGTCGGCGATCCTCGATTCCATCGACGACACCTACTTCGACCGCCGGCAGACGTTCGTCGCCGCCGTCCGCGACGTGATCGGCCGCGAACCCGTCGCCACCGAGTAACGCCGCCCCGCTTTTTTGCGGTGACCACGAACAACGCCCATGACACTCCCCATCGATCCCGCGGCTATCGATCCCGACGAGTACGGCGAGCAACAGACGACGCTGGCGATGGCTCACGAGGCGGCCATCGAGTACGTCCGCGAGGTCTGTCTCGATAACGGGTTCGGGGTTCCCGTCGAGTTCTCGCCGTCGGAGATGCTCAACGCAAAGGTCGATGCCGACCGCGATCCGTACTACGTGCTGGGCGCGTGCAACCCCGAGATGGCCGACCGCGCGCTCGATGCGACAGACCGGCGGATCGGTGCGCTGTTTCCCTGTAATATGATTATCTGGGAGGAAGCCCCCGGCCAACAGCGGGTCTACCATCTCAGCATCATGAAGATCGCACAGCTGCTCGGCCTGCCGACAGACGACGACGCCATGGACGACATCATCGCCGACACCGGCGAGATGGTCGAGGCGGTTTTTGCGGAGCTTGACGACGACAACTGACGACCTACCCCGCGTTTTATTTGCGTGCGAGTTGTATACAGTTTTAGTTAGGCTGCAAGGGTACGTGCGGGCACACCGTACCGAACTCGGGCTGGCACAGCGCTCCGGGCACGTAGCACAGGGTGAGGGTAGCCTCACCTCTGGGCTGTGATCAGAACGGGCTATGACGGGGACGGGCTTTGACCCGTGTGGGCTGTGACCGATACAGGCTGTGCGTACCTGCCGTAGTCGTCACGAGAGCCGGTATCAGGGCACCCACTCATGACGCAAGCAGAAGAGCACCAAATTCTGGAGACGGAGGGGCAGTTCACCGTGGCGGTGAAAAACGGACAGGAACTCAGCGATTTCTCGTGGTCGGACGGGCGCATTCTGCTATCGAACAGACGGGTTATCCTCACCAGCGATGCGGGCAACCGGACGATCACGCTGTCTGATCTCACCGGGATTTCTGGGGCGGCAGGGGCCTCGAAATCTATCGGTGCGCTCTCGACGTATCTGAACCTGTGGCTCGGCGACGACATGATCGTCGTCTCGGCGGAAGACCACATCGAGTTCAGACGCGGGCTGTACAGCGCGCTGATCGGCGAGAGCGTGCTCAAGGCGAAACACCCGGCCGTCGAGGGCGGTGTGATTCAGGACGAACCGTGGGAACAGGCGCGGCTATCGGTCGAACCGGAAGCGCTCACGGCGACGCTGCAAAGCGGGACGCGCGTCGCGTTACAGCTCCCGGAAATCAGCAGCGTCGCCACGGAGGAGCGAACCGTTGCCGACACGAAGCGGCGTATCATCGCGGTGTCACACGCGGTCGACGGGCGGAACATCGAAACCCATCTCACCGGGCCGCCACAGACGCAGCTGTTCACGAAATCCTTTCTCAAACACGGCGAACGCGGCAACGAGATCGACGCGGATCTCGAACCCGGCGAGAAGGAAGTGCTGATGGCCCTGCACTCCGGCGTCTCGCCGTTCAAGATCCCGGAGTTTGTCGGCCGAGATGTCGACGAGGTCGAGGCGATCTACGAGCGACTCATCGACCTCGATATTCTCGACCGGGTGCGCGTCCGCAACGAGGTTACCCTCACCTCCAGCGGTCGCAGCATCGCCAGCGACGCGATGGGCGATCAGTGATATCCAATCGCCGCTATCGCAGCCGTCTCACCGCCCCGGTCAGCCGAAGGCGTCCAGTCCGGCCTGTCTCCCTGCGGCGAGCGTCGATTTCCGCCGCAGGTCCCCGAGGCTCACCGGCAGGTGGTCGGCGATTTCGACGACAGCGTCGTCGAACGTTTCGCTGACGGCGTGGTCGCCGTCGAACGCGTGCCGGATCGCTTCTCTCACCTGCCAGACGCCGACCGGCCCCCAGTAATCGTCGGAGACGTGCCGGAGGACGAGGGCCTTTGCCTGCCGGTCGATGGAGTCGAGATATTCGAGGACGGCCAGCCGCGCGGCGTAGTACGCGCCTGCCGTCTCCTCGACGTAGTTCGTGCGACCGCCGTTGCCCTCGTAATCGCTGGCGAGCCAGACGCCCGCGGTCGGATCGGGGTTCCAGACGCTACCGGGGGCTTTGAACTCGACGAGTTCGAACTCCCACTGCCCCGGGCGCGAGGACGATCCAGAAGCTGTTGCCCAGATACTCGTTGTGCCAGACCGACACCGTATCGACGCTCGTGGCGTTGCGCTGGGAGCCGCGCACGTACTGGCCGACGGTGTCGTCGACGGCGGTGATCGACCACCGCGTCGGCACGAGCCGCCGGTTCTCGCGCTTGCCGAGTGCGCCCGCCGAGAGGATCGTGTTGATCTCGTAGACATCGAACCCGCGATTGTAGAGGTAGTTCATCGCCCCCGTCGCCCGCCAGTCGTCGTCCTCGAGCGTCTTTTTCACGGGTCGCGGGACGTGTGGGTTCTCGGTCAGCGTCGCGTCGTTCGCTCGCGCCCGTGGGCCGGTCGGGGCCGACACGTCGTCGACGCTGTCGGCGAGATCGAGTTCGGGAGTTCCGTCGAGTCCAACTTCGATCCCGACCGGTCGATCCGCAAGGGCGACCTCGCGCTGGACGCCGAGAAACCCCTCCCACGTGTCGTGGACGTTGGTCTCGACGGGCGCGGTCTGACTCGCGTTGAGCAGGGAGGTGCGGCGTTCGAACACGTCGCCGATGCTGACGCCCTCCTCGTACCACGCGCCGTCGGTGACGAACTGGCCGGCGTCGTTCTCGTTGCCGACCGGCGAGAGCAACCCGGTCGAGACGTTCGGGTAGCCCGCGCGGCCGACGAAAATGGAGGGGGAGACGCTACCGACGGCATCGCCGCCGCTGATCTCGGCGAACTGATCGCCGACGCCGTCGAGCCGGTCGAGAATCTCGTAGGATTTCTCGTCGGCGAGGCGACGACGCTCGGCGCGTTCGTCCCGCTCGATCTCGATGAACTCCGAAAGCCGCATCTATGCGAAGTTGCGGTGGGCGGCGGTTTCAATATTCGGTCGACGAGGAGGCCCGAGAACAGTCGCTCAGGTCGGAATGCCCATCGCCTCGATCTGTTCCTGATACCGGTTGCGGATCGTGACCTCGGTCACCTGTGCCACGTCGGCGACCTCGCGCTGGGTCTTCTTCTCGTTGCAGAGCAGTGACGCAGCGTAGATCGCGGCGGCCGCGAAGCCGGTCGGCGACTTGCCGGAGAGCAGCCCCTGCTCGGCGGTCGTGTCGATGATCTCCTTGGCCTTCGCCTGTACTTCTTCGCTAAGCTGGAGTTGTGACGAAAAGCGGGGGACGTACTTCTTCGGGTCGACGGGTCGCATTTCGAGACCGAGTTCCTGTGAGATGTAGCGGTAGGTCCGGCCGATCTCCTTGCGCTCGACTCGGGAGACCTCGGCGATCTCTTCGAGGCTGCGCGGGATGCCCTCCTTTCGACACGCGGCGTACAGGACAGCCGTCGAGACGCCCTCGATAGAGCGGCCGCGGATCAGATCCTCGTTGAGCGCGCGCCGGTAGATCACCGAGGCAACTTCGCGTACAGATCGGGGGACCCCGATCGCACTCGCCATGCGGTCGATCTCGCTGAGCGCGAACTGCAGGTTGCGTTCGCCGGCGTCTTTCGTCCGGATTCGTTCCTGCCACTTCCGGAGCCGGTGCATCTGGCTCCGTTTTTCCGACGACAGCGACCGGCCGTAGGCGTCCTTGTTCTGCCAGTCGATGGTCGTCGTCAGCCCCTTGTCGTGCATCGTCTTCGTCGTCGGTGCACCGACGCGGGATTTTTCCTGTCGCTCCGAATGGTTGAACGCTCGCCACTCCGGTCCACGGTCGATCTGGTCCTCCTCAAGTATCAGCCCCGTGGGCTCGTGAATCAATTCGTCGTCGGCCGTCCGCTTGACATCGTCGGGATCGACATTGTCAAGATCAATGTCTTCCTCCGTTTCTTCCGTTGTTTCCTGCTGGGGCTCTCGGTTTGACCGCTGACGGTTGGACCGGCTCATTACACTTATATGGTTGTCAATAACATATTGTTAAATGTTTCGTGGTAACTGTTCACACGGACCGGTATCTGCGCCACCCGTATCGCCGTCGCACACGCCGAGAGCGAATTAGCTTTCCCGCCGGCTATCCAAGACAGCGGTATGCCGACGATCACGTGCGATCCCGCGGCGGCCGCCGACCGCCTCCAGGCCGCGGGGGTCAGTATCGACGCCGGCAACACCGCCCACGAGCAGTGGCGGGCCGAGCGCGGCGACGCGGTCGCCGTCGCCTACGACGAGAAGGTCGTCGTGCAGGGGGCCGATCCGAGCGATCTGACGCTCCTGCTCGACGACGGTCCCGACCGCGCACACGTCTACTTCGACGGGGCCTGCCGCGGTAACCCCGGCCCGGCCGCCGTCGGCTGGGTACTCGTCACGAGTGACGGCATCGCCGCCGACGGCGGCCAGCGAATCGGCGAGACCACGAACAACGACGCCGAGTATCAGGCCCTGCTCCGCGCGCTGGAGGCGGCCCGCGATCTCGGGGCCAGCGAGATCGACGTGCGCGGCGACAGCGAACTAATCGTCAAACAGGTTCGCGGCGAGTACGACACGAACGAACCGACGCTGCGGGAACGACGCGTCCGGGTCCGGGAACTCCTGACCGAGTTCGACCGCTGGTCGATCGAACACGTTCCCCGCGAGGTCAACGAACGCGCCGACGAACTCGCAACCGAGGCTCTCGATGACTGATTCACCACCAACCGATCACTCGATGTCAGAAGAAACCGAGGAATCGACCGACGGTATCGAAACCGAGACAGCCGAGACAGGCGGATCGACCGATGTTGCCGACGCGACCGATGCTGTCGACGCGACCGATGCTGCTGACGTGACCGATGCTGCCGACTCAAGCGACGACGCTGATTCGTCGCTGCCGCTGCCGGAACCGGTCGTCGACGAGGCCGAACGGCTGACCCGACTGGCCCGCGAGACCGCCGGCGACGAGGCGGCGACCTACCGGGAGGCACGGGCCGACACGCTCGACGGTCACGGCTACACGGCGCGTGTGCGCGACGAGGACGAGACGCTCGTGCTGTACCCCGACGCGTGGCTCGATGGCGATACCGTCCGTATGGAGCGGGTCGACGACACCGACCGCGCCGTCGAGGTTCCGCTGTCGGCGGCGACCGGCGAGGGTACGTGGACCGATATCGAGGCGCACAACGCCGACATCGTCGACCGCGTCGCCGACGCGTACGGCAAGCCTCACGCCGCCAACGCCCGTGCCTTCGCGGACTTCATGGGTAACCACTACCTCATGCGAATGGATGCGGCGACGGCCGACCACTGTCGGGAGTTTCTCGAGGAGTATTTTCCGCGCAACGCGTGGGCGTCGGCCGCACAGCAAGACGCCGTCGATACCTCTCTGGAGTACGTCTTCGCTGTTGCCGAGGCTGACTATCCGCTAGCGGAGTCGGCCGAATAAAACGAAACGATGGAGGTAGTTAGTTGTCGATCAGGTCACGAACGTCTGCTGCCCGGTCCTCGTTCGTGACGAACTTCGAGAGCGACCACTCGAACTGATCGATGATGGCGTTGTACCCGGCCGACGTGATGTCGTACTCGTTGGTTCGCTTGTCGAGTTCGCTCTTCTCGACGAGCTCCTGCTCGACGAGGTCGTCGAGGTTCGGATACAGCCGTCCGTGGTTCACTTCAGTGCCGTAGTACGATTCGAGTTCTCGCTTGATCGCAAGCCCGTACCGGGGTTCTTCCGCGAGGATCAACAGAATGTTCTGTTGGAACGCGGTGAGATCACGCGCCAGCCCCGAACCGTCACTAATTGATTGTGCCTCTGACATAGGCAGTAACATGTTGGTTGTCTACCTATTTAATCGTTTGCAAATCCCGTATATCGGCCCGTACAGCCGCTGATAATCGGGAAATACTACCAGAGAATACGCCATCCATTCAAATATAGTATATTTGATACGCTCTCGTTCGTCTATATCAGACGATTTCTCTATCCGTTCGCCCACTCGGGCAGACCCATCGACTCGTTCGTGCATACGCCCTGCGCGCCTTGTTCGCACCCACCTGTCAGCCCTCGCCGTACCCGGACGATGGTCGTCCCGAAAGTGTTTTTGGCCGGGTTTCAGAAGCCTACGCACACATGACGAATCTCTGGAAGGATATCGAGGCGGGCCCTGACGCGCCCGAAACGATCCACGCCGTCGTGGAGTGTCTCAAGGGCGAACGGAACAAATACGAGTACGACAAGGATATTCCGGCCGTCGTGCTCGACCGCGTGCTCCACTCGAACGTTCACTACCCCTCCGACTACGGGTTCATTCCGCGAACGTGGTACGACGACGACGACCCGCTCGACGTGCTCGTGCTGGTCGAGGATCAGACGTTCCCCGGCTGTGTCATCGAGGCCCGCCCCGTCGCGCTGATGGGGATGGACGACGGCGGCGAGAAAGACGACAAGGTCATCGCCGTCCCGGATGAGGATCCACGGTACGACCACATCGACGACCTCGACGACATCACCGAACAGACGAAAGCCGAGATCGGCGAGTTCTTCGATACCTACAAAAATCTTGAGGAGGGCAAAGCGGCCGAAACGCTGGGCTGGGAGGACAAACAGGCCGCCCTCGACGCGATTGAGCACAGCCAGGATCTCTACGACGAGAAATTCTGACGGCCTCGCTGTCGCAGAACTCTCCTGCTGGCCGCTATCGACCGGCTATGCACACGAAGCATACCGGCACAGCCGCGGATGTGTTATGCGCATGGGTAATTATTTCAGTGTACGCCGTGAAGAATCGTGTACAATGAGTGCATCAAACGAGTCGTTCGGCATGCAGCATCCGACCGTTGTGCCGACCAACTTCGAGTCGACCGACACGACCGACAGCCCCGACGAGGCCGACGACGTTGACGAGGCGGCGTGATCGGTCGAGGACGGTTGATCGGCCGACCGGTGGCCGATCAGCCGCCCCCGGCACTCGATATCCATCGTAGACCGTGGCCGCCGCCGAGGCAAACCCATTTTTATCCTGCCGCTGTAGAGAGTGGTGATGGCCAACTGTGACGAGTGTGGCGCCGAGGAGAACATGCCATACCAGTGCAAACGGTGTGGGCAGACGTTTTGCGCCGAGCACCGGTTGCCGGAGAACCACGACTGCCCGGCGCTGGGTGACTGGAACGATCCGGATGGCGTCTTCGATAGCGGGTTCGACGACTCGGTCGAGAACCCCGGCGGCACGTCGAAAGCGTCCCAGATTATCGACAGGGTCAGCAGCACCGGCGGCCCGCTCGGCTACTTCCGTGGCAACGCAGCCTACGCGTTCCTCGGGCTGATGTGGATCACGTTCCTGCTCGAATGGGTGGTCATAGGGCTGTTCGGACAGGATACGTTCAACGCGATATTCACGATCACGACGGCCAATCCGGAATACGTGTGGACGTGGATCATCTCGATTTTCTCGCACTCGCCGGCCGGCCTCTTTCATATCGCCTCCAACAGCATTGTGCTGTTCTTTTTCGGCCCGCTGGTCGAACGCTACACCGGTTCGAAGAAGTTTGCCCTGCTCTTCATCGGCGCCGGAATGCTCGCCGGCCTCGGACAGATCGGTGTCTCGATACTGCTCAACAATCCAGCAGCCGTGCTCGGCGCGAGCGGTGCGGTCTTCGCCGTGCTGGGCGTGCTCACCGTCCTCAAACCGAAGCTGAAGGTGCTGCTCTTCTTCGTTGTGCCCGTCCCGCTCTACATCCTGACGTTCGGCTTCGCGCTCATTTCGGTCGTCTTCTTCGTCAATCCCGGCGCGGCCAGCGCGACCGGTATGGGCAACGTCGCCAACTTCGCCCACCTCGTCGGCCTGCTCGTCGGGCTCTGGTACGGCCGCCAGCTCAAGGGTGAGGTACGGGTGCCGAACCAGATCCAGCTCGGCGGCGGTGGCCCCGGCGGGCCGGGCGGTCCCGGCGGTCCGGGTGGCCCTGGCGGCCCCGGCGGCCGGTTCTGAGTCGTGGAGCCCGTTCGTCCCGAACTCCTGCCGGACCCATCGCTGTCGCGGGAGGCGATGGAATCGCTGCAGCGCGAAATCGCCGACAACGCCGTCTTCGACGACGAGTTCGACTTCGACCCGACCGCCGTGCAGAGTCTCGTCTGAGCCATCACAGCAACAGTTGACTGCACCACGCCACGCGACACCGACGAATCGGCCGCCAGCGACGCGCCGCTTGTCGCCGG
>KI543196.1:70573-74273 GCA_000496215.1 uncultured archaeon A07HN63
GCGAGCAGCGGCACCGTTGACCGTCCGACTGCGAAGAGATCGGTCGCCCGCCGGAGGGCGTCTGCTGAACTGCCAGCGGCGCTGACAGAACTCGCAGTCGTCGAGGCTCGGCGTGACGACCCAGTCGGGATCGACCTCGGCGTCGGTGCTATCGGCGACGCTCTCCATGACGCGGTTGACCACGAGCGTCTGGACCGGAATCTCGAACTCGGCGAGCCGGTCGACGAGGCGTTCGGACTCGACGACGCTCATCTCCTCGGGGATCATCACGACCCGGAAATCCGTCTGGGCTGGATCGCGCAGCACGGCCCGCAGCCGTTCGATCCGCTCGCGGAGCGCATCGAGATCGGCTGACTGCTCGGCGTCGTCGTCGCCACCGCCGAACATCCCCTTCAGCCCGTCAAGCATCCCGCTCATCCGCTGACGGATGTTCATCACCCGGCCGACCATCGAGTCCATGATTTCGGGCAGCTGGAGCAGGCGCAGCGTGTGGCCCGTCGGCGCGGTGTCGACGATCACCCGGTCGAAGCGCGGATCGTCGAGATATTCCAGCAGCTGCCGCATCGCCGCGGCCTCATCGGCTCCGGGCATCGAACTCCCCATCCCCAGCATCGCGCCGAGGCCGGCGTCGTCATCGTCGTCGATCCCGCCGAGCATCTCGGCCATCGGACCAAGCTGGTCGCCCATCTCGCTCATCCCGCCGAGCGGGTCCTCGTCGGCCCCGAAGACGCCGTCCTCCATCGCGGCGTCGGGGTCGATCTCGGCGGCCCACAGCGGGATCTCCTCGCGGATGCGGGTTGGGCGCGCGGGCACGTCGGTATCCAGCGTATCGGACAGCGAGTGGGCCGGATCGGTCGAGACGACGAGCGTCGCGTCGCCGCCGGCCGCACTCGACAGCGCGGTCGCGGCGGCCATCGTCGTCTTGCCGACGCCGCCCTTGCCGCCGTAGAGCACGTACTCGGGGGCGTCGACGCCGTCGGGCAGATCGGTCGTTGTCGTCGTGACCTCCACGTCCTGTGGGCCGCTGTCCGTGTCGGGTGGGTCGGCAGCGTTCTCCGCGTCCTCACCGACTTCGACCTCGCCAGCCTCGTCGTCGACCTCGTCGACCGCCTCGACATCGATCTCGCTCATGCCAGTATCCATACTGCGCGGGCTTGTGTACTCGTCGGTCTCCCGACCGATACTCACCCACCGGTTTCTCAGTCGGCAAAATAGTCGGCCAGCCGCCCGGCAGCCTCGTCGACCCGGGGTGTGACCAGCGCGAACCGAATCCAGTCCTCGCGGGCCGTCCCGAACGTCGCACCGGGCATCCCCGCGACGCCAGCCTCGTCGATCAGCGTCTTCACCTTGTCCATCGTCCCCGGGAAGTTGTCGAACCGTGCCAGCACGTAGAACGCGCCGTCGGGGGTGGTGTACGCCGCGCCAGCCGCGTCGAGCGCGTCGGTGAAGCATCGATCCGCGATTCGAGTTGGTCGCGGGCATCGACGTAATAGTCGGGGTCGGTCTCCCGATAGGCCTCGTAGACGGCCTGCTGGGCGGGGCGGCTCGCGGTAATGTTGACGAGCATGTGTCGCGTTTTGGCGGCGTCGACGAGTGCCGGTGGCAGCACGGCGTACCCGATCCGGAACCCCGTGATCGCCATCGACTTCGAGACGCCGCTGGTGACGACGACGTTGTCGGCGTCGAGTGTCAGCGCGCTCTCGAAGTCCCCGGAGAAATCGAAGTGGCTGTACACCTCGTCGACGACGACGAGTGCGTCGTGATCGGCGGCCGTGTCGGCGACAGCACGGATCGCATCGAGATCGTAGACCGCGCCGGTCGGGTTGTTCGGCGTGTTGAGCACGACGACCGCGGTCTCGTCGCTGATCGCGTCGCAGGTCGCCTCGCGGTCGAGGCTGCCGTCGCGGTTGGCCGCGACCAGCTGTGGCGTCCCGCCGAGCAGCGTCGTCTTGCCCGCGTAGTAGGGATAGACCGGATCGATGAGCACGACCTCTTCGCCGCGGTCCTCCTCGAGTGCGGTCGCCATCCCGAGGTAGTTCGCCTCGGCGGTGCCGTTGGTGACGATCACGCGGTCGGCGTCGACGTTCCGGCGGGCGGCGATCTCCTCACGGAGCGGGCGGAGCCCGTCACTGGGGGCGTACTGGAACGCCTCGGCGTCGCTGTCGGCGTACGCGTGGAGCCCGTCGCGGATCGCCGCCGGCGGCTCCCAGTCGGGGTTGCCGCTCACCATGTCGATCACGTCGCCGCTGGCGTCGGCCGCATACTGCATTACGTGAAAGAACTGCGGCGTCTCGTACTCCATACCGGGGGCTGACGCGCCGCTGCCCTGTGTCTTTCGACCCGTTCCGCGGCGGTGGATCACAAAGATACAGGTAGGGTGGTGCTGTGGGCCTACCTGATGAACAGACGCGGACACGTGCTCAACGCCGTTCTGCTGAGTCTCGGACTCGCTGTCGTGCTTGAGCCGACAGCGAGCGTCGAACTGGCTCGCACCGTGATCACGCTCTCGGTGCCGATCACCCTCGGCGCGCTGTTTCCCGATGTCGACACCGCCTTCGGCACCCACCGCAAGACGCTGCACAACCTCGCGGTGCTGGGCCTGTTCGCCGCGTGGCCGATATATATGGGGAATCTCGACTACGTCTGGATCGGTGTCGCCACGCACTACATCCTCGATGTCGTCGGCAGCACCCGTGGGATCGCGCTGTTCTACCCGCTGTCGGCAACCGAGTACAACGTCCCGTTCGGGATTCCGGTCTCCAGCAGCAAATCTGATCTCGTGACGCTTCTCGTTACCGCCACCGAAATCGGGGCCTTCGCCGGGGTGCTGTACTACGTGGTTCCAGGGGTGACGGCCTATGCAGCCGAGTACGGCATCCCAATCGGGGTTTGAGCTAGTATACGCTCACATCATCGAACCCGCCCTCGTAGACGACGTTGCGAGGATGCGTCGGTTCGTCACCGGATAGCAGCAGCCGGTCGATCTTCTTCCAGCTGTTCTCGTAGCCGAGATGCGCGTATTCGAGTAGCTGGTGGGCTCGGTGGCTCGCGCCGGATCGATGCATCGCCTCTCGCGGCGCGCCGTCCCGCAACGCCGCAACCAGCTCCTCGGTCGACTCGATCTCCCGGTCGAACGCGGTCCACGCCTCGCCGACGGTCCGTGCCACATGGGCATACGAGGAACCGAACCCCGGGATGGCAAGCTCGTCGGTGACCCGCTGGCCGCGGCGGTTCTGATAGCCAAACAGCTTGGCGCAGTAGGTCTCGACCGCATCGAGCCGGTCTGTGTTGGCGCGGATCTCGGAGTGGGTGAGGCTCACGTTGGCGAACCCGGGATGGGGAACGGTCACCGCCGCACTCTGTCGCTCACACTCGGCCAGCGCCGCCTCGAAGGTGATAAAATCCGGGACCGGCTCGTCGAGGCCGACCACCAGCAGGTGCCGGCGGTTGGCCCAGTCGCCGGTGAAGAGTTCGCGGGCGGGGACCACTGTCACCTCGCTGTCGCTGTAGGCCTCGGCCTCGGCCTCGATCTCCGGCAGTCGGGCGAAGTGTGGCGCGTAAACGAGGGTGTCGATCCCGCGGGCCTCGGCACGGTCGATAACGCGGTCGCTGAGCACCTTCACGTGCATGTCGACGCGCGTCCGCTCGGCACCGCTCACGGTCGGATATTCGACTACCCGTATTAGTGCATGACGTTTCG
>KI543196.1:76926-87867 GCA_000496215.1 uncultured archaeon A07HN63
CTTCGGCGGTGAACGGCGTGGTGACAATCGAGATGGTGAGGGCGCCGGAGTCGCGGGCGGCCTTGGCGACAACGGGAGCCGCGCCGGTGCCGGTGCCGCCACCGAGACCGGCGGTCACGAAGACCATATCCGAGCCCTCGATCTCGTCGTAGATCTCCTCCTGACTTTCGAGGGCGGCCTCCTCGCCGACCTGCGGCAGCGAGCCCGCGCCGCGGCCCTGCGTTTTCTGTTGGCCCATCAGGATCTTGCTGTCGGCCTCGATGTCGACCAGATGCTGGACATCGGTGTTGGCCGCGACGAGCTTCGCGCCCTGAATGCCCTCCTCGTGCATGCGGTTGATCGTGTTGCCGCCACCGCCGCCGCAGCCGACGACCGTAATGTCGGTCTGCAGGTCACTCAGCACGTCCTTGAGCTCCTCATCGGTCATCGAGCCGGACTGTGGATCACTGCTTGAGGAGCTGGTCTCCTCGAACCCCTCGGCGCCGTTCTCCTCCGCGGCGTCCTCGGCCTCGTCGATTGCGTCGTCAACGATATTGTCCATTATAGCCCTGGCTTGCGAACCAAGCCTATTTATCTTTCCCCATTCGGCACTCACTCGTCTATCGGCGGCTCAGCCGCGTCTGCCGGCGACAGGCCGGCGGGCCACGCGACCGCAAACCGCTCGACGCGATCGCTTTCGACCGCGTCAGGTGTGATCTCTCGGCCGTTGACCTCGACCGTCTCGCCGGCTGCCAGCCGGCCAAACTTCGGTCCCTCGGGGACACCCAGTGTCGCCGCCTTTTCGGGATCGAACCCGGTATCTCGGCAGACGACGCCGTCGGCCGTCTGCTCGACGGACGCGTACTCCCTGCCGAGTAGCTCGGCCAGCCGGTCGACGAGATCGGTAAACTCGCCTGGATCGGCGACGAGCGCGTCGCCGGCCGGCAGTGTCGCGCCCTCGGTCGTCTCGTAGGCAACGGTCGACTCGTCGACGGCCGTTAGCGTCGCGTCGGCGTCGATGCCGTTGGCGGCCCCGATGAGTTCGTCCGGTAGCGAGACGACGGTCCACGCGTCGGCGGGGTCGTCGTTCGAACCGCGCTCAGTCTCAACCGCGACCTCGCCGAACCGGAGCCCGTCGGCGACGGGCGACAGCGTCGTCTCGGCGGCCTCGACGACTGTCAGCGGTCGCTCGCCGACTGTCCGGAGCCATGTCTCGCTCACGACACGGTAGCCGAGATCATCGATCACCGCCGTCAGATCCGGTTTCTCGCCATCGACGACGGCCAACTCGGCGTTGCTCGCGGCGAACGCCGCGTCGATCACCTCGCGGTTCGCCGTTGGCTCGCCCATCGCCTCCAGTTGCCAGTCGGAGCCGATGTGACCGACTGCCCACGCCGTCTCGGTGACGAGCCGCTCACAGCGCGGCGTGTAGTGGCCGCCGCCGAAGCCGACGACGTGGCGTGGTCGGCCGTTGCGTGGCCGGCCGCCGTCAACCGGGTGGTGGTCCGCCGCGACGCCTCGGAGGTCGAGAACAGCGTTGGCGACGGCACGCGCGCCGTCGGGGTCCTGCCATTCGGCCTCGCCGCTACCGAGTTCGACGAACAACGATGGGGTTGCACACTCACTGGGGCCGTGGTGGGTGCACTCGATGCCGACCTCGTACTCGTTGGGCGCGTGGGCGTCGAGCGCGTCGACGACCGTCTTGTGTGCGCCCGGTGCGGCGCGAGCGAAGGAGCCGGCCTCGCCACCGTATTCGGCGGGCCCGAAGTTGCCGGTGACGTGGGCGGTCAGCAACCGGCCGGTTTCGCCGGCGTGTCGGGAGACGAAGACAATACAATCGAGTTCGTCGGGGTCGGCAAACGCGGGTGTGGGATCGCCGAGTTCGATATGAATCGCGTCGAACTCGCGGAGTTCGAAGCCCTCTGTCGTGTAGTAGGTGCCGCCGCCGTCGCCGTCGGCGCGGCTCCCATCCTCGTGGGCCGTCCACGCGCCGACCGCCCGAAGCTGCTCGCCGATATGGGTCGAGGCCGCGTCCGCCCGACTGACGACGATACCGATCACACTATCACTCCGGCGTCGATCCGCAAAACGCCACCGGCTTCGAGTGGTATCGCTGGGAGCCTGTACTCCACATCTCCTGTCTCCGGTGATCTGCCCCGGCGTTTCAGATCGAGCAACGCCGGTCAGTGATTAATGAGGGTGTGGGGTACAGATGCGATATGGACTCCCTCTCACGACGCAAACTGCTCGGCGGCTGTGCGGCCGGGCTGCTGGCCGGGCTGGCCGGCTGTAGCACCGACGCCGCGATGTTTGTCGAGACCGTCGAGACGCCGACCGCAGTCGGTCGAAAGGCGACGGACGGACCGGAGCGCGAACCCCGTGACAGCGACCGCGCCGAACTGGTTGCCGCCGCCGTCAACGGCGGCACGAACCGGAGCGACAGCTACGGCCCGCCCTACCAGCCCGACCGGCCGGTCGTGCACAACGACACCGTTTACACGCTCTCGTGGTCGGAGGCCACCCGTGACACGTCCCGGACCGAGCACGAGATCGTGCTGACCGTCCACGACGACGACCGTGCGACCGATGCCGAATTCGCGGATTTACCTGCGGTCGACCGCGAGCGCGTCGATCCGAGGATGGTCGAGACCGCGGTCCGACGTGTCGAAGACACCGACGAGGAATTCCCCGTCGATTACGGCGCGCGGTTCTACTGGCCGCCGGCCGAGCGTGAGGCGTCCGCGCTCGTCCCCGAACCGCAGTACGACACGATCGAGATCGCCGGCCAGCCGGTCGAGCTATCGGTCGAGCCGACGACGGTGTCGCTCGACGTCTATCGGTATACCGCGAGCGAACGCGCGTCGTCGGTGGCGGCGTTCGGCCGGAAACTCCGGCGCGACCATCGGTTCGAGCTCTCCGGGCTCTCGAAGCCCGAACGCGAGTTCTTCGACCGCGTGCGCTCAGAGGGGTCGTTCTACAAGGGTTCCTTCGACGACGTGCCCGATGGCGCGTTCAAAGGTCTCGCCGACCATTTCGTCGCCGAGCCCGCGATATTCGTCGAGAACACGACCGGCGAGTGGCTCACCCGCTACGACGGCACCGATTATTGGGTCGAAATCGACTTCGTGCTGCTGGATGAGTACGAACAGCGACTTCACGCCGTCGAGTCGCTGTAGCGACTGCCTGTCGGTGACTGCCTCGTGTATCAGTCATCGATCAGCGACCGTTCGCACTGCTGGTCGCCGCGTCACCGTCGCCGGCGACATCGACGAAATCGAGGTCGGCGTCGAACCGCCCGAGCAGTCCGAGTGCGGCATACCAGAGGTAGCTCTTGATCGGGGTGTCGAGGACGACCGCAGCCACGTAGACGAACAGGAGATAGCCGAGCAGGAAAATCCCACCGACGGCGACCTCCAGTGCGGCCGTTCCCTCGACACCTGACAGCGCCAGCACCGCGAACGCGCCCAGAAAGGTGGTGATGAAAAACGAGACGACGAGCTTGAACGCGGTTGCGATTCCGGCGATCACCCACGAGAGCACGAGATACCCCGCGACTGCCAGCCGACCGCCGGTGCTGTCGACCCAGAACCGCCCCCAGCCGGCCAGCGGCCCCGTCTCCGCGCGCTGCATGATCGGGACGACGAACGATGTCGTCAGCGTGCCGACCACGAGATAGACCGCGGCCGCGACGAGGATACCAGCAGCGATCAGCAGTCCGGTCGTCGGTCCGGCCGTGCCGAGGTCTGCTGGGGTCAGCGTTCCGGTTGCGATCATCGGGATCGTGATGATCAGCGCCGCCACCACCAGCAGCGCGAGCCGGAAGCCGAACAGTTCGGCCCCACGCCGGAGGTTGTGGCGGGCGTACTCCCGGACCGCAAGTCGGTTCGTACACAGCGACTCGACGATCACCAGATCCGCGACGGCGTTGATATACTGGATGAGCAGGAACCCCACGGCGCCGACCGCGAGCAGTACAGCTGTCGACGCGGACCCCAGTGGGTCGCCGGAGACACCCGCAAATGCGGCGAACCGCGATACGCGGCTTGCGATGCTCGGGGCGAGACTGACCAGTAGGATGAGGGCGGCGAGCTTGAGCCAGCCGCCGATACCGAGCGCGCCCGCGTACGCCTGCGTATCGTCGACGGCATCCTGGAACGCGTCGAGCGTCGTCATCGCTCCCCCAGTTCGCCGCTGGCTGGTGGAGTCACTGCGCTGTTGCCGGTGGTAGGTTGGCCGTCATGGGACCAAAACGGGGGCTGCATACCTCGCTATCGGCGTCAAATCCATATAAACCGGGGCGACGAATTTCAGAGCCGGCAGTCGCCAGCCGGTCGCTGTCCCCCAGCCAGTGAACGCAATGATTTTTGGGTACGGACGCAAACCGTCCTTTAATGGACACCGACAGTGAGAAAACCATCCTCATCGTGGAAGACGAGGAGTCACTGGCCGCATTACATGCCCACCACCTGCAGGACGACTACGAGGCGCGGGTTGCGTTCACCGGCGGTGAGGCACTCGTCGAACTCACGTCGGAGATCGATCTTGTCCTGCTCGATCGCCGGATGCCGGGCATGTCCGGCGACGAGCTGCTCGAACATATCGACGACTGGGAATCCGACTGTCAGGTCATCATGGTCACGGCGGTCGACCCCGATATGGACATCATCGATATGCCCTGTGAGGGGTATCTCACGAAGCCCGTCTCGAAGGAGGATCTGCTGACCGCCGTCGAGCAGGCGTTCCTGATCGACAAATACGAGAACCTCGTGATGGAGTACTACGAGACCCGAAAGAAGTACGCGACGCTGTCAGCGGAGTTCGCGCCGGGCGAACTCGACGACGAGCGCTTCGAGGAACTCGAAACCCGGCTTGAGGAGCTCGAAACCGAGATCGGCGACACCCTCGACGAGTTCCCCGACGGCGACCTCAGCGAGGCGTTCCGTGGCATCCACCAGACCGACGACGGCGAGGCCGACGACACCGCAGAGGGTGCCGATGCCAGCGACACAGTTGAAGACGAAGCCGCGGACGACTGATCGGTCTCACGCGTCGGTTCCGTCTCCCACCCGCTTTTCCGTTGCCTGCCCGTAATGCTGCTGTGACAACTGTCGAAATCGAATACTGCGTCCCCTGCGGTATGCTGGACCGCGCGCTCACCGTCGAGGAAGCAGTTCTCCGGCAGTTTGCCGACACCCTCGACCGCGTTTCGCTCGTCATGGGCGACGACGGCATCTTCGTCGTTCGTGTCGACGGCGACACCGTCTACGACAAAACCGAGGACGGGTTCGATGTCGACGAGATCGTTCGTCGGGTTCGAGCGCAACTCGACGCCTGAGCGGTCGCCGCCGCTGGGCGGCGATCAGTGTCCCCAGCGAACGCCCTCTTCGTTGTACCGGGCGTCGGTGATGCGGTCGTGCTGGTCGTCGCTGATCGACACCTCGGCCGCGCCGACGTTCTCCTCCAGCTGGTCGACCGTTCGCGCGCCGATGATCGGTACGCAGGTGAAGGCGTCCTGATCCATCAGCCAGCGCAACGAGACCTGCGCGGGCGTGGCGTCGACCTCGTCGGCGACAGCACGGATCTCGTCGAGGACTTTCCAGCCGCGCTCGGAAAGATAGAACCGCTCGAAGCGGTCGTCGAAGCTGGCCCGCGAGCCGTCGGGCGCCTCGACGGCGGTCGGATCGTCCGGATCGGTGCGGGTGTATTTGCCTGTGAGGAAGCCGCCGGCCAGCGGCGAGTACGGACAGACGGCCAGCTCCTGATCGGCCGCCACCGACAGGTAGTCCTCGACATCCTCGTAGTAGCCCGCGTGGAACAGCGGCTGGACGACATCGAACCGCTGGTAGTCGTTGACATCGGCTTTCCAGAGTGCCTTCGTCAGTTGCCAGGCCGCCATCGTCGACGCACCGAGGTAGTTCACTTTGCCGTCCTCGACGAGGCCAGTCAGGGCTGAGAGCGTCTCCTCGATCGGCGTGTTCTCGTCCCAGCGGTGGATGTAGTAGAGGTCGAGGTAGTCCGTGCCGAGATTGTCGAGGGTCCTGTCGATCTGGTTGCGGATGTGGGTCCGCGAGAGTCCCGAGCCGTTGGGGTTGGTTTCGTCGTACTCGAAGTACACCTTCGAGGTGAGAACGAACTTCTCGCGATCCCTGTTTTCGAGCCAACTCCCGATGTAGGACTCGCTGGTGCCGTTTGGCTCGCCGTAGATGTTGGCCGAATCGATGAAGGTACCGCCGTGGTCGGCGAAGGCGTCCAGCAGTTCGTGGGCGTCGTCCTCGTCGGTTTCGAGCACCCCGTTGGTCCGGCGGCCGAACCGCCACGTGCCGAAACAGAGTTCCGAGACTTTCGTGCCCGTCGCACCGAGATATCGATAGTCCATACCCCCGGTTTCGGATGGAACGGCAAAAGCATATCCAGCGACGACGAGCGATGCTGCAAGACATCCGCGAGAACCGACACTACTCAGAGAAAGACAGTCAGGCCTGTGGTAAACCCGATCGCGATGTAGATGAGGATCATCATGGCCAGCCCGGCAATGTCGAGACTGTCCATGCCGGCCCGTTGGGCGTCCAACGGTAAAATGATACTCCCCGCGGCTCGCGGAGAACACAATCCTTAGGCTGCCGCCCGGCCGACCCTCGATATGAACGAGGCGGTTGTCGCTGCCGACGTCCGAAAGCAGTACGGCGAGACGGTCGCCCTCGACGGTGTCGACCTCTCTGTGGCCGACGGCGAGGTATTCGGCCTCATCGGCCCCAACGGCGCGGGCAAGACGACGCTCGTGCGCGCATTGACGGGCACCACCGCCGTCGACGGCGAGGTGTCCGTCCACGGCGAGACACCGACCGGGATCGACGCCGACCGCATCGGCCTGTTGCCGCAGTCGTTCGCGCCGCCAGCGCGGCTCACGGCCCGCGAACTCGTCGACTACTACGGCGGCCTCTACGATTCGGCCCGCGACACCGACGACATCCTCGCGACAGTCGGGCTCGAAAACGACGCCGACAGCTGGTATGAAACACTCTCCGGCGGTCAGCAACGCCGCGTCTGTGTCGGGATCGCGCTCGTCAACAACCCCGACGTGCTCTTTCTCGACGAGCCGACGACCGGGATCGACCCCGCCGGGCGGCGGTCGCTGTGGTCGGTACTGGAGGGGCTCGCCGAGGGCGGCACCACGATCTTCCTGACGAGTCACTCGATGGCAGAGGTCGAACGGCTTGCGGATCGCGTCGGCCTGCTGCAGGACGGCCGGCTGGTCGCGGTTGGCTCACCAGCCGAACTGATCGACAGCCACGGCGGCGGTAGCCGGCTCGTGATCGAGACCGACGACAGCAGCGCGGCCGCCGACGCGCTCGCCGCCGAGGGGTTCGAGGCAACCGCCGAGCCGACGACGGTCGTGATCGCGGGCGTCTCGCCGGTCGATATCGGCGACGCGGTGGCCGCGCTGTCGGCCGCCGATGTCGGCTACGAGTCGCTGACGTGGACCGAACCGAGCCTCGAAGACGTGTATCTCCAGTTGACCGGCGAGACATTCGAGGGCGCCGCGACGCCGGGCGGCAGCGTCGTCGCCGAGCAGACTGCTGGTGACGCGTCCGCAACGCAGGCGGGCACAGTATCACAGGACAGCGCAGGATCACAGGACAGCACAGCACCACAAGACGGCACAGCGCAGGAGGGCGCACGATGAGCCGTGCGCGACGGATTCGCGCGGAAGCGGTCGGCGCGTGGCACTCCTTCCTGCGGCGGCGCACGGCGGTCTTTTTCACGTTCTTCTTCCCCGTGTTGCTGGTCGTAATCTTCGGCGCGCTCGTGCGAACGCAGCCGACCGGCGGCGGACTGTTCGCCGAGCCGGCGGCCTACTACGTCCCGGGATATCTCGCCACGGTCGTCCTCTTTACGCCGCTCTCGCGGGTCGGCAGTGAGATCGCTCGCCACCGCGACGACAGCCGCTTCGAGAAGCTGGCGACGACGCCGCTGGGCCGCGCCGAGTGGCTGATCGCCCACACGCTGGTCAACATCGCCATCATCGGCCTCGCCTCGCTGTTGATCCTCGGACTCGTCGTCGCGCTGACCGGTGCGGTGATTCCGCTGACCCCGCGGCTCGCCTTGTTGGCGCCGTTCACTGTCGCGGCCGTCGTGCTGTTCTGCGGATTCGGGGCGATCCTCGGACGGCTCTCCTCGACGCAGGACGGCGTGATCGCCGCGAGCAACACCATCGCCTTTCCGCTGCTCTTCCTCTCGGATACCTTCGTGACGCTCGATCAGTTACCCCCGTGGTTCGCGCCGCTGGTCGATCTCTCGCCGCTGACGTACTTCGCCCGCGGCGTGCGAGCGGTCACGACGGGTGAGCCCGCAACACCGGCACTTGGGGTGCTTGCCGTGCTCGCCGTGATTTTCTTCGTCGCCGGCGCGTACGCGATTCCACGGACTGATTGAGTGTGGCCTGATTGGCCTGCTTTCGTCGGCCGATGCTGATTAGCAGTAATATGAAACAGATCGTCCACAGAGGGGGTCGCAAACCGAGCGGCCGGGTGTGACCGCGATGTTACAGGCTGAAGAGGACCAGCACGATCACCAGCAGGATGACAGCCAGCGCGATCAGCCGGCTGTTCGAGACACCGTCGTCATCGTCGCTGGCGGCCGACGTGTCGCTTGCTGCCGGCTCGCTGCTCTCGCCTGTGTCGCCGCCCGCACTGCCGCCGGTGCCGATACCGTCCTCGTAGTTGGCACGGGTGTCCCGCACGGTCGGCAGCCGCGCACCGACCTCCTCGGCGATCTCGGCGTTGGTTGCCTCGGGGTCCTCCTCGGCGGCGTTGAGGATCGCCTGCTGGGTCGCGGTGAGGTCGTCCCACGACGACGGTTCGTCGGGTTCGTACGACGAGGAGACGCCGCCTTCGAGATCGGCAAGCGTCAGATCGTCGTAATCGGCGAGCGTATCGCGGACGAGCGGGAGTCGTGCACCCGTTTCGGCGGCGATCTCGGCGTTGGTCAAATCCTCGTTTCCGAGGGCGGTCTGGAGGATTTCCTCCTGCAGTTCGGTCGGGTCGCCTGGCGTCCACTCTCTGGACGTGTCGGTCGTGGTCGTCGTCTCCTCGTCCTCGTCGTCCTCTTCGATGGTGCCCTCGCCGCCGTAGTCGGCGGATTTGTCCGGCTCGTATTTGACGCGGGTGTCGCGGACGATGGCGACGGTCGTGCCGGTCTGGGCCGCGATCTCGGCGTTGGTTAGCTCCTCGTCGCTCTGTGCGAGTTCGAGGATCGCCTGCTCGGTGTCGTTGAGCACGCTGGCGTCGACGCCGGCCGGGAGTTCGCCGTCGCCGGCGGTTTCGACCTCGCTGCTGCTGTACTCGTTGTCGGCCAGCGTATCCCGGACGAGCGTGACGCGAGCGCCGGCCTCGTCGGCGATCTCGGCGTTGGTCATCTCGGGGTTTGCCTCGGCGAGCTCGACGATCTCCGACTGGAGGTCGCTGTCGCTCCCACCGGCACCGCCACTGCTGCCACCTGCCGTGCCGCCTGCGCCGCCGTCACCGTGTTCGGCGAGCGTGTCGCGGACGGTCGGCAGCCGCGCGCCGACCGCATCGGCGACCTCCCGGTTGGTCGCATCCGGGTTGTCGGCGGCGTACTCGACGATCGACTGCTGGGCGTCGCTGAGGTCGCCGCCAGCGGCCGCACTGCTGGCACCGCCACTGCTCCCGCTGCTGCCGCCGCTGCTACCGCCACCAGCCGCGTCGACAGCGTCGCCGTGCGTGGCCAGCGTATCCCGGACGAGCGGGAGTCGCGCGCCGGTCTCGTCGGCGATGTCGGCGTTGGTCGCCTCGGGGTTCTCGGCAGCGGCGGCGAGAATCGCCTCCTGCGTTGAGCTGAGATCGGCGTCGGTGTCGACGCTGCCGCCCCCGCCGCTGTCGCCGTAGCCGTCGTCCTCTGGCAGTTCGACCTCGTCTTCGTGTTCCTCGCGGACGTCGCGGACCAGCGAGACGCGCGCACCGGTTTCGGCGGCGATCTCCGCGTTGGTCATGTCGGGATTCTGCAACGCGGCTTCGAGGATCGCCTGCTCGGTGTCGTTGAACGACGCGGAATCGGTCGGTTTCAGCATCGGTCCATCCCCCTGTGTCCGACTGCCGTGTGCGACACTGTCTGACAACCGATACCGCTCGTGACGGACCCCACCCCGTCGGTTCTCGTGGTCATACGAGTTGTTCACTCGAAGCGACAGTAATCAATCTAACGCCTTTGGCACCGATTTTCCGGCGAAACCGCCGCGTCCGCCGGGCCTGTGGCCGGTCGATCCCTGTTTTTACTACGGTGGGTGCCAGTACACCGACCATGCACACCAAACACGACGTGTTCCAGCAGCTCCGCGAGAGCGGTGTCGTCGCCGTCCTCCGCGGCGTCGATGCGGATTCCCTCATCGAGATCACTGATGCCCTCCTCGCGGGCGGCGTCACCGGGATCGAACTCACCGCCGACACGCCCGGCATCGCCGACATGGTTGAGGAACTCGACGGCTCCTTCGGCGACGAGATCGCTATCGGCGTCGGGACCGTCCTCGACAGCGAGACCGCACGAACCGTGATGCTCAGCGGCGCGGATTTCGTCGTCAGCCCCAGCCTCCACGAGGACGTGATCGACACCTGCAACCGGTACGGGACGCTCGTCGCGCCCGGGATCATGACGCCGACCGAGGCGATTACCGGCTACGAGGCCGGTGCGGATCTGCTGAAGGTGTTCCCCGCCTCGACGGTCGGCCCCGACCACCTCGGCGCGATCAAGGGGCCGCTCGATCAGATCCCGCTGATGCCGACCGGCGGCGTCACCCCCGACAACGTCGGCGACTACATTGCGGCCGGCGCGGAATGTGTCGGCGCGGGCGGCGCGCTCGTGGACTACGAGGCAGCCGAGCGCGGCGAGTTCGAGGTCATCACCGAGACGCCGAGGCGTTCAAACAGGTCATCAGCGACGCCCGCGAGT
>KI543196.1:88167-95823 GCA_000496215.1 uncultured archaeon A07HN63
CAGCCCGGCGGCCGCCGAGCCGGCGGCGTCGATGACGGTCACGTAGACCAGATACGCCAGCGCGGCGTAGCCGACGAGGTAGTTCGGCTGGAGGTTGATCGTCACCGCGTCGCTGGCGTAGATGAGTGCCGGCCCGTACCCCGGCGGGAGCGGCGCGATCCGGAGGCCGCTTGCGACCTCACTGCCGACGCCGACGAGCCCGCCGGCAATCGCCAGCGCGGCGAAGTAGCCCGTCGCCACCAGCAGTGCCCGACGGCGGGTTCGCGTCGAGACCGCCGTCAGATTCGGCCGGCTATTGGCGACGACCCAGACGCCGACGTTGATCCAGAGTGCGGCGTAGGCGACGAGGCGCAGTGAGGCCACACTCGCCGCGGTGAGCGCGACGTAGAGGACGCCGACCAGCAGCTGGCTGTTCAGAAACAGCGCCCAGTAGAGCCGGCGGTCGGCTGGCACCGGGATCGACAGCCCGCCGGAGTTCGGCGCGGCCATCGTCAGAGAACCAGCCCCTCGACGACGATGGCCAGCAGCACCGTCCCGAGGTAGGCGTTCGAGGCGTGGAACGAGCGGAACGCCGCCGCCTCGCTTTGCTCGTAGTGGAGCCGGATGACGAACCAGAGGAACACGCTCCCCAGTCCGACAGCTGTCACGACGTAGAGCCAGCCGAGCGGGGCGACGGCGGCCAGCACCGCGCCGGCGAGCAGCGTCGCGCCGAAGTACCAGAGAATGTGCCGGCGGGTGGCTGTCTCACCGTAAACGACGGGCATCATCGGGAACCCGCCGCGCTCGTAGTCGTCCTTGTAGGCTAACGCGAGGCTGTAGAAGTGCGCGGGCGTCCAGCAGAAGATGAACCCGGCGAGCAGGAGCCCGCCCGCGCCGATGGAGCCGGTGACCGCGGCCCAGCCGATCAGGGCGGGCAGCGCGCCCGCGGCGCCGCCGAGAACGGTGTTCTGGACCGTGTTAGGTTTGAGCACCAGCGTGTAGATGACGCTGTAAAACAGGATGGCGACGACGCCGAGGACGGCGGTCAGGAGGTTGACCGTCCAGAACAGTCCCACGGAGAGGCCAGTCAGCAGCAGGCCGAAGGCGACCGCATTCCGTAGCGGGACGAGATCAGTCGCCAGCGGCCGGTCGCTGGTACGGGCCATCCGGCGGTCGATGTCGCGTTCGAGAATGTGATTGAATGTTCCGGAGGCACCGATAGCCAGCGCGCCGCCGGCCAGCGTCGCGGCGACCGTTCGCGGCGTCAGACCGCTCCCGCCGGCAAGAGCCATCGCCGCGGCCGCAACCAGACAGAGTAGCCACATCAGCCGCGGTTTCATCAGCCGGAAGTAGGCAAACAGCGTCGCCTTAGCCTTGGCGACGGGGTCGCTCGGCACCGGCGGTCGCTCGCCGGGATCGAGCGGTTCCGAGGGCTCGGGCTCGCCGGCCGGCACGTCGTCGGGATCACCGGTTTCGGCCTCCAGCCGCCACGTCAGCGCGGCCAGCAGGCTCCCGAAGATCGTCATCCCGGCCAGCAGGTGGATCGCCGAGGTGGTTTCGGTGCCGCCGGTTGTCGCCACCACGGCTCCGAGACCGGCCTGCGCCGGATAGAGCCCGAGGGCGACGCCGAGCGCCAGTTTGACGCGGCGACGCGTGTCGATCCGCCACGCCAGCACGCTGACCGTCAGCACGGCGACACCGACAGTGACGGCGACCAGGCGATGGCCGAACGCCAGCCAGCCGTCGCCCGTCGTCGGCACTGCCCAGCCGCTCCCGCAGGCCGGCCACGCGGGACAGGCCGCGGCCGCGTCGGTCAGCGCCGTCGCCACGCCGACAACGAGCAGGAGATAGACGCCCATCGTCGTCGCGGCCAGCAGCGCCGGAAACCGGTCCGGTAGTCGACGGGACACACTCACTATCTGACATTGCGCATCGACGTATATATGCGCCGTGTTTTGCCGATGTACAGGGCTGGGTGGGGGTGGCGGATCTGCCGCTGTATCACCCCCCGCTGTCGCCCCGAGACCGCCGCAGGAGCCCGGAGTCAGCAGGTATTTACGCTGCCCATTCCAAGGCCGGACAAGGATGAACGCAAAGCGTTTCGGACTCGCGTCGCTGTGTGCAGCAGTGCTGGTCACGCTGCTGGCACAGCCGGCCGCCGCGCAGTCGGTATCGGCCGAGCTCATCACCGGCCTCAACGAGAAGCTGCTCGTGGTCGCGATCCCGATCACGCTGCTGGTTGAGGGGGTGCTAATCTACGCCGTCTTCAAGTTCAAGAATAACGACGAGCCACAGCCGACCAAGGAAAACCGGCGGCTCGAAATCTCATGGACCATCGCAACCGCCGTTATTCTCCTGTTCGTCGGTGTCGCCTCCTACGGGGTGATGGCCAACGAGTCCGTCGGCGTCCAGACCGGCGATGTCGACATCGGCGAAAACGATGTGCTCGTCGAAGCCGAGGGCTACCAGTGGGGCTGGAACATGCACTATCCCGAGCACAACTTCACGAAAAGCGGTGCCGGCTCCGGCCCGACCGTCGTGATCCCGAAAAATCAGGAGGTCTACTTCCGGATTGTCTCACAGGACGTGATTCACGGGTTCCACGTGCCCGAACTCGGACTCAAACAGGACGCCATCCCTCAGCAGCAGAACTACATCAAAACCAACGTCACGGAGACAGGCACCTATCAGGGCTACTGCTCGGAGTACTGCGGGCTGGGTCACTCCAAGATGTACTTCACGATCGAGGTGGTCGATCAGGCCGAGTACGACGACTGGCTCGCCCAGCAGAACAGCGGCAGCGCGTAATACGCCAGCGGTCATCGTCGTCGCCGAACCCGGTAGCTATTTTCTCTCGATAACAGCATCAGAATCAGTTTGGGTAGCAACGGCGTCGGGCCGCCTACAGGGTGAACAGCAGGCGTTGATCGGCGGCGTATCGGGCGTCGGCGATGGTGTGGATCACCTTTTTGATGGTGACACCCTCGGGGAGTGCCTCGACCGGCGTCATCACACGGGCGCGACACCGCGACTCGATACCGATGTGGTTCGTGTGACAGCCCGGCGGGAGCTGTGAGGAGTCGAGCGGGAGGTCGGCCGTGTCGTAGCCGTTCCCGTCGCTGCCGACGAACGTCGTGTGACGGCTCAGCCAGTGTAGCGGCACGTCGCCCGTGTTCTCGATATCGAACAGCGCACAGTGTCGTGTGGCCTCGGCCTCCATGTCCTCGCTTCGATGCCGGGCGTCGACGAGGTCGCCGACCGCGATCCGCGGGACGCCGACCAGCGTCACCGTCAGATTCGAGATCTCCACCGTGAGCGAGTCCCCGGATCGCTCGTGGATTCTGGTGGCCACATCGTCAGCCGACTCGGCGTCGGCTGCGGTCGGTGCTGTCGATATATCACGCCACTCGACCGAGTCAGCCGTGCCTGTCGCATCCTCACTGGTGCGACGGCTGGCTTCCCGCTCGGCTCCGGGCGTTCGGTCGAGTGGTGGCACCATATGTACACTGAAACGTGATAGCCGCATAAAAATTCTGAACACTATTCTGACACGTCGTCAACGGCTGTTCGGCTCCGGAGAGCACCGGTACTCGGCTGTCAGCGACGCATCACGTTCGGACCAACCTATTTACTGATGTGGGTTCGACTCTCATCTATGTCCCTGTCGGCGCGGATCGAGTACGTTCGCGACAAGGAGAAGACCCTCGTGGTCTTCAACCCGCCAGCCGACAGCACGCTCGTCACCGATCTCCGCGAGTACTTCGCCACCCAGAACGTCACCGTCACGGGCAAACAGACGAGTTCCGGCGAGCCGGAGAACGTCGCCGTCCTCCGGCGGAACGACGAGGTGCTGGCGTCGATTCCGATCGCCAAACTCGAGGAACTGCTCGCCGGCGGCGGGCTTCGAGACACGGGCGTCGGGATCGACGACGCCCAGTACAACGAGATTCTCCAGCATCTCAAGGAGACGACGTTCACCTCCTACAGCAAATCGAAGATGGTCACCATCTCCCACGAGATCGAGGACCGGGCGATGCGCGTCAACGAGGGTCGCCTTTACACCGGGTTCCAGTACCCGGAGAAACTGAACGATCAGGCCGACCGCTACGAGCGACTGGCGACCACGTCGCTCGACGTCCACACGTTCACCGCTCCGGGCGAGCCGGTCGATATCGAGGGGCTCACCCATCATTCCGAACCGGCCGACGAGATCGAGCGCTCGTGGTTTGTCGTCTTCGACGGCGGCGGCGACGACACCTACAAGACGGGGCTGCTGGCGACCGAAGAGGGCCCCGATCAGTGGTACGGGTTCTGGAGCGACGACCCGGATCTCGTCGATAGCATCTGGGGGTATCTCGACACCACGTACCTCACAGTTCAACCCTGAGCCGGCGGCGGTGGGGACCCCTCCGATCAGCCGATCACGACAGCCGATATCTCGAAGCGTGCGCCGCCCTGCTCGCCCTCCGTGACGGTGATCTCCCAGCCGTGGGCGCTGACGACGCCGTCGACGATCGCCAGCCCCAGTCCGAGGCCGTCCTCGCTCTCCGAGACCCCTGTCTCGAAGATGTCGTCGCGTTTGTCTTCGGGAACCCCCGGGCCGGAGTCCTCGACGTAGAACCCGTCGGCATCCGGGAGCGCACCGACCTCCACGGTCACGTCGTCGCCGCCGTGTTCGACGGCGTTGCGGAACAGGTTCTCGACGAGTTGCTGGAATCGCTGTGGATCGGCCTGCAACGCGCAGTCGCTGGCGACGTTGAGCGTCGCCTCGCTTGTGTCGACGGTCGCCCAGCAGTCGTCGACAACTGACTCCAGTTCGACGATATCGGTGTCGGTCACATCCTGACTCTGCCGGGCCATCGCAAGCACGTCGTCGATGAGATCCTCCATGCGGTCGAGTGCCCGACCCGCCGTCGCCAGCGCCTCGGAGTCGCCCTGCTGTTCGCGGGCCAGATCGATGTTGCCCTGTGCGATTCCGAGCGGGTTGCGGAGGTCGTGGGAGACGACGCTCGCAAACTGGTCGAGCCGTTCGACCTGTTCGCGGGTTCGCTGATGGCGGAGCTCGTGTTCGAGCATCCGTGAGAGCAGCTCCGCAAACATCGTCTCCTCCTCGGAAAACGGCTCGCCGCGCGGCTCGTTGTCGACGAAACAGACGGTCCCGTACGGCTCCTCGTCGACGATCAGCGTCGTGCCGTGGTAGGTTTCCAGCTCGTGGGCCTCGTAGGCCTGATCGTCGTCCCAGCCCTGCTCGCCGGCGTGGTGGAGTGTCATCGGCCCCTCCTCGACCGTCCGCCGACAGTACGTCGTCCCGAGATCGAGCAGCAGTCCCGCCGGGAACTGCCCGCCGGGTGGATCGGTGCTGGCAATCGCCTTCCAGTAGTCGCTGTCGGTGTCGATCCGGGTCAGATGGCCGTTTTCGACCCCGAGATACTGCCGCCCGAGCGAGAGCGCTCGCTCGGCTTTCCCCTCGAACGACGCCTGCTCGTCGTTCATGATCTGATACAGTTCGTGCCGGGCCTCTTCCGGCGACAGCGGCTCGCTCATTGGGTCAGTTTTCACTCCACCCCGGCGGTGCTGCGACCGGCGGCCCTCGTCTCCAGTGCCCGGTAGATGCTCATTCGCTACCCATGAGTGTACGGGGCGAGGCTACTATTAAGATTGTGTTGCAAAAAGTACTCAATACTGACATGAAACCGACAGACAACCGTTTTCGGTGGGCTCCGGCCTCTCAGACCAGCATCTCTTCTTCGGCTTCCAGGAACTCGTGATACCGGTTGCGGATCGTGACCTCGGAGATGTCGGCGACCTCCGAGACGGCGGCCTGTGTCGTCTTCTCGTTGGTCAACAGCGCGGCCGCGTACACCGCGGCGGCCGCGAGGCCGACCGGCGACTTCCCGCTGTGGACGCCCTGCTCTTTGGCGTTCTGGAGGAGCTGTTTGGCGCGCATCTCCGACTCCTCGGAGAGCTCCAGCGAGGAGGCAAACCGGGGCACGTACTGCTCGGGATCGGCCGGCTTGACCTCAAGCGAGAGCTCGCGGACGACGTATCGGTAGGTCCGGGCAATCTCGCTTTTTTCGACGCGCGAGACGTCGGCGATCTCGTCGAGGCTGCGGGGAACGCCGGCCATCCGCGCGGCGGCGTAGACACACGAGGTGGAGACACCCTCGATGGAGCGCCCCGGCAGGAGGTCCTCGTCGAGCGCACGCCGGTAGATGACCGACGCCGTCTCGCGGACGTTGTCCGGAAGGCCGACCGCGCTGGCCATCCGGTCGATCTCACCGAGCGCCTGTTTGAGATTTCGCTCCTTGCTGTCGCGGGTGCGGAACCGCTCGTTCCACTTGCGGAGCCGCTGCATCTTCTGGCGCTGGTTCGAGGAGAGCGACCGCCCGTAGGCGTCCTTGTTCCGCCAGTCGATATTCGTGCTCAGCCCCTTGTCGTGCATCGTCTTCGTCGTCGGCGCGCCGACGCGGGACTTCTGGTCCTTCTCGCTGCTATCGAAGGCCCGCCACTCGGGGCCGCGGTCCACCGAGTCCTCGGTGATCACGAGCCCGCAGTCGTCACAGACGGTCTCGCCGTGCTCGTCGTCGGTGATGACGTTGCCGCTACACTCGGGGCACTGCAGCCCGGCCTGCTCTGCCTCGGCCTCGGTTTCGGCTGTCGATTCCTCGCCGCGCTGCCGCTCGCGTTGGGGGGACCGGTCGGCTTTCGTGGTAAAGGTTTGATCACTCATTGTCAGGGGTGCTCCCGTAATGAAGATATAACATGGGAGCTATCGTTGTATACAAGAGAACAGAACGTCACTTAAGCAGTTTGGTATTGCCTCGTCAGAGCACTGCTACCGCCCGAAACCCGGTGAATGACCCTGACAGATTCGTATCACGTCGGCAAAACGTGTCTGACATGTATAGGAATCCCAAGACAAACCGGGAGTGATTTGTCCGTTCCGTGCCGACAGCTGGCATGGTCTCACCGCGGATCGTCTCGCTGGCGCCGAGTGCGACAGCCACGCTGCAGGCCCTCGGTGTTGACGACCGACTGGTCGGCGTGACCGCTCACTGCGATGCCGACGCCCCCGCCGTCGGTGGCTGGCTGAACCCCGATTACGAGACGATCGCCGATCTGTCACCCGACCTCGTCTGCACGAGCGACGGCCTCCAGCGGGAGATTCGCGACGACCTTCGCGACCGCGGCTACCGCGTCCACCATCAGGAACCGAGCCGTCTCGACGACGTGCTGGCCGGCTTCGGGTCGCTGGCCGCCGCGGCTGGCGTTCCCGCGGCCGGCGAGAGCCTGCGTGCCGAGAGCCAACAGCGACTCGACAGCGTCGCCGAGCGCGTTGGTGCTGGCGACGACACGGCCGACGCCGCAGCCGGCACTGCCGACAGCGACGACCGGCCTGTCGTCTACTGCGAGGAGTGGTCCGACCCGCCGATGGCCGCCGGCAACTGGGTGCCCGACGCGGTCGAAGCCGCTGGCGGCCGGTACCCGTTCGTCGAACCGGGCGAGCGCTCACAGGAGGTCGACCGCGAGACCGTCGCCGACGCCGATCCCGACCACGCTGTCCTCCACATCTGTGGGACCGGCGACGACGTCTCGGCCGACCGGTTCAGCGAGCGCGGCTGGTCGCTGGACGCCGAGGTCCACGTCGTCGACGACTCGCTGCTCAATCAGCCGAGC
>KI543196.1:98404-102626 GCA_000496215.1 uncultured archaeon A07HN63
GTTGGCTTCGGGGTTGTATTTCGGCACGCCTACCCGTCTAGTTCGGTCTCAGGCTCCGTTTCCGGCGGTGCCGTCACGTCGTCGTGACTGGCGGCAAACTCTGCGGCAGCGGACTCATCCTGCGGTTGCTCGTCGCTCCGGCCAGCCGCCAGCTGGCGGTCGATATCATCCTCGATTGTCCCCAGTGATTCCACGGTGACGACGTTGCCACCGCCGGGATCGATCACCATCACGTCGGTTCCCTCGGGAATCTCGGTGTCCATCGACCGCGCCGAGTAGAGTGGGTTGAACCCGCCGCCCTGCAGTTTCACCTCGCCGCCGGTCGGCGTGACGCGCTCGGTGACACGGCCAGTCATTCCCTGCAGGCTGTCCGAATCGCTGGTCTGGGCCTGGCCCTTCCCGCCGTAGATGTCGAACTCGTGGTAGACGTAGAAGCCGAGCACGCCGAACAGCAGGACGAACAATCCGAGGGCGAACGGACCGAGAAACGGAAACGCCAGTCCGACCAGCCCGGCACCGAGCAGGCCAAGGCCGACGACGACGAAGTTCGCTCCGGGTGCGAGAGCCTCGGCCAGCGAGAGCAACAGCCCGGCGGTGACTAACAGCAGCGGCAACGTCTCCGGGCTGACCAGATTCGTGATCAGGAGTGACATAGATGGTATAGCGTGGGTACAGCGGTACGCACCGACCGATACGGTGGCGGCGTCGGGTTCACAGCCCGGTTGCGATCACGGCGACCGTCAACAGGACGCCGATGGCGACAAACGTCGCGTGTTCCGGCGAGATCGCCTCCGGTTCGATCTGCTCGTCGTCCGTCGGTCTCGGCCTCGGGGCCAACCTCGTCGATCCCGAACCGCCACTCATCGTCATCCCCGGGATCGGCTGCGGGCTCGCTCATACTGGTGCGGAGGGCTGCAAGCAGTATAAGCCCGGTGGCTCAGCGACCCGTCTCCTGAATCACGTCGCCGGCGAAGAGAATCCCCCGCTCGGCATCGATGCTGACCCGGTCGCCGTCGTCGATCGTCTCGGGCAGCGACACGTCGTTGATCATCGGAACACCAAGCTCGCGGGCGACGACCGCCGAGTAGCCGGTGAGGCCACCACTGCTGTCGATCAGGCCACCGATCTTGTCCAGTCCGCCGGTGAACTCGCCGTCGAACGCATCGTCGACCGCGATGATCGCCCCCTCGCTCACCCCGTCGAGATCGCCGTCGGTGCAGCGAACGAGCGGCCCGGCGACGCGGCCGCCGGTAATGGATTTCCCGGTGGCGACCTGCTCGGCGGCGACGTGGACCTTGAGCATGTTCGTCGTGTTGCCCCCCTCGACGTTGGAGAACAGCCCCGAGATGGCGACGACCGTGTCGCCGCTCTCGGCGGTGCCGGCCGACATCGCCGCCTGCACACTGCCTTCGAGCAGGTCCTCGATGTTGTCCTCGTACTCGTGGTACTGTGGTGTCACGCCCCAGACGAGCGCGAGCTGTCGGCGAACCCGGTCGTCCGGCGTCGTCGCCACGATGGGCACCGGCGGCCGGAATTTGGCCGCTTTCCGCGCCGTATACCCGGATTCGCTGGCGGCGACGACCGCCGACGCGCCGATGTCGCGTGAGAGATAGCGGGCCGACCGCGCCAGTGCCTCGGTCCGGGAGCCATCGGTGGCCGTCGGCACCCGCTGTTCGACGGTTTCGGCGTACTCGTCGGTCGATTCGACGCGGCTGACGATGTTCGACATCGTCTCGACGACCCGGACCGGGTGGTCGCCAACGGCGGTTTCGCCCGAAAGCATGACCGCGTCGGTGCCGTCCAGTACCGCATTCGCAACATCGGAGGCCTCCGCCCGCGTGGGTCGGCGGTTGTCGATCATCGAATCCAGCATCTCTGTGGCCGTGATGACCGGCACGCCGGCGTCGACACACTTCTTGATGATGCGTTTCTGGATGACGGGCACGTCCTCAAGCGGACACTCGACGCCGAGATCGCCGCGGGCGACCATGACGCCATCGGCCGCGTTGATAATCTCGTCGAGATGTTCGACCGCGTCGGCGCGCTCGATCTTGGCGACGATCGGGATATCGGCACCGAGCGCTTCGAGTCTGTCGGCGATGGCGTAGACATCCTCGCCGTCCCGGACGAAACTCGCGGCGACGAAGTCGGCCTGTTTGTCGGCCGCAAGCTGGAGTTCCTGTTCGTCGCCCTCGGTAATTATATCGGTATCGAGATCGACGCCGGGCACGTTGACACCCTTCCGGCTCTGTAGCTTCCCCCCGGAGACGATGTCAGCGGTGAACGTTTCGCCATCAACATCGGTTACCGTTGCCTCGATTCGCCCATCGTCGAGCAGAATTCGGTCGCCGACGCCGGTTCCTTTGATTGACACCGAAAGCCCGACCCGCTCCGGCGTCGCGGTATCGCCCGGCTCGAAGACGACCTCCGACCCCGTTTCGAGTTCGACATGGCCGTCGATATCGGCGGTGCGGACCTCCGGTCCCTTGAGGTCGACCATCAGCGCGAGCGAGCGGTCGCCCTCGGCGTCAACCTCGCGGACCCGGTCGATGACTGTCGCTCGGTGATCCGTTGTCCCGTGGCTCGCGTTGAGCCGGGCGACGGACATTCCCGCCTCGTTCAGCGCACGGATCGTCTCCGTGTCGCTGGAGGCTGGCCCGAGCGTACAGACGATTTTCGCGTTTCGCATGGCGAGCGGTACGCCTGTCAGCGTGAAAAAGCCCCACGATCTGATTCACCGGACGGCGAGGGATGTGACTGGGTGTCACAGGAGAGCACAATAGCAGCCGGTGGTCGACCCCACTCAGTTCGTCACCGGCGAGTCGAGCGCGTCGTCGAGTTCCGACCCCAGCTCCTCGGCCTCGAACGGTTTGGTCACGTAGCCGTCGGCCCCGGCCTTGGCGGCCTCTCGCATCTTCTCCTTCTGGGAGACGCTCGTGACCATGACGACGGTCGTCTCCGGTGACCGTTGCTTGATCTCGGAGAGCGCCTCGATCCCGTTCATCTCCGGCATCATGATATCCATCGTGATCACCGCCGGCTCGGTTTCGGCGAAGAGTTCGACGGCTTCCTGTCCGTTCTCGGCGGTGTCGACGATGTTGACCCAGTCGTCGATTGTCTCGCTGACGAGGCTGCGCTGGAACGACGAGTCGTCGACCACGAGCGCGTCCGGTGACATACGCCTTGTTGGCACGGCGCAATCATAACGCTGACTCTCGGTTTCGCCCGTGTCCGTGATTGAACAAAGTGTGTGCCGCTGGCCCACCGCCGGCCGCGCTCGCCCCGGTTTTCACACCGCGAAGCTGTCGGTTACAACGAGTAGGTTCAAGAGTCTCTGCCGGCCAGTGGACATCACATGAAGGTGTTTTCCTCGAAAGCGGACCGCTGGAAAACCCTCCTCCTCGCACTCGCCGTCGTGGCCGGCTTTGTCGGGCTCTACCTCGCGGTTCGGCGGTACGCGCCGTTCGTCTTCGATAGCCGCGAACTCCGGCTGTGGATCGAGGGGTTCGGCGTACTCGCGCCGCTGGTCTTCGTCTTTCTGCAGGCGGCACAGGTCGTCGTCGCACCGATCCCCGGACAGGTCGTCGCGCTCGTCGCGGGCTATCTCTTCGGCCCCGTCTACGGCACGATCTACAGTCTCGCTGGCGTCCTTATCGGCAGCGCAATCGCGTTCAGTCTCGCCAAACGCTACGGCCGGTCGTTCGTCGAACGCGTCATCGACGACGCGATCATCGACCGGTTCGACGCGTTCGTCGACAGCGTCGGGATTCCGGGGCTGTTCGCCTTCGTCGTCATCCCCGGGCTGCCGGACGACGCGATCTGCTTTCTCAGCGGGCTCACCAAGTGGCGACTCCGCACGTTTATGACGGTTATCAGCGTCGCTCGCCTCCCGGCGTATGTCATCACCGTCTACGCCGGTGGGCAGTTCGCCGGCGGGCGGTTCGTCAGCGGGATCGCCCTCGTCGCGTTCGTGATCCTGTTCTCGGCGGTCGGCTACTACAAACAGGAGGCGGTTCGGGATATCGTCGCGCGGCTGGAACCGCGGCTGCCGTTCTGATCGCCTTGACCCGTTATCCCCATGTCCAGCGCGCTTCGAGCACGTAGCGATAGAGCCCGGTGAGGAAGATCGCAGCCCCGTTGGCGACGAGATACAGCAGGCCGGCCCACTCGACGAACGCGTAGACGGATGCCCAGCTGTATCGGGATCGCTGTCCCGCGAACG
>KI543196.1:106664-113520 GCA_000496215.1 uncultured archaeon A07HN63
ACGCCCGCGCCGCTACGAGTGCCGGTAAGCGTCGCCTGCGACGTGGATTCGAGATACGGTGTGTCGACGGCGAGTGCGTCGACCGTCTCGCGGTCGCGGGCGAGAAACCCGCCCGCTGGGACCGGCGCCTGCCCGAACTTGTGGGGGTCAATCGCCATCGAGTCGATTGGCGCGTCGGCAAACGACCACTCGTAGTTCGTGAACGGCAGGATGAACCCACCCCACGAGGCGTCGACGTGCATGCGAGCGTCGGCGTCGTGGGCGATATCGGTCATCCCGGGAATCGGGTCGACACGGCCGTACTCCGTCGAGCCGGCGACGCTGATCACCAGCACGGTGTTGCTGTCGACGGCTGCCGAGACCGCATCGAGATCGGCGCGGTAGTCGTCGTCGACGGGGACCGTTCGGAGCTCCACGCCCAGCATCTCGGCGGCCTTGTTCGCGCTGAAATGAACGCTCTCGGGGGCGACGACGTTCGGCTGGCTCGCCGCGTTGCCGCCCGGATCACCACGGTCGACGAGATTCCGCGCGGCGTGGACGGCCTGAATGTTGGCCTCGGTGCCGCCGCTGGCGACGTAGCCGTGGGGGTCGTCGAGCCCGGTAATCTCGCCAAGAGTCTCGACTGCGTCGCGCTCCAACTCGGCGACGGTCTGGTAGGTCGCGGGGTCGCCCGGATTCGTCGCGAGGAAGTCGACAGCGGCCTCGTGGGCGCGCGGATGTGGCTTGGTGCACATCGACGAGAGCACCCGGTCGAACTCCTGCGGGCGGTGCTGCCGCACGTGCTGCATTACCAATCTATAGCGGCGACCGAGGTTTAGCCGTTGTGTTCGACACAGTGTGTCATGATCGTCCCTGAACCCCGACGGCCAGCCGGCTCAGGCCTCGATGATCTCGTCGTCCTCGATATCGGGCACCTGTAGGGTTCCATCGAGCGCAACCGAGGCCTCGCCGCCGACGCTCACCTGCTTGCGGCCGCGGTCGTCAACGCTGATGTCGACGTGGACGATCCCGCCGCGGTCGACGAAGTGGCCCTGCTCGAATCGGAGGTCGTCCGGCATAGAGTCAAAAGCCTCGTAGCTGTCGAGATACGCGCCACAGGCCCCGCTCGCCGTGCCGGTGACAGGGTCCTCGTCGACGCCCGCACCGGGCGCGAACATCCGCGCGTGCAGTGTCGACTCGGATTCGAGGGTGTCGAAGGTGAAGGCGTAGATGCCAGTGGCGTCGTACTCGTCGGTGAGGGCTTCGATTGCCTGCAGATCCGGCCGCACGCCGCTGAGTGCTTCGAGGAAGTTGACCGGGACGATGAGATACGGCAGGCCAGTCGTCGCCCGTGCGACCGGCAGGTCAGCCCCGACATCCCGGAGTCTTGCGGGATCGATACCCAGCGCGTCGGCGAGGCGGTCGTAGGTGATTTCAAGCGTTTCGACCTCTGGCCGTGACTGGGTCATCCAGACGACGCCGTCGTCCTGTAGTTCGATATCGAGGACGCCAACCTCGGTTTCCAGCGTGTGAGCCCCCGGTTCGATGACGCCGTCAGCCGCCAAGAGCGCGTGACTAGCAATGGTTGCGTGGCCGCAGAGATCGACCTCCTGTGTCGGGGTAAAGTAACGAATCCGGCGGTCGGCATCGTCGCTGGCTGCGAGAAACGCGGTTTCGCTGGCCGACAGCTCGCGGGCGATCGCCTGCATCTGTGCCGCGGTCAGGTCGGCGGCGTCGGGGACGACGCCGGCCGCGTTACCGGCGTACGGCTCGGCGGTGAAAGCATCGACCAGACAGGCTCGTCGTCCATCCATGACTGCGGACACGCAGCGGCGACGTAAAATGATAGGGATGGTGATACCGTTGCTACCGCGCGGTTGGCCGGGTCAACATGGTCTGGCTGTCGCGCGGTTGGCTAACGCGTGGTTGCCCGGCGATCAGGGCAGTTCAGCCGGCGTAGGCTTCGCTCTCTTCGAGGGCAACCTCGGCCTGCGGGGTGAGCTCGTAGATGTTCTGTCGCGCATCGGCGAAGTACACGTCTTCGTCGACGACGCCGATCTCTTCGAGCCGTTCGAGCGCGTAGCGAACTGTCCGCGCCGAGAGCATGGATTCCTCGACGATCCCCTTCTGTGTCAGCTCGCCGTTGTATTCGAGTACCTTGAAAACGAGTTTGGCGCTTGGGGGCAGATCGTCGAGCTGTTCGTCGTCCGTTTCGGTCATCGAGTTATCGTGGAACGGACAGGGGTATAAAACTTCACCAGCCGGGACGGCGACGCCGGCCAAACGAACTCCTTTTGATGACGGCTCACAGACGGTGTGATATGGCTACTGACACAGCGACCGGGCTCTCCGATCACATGCGGGGAATCACGGTCACGACCGTCTCCTGTCTGGCGGGGGTGATCGCCGCGCTCGTTTCGGCGGTTGTCGTCGGGACGACGGCCGACGCCGCGACCGGGACGCGCCCGCTGCTCGTCCTCGCGGTCGCCGTCTTCGCGCAGTTCCCCGTCCTCAAGCTCGTCGGCGTCGATGTCGCCGACTTCGGGGCGAAAGACAACCTCTACGTCGTCTTCATGACGTTCTGTCTCTGGTTTATCACGTACGCCGTCCTGCTCACGTCGGCGGTGAGCGGATAGATGGCGGACGACAGCATCGCGGTCGTCGACCTCGACCGCTGTCAACCCGACCGCTGCAACTACGAGTGTGCGAACTACTGCCCGCCGAACCGCAACGGCGAGGAGTGTATCACCAAACGCGGCGAGTCCGCCGACGACGAGGAGACCATCGAGGGTGACCCCGACCAGATCCGTATCTCCGAGGAGCTGTGTCTCGGCGAGAGCTGTGGTATCTGTGTCGACAAGTGCCCCTTCGACGCCATCGAGATCATCAACCTTCCGCAGGAACTCGACGACGAGCCGACTCACCGCTACGGCGACAACGCCTTCGCGCTCTACGGCCTGCCGGTCCCCTCGCCCGGCAACGTCACCGGCATCCTCGGTCCCAACGGGATCGGGAAATCGACCGCGGTCAAGGCGCTGGCCGACGAGATCGTCCCCAATCTCGGCAACTACGACAGCGAGCCCGACTGGGACGCCGTCTTAGAGCGGTTCCGCGGCTCCGAACTGCAGGGCTTTCTGACCGACCTCATCGACGGCGAGATCACCGTCGCCCGCAAACCGCAGTACGTCGATCAGATACCCAAACAGTTCGACGGCAAGACGCGAGAGCTACTGGAACAGACCGACGAGCGCGGCGAACTCGACGCACTGGTCGAGCGGCTGAGCATCGCGCCGATCATGGATCAGCCAATCGACTCGATCAGCGGCGGCGAACTCCAGCGGGTCGCCATCGCGGCGACGCTGGCCCGCGACGCGGAGTTCTACTTCCTCGACGAGATCACGCCGTATCTCGATATCGGCCAGCGGATGGTTGTCGCCCGGCTCATCCGCGAACTCGCCGACGACGAGGAGACCGACCGCTCGATGCTGGTCGTCGAACACGACCTCGCCATTCTGGATCTGCTGGCCGACACGCTCCACGTCGCCTACGGCGAACCCGGCGTCTTCGGCGTGATCACGCCGCCAAAATCCGTGCGCAACGGGATCAACGAGTATCTCGAGGGCTACCTCACCAACGAGAATATGCGGGTTCGGCCCAACGAGATCACCTTCGAGGAACACGCCCCGCGACAGACGACGCGTGGCACCTCGCTGCTCGACTACCCCGCGCTCAGCAAGTCCTACGGCGACGACGAGTTCTCGCTCGAGGTCGAGCCGGGGACGATCTACGAGGGCGAAGTGCTGGGCGTCGTCGGGCCGAACGGCATCGGCAAGTCGACGCTCGCCAAGCTCTTCGCCGGCAGCATCGACCCTGATGAGGGTGCTCTCGATTTCGACCTCGATATCGCCTACAAACCGCAGTACATCGAGATCGACCAGCCCATGCGCGTCGACAGCTTCCTCTCGTCGATCACCGACGAGTTCGGGTCCTCCTACTGGGACACCGAGATCGCCCAGCCGCTCCAGCTCAACCCGATTATGGAACAGCAGCTCACCGAGCTCTCGGGCGGCGAACGCCAGCGCGTCGCCATCGCGGCCTGTCTCTCGGAACCCGCCGACCTCTACGTCCTCGACGAGCCCTCCGCGCACCTCGATGTCGAACAGCGCGTGCAGGCCACCTCGGCGATCCGCCGCTACGCCGAGAACCACGACGCGACCGCGCTCGTGATCGACCACGACATCTACATGATCGACCTGCTGGCCGACCGGCTGCTCGTCTTCGACGGCGAGCCAGCCGATCACGGCCACGCGGCCGTCCCACAGGAGATGCGCGCCGGCATGAACGACTTCCTCGCGGATCTCGATATCACGTTCCGCCGCGACGAGGGTACCGGCCGCCCGCGGATCAACAAACCGGGCAGCCAGAAGGATAGCCAGCAGAAACGCGACGGCGAGTACTACTACGCGCCCTGAGCGGCACACGCTGCGTCCGAGGACGCTTGATCCGGCGGAACACTTTTTGAGTGAGCGACCAGTCTTTACCTAACCTGCTGGTATGCCAGTCCATCCACAACCGAGCCAGCCGGCCTGCAGTTGCTGTGGTGATCCCGTCGCGTGGGCACCTGTCTCCGGGCATCGAGATGTCAGTGACTACAGGCCATCGGCCCAGACCGACGCCGAATCACACGTCGACCGAGATCAGGTCGACCGAACCGACACAGACAACGCGATCAGGTCGATCAGACCGATGCAGGCGATCCCGACGAGTCGTCGCTCAGTGATACCGCGGCGTCCCGGCACCCGGCTGGAGCGGCTGTCGAACTCGCCAGCGCGGCTGCGGGCGCGCCATCGACCGTGCCGAACCCGGTCTGCCGGGACTGTGCCGCGTCGGCAACGACGCCGGACGGCGAGCCGATCGAGGGGCTGCCGAGCGAACCCGCTGACGACGAGCCGAGCCTGACCCCCTGTGAGACAGGACCGAACCCCGTGATAGTCGACGGCGCGCGCTGCTGGCGCACCGGCAGCGACGACGCGTGGCAGCTATCGCGGGACGCGCTCGACTGTGACTCCTGTGGCGAGTTTGTCGACCGCCATACCGACACCGACGGCAACACACTCGCGTGGTTCGCGCCCGATCCCGCCGGGGGCGTTGTCCAGACACGGATCGAACCCGACAGCGCGCCGGCGCTGACCGCCTTCGTTGAGCAGTTCGACGGCACGACGCCCGTTCGGATCGAGCTGACCGCGACGGCGTCCTCGCCGGTCCCAACCGACCAGCCGGCTATCGGCCTCCAGCGCGTCGATACCGCCACGCCCGCCGCGTCTGCGCCGACGTTCGAGGCCACGCTGCTGACCGCCGAGCCACAGCCGGTCAGATTCGAACTGCCGGCTATCGACCGCGTGACCGTGGTTGATGCCACTACGCTCCCCACGTTTGCGGACCGAGAGCCGGCGATGCGGGCGGCCTATTACCGCACGCTGGCTGCGACCGCCCCGGAACTGGTCGATATCGACGCGCTCCGGCCGTTGCTGACAGCAGCGGACCCACAGGTACGCTACACCGCCGTCCGGACCGTCGAGACGGTCGTCGACGTGTCGCCGACGGCAGGGCTGGGACTGGTCGACGCGCTCGCCGACCGGCTTGCCGACCGCGAGCTGACCGCGCTGTATGCCGTGCGGAGCCTGATTCACATTGCCGAACAGCACCCCGAGTCCGTCGCCGACGCAGCGGGCGGGCTGACCGGCTGTATCGACACCGGCGACTCGCTGCTCGCCACGGCGTCGACGCGGCTGCTGCTGTACATCGCCGAACACGATCCGGCGGCCGCTATCGACGCGACGCCGGCGCTCGCCTCGCTGCTGTCGCCGACGCCGACGCGCGCCCGCCGGCAGGCGCTGGCGACGCTCAGCATGCTCGCCGAGCCGTATCCCGAGGAGGTCCGGCCGCTGGTGCCGCAGCTCTGTTCGCTGTTACAAACCGACGACGCTCAGTACCGGATCAGCTGCACCGCCGCGCTCGGCCGGGTGACCGCCGAGTACCCCGACGCCGCCGCGCCCGCCGTGCCGACGCTACTCGACCAGCTGGCGATGGACGACGCCGAACTCCGCGGCAACGCCGTCGGCGTGCTCGGCGATATCGCCCAGCGGTTCCCGACCGATATCGCGCCCTACGCGGAGGAACTTGGGCCGATGCTGGACGACGACGATCCGACGGTCCGGTCGAATACGGCCGGGACGCTCGCCCGCATCGCCGACGAGAAGCCCCGGCACGTCCGCGAGTTCGTCCCCGATCTGATCGAGCTGCTGGAGGATAGCTGGCTGCGAAGCCGGGTGCACGCCTGCTGGGCGCTCGGCTACTGCGGCGACGATAGCGCGGTCGACGCGCTCGACGACGCCCGCCACACCGACCCCAGCGAGGCCGTCCGCGACCGCGCGGCGTGGGCACTCGACCGGATCGAGTGAAACGACACCCAAGCCCTCATTCCTGCGCGCGAAGCCCTCAATAGTGTCGCTACCCAAGGAACAGCAATGAGTTTCGCCGTTACCTACTACTGTCCGCACTGTGAGGCCCTCGTCGAACTCGACCGCGAAGGGTATCTCGACGACAAGGCCGTCACGCCGTACCCCTTCGAGGGCTGGTCGTACGTCGCGCCCGACGATCCCTTCGAGGACGAGGACGATGTCGACGGCGTGCGGTTCACCTGCGGCGAGGACGGTCGCCTGCGAGACGACGAAACGGGCTGTGGTGAGTCCTTCTATCTCAGCTTCGTCAAATTCGAAGACGGCCGTGAGGTCGATCCACGGCAGCCGCGGGAGACTGTCGACCTTGCGGACGACGAATCGGCTCCCAGCGGCCCCTCTGGGCCGAGCGGTCCATC
>KI543196.1:118673-120819 GCA_000496215.1 uncultured archaeon A07HN63
GCACGCGCGGCAAGCTCTCGAACGACCCCCGCGATGGCGGCACCTCACCGCCACAGCAGTCGGTCGAATCTTCGAAACTGGGCAGAAGGTACATCTCGATATCGACCCCAGCGTCTCCGAGGGCCGGTTCCACCCGCGATTCAACGGGCACACCGGCGAAGTGACCGGCACGCAGGGCAGTGCCTACACCGTCAGCATCGTCGACGGCGGGAAAGAGAAAACCGTGATCGCGCGGCCGGCTCACCTGCACGCCCAACAGTAGATGACGATATTCAAGGAGAAACTCGACGAGGAGTACGTCACCATCGCCGAGGCGAAGACGATCCTCAACGAGGTCGAAGCCGAGCGCGCCGACGACGAGGATCGGGACCTCCAGTACGAACTCGCCCGCGCCGTCGAGCACGTCAACCGCCACGCGTCGCTTGAGGCCGACGAGGCACAGGAACTCGTCGACCAGCTCACGGAGCTGGAGACGGTCAACGCCAAGACCGCTCACCTGATCGCCGACCTGCTGCCGGAGGATCGGACGGAGCTCCGGGCAATCTACGCCAAGGAGCGGTTCAATCTCGACGGCGAGGAGCTCGACGAAATCCTCGATATCGTCGCCCAGTACGCGTAACTCCCGCCACGCCGCCCCTCCTCCGTTGGCACGGCACCGAGCCCGTTTTTTAAGTACCTTGTTTGCGTAGCCTTTGCTATGTCTGACTCCGGGAACGAAGACGGCGAGAGCGATGCGGCGACACGCGAAGCCGTTGTTCTCGATTATCTGCCCCACGGTCGGCCTGACGACAACCGCCCACAGTATCAGAAGGACACCCTCGCCTACGCCCTCGCTGTCGACGACTTCGAACTCCTCGAACTCACGCTAACCGACGACGCCGATGTTGGGATCGTCGACCGGGTTGCTGTCGGCGACGACACCGACGACTCGATTATCGAGTCGGTCGAACACATCGCCTACGACGACCTCTCGAACTCCGCGGTCTCGGAACTCGAATACGCTGTCGAGGCGATCGTCGAGGCCGAGGAACAGCGGTTCGTGGATTTCTACAACGATGCGCAGCCGATCACGCTTCGACTCCACCAGCTGAATCTGCTGCCGGGCATCGGGAAGAAACTGCGCAACAAGATCATCGACACCCGAAAGCGACAGCCCTACGAGGGCTTCGAGGACCTCTCGGATCGTGTCGGCGGCCTCCACCATCCAGACGAGGTCATCGCCGAACGAATTCTCGAAGAGATCCGCGAAGACGATCTGAAATACCAGATTTTCGTCCGCGACGACGAGTAACGGGCGCGGCAGCGACGCCGATGCCGGCTCTCGCCAGCAACACCTGAAACGGGACGTTTAGGCCCCGCGGTGTGCAACCGCCAGCAATGACCGATGCCGAACCGGGAACCCGCGATCCCGACGCGCTTATTCGCCGGGCCGGCAGCCGCGGCAACCCGGACTTCGACCAGCACTTTCTCGTCGACGACCGGGTCGTCGACCGGATTCCGGGGTTATCTCCCCGAGACGGCTGACCGCAGCCATATCCTCGAAATCGGCGGTGGCCCCGGCGTCCTCACCGACCGCCTGCTCGCGGCCGCCGACCGCGTGACTGTCATCGAGCGCGATCCACCGCTTGCGTCTCATCTCCGCGAGGAGTTCGCCGACGCCATCGATGCCGACCAGTTGACCGTCATTGAGGGCGACGCACTTGCGGTTGACCTGCCGGCTGCAACTGCCTGCGTGTCGAATCTCCCGTACAGCGCGTCCAGTGAGATCGCGTTTCGGCTGCTGCCACTCGGTATCCCACTGGTCCTGATGTTCCAACAGGAGTTCGCCGAGCGGATGGTCGCCGAGGTTGGCGATGACGACTACGGCCGACTCTCGGTGAGTGCCCAGCACTACGCCGACTGCGAGATCGCTGAGACCGTTCCGAACACGGCGTTCAATCCCCAGCCGGCTGTCCAGAGCGCGGTCGTCCGGTTGACGCCGCGCGATCCCGAGTACAGCGTCGCCGACGAGGAATTCTTCCTCCGGTTCGTGAAGGCCGTCTTCACCCAGCGACGGAAGACGATCCGCAACGCGATCCGCAACACGGCACATATCTCGGGGCTGGACGACGCCGACGCGGTCGTCGCGGCGGCTGACGAGGATCTG
>KI543197.1:0-2315 GCA_000496215.1 uncultured archaeon A07HN63
GTATCAGCAAGTCGCTGTATTTTGCCGACCCCGACGACAACGACGTCGAACTCTATCTCGACACCCGGGCGTCGGAGACGGAACTGTGGGGACAGGAGAACTCTACGTTCGACCCGACGACGCTGTAGCTGTCATCGATTACTGCTGTGAGTCGTCGGTTCCGACTCCACGAAGTGCGCATTCGTCGGTTCCGACCGGCCTGCATGCGGCTATTCTGAACAAAATGGGTATAGTATGAACTCATATCCTTCAATTGGCCAGTATATGTATAATTTAGTCTTTTATCTATACTATATAAGGGAATACTGAGACAAACGTCCAAAGAACTATGTGATGACTTCGCTTTCTACATTCTGTGTGATCGAGTCACGCAGTTGGTTGCGGTTGCCGCTGTGGACCGCTCATCCCTCTCATGTCATCTGATCCACCGATCCGGCGAAGCATCGAGGTCGAATACTGGGTGATCGACGACGCGGGCCGACTCACCCCTCCCGGCGACCTCGTCGATGTGCCGGGTGCCGAACGGGAGTTCGTCGAACCGATCCTCGAGATCAAGACGACCCCCTGCGAGACGACCGCTGAGCTCCGGGCGGAACTCTTCGGGCGTATCCACAACGCGCTCGACCGCGCCGCCGACCGCGACAAGGGGCTGGTGCCGCTGGCGACGCCGCTGACCAGCGAGGAGATCAGCGAGATCCCTTGCGACCGCACGCGCATCCAGAATACGGTCGTCGGCGAGGACTTCGAGTACGTCCGTCACTGCGCCGGCACCCACGTTCACGTCGAGCAACTTCCCGGTCGGGCAGTCGATCAGCTCAACACGCTGATCGCGCTTGATCCCGCGCTGGCGCTGTTCAACTCGGCCAGCCACTGTCGTGGCGAGCAACTGGCCACCGGCGCGCGCTCGAAGTGCTACCGCCGGCTGGCCTACGACGGACTCCCGAATCAGGGCGAACTGTGGTCCTACGTCGAGGACCGCGAGGACTGGACCCAGCGCCTGCGGGCCTGTTACGACGAGTTCCGCGAGCGAGCGCTGGCCAGCGGGGTCGCCGACGACACGTTCGCCGACTGTTTCGAGCCCGAGAGCGCGGTCTGGACGCCGGTCAAACTCCGCGAATCGTTCGGCACCGTCGAGTGGCGCTCGCCGGATACGACCCTTCCGAGTCAGACGATCAAACTGGCCGATACGCTCGCCGCGATCACCGACACCCTGCGGGACTGCGAGGTCGAAATCGGCGGCGAGACCCCGCACATTGGTGACGATACGATCGTCCTCCCCGAGTTCGATACCGTCACCGATCACGTCGACACCGCGATCCACGACGGCCTGACCGCGCCGTTACGAGCCTATCTCGAACGGATGAGCTTCGAGCCAAGCACCTACGAACCACTCTCCCGGACGCTGGATCAGGAGCACACCCACGACGAACCGCTCACGAGCGACACCGCTCGTCAGCTCCGGCTTGAGTACGCCGACCGGCTCCGTAGCGAGGTTGTCCAGAACGAACCGCTTATCGCCGACTGATCATGGGACAATCACTCACAGGAGTCGACGAACCGACAGCTTTTCACCGTGTGATATGTGAATCAGTTTCATGACGCGGCTCAAAATCGCCCTGCTCAACGCCGCCCATGCGGCCGACGACACCGAGCGGAACTTCGTCCGCGAACTCGACGCCGACGTGGTCGAGTTCCGTTGTCCGTCCGGTGAGATTCCAGAGGGCTTTGCCTTCGACGGCTTCGTCGTCACCGGCTCGGCTGCGTCGGTCTACTGGGACAGGGAGTGGATCGGCCGGCTCAAAACGTGGGTCGGCGGCGCGGTCGAGGCCGGCCTGCCAGCCCTCGGCGTCTGTTACGGTCACCAGCTACTGGCCGACGTGCTCGGCGGCCGTGTCGAGGATATGGGCGAGTACGAGATCGGTTACCGGACCGTCGAACACGACGGCGAGAACCGCCTGCTGGCCGGCATCGACGAGTCGATGACGGTCTTCACGACCCACTCGGATCGCGTCGCCGAACCGCCGCCGGGCGCGACGGTCTTTGCGGAGAACGACTACGGCATCCACGGCTTTCGGAAGGATCGCGCCATCGGCGTTCAGTTCCACCCCGAGTACGACATGCAGACCGCCGAAACCGTGACGACCGGTAAGGATGACCAGCTCGCTGAAGAACGGATTCAGCGGGTACTCAACGGCATCACTCAATCAAATTATGAAGCCGCCTGTGAGGCCAAACAACTGTTCGACACTTCCTTGCTACGTCGCCGAGTTCGAGGCGAGCGCGTTGCTGCCGACTGATCTGTCAGCACCGACTGA
>KI543197.1:3824-4826 GCA_000496215.1 uncultured archaeon A07HN63
GACGCTCTGGTCGGCCGTGGTCGGCACTTTCGCTGTGTGGCGGTCGCCGTCGACGACGAGCACCACATCGGTGAACGTCCCGCCCACGTCGACGCCGATCCGGGTCGACTCGCTCGCCCGCTGGCTCATACCAGTGGCAAACAGGGTGGGGCCTGTAGCGTTTGCGCTCTCCCCACCCGCGAGGCTTTTATCGCTCGCCGCCGGCCTCCCGCTATGAGCCGCGAGGCCGTCGTCTCGTTGACCAGATCGCTCGCCGAGATCCCCAGCCACGAGGACGAAACCGCCGCCGGCGATTTCATCGAGCGGTGGCTCCGCGAGGAAACCGACGCCAGCGTTCGCCGCGACGACGCGGGCAACGTGATCGCACGGAGAGAGGCGGAGGGTTCGCAGGCAGGCGATTCGCCCGGAAACGACTCCCTCGCGTTCGTCGGCCACCACGACGTGGTCCCACCGGCCGATGAGCAGGTCGACGACGATGGCAGCTACCAAATCGAACAGCGCGACGGCCGCCTCCACGGTCGTGGCACCGCCGACATGAAGGGCGCGCTGGCCGCAGCGATGCTCGCGTTCCGGGACGCCGACCCCGCAGTCGACCTCGTGTTTGTGAGCTTCGTCGGCGAGGAACAGGGCGGCATCGGCGCGCGCGCCGCCATCGACGACGGGTTCGCTCCCGACCGCGCGGTCGTCGTTGAGGGGTCGACAGGCTACTCGGATTCGGGCGTGACCGACGTGGCGGTCGCTCACAAGGGTCGCCGCGGGAGCACGCTCGTCGCGGGCGGGACCGCCGGCCACGCGAGCCGTCCCGAGGACGCCGACAACGCCGTCTACCGCGCTTGCGACGCGGTCGACGTGGTGCGCTCGCTCGACACACCAGAAACGACCGTCCTCGGAAACCATCTCTCGGGGAGCGTCGCCGTCACCGAGATCGACGCGGTTCGGCGTGGAACGTGATTCCGATCGGTGTGAGTGACAATCGATGAGCGCACCGTGCCGGGCGAGCGG
>KI543197.1:4846-8986 GCA_000496215.1 uncultured archaeon A07HN63
GACCTCGGCGTCGACGCCGACCTCGTCGACAACGATGTCGACCCCGACGAAGTCGATGCTGACGGCTTCGTCCCTCTCGGGCGGCCCTGACATGGACCGCTCGGGCCGCTCGGCGGAGTACCTCGACCGCGACGAACCCGTTCTCGGCATCTGTCTCGGGATGCAACTCATCGCGGAGGAACTCGGCGGCAGCGTCGACAGCGGCGAGTACGGCGGCTACGCTGACGTGACCGTCGAGATCACCGACGACGACGATCCGCTCATTGGCTCGCTCGCGCCGGATACGCGCGTCTGGGCGAGCCACGCCGACGAGGTCAAACACCTTCCTGATGGGTTTAGCCAGACCGGGACCTCAGACGTATGCGGCATCGAAGCGATGAGCAACACCGACCGTGACCTCTACGGCGTTCAGTGGCACCCCGAGGTGATCCACACCGAGCAGGGCGAAGAGGTCTTCGAGAACTTCCGGGCTATCTGCGAGCAGTAATCCGTTATTCAGTACGGATCGTACTGTGCGACTGAGAGCACTGACTCTATTTCCGGCTTCCAGAAGTGCTTGTCCGCGGTGGCGAACGTCCCGCCATGTTCCCGTGCAGTCGCCGCGATCAGCACATCCGGACTATCAGCAGGAACACCGAGATCCAACAGTTCCTGCTGTAGCGTCTCCGCTTCGGCAGCCGTTTGCTGTGTTACATCAACGACGGTCATCGACGTGTTGATCGCCTGCCTGACCATCGCCGGCGTCGCGTCAATGTAGCCGTGCGCACAGCCCATGTATGCTTCATAAAGTGCAATCGCCGAAACTGCCCAGACATCCTGTTCGTACTCTTCCAAGAACTGGCGCGCAGTATCAACGCCGGCGAGATAGTCACTGAGAATTGTGTTGTCGAGCAGGAGCATTACTCCATATCCTCGATCCGGTCGTCCATCCCCGACCGCGTCTGTTCACGCATCGCTTCCATCCCGGAGCGAACATCCGAATCCGCAAGCGCGCCGAAGCCAGCCCACTTGTCGTCCTCGGTAAGGCGGCGAATAACGTCCTCGTAGCTCTCGTCGTCCCGTTTGTGGAGTTCAAGTCGCTGTTTCGTCTCGGTTGAGACACGGATCGACGTATCGCTCATGTATATGCATACGTATGCGTATGCAATAACAGTTACTCCGTGTTGGACTCGTTCACTTTGCCATCGGTTCGATCCTGCTGTCGATCCTCCGGATCGCGCTCGCTCGGATCGCCGTGCCCGCCGCCGCCCGGCGTGCGCACGGTGACGACGGTTCCAGCCGGCACATCAACCGTCGTCTTCGGCGCTACCGACGCTTCATCCTCGTCCGGCAACTGCAGCAGATTTTCACCGGTCACCCCCGGCTCGCCGCCATCGACACCCTGCGGCGCGTGGCGTCGTCGCTCGGTCAACAGCGAGACGGTCGCGTCCTGCTGGATTCGCAGGCGACGCTCGAGCCCGAGCCCGCCGCGGTGTGTGCCGTCGCCGCCGGAGCCGGACCGTAGCGCGTAGCGTTCGACCCGCAGCGGATATTCGGCCTCCAGTGCCTCGACCGGCGTGTTCAGCGTGTTCGTCATCCCGACCTGCACGCCGTCCATCCCGTCTGCGCTCGCACGGCCACCGAAGCCGCCGCCGATCGTCTCATAGTAGGCGAAGTCGCCGCCGCGGCCGCCGATGATCAGGTTGTTCATGGTCCCCTGTCCCTGCGCCGGCACGCGGTCGGGTGCGGCCTCCGCGAGCGCGAGAAAGACCACGTCGGTCACCCGCTGGCTGGTCTCGACGTTGCCACCGACGACAGCCGCAGGTGGTTCGGGATTCAGCAGACTGCCCGCCGGCGCGTCGACGGCCACCGGCTCGTAGCAGCCGTGGTTCGGCGGGATTTCGGGATCGGTGATACAGCGAACCACGAAGTAGACCGCGCTTGTGGCGACCGACAGCGGGGCGTTGCAGTTGCCGGCGACCTGCCCGGCTGTTCCCGCAAAATCGACGGTGATCGTCGCGCCGTCGATAGTCACGGCCGCCTGAATCTCGATGTCGGCGTCGGTCACGCCGTCGCCCTCCAGCACGTCGCTGGCGCGGTAGGTGCCATCCGGGAGGTCGCTGATCGAATCCTGCATCCGCTCACGCGAGTAGTCGATGACGGCGTCGAAGCCGTCGACGACGCGGTCGTAGCCGTGGTCGTCGATCAGGTCGGTGACCCGTTCCTCGGCGCGGTCGTTGGCCGCGAGCTGGGCGCGGAAGTCGGCGCGGCGTTCCTCGGGGTTGCGGACGTTGGCAAGCACGAGCGAGAACAGTTCCTCGTTGCGCTCGCCGGCGTCGACGAGCCGCGTCGGCGGGAGTCGGAGGCCTTCCTGATAGATTTCCTCCGCGCCCGCTGGCATACTCCCGGGTGTCATGCCGCCAACGTCGGCATGATGGGCCCGCGAAACGGCGTAGCCGAGGATCTCCTCCCGCGGTGCAATCGGCGAGACGAGCGTCACGTCCGGCAGGTGCGTCCCGCCGGCGAAGGGGTCGTTCAGGATGAACACGTCGCCCGGTTCGGGATCGTGATCGAGGACGGCATCGACGGCTTCGGGCATCGCGCCGAGGTGGACGGGGATGTGTTCGGCCTGGGCGACCATCCGGCCGTCGGCGTCGAAGATCGCCGTCGAGCAGTCCTGTCGCTCGGTGATGTTCGGCGAGTACGCGCCGCGGATCAGCACCTGGCCCATCTCGTCGGCGACGCTCTCGAACTGGTTGCGCAGGACTTCAAGCGTTACCGGGTCGATCTCGTCTGTGTCTGTCATTGGTCGCCCCCTGTGCTGCCGCCTCGCTGGATGACAAGCGCGCCGTCGCCGCGAATCCGGCCCTGCCAGCCGGGTGGGACGACGGTCGTGCTTTCGGCCTGTTCGAGAATGGCTGGCCCCGCTATCGTCGCTCCGGCGGCGAGTTTCGGCCGGTCGTAGACGGTCGCCGACTGCCGGTCGGTGGCGTCATCGCCGTCGGTGTCGTCGCCGTTGCTTCCGTTGTCGGGGAAGATCGCCTCGCGGCTGCTGACGACGGCGTCGCCCGCGCCCGTGTGGTCGATATCGGGCGGCTCACCCTCGATGGTCGCCGTCACGCGGAGATTGACGAGTTCGACCGGCGCGGAGAGTGTATAGCCGTAGGCGCGCTCGTGGGCCGCGTCGAAGGCCTCGGCGACAGCGTCAGGCGAAAAGGCGTCGACCGGCACCGTGAGTTCGAAGCTCTGGCCGTCGTATCGGCAGTCGGCGGCGCGCTCGATGGTTGCTGCGTCGGGCTCAGAGGCGTCGGCCAGCACCGACTCGATCAACTCGTCGTAGATCGCATCGATTTCGTCGGGATCGCTGTCCGCGAGTGGCTGGGTGATGGTGCGGACGGCGTCGTGGGTTTCGTCGGCCGCGAGCAGGCCGTACGCCGAGAGCACGCCCGCCGGGGCAGGCACGACGACGCGATCCATGCCGAGGTCGGCGGCGAGCGCGGCGGCGTGCATCGGCCCCGCGCCGCCGAAGGCGACGAGGTCGAACTCACGGGGGTCGTGGCCGCGTTCGACGGTCGCCGACCGGATCGCCCGCGTCATCGTCGCGTTGGCGACGCGAACGACGCCGCGGGCGGCCGCCTCCGCATCGGGGAGGTCGGCTTCGTCTGCGAGATCGGCGAGCACAGCGCGGGCGGCGTCGACATCCAGCGTGAGTTCGCCGCCGAGGGCGGTATCGTCGCCGATGTAGCCGAGGACGACGTTGGCGTCGGTGACCGTTGGGCGGTCGCCGCCGTGGCCGTAGCACGCGGGACCGGGCTCCGCGCCTGCGGACTCGGGGCCGACCCGGAGCGCGCCACCGCTGTCGACCCACGCGATCGAGCCGCCGCCCGCGCCGACCGTCGTCACGTCGACCATCGGCGTCCGGATCGGAATCCCGTCGATGTCGGCCTCGGTCGTCCGCTCGGCCTGCCCGTCGCGGACGAGGCTCACGTCGCTTGAGGTGCCGCCCATATCGAAGCTGACGACGCTTGGCGAACCCGTGTCGCTGTCGGCGGTCCCGCTGGCATCCGCCGCTGTCGCCGCCGCGCCGACGACGCCAGCGGCCGGCCCCGACAGTGTCGTCGAGACGGCGTGGTCGCTGACGGTCTCGCTGTCGGCGATCCC
>KI543197.1:9006-17623 GCA_000496215.1 uncultured archaeon A07HN63
GTCGGCAGTGCGTTGATACACCCGTAGCCGTAAGGCAAGCTATGGCAACTGAGGCCGAGTCCGCCGACCCACCGGCGGCGTATACTGCACTACTTGACGAAATCGAACGCTACAACGCTGTCGGGAGCGCGCAGTCGGTGCTCTCGTGGGACCAGCAGGTGATGATGCCCGAGCGCGGCACGCCGGCACGTTCGCAGCAACTCTCCACGCTGTCGTCGCTGTCGCACGAACTCCTTGTCGACGGCGACGTTGGCGACCACCTCGACACACTCGACGACGAGTCGCTGACCACCGACCAGCAGGCGGTTGTCCGCGAGGTGCGCCGGCAGTACCGCCGCGCCGAACGCGTCCCCCGCGATCTGGTTGAGGATATCTCCGAAGCGAGTTCCGAAGCCCTCGGCGCGTGGGAGTCGGCCCGCGAGAACGACGACTTTGATGAGTTCGCGCCGCATCTCGACGAACTGGTTGATCTCAAACGGCAGTACGCCGAACATATCGACCCCGACGCCGACCCCTATGCCGTGTTGTTCGCCGACTACGAACCGTGCCTCCCGCTCTCGAAAGCCGAGTCGATTCTCGACGAACTCCGTGAGACGCTGGTACCGTTGATCGATGACATCCGCGCCAGCGATGCCGATCTCGCAACCGACGCCCTCGACGGCACCTACGACACCGACACGCAGGAGGACCTTGCCCGCGACGTGCTGGAGCTACTGGACTACGATTTCGACCGCGGGCGACTCGATACCTCGACACACCCCTTCACATCGGGCAATCAGTTCGACTGCCGGATCACGACCCGGTTCGACCCCGAGGACCCGCTCGGCTCGCTGCTGCCGACGATCCACGAGTTCGGTCACGCGTACTACACGCTTGGTTTGCCGGACGAGGAATTTGGGACGCCGCTCGGCGACGACCGCGACCTCTCGGTCCACGAATCCCAGTCGCGGCTCTGGGAGAACCACGTCGGTCGCTCCGAGGACTTCTGGGAGCTGTTGCTGCCGAAGTTCACCGACCGGTTCCCGCAGGCCGAGGATCTCTCGGTTCGAGACGCTTACGAGGCGGCCAATCAGGTCTACGACGAGAACCTGATCCGCGTCGAGGCCGACGAACTTACTTACCACCTCCACATTATCGTCCGCTTCGAGATCGAACGCGAGTTGATCGGCGGCGACCTCGCGGTCGACGAGGTGCCGGATCGCTGGAACGAACTCTACGAGGAGTATCTCGGTCTCACGCCGCCCTCGGACGCGGTTGGCTGCCTGCAGGATATCCACTGGAGCCACGGCTCCTTCGGTTACTTCCCGACGTACTCGCTGGGGAGCGTGATGGCCGCCCAGCTGTATGCCGCCGCCGACCGCGACATCGATGAGCTTGATGAAAGATTCGCGCTGGCGAGTTCGACCCGCTTGGCGAGTGGCTCCGCGAGAACGTTCACCGCCACGGGCAACGATACGAGACGGGCGAGTTAGTCGAGCAGGCGACCGGCGAGCCGTTCAGTGCTGACGCCTTCACCGAGTACGTGACCCACAAGTACGGCACCCTCTACGATCTGTAGGGCGGCGGGAGGATAGTCCAGCTGGCCGTGTTTTTCCGCAGTTCACCGAGCCGACAGCGACATTGACGCGGAACCGTGCACCACATCAGCGGCATCGCCACAAGAATTAAATATGTGGTAGACGTTACCACGACTCGTTATGTCATCGGCACAGTCTACAGACGACGAGGTGTTCGACGAGTTCCTGTCGGCGAACGGTCACCAGACCGAGCCAGCGGGCTGGGACGAGTCGTACAACAAGAAGCAGTGTCCGGACTGCGGTGCGCTCCACGACAGCGCGGCGACGAGCTGTTCCGTCTGTGGCTGGCTCCCCGATCAGTAGCGACTCACCCTGACCGCTGGTTTCTGTCGGTTTCGACCGGATTCCGAGACAGGCATAGCCGATTGTCGGCTGTTTGGGCGGCTCGCCTGAAGCCATGTCGTTTATCACGGCGGGGCACATGTGGGTGCTACAATGAGTACATCGGACAGCGAACTGATCCGCCTTTTCGGTGGCCCCGGTAGCGGGAAAACCACCGCCCTCCTTGACCGTGTTGAGGAAATTCTGGAGGACGACGCGATCGAACACCGCGACATCCTCGTCGTCTCCTACACTCGCGCTGCGGCCGCCGAGATCCGGGAACGCCTCGCCGAACGCCTCGATATGACGCCGCGCGCCCTCAAGGGCAACGTCTGTACGATGCACGCCAAGGCCTACGAGCTGCTGGATCTCTCCCGCGGCGACGTGGTCGGCGAAGACGAGAAAGAGGAGTTCTGCGAGGAGTACGGCATCGAGTTCGAGGACGAGTACGAGAGCGGCGGCCGCCGCACCGCGCGGTCGACGACCATCGGCAACAAGATCATCGCCACCAGCCAGTGGCTCCAGCGCACCCGCCGCGATGTCGCCGACTGGTACGACGTGCCCTTCCAGTGGGATGTCGAGGAGGTCCGGCTGCCGCCCGAGGAGGACCCCAACGCACAGGAGGGCAACAAGTACACCCCGACGTGGACGGCCGACGACGACCGGATCGACGTGCCCGAGGCGATCCGCGCGTGGCGCAGCTACAAGGGTGACAACGACAAGGTCGGATTTGCCGATATGCTCGAACGCGTCGAACAGCGGTCACTGCTCCCGAACGTCGACTACCTCGTCATCGACGAGTTTCAGGATATCACGACGCTGCAGCACGCCGTCTTCGAGGAGTGGAAACCACACATGGAGCAGATTCTGATCGCCGGCGACGACGACCAGGTCGTCTACGCGTGGCAGGGTGCCGACCCGAACCTCCTACTCGATGCTGATCGCGACGAGGACGTGATCCTTCCAAACTCCTACCGACTCCCCTCGAATATCCTCGAGGTCGTCAACCACGAGATTCGCCATATCGACAACCGACAGGAGAAGGATCTCGAACCGCGCAAGGAGGGCGGCGTCGTCGAGGCCGTCGAGAACGCGTCGATGCTGGAACTCGTTCGCAACGTCCGGTACACCGTCGACGAGGACGAGGGCAGTATCATGCTGCTGTTCCGGGCGCGCTACCAGCTCTTCCAGTTTATCGAGGAGTTCGTCGAGGAGGGCATCCCGTTCAAGGCACTGACCGACCAGCGGCTCTGGACCGACCGGCTGACAGACTACGTCCGTGCGATCGAGGCCATCGACGCGGAGGAAGACCTCACCCTCCTGCAGGGTCGACGGCTGGCGGATATGCTGCAGGATTCAGCGTTCGGCTCCAACGACCGCGAGGCGCTGTACGACGAACTCGAAGCCCGCGAGGAGGCCGCCGAAAGCGACGACCTCACCGAGGTTCCACTCGACCCCGAGACCATCGAGGATCACGTCCCGTTCATGCCGACCCCGGACTCGGCGGGCGACATGGTTCGCAAGGTCACGAGCTTCCAGCGTTCCTCGGTCGAGGCCTACTTCGACGGCGACTACGCCGGGCTTGATCCGAGCACGGTCCGCGTCGGCACGATCCACTCCGCGAAGGGTCGAGAGGCCGACCACGTCTTTGTCGGCACCGACCTCACCGAGAAGGTCGTCGAGCAGATGGCCGCGACCGTCTCCGGCCACGAGGAAACCTCCGACCCGACGACCGTGGACGACGACGAGTTCACGAAACACACCGATCCCGTGCCGCTGTTGACCGACAACGAACGCCGCGTGTTCTACGTCGGGATGAGCCGTGCGCGCGAACGGCTCGTCCTCCTCGAAAATCTGATCGGCGGCGCGCCGACCGTCCCGATCAGCGTGCTTCTCCACAACGAGATCCGCGACGAGCCGCCCGAGGAACTTCTCGATGCTGTGCAGTCCGCCGAGCCAGCCGACGCCCCTGAACCCGAACCGTGACGCCTGCGGGCGGTTCCCCGCCAACCGGACGGCCAACGCCGTCGCAACCGTCACCCGGTGTGGGGGTGCTGGCTGACGTGCTGTCACAGCCCGAGACCGCTGGTTTTGTTCACGTTGCTCGTAGCGACGACCCAGTCCGTCGATACCTCACGCGTGATCCCGAGCCGCGGCAGCCAGCAGCGCTCGTGTGCCTGCCTGCCGACACTGTATCGCAGGGTGACAACCCCGTGGAAGCGATCTACAGCGTTCCCAACGCTCACCGTGACACCGCAGCCGCTGCCTTCGTTGCGAGCGAGGACCCAGCTGACGAGAACGACTCCGGTTCGGACGAGATCAATCGAACCGTGGCAACGCGCGAGCCCGAAACGCCGCCCGGAACGCACGTGGTGCGTCTCCTCGCCGACCAGCTCGGCGACGCTGCCGGGACCGGGACGCTTCGCGTGCCGAGCCATATCCCACACGATGCGGCGGTGCGACTCCAGCGGGCTGGCTACGACATCTCGTCGACGGCTGCCGTCACCGAGGCGCGCGCAAGCAAAACGTCGGCCGAACGCGAGTGTCTCCGTGCTGTCCAGCAGGCTGGGGCCCACGGCATCGCCCACGCGACCGACCGACTCGCCGCCGCGACGACCGACGACGGGCGTCTCCATGTCGACGGCGAACCGCTGTCGGCGACCCAACTGGAGCGCGATATCGCCACCGCTGTCGCCGAAACCGGTGTCACGCCCGAGACAGTCGCGGTTCGCGCGCCAGCCACCAACCCCAGCGGCCCGCTGCCGGCCGGCGAGGGTATCGTCATCGCGGTTCGACCGCGCGGCCCGCACGGCTACTACGGCCACCTCACCCGCACGGTCGCCGTCGACAGCGACGGCGGCTGGGATCGCCGCGCGCATATCGCGGCCAAGGCGGGACTCACCACAGCGCGAACTCACTGCCAGCCGGGGACGAGTGTGGCGACCGTCGCAGCGGAGGTGCGGGCCGAACTCACCGCCTACGGGTTTCCGCCGCGAACAGAACTGGCGAAGGTGGGGGCGACGACACGTCGGCCGACGCCGGCTCGACGACAACTGTTCATGGCATCGGACTCGCATCAGTCGAGGCTCCCAGTCCGGGCGAGAACATCTCACTTGAATCGGGAGCGACGCTCGCTATCGCCGTTCGCGTTGCCGATCCCGACCACGGCCGACTCCGACTCGGCTCGGTCGTCGAAGTCACCGACGACGGCGGGGAACTCCTCGTCGATCATTCCCTCTCGCTAACGCCGGAGTCGCCGGACTGACAGTGGGCGGATTACTCTTCGGACTGCTCTCGCTCCGACGCGGTTGCGACTGACCGAAGCCGCTCGGGGAGCAGTCCACCGAGCAACCGCGTGAGAATCCGTTTCGGATCCAGCAGGTACTGCGGGAGGACGACCATCGCCACCGCGACACCGATCAGGGCGACACCCGTCACCGGTCTCCCGGCCAGCAGCCGCAGCACGCCGAAGTTGGCGACCGGGATCGCGAAGGCGAGTGTCGTCACGAGACCGATCAGATCGAACACCCCGAGTTGCATCTATCGTCGGTAGCGGCGGCGGCCTGAAAAACACGCCGGGCCCAGACGCAATCGCTATCCCTCAGCGTCACCTGTCATCGGTATGTTTACTGGTATCGTCGAAACCACGGGTGAGATCGTCGCCATCGACAGCGATGCCGATGGTCGCCGGCTCACGATCAGCGCGCCGGGACTCGACGACCTCCACCACGGCCAGTCGATCAGTGTCAGCGGCGTCTGTCTCACGGTCGAGGAGTACGGTGACGGCGATGGCGATGACAGCGGCGACGGCACGGCATGGGCGACAGCAAGCGCGACGGCAACGCCTGGTTCGAGGTATTCCTCGCCGCCGAAACCGTCGACAAGACCTATCTCGGCGAGCTCGCCGTCGGCGACACGGTCAACATCGAACGCGCCCTCGCCGCCGACGGCCGGTTCGACGGCCACGTCGTACAGGGCCACGTCGATACGGTCACGACCGTCACAGAGATCGAACGCGTTGGCGACGACTGGCGGTTCGGCTTCAGGCTCCCCGATGGCTACGGTCAGTATATCGTCGACAAGGGGTCGATCTGTCTCGATGGCATCTCGCTCACCGTCGCCGATATCGACCGCGCTGACGGGACGTTCTCGGTGGCGATCATTCCGACGACCTACGAGTTAACGACACTGCAGGAGAAATCGGTCGGTGATCCGGTCCACATTGAGGTCGACGTGATCGCGAAATACGTCGAACGCATGCTCGACGGCTATCAGTAGCGACGGACAGGTTACTCCAGCGGAGCGGTCAGATGTTTGCCCATCGTTCGAGATCGGACGGTTCGGCGGTGTAGTAGTAGATAACCTCGCCGTCGGTGACGGTGTACACCGACAGATCCGAATCGTGGATAACGCGCTTGTCGGTGTCGATAGCGACGTTGACGAGATCCTCGATCGAGCTGACGTAGACGTACTCGTTGGTGGCATCCAGCACCAGTTCGCCCTCGGAGATCCACTCGCTGTACTCCTCGTGTTCCGCCTCCGCGCGGAGCTCCGCCTCGTCGATATCTGGCACCTTCGTCGCGATTACCGCGCCGATGGCGAACGCGGCGAGTCCGAGCATCGTGAGGATCCCGACCAGCTGCAGGTCTGGCTCCGGTCTGTCCGGTTCAGTTTCGACTGGTTCGGGGTCGTCGGGCGGTGGTAGTGTGACGGTCCTTGTTCCGTTATTCCACACTGTTTCATTCACCGATTGTTTTCCTGACACCCAATACACCTCGTCTGCTGTATTGATTTCAAACGAATCACCACCCGGCGTCTCCGGTATCTGCAGTGATCCGCTGTATCGTGTCCCGTTGATCGGCTCGGTCTCGTAATAGATATTCAGTATGAAACGTCTGTCAAACGAAACCTCATCGGCCGAAAAATCCTCGTCTACCCTGGCTCGTGGATCCTCGATTTCGTCTTCCACGTTGAACGTTCGTTCCCACACTGTGCGGCCGTCAGTGACAGCGAAATGGCTCCGGTTGGTCAATGTCCGGTTATCGACATACACCAGTTCATCGTCACGCGTGACTTCCCGCTGACTGATCAGTTCCTTCCGGATATCCACGGTGACGTTTGGCGTGGATCTGGTCGTGATATTTAGTGTCAGATCTGGGGTATACTGCTTGAAATACGCCGGATACCTTCGTAACACCCGGCCATCTTCGTACCGCTCCGAGTCCTCCTGTACAACCGCGCTGTCGATAATCGACGCGTTGATCGAAAAGACCCGATTCGGGACTACCTCTGTTTCAGTTCTCGGCTCTGCCGGTTGCTCGGGCTGTTCAGGTTGTTCGGGCTGCTGTGCCGGCGCAGTCAGCAACGGCGCGGCATACACGTAGGCTGCACCGGCAAGTAACACGACCCCGAGGACGGCAAAGGCGATGGTAAGCTGCTTTTCGTTGCCCGCAAGCCGCAGTTTGAGCCGTGTAAGCATCGTTTGATTCCTGTCTCCTCACACACCGGTCGGCTGCTGTCGTCCCCAAGGCGCGGGCAGCCCCCCGTGGAACGCTGTCTGTTGCAACCACACCGGTGTGGATCGAAGCATCACCACTCACACGGTTACCGGCGTTGCTCGGCGATGTAGCCGCGACGACACTCGGGACAGATATCGCCGGCCCGCATCGAGGAACTCACCGCCGGCTGGGTGAATCCACACTCGGGGCAGTAGAACTCGGTATCGGCCTCGTCGGGTGTCGGCTCGCTGATCGACACCTCGTCGGCCTTCGTCAGCTGCTCGCTGCCGGGTTCTTTGATCACGTCGGCGCCATCGTGGTCGGTGGTGCTCGCCTCGGGGGTGAACCCGCCGCCGAAGCTGACGTCGTCCGGTCCCGCGTCGCTCGGCGACGAGGCGTCGAACCCGTCGTCGTCGGCCTGCTGGTCCGGCCAGTCCATCCGCGTCGATTCCGCTTCGGTGTCGGCTGTGGTCGATGCCTCGGCTTCGCCGGCCGCATCCGATTCGGCGGCGGTGTCGACCGACTCGCCGCTCTCGTCCGGCTCGGCGTCCGACGTATCGTCGCCCTCGGCTGCGGTCTCTGAGGACTCCGACTCGGTGAGAATGACGCCGTCGTCGGCCGCGGCGTCAGGGTCGGCGCCTCATCCGGATCGGCCGGGGTATCGGTTGCATCGTCGGCTGCGTCGGTCGCGTCCGCGGCTGCGGTGTCGGCTGCCTCGTCTGTCAATACCTCGGCGTCGTCGGTGATCGTCACACCGTCGGTCTCGGCGTCGGCGGTATCCCCGGTCGCAGTCTGCGCTTCGGGGGCCGTCTCCGCGCTCACGGATCCTCCGCTCTCGTCGGCTGGCTGACTGTCGGCGCTCGGTTCACCGGCTGCCGTCGCAGTCGGTGCGTCCGCCGCCGGTTCAGCGTCGGTGGCCTCGCCTGCGGCTGCCTCATCGTCGGCCGTTTCGGTCAGCTGTTCGAGTGAGGTGACCTCGGTGTTCTCGCTGACGACCTTCGTCGCGCCACACCGCGTGCAGGTCTGCTGTTCGCTGACGGTGACGACCACCTCGTCGCCCTGTTCTTCGCGGTCCCGTTCGAGTTCGGGGTCGCCGAAATCGTGGCCGAGTAGACACCGAATTCCCATTGGCGACGCTAACGAGTTACTCACCAAAAAGCTACTCCTTCAGCAAGCCAGGCGTCCGACACCCCCGGCGGTAGATGTAACCGGTACCGGCGT
>KI543197.1:19714-24086 GCA_000496215.1 uncultured archaeon A07HN63
TGACGACCGAGGCCGTTGTCGACGCCGATGACGACATTCTCGTCGACGGCGACGATGCCGGCCGGGTAACGCGAGCGGTCGAAAGTCCCTCACTGGACGACCCCATCGCGCTTGGCTTCGTGTCGACAGGAGCCGACGAGGGCGATGTCGCCGTTGCGAACGACGCACACGAGTCGCCGGTGGCTGCCGAGCGAACCGACCTGCCGTTCGTCTCGGGGAGTGCGGACTCGCTTCGACTCCCGCAGTACTAGTTGGTGCTGGCGACACCGCTGTTGCAGGTGGTGATACAGACCGGGGCACCCTTTCGGCTGTGGCTGCAAGCATCACAGGCTATGGAAACTGCACCGTCAGTTGACGGCACCGAGATCGCGTACGAACGCCACGGCGACGGGCCACCACTGATCGCCCTCCACGGCAGCGCGGCCACCGGCGAAAGCCTCGGCCCGCTTGTCGCACAACTCGCAGCCGAGTACACGGTCGTCGTGCCGGACCGCCGCGGTCGCGGCGCGAGCGGCGACGGCGACGACTACAGTCTCGACCGCGAAATCGAGGATCTACAGGCCGTCGTTGACGCCGTCGACGGCGAGCCGGTCGTCGTCGCCCACTCCTTCGGCGGACTGGTTGCGCTGGCGGCCGCGCCGACGCTCGACATCAGCCGGCTCGTCCTCTACGAACCCGCGGTCACGGTCGGTGAGTCACCGGACCCGCCGCTGAGTGCCGAGGTAAACTCCGTTGTCGACGAGGGCACCAAGACCGATGCGATGCAGCTGTTCTACGAGGCCGGCAGCGGCATCCCCGACGTGACGGCGATGCCGTGGTGGCCCGAGCAGATCAACATGGACTGGATCGATACGGTGATCCGGGAACTGCAGGCCGTCGAGGCCTTCGAGTTGCCATCGCTCGATTTCGACATCCCGACCTTGCTACTGACCGGTGAGCACGGCCCTGACCATCTCGCCGAGGGCGCACGTGCTGTCGACGACGCACACGCGAAGAGTCGTCACGTTACGATTGCGGATGCTGGACATCTCGGCCCGCTCTCGAAACCAGAGCGTATGACAGAACTGGTGACGACGTTCGACGACGATCCGGCGGCTGTCGGTCAGTAGCGGTCATACTGATCCCTGCTGCCGCCGCGCGGCCGCCATCGACGTTTGACTGGCCGTTCTACAGTGGGTAGTTCTATCCTCGATCAATTACGGGAAAATATTACGTGACACACGTTCGTATTGCTATTCATGGGAACAACAGCTGACGAACGGGGACGAATCTACCTGCCGAAAGATGTCAGGGATCGCTACGGGGAGCGGTATCGGATTGTCGAACTCCCGACCCACGTCGTGTTGCTGCCGGTCGATGACGACCCAATAGAGGGGATTCACGAGGCTGTCGGCGATGCGTTCGCAGATATCGATCACGACGATATTGAGGATGAAGCCATTGCGACCGCGAAAGCCGAGATAGACGCCGAGACAGACGACCGAGAACCGAAGGCGTCCGAATAGCAGGATGTACGTCGAAACTGATTTTCTGATGGGACTGGCGAAACAGGACGACTGGCTGCAGGACGCTGCACTCGATGCACTGGATGAGTACGACGATATCCACACGTCGATCACTGCCTACACCGAATTTCTCATGCTTGCATACGATCACGAGGTTGCCGACTACACCATCGATGTCGGGCGAGTCATCGTCGACCTCGTCGAATTAGTTCCTGTCAGACCACCCGCCCACGAGGAAGCCGTGCTCACTGCTGCCGTACTCGCTGCCGAGCAAGGGTTCACCCCGTTCGACGCGATTCACGCTGGCATTGCGATTGTCACTGATGAGTCGGCACTGACGACCGAGCAGGATTACGACGCTATCGAACTCGACCGTGTCCCGCTTGACGAACTCGACCAGTAACCGATTGACCCGGACCGGTGGTGATACAACGATGCTCCCGTCGCCGATTCGATGTTTTGCGTGATCGTTATACTCAGCTCAGTAGTGCCACGGGAAGTCGTCGAAATCCGGCTCTCGATCCTCTAAGAACGCATCCCGACCCTCTTTCGCCTCGTCAGTCATGTAAGCCAGCCGCGTTGCCTCGCCGGCAAACACCTGCTGGCCCATCATGCCGTCGTCGGTCGCGTTGAACGCGAACTTGAGCATCCGCATCGCCGTCGGGCTCTTGTCTGTCATCTCGTCGGCCCACTCCAGTGCCACCTCCTCAAGTTCGTCGTGGGGGATCGCCTCGTTGACCATCCCCATGTCGGCGGCCTCCTCGGCGGAGTAGGTCTTCCCGCGGAAGAACACCTCGCGGGCCTTCTTCTGGCCGATCTGCTTGGCGAGATACGCCGATCCGAAACCGCCGTCGAAGGAGGCCACGTCGGGGTCGGTCTGGAGGAACTTGGCGTGCTCGTCGCTGGCCAGTGTGAGATCACAGATCACGTGCAGCGAGTGGCCGCCGCCGACGGCCCACCCCGGCACGACGGCGACGACGGGTTTCGGCATCGTCCGGATGAGCCGCTGGACTTCGAGGATGTGGAGCCGCCCGGCCTCGGCCTGTTTGACCGCGGGATCGTCGTCCTCGCTCGCCGCGTCGTCCTCGCGGTATTCGTAGCCCGAACCACCGCGAACCGACTGATCGCCACCCGAACAAAATGCCCAGCCGCCGTCCTCTGCGGGGCCGTTGCCGGTGAGCAACACACAGCCGATATCGGCCTGTTTGCGGGCGTGATCGAGTGCCGTATAGAGTTCGTCGACCGTGCCGGGTCGGAAGGCGTTGCGAACCTCCGGGCGGTCGAAGGCGATCCGGACCGCCGGGACGTCGCTTCCGCGGTGATAGGTGAGGTCGTCAAAATCGAAGCCCGCGACCGCCTCCCAGCGGTCGGGATCGAAGCATGCCGAAACCATACCGGTGGGAGGGAGTGATGGGGTAAAAAAGCCAGCCGCGGGACGCTGGCGACGGGTGACTTTTTATCAGCAGCGGGTGAAGATAGTGGTGCAATGGTACACAAGAAAGTTACACTGATCGGGAAGAGTTCCGAAAGCTTCGATGCCGCCGCTGACGACGCCATCGACCGCGCGGAGGATACCCTCGAAAACGTCCACTGGATCGAGGTCGAGGAATTCGGCGTCGAACTTGCCACCGCCGACGGCCGCGAGTATCAGGCCGAGGTCGAGGTCGCCTTCGAACTCGAATAATCAGAACAGGCTGTCGGTCGTCACCGCGCCGACGACGCTGAACACGGCGGCGACGCTCAGCGCGCGGAAGGTGACGGCCAGCTGCGTCGCCCGCTCGAGGTCACTCAGGAAGAGATCGGGTGCGGTGATAGTAAACGCCAGCCCACCGACCGAGCCGAAGGCGACGAACAACACCGAGATGAACCGCACCGGTACCCCAGCGACCGCGGCCTCGCGCCGTGGATCGCGGTCGTTGTCGGCCCCGTAGAGCCCGCCGTAGCCGATGGCCATCACGGCCCCGACGAGAATCACGCTGTGACCTATCGTCATGTTTTGGGCCAGCAGCCACACCTCCTCGGTGACGACGAACGGCCCGGCCAGCAGGAACCCGCCGACGATCTGCTGGGCCGTATCGGCGAGTTTGTGTTTTCGGCGCTCGTCCATATGTGTCACCCGTTCGGTTGCGGGAAACGCTTTCCGAACGCTGGTTTGGTTGCTCCATCGCGTCAGGCTTCGATCCGATAGATTCCAGCAGCCGCCGGCGATTCAACTGCCAGATCGCAGAGATACAGATGCGTCCCGTTCTGCCCGACGACCACATCCGACGGGTAGACGAGCCCGTCCTCGGCGGTTGCCAGCGCCACCGGTTCGCCCTCCTCCGAGAGTTCGAGTACCTGTTGCCGATTGTTGACGGCGAGGTAGAGCCGCTCCTCGCGGGCCGTCACTCCGTCGGCTCCGTAGAATGTACTGCCCTCCGCGAACACCGACGGTTCGCCCGCACTCCCGTCGTCGGCGACGGGAACGCGAAGGAGTCGGCCTGTGTCGTCGCTGGCCTCGGTGACGGCAACGTAGACATCGCCGGCCGCGCTCCGCGTGATTCCGTTTGCGCCCAACCCGGATGGGTCGAGTCGGTCGTCGTCCAACCACGTCGATGTGCTGCCGTCAGTCCCGACCGCGAAAACGGTGCCATCGAAGGACTCCGTCACCAGCAGGCGGTCGCCGTCCGCGAAGACGCCGTTCGGAAACCCGCCGATGGTGGCCAGCTGTGCGGCCTCGCCGTCGGGTGGTACTTCCCAGATCCCGCCCTGTTCGTCGTCGGTCGGGACGGCGACGTAGACGGTTCCGTCGTCGCCGACGTCAACACCCGTCGTCTCCGGCAGTGAGGCGATCTGCTCGGTGTCGGCAAGCGCGTGTCTGAGCCGAG
>KI543197.1:25006-26520 GCA_000496215.1 uncultured archaeon A07HN63
CCGCGGCGATAATCGGCTCCTTCGGGACGGTGCTGGCGTCGTCGATTGTCACCTCGTATGTGTCCTTGAACAGGGTGAACTGCCCGTCGATCGAGCCGACGTGCATATCCTGTGAATCGCTGATCTCATACTTGTGTGGAATCAGTTGCCCGAACGGGAGCAGATTCCGGGCCAGCGTGAATACCGCGCCACGGGAGTTGATCTCGGCCAGCTCCTCGTTTGTCTCTGGGTCCCGAACCGTCCACGTGTCTTGCAGCAATGAGAAGTCGTTATCGAGAATCACGACCGGTTCGTCGGTCTGGGCGTCCGTCAGCATGTAGTCGCCGGCGATATCGACGACGCTGCTGGCGGTGACGGTGAACACCTCCTCGCCGTCGCCGTCGACGAACGGGAACTTCTCTTTCAGCCGAAACAGCTCCTGCTTGCCTCTGAGCACCGTCTCGCCGGCGGCGTCGACGGCCTTGTACTTGTTGCGAACGATCCCCTGAATCACGGTGTACTCGTCGTCCTGTAACTCGATGCCGCTGATATCGGACTCTTGGAGGGCCATTGACTGCCCGTAGTTCCGAGGGCAACTTGAAACCACTAGCCGTGACTCCTCGTTCGCAACTCACCGCTCCGACTCCGATACACGGCTGGATTCGTCGTCTCGTTGGGGTGTATTGTGGAATAATCAAGCGGGACTGAGCCACTGGCCGAACATGTTGGGTAAAAATTCACCCACGCCACTGCTGTAGCGAATGATATGCAACTGCTCAACCGACTGCGACAGTCCCTCACAGCAAAGTTCACCCCGGAGACCACAGCAAGTGACGGCGGCCTCCCCACCGACGGCGTAATCAGGGATCGTGTCACCGCCGAGCGCGACGATTCCTTCGTCGTGTTCCACATCGGGATGCGGATCAACGCCTTCTGGAAACCCCACCGCTGGCTGCCGATCCTCCTGATCGCGCCGCGGATGGTTCGGGAACTGGTTGGCGACGACGACACTGGCCTTCTCGGGAGTCGCACCGTGCTCGGACCCGGGTTGCGAAACATCGGCTTCGTCCAGTACTGGGAGTCCTTCGACGCCCTGGAAGCCTACGCCCGCGACAGCGACCACCTCCACCTCGGCGCGTGGCAGGACTACTACGAGGACGGCACGAAAGACGACGCCAGTCTGGGCATCTGGCACGAAACCTACGTTGTCAGAGCCGGCGAGTACGAGACGGTCTACAACAACATGCCCCGCCACGGGCTCGCCGCGACCGACGGCACGACGGTCACGACCGCTGCTGGGCAGCGTGACACTGCTGGCGGTCGGATCGGCAAAACGGACGGCTCGGACGCGCCGGTCAGCGGGGATTGAGGAAGGCGAATCAGACAGAGCGGTTATTCCGTGCCCACGAAGAACTGCTGTAGCACGCGAGCAGTTCCACGACGGATCGTCTCGCTGGCACTTGATTTGTCGATCCCAAGCGCTTCTGCGACCTCCGCCAGCGTGCAGTCACGCGGCACCTCGAAGTAGCCGCGGC
>KI543197.1:26540-28776 GCA_000496215.1 uncultured archaeon A07HN63
AGCTGGTAGTCCTGTTTGTTCTCGTCGAGGGCCTCGCCGAAGGCCTCAAACTGCTCGCGGCTCGTCGTTAGATCGAACTCCATCTGTCCGTTCTCGACGACGACCGGAAACTCCGGCGGCAGCGACGACTCCCACAGCAGCTCGTAGAGTCCCTGATTGGCAACCTCGTACTGCCCGACAGCGCGACCGTCGTCCAGATGAACGGCTTCGTAAGTGCTGATATCGGAGTGGTCCTTGATCGCCGCCACGACTGTCGTCGGGTCGTCCGCCTGCACCTCGCCCAACTCCAGGGCGTGATCGCCTTTCGGCACGCCGGTGAGCAGTCGAAACGTCGCCGCCGAGAAGGTGGTCGACAGCTCCTTGACCCAGAGGTCGTCCCGCAGCGGCATGCGGAACCGGGCGCGGATCATCGGCGTCGCTCCGTGCTCTGTTGCTGTCGCAGACTGCCCATCGTTGTCCGGTGTTGCACCGGATTCGATAAAAACGTCGGGGAGCAGGGTGTTTCGTGCAGTTTCTTGCATCTTGCTTGGGTTCGGGGTCGGATTCGGGTTCGGAAACGGCGGTCGCGTCACGGTCTGGTCGGCTGTGTTTTCCGTTTTCGGTACACGAGCAGGATCGCGTAGACGGCACTGAGCGACGCCGCGGCGATCAGGGCCAGCAGGATCACGAACGCGAGGTAGCCGACCGCCGGGGTTGCGTACGGCAGGATCACGTCCTGCGGCGGTTCGACCGCCCACGGGCTGATGTGGAAGTACGCCAGCATGAACGCGCTGAGCGTGAACACGCCGGCCCAGTAGCCGTCGCCGGCGCGGTCGGTCAGCGTGAGATACAGGCCGAGCGCGACGATAGGGTAGATGGCGAGACTGTACGTGAACGGGTTCACGTGGTGGGTGATCGGCCAGCCGACGTGATTCCCGCGGATGATGTGGTCGATGTGGTGGGCGGCCCCCAGTGCCGTCGTGACCGCCAACAGCAGGTACAGCACCCGTGAGGTGGTGTGTTCGGTGGTCGGTACGTCGATCGGGAGTCGGTCTTCGAATCGCATATGAGTACAGTGCCCGGCGTAGCCAATCAGTTTTTGACCAACATGTTGGGTTCAGTTGGCTATCGTGCTCGCTCACCTCGATTCGCGGTTAGGGTTGATACACGTGGATACCCTACCAGGCATAATGGCTGTCTTATCAGAGGCTGATCGGCGAAAGATCGACGACGGAGACGATGGGTCGTTCTACGACTCCCCACGATACGTCACCCACGCCAGCGACTCGTTTCTCGACCGGCTGACCGGTCTCTACGACCGCATCCTCACCCCGGACGACCGCGTGTTCGATGCGATGGGTAGCTGGGTCTCGCATCTGCCGGAAACCGACCTTGCGCAGGTCGTCGGCCACGGTCTCAACGCCGCGGAGCTGGCGGCGAACGACCGCTACGACGAGTGGTTCGTCCAGAATTTCAACGAGGAGCAGTCGATACCGCTGGCCGACGACAGTTTTGATCTCGTCTGCTGTGCCCTCTCGGTCCAGTACCTCCAGTATCCGGCGGCGATCTTCACCGAGTTCGAACGCGTTCTCACCGACGATGGAACCGTCGTCGTCAGTTTCACCGACCGCATGTTTCCGACGAAGGCGGTCCGAGCGTGGCGAGCAGCATCGATGGACGAACGAACCGACCTCGTCTGTTCGTACGTTCGCGCTGGCGGGATGACCGTCGTTGACCAGATCGCTGAAGCGGCGTTTGAGAGTCCCTTCTATGCCGTCGTTGGGTCCTGCACGTCCCAGTCATAGCGTGACCGAGCTCTGTCGCTCGCATCCCTCTGGTCCCGTGCGGTGGGCCTGTTTCTCGCTGTGAAACACACGGTCGTGATTTACGTGTCCCCGAGACAAAGGATAGACTGAGTCGGCGAGTACGTCCCCCACTGCTCCTGTTCAGGCACCCTCATCGACTCGCCGACTCCCCATGTGCTGAGCCCCCTCTCCCCACTCCTTGCCGATCACCCTTCGCTAGTCTCAGTGCTCGCGATATCACTACAAACTGGCGTAACTCGCAGTAAGCGGACGCTTTCCGCTGCTTGCTTGGGTTGATCGTATCGTGGTCATCGTTTTCAGGTCTGTGACAACCTGACAGACAATGCGATTCAAACTGTTATTTGACTGTTCACAAGCATATTGTACTGCTGAAAGCAATCTGTCCGTATGTATCGGACGAAACGTGGTCCACCTTGCTGGTTTGTCTCTGG
>KI543197.1:28796-30028 GCA_000496215.1 uncultured archaeon A07HN63
CTCCGCGCGAGCGATAGATCGTACCGGACTGGTCGTTCGCCGCCCGCTCGTCTACCGCGACGGCTGTATCCACGGCCACATCGTCGGTGATCCGGAGACGCTACAGGCAACCTTGGATCAGTTGCCCGATTCGATCAGCGTCGATATCGACGCCATCCAGCAGTACCCGAGTGCCGAGGTAACCCCCGTCCAGTCGCTGAGCGAGCGACAACGCGAGGCCGTCGAGACAGCACTTGAGCTGGGCTACTACGAGACGCCCCGAGAGGCGACACAGGACGCCGTCGCTGCCGAGCTGGGGTGTGCGGCCAACACGGCGAGCGAGCACCTGCGGAAAGCCGAGGCGAAACTCGTCCGGGCCGGGGTGGACGTGTTCAACTCCTCGCTATAATTACGCCGTCGTAGGTGCTGCCGGCGACGATACGACGGCTTAGTTCCCCTGAATCGCGTCGATCACCATCGCCGCGGCGATAATCGGTTCCTTCGGGACGGTGCTGGCGTCGTCGATTGTCACCTCGTATGTGTCCTTGAACAGGGTGAACTGCCCGTCGATCGAGCCGACGTGCATATCCTGTGCATCGCTGATCTCATACTTGTGTGGGATCAGTTGCCCGAACGGGAGTAGATTCCGGGCCAGCGTGAATACCGCGCCACGGGAGTTGATCTCGGCCAGCGCCTCGTTCGTCTCCGGGTCCCGAACCGTCCACGTGTCCTGCAGCAATGAGAAGTCGTTATCGAGGATCACGACCGGTTCGTCGGTCTGGGCGTCCGTCAGCATGTAGTCGCCGGCGATATCGACGACGCTGCTGGCGGTGACGGTGAACACCTCCTCGCCGTCGCCGTCGACGAACGGGAACTTCTCTTTCAGCCGAAACAGCTCCTGCTTGCCTCTGAGCACCGTCTCGCCGGCGGCGTCGACGGCCTTGTACTTGTTGCGAACGATCCCCTGAATCACGGTGTACTCGTCGTCCTGTAACTCGATGCCGCTGATATCGGACTCTTGGAGGGCCATTGACTGCCCGTAGTTCCGAGGGCAACTTGAAACCACTAGCCGTGACTCCTCGTTCGCAACTCACCGCTCCGACTCCGATACACAGCTGGATTCGTCGTCTCGTTGGGGGTGTATTGTGGAATAATCAAGCGGGACTGAGCCACCGGCCGACATGTTGGGTAAAATTCACATACGCCACTGCTGTAGCGAATGATATGCAACTGCTCAACCGACTGCGACAGTC
>KI543197.1:30048-33540 GCA_000496215.1 uncultured archaeon A07HN63
GATCCTGCGCTGCCTCCGGAAGCTGGTCGTCGAGCTCCGTATACCGCGCGGTCAGCAGAAACGTAGGTGAACGGCAGCACCCAGAACAGGTGGCCGAAGATCACCGGTATATACCCAAATCCGATGTCGGCGACACCGGTTGCAACGCCGATGCCGAAGGCGACGACGATGGTCGGGACAAACAATGGGAGGCCAATCACCACCGCGACCGCGCCACGGACGCGTGAAGAGAGTTGACCTCGGATGATCGTGTGTGCGCCGGCAAGCCCCAGTGCGGTTCCGCCGATCGCCGAGACTACAGCCAAGCCGACGCTGGTGAGTGTGGCCCTGACGAATCGACTGTCCGTGAGCACCGTAACATACCAACGAAGTGAGAACCCATCGATCGGCACAGTCGGCTGTGCGTTCGGTGAGAGTGAGAGATAGCCAATTGCGAGGATCGGCAGATACAGAAATACGAGCGTCAGTGCAACGACCGTCCCCGGGAACCGGCCGGCTCCACGGGTAAGGGCCAGTCGTATTCGCCCTACCATTGTCGCAACTCCTCCCGTACCTGTGGGATCGTGGCTCCAGCAAGCAGTGCGACGACCACCACCGCGAGAAAGACGAACGAGAGTGCTGCGGCGAACCCGTAATCGTCGTACTGACGAAACGCCTCGGTGATCAAGGAGGCGATCATCACGTTTCCGGGGCCACCGAGGATCGCGGGCGTCGCAAAGGCACCCGCGATACGTGCGTAGACGATCAGGGCTGCTGCGATAGCTCCCGGCAGCGTACTCGGGAGGATCACGTCCAGAAAGACACGCCGGTTCGGCGCGCCGAGATCGCGCGCGGCCTCAATGAGTTGGTAGTCGAGCCGCTCCATCGAGACGTACAGCGTCAGTATAACATACGGAAGATAGATGTATACAAAGCCGATGAACATGGAGATATCGTTGTACAACAGGTCGAGTGGCTCTGCGAATATTCCGAACGATGTCACCACGGTGTTGAGCAGCCCACCTCGGGCCAGAATCCAGACCCAGCTGTAGTTCAATACGACGTAGTTGAGCCATAGCGGCAGCGTCAGCGTGACCAGCAGGGCGAGTCTGTATCGTCGCGGACAGCGGTGGGCGACCCAGTAGGTGACCGGATATGCGATCGCCAGACAGACACCGGTGACGACGACGCCGACACCGAGTGAGTACAGCAGTGTGCCACGATACAGCCCCGACACCGCCTCCTGATAGGCGGCTGTGCCCAGTCCGGGGCCGATGCTCTCGACGAACAGGACGATCAACGGCAGCACGCCGACAGCGATTGCCACGCTCACCGGAACACCGGCGATAACGCCATCCCGGAGTGTACCTTGTTCGTCGGCTGCGCCCATCCTACGCCTCCACGAGCACTGCCTCGGTTATCTGCAGCCTGACGCTGTCGCCAACGGCAAACGCGCCGGGATCGCTGCCAACGGCTGCCGACCCATCAGCTCTGACCGCTGCCGTCGAGTCCTCACCACGCCGAACCGTCAACCGTCCGCCACTCGACAGTTCGACTGTTGCTTCCTCAAAAAACCCTTTATACGCGTGATCAATCACGGTTCCCGTTATCGAGCCAGTGCCGACGGTCACCGATCCGGGCCGGATCATCACCGACACCGTCTCGTCGACTGAGGCGGCCTGTCCGTTCGGGTCGGCTCGCACTGTCCCGGCAGGCGTGTCGACTGTGACAGTGCTATCGACCTCGGTGACCGTCCCGCTGAAAACGGTGGCATCACCCAGAAAGTCGGCCACGAATCGTGTCTGTGGTCGTTCGTATAGCCGGTCTGGGGCGCCGATATCGCGGATTTGGCCGTCGCGCATCACGGCAATCCGGTCGGCCATGCTCATCGCACTGGTCTGATCGTGTGTCACGTAGAGAAAACTCGTCGCGGCGTCGCGCTGGATCCGACGGAACTCGGCCTCCATCTCGGCGCGTAACGCTCGGTCCAGCGACGAGAGTGGTTCGTCGAGGAGCAACACGTCTGGTTCGGTCGCCAGCGCCCGCGCGAGGGCCACCCGCTGTTGTTGGCCGCCGGAGAGCTGTGTGGGATCGCGGTCGGCAAACTGGCTCATCTCGACGAGGGCCAGCGTGTCTTCGACGCGGCTGGTCCTGTCCGCTGCCGGCATGCCCGCCTGTTTCAGTCCGTAGGCGACGTTTTCGGCGACCGTCATATGCGGAAACAGCACCAGATCCTGAAACACCATGTTCGTCGGCCGCTCACGGGCCGGCTGATCGGTGATATCCTCGCCGCCGACCCGCACGGCGCCGGTATCAGGCGTCGACAGTCCTGCCAGCAGTCGGAGCGTCGTTGTTTTGCCACACCCCGACGGACCGATCAGTGCGAAAAACTCGCCGTCGTCGACGGTAAACTCGACGTCGTCGACAGCCCGTTCGTCGCCGAACGTTTTCGTGATCCCATCGGCCGCGAGTGCGGTCACTATTCCTATGCCTCCTGCTTTGCCGCCGACCACGTCTTTGAGTACTCCTCAATGAGTGACTGTGGCTTCGGCTCCTCGTAAATGAACTGCTCCGGGGTATCCAGCCCGAATTCGGCTTTTGTCACGTCCTGTTCGCTGAACACGCGTTCGTTTGGCACTGCGATACCGTTCGGCTTCATCAGCGAATCATATCCCATCTGACTGTGCCACTCCTGAATGAACGTATGTGCCAACTCGGCGTTCTCGGCACCCTCTCGGATGCAGTGTTGTATAAACCACGCCTTGGTTCCTTCCTCTGGATATACCCGCTCAACGGGCAGCCCATCGGACTGCATCGTCTGGATAACGTAGTTCCAGACCGGTTGCACACCGACCGTCTCGTTGCGCAGAAGCTGTTCGGACTCACCACCGTTGTTCCACGTTCCGCCAGTGAGCTTGAGCCGCTCAACGAGGTCGGACTGTAGGGCATCGAAATCGACCTCATCGGTACTCGTCGGATTTAATGGCTCGCCAAATGCCGCGTTTCGGTACAGGGCCTGTAGCCGGGGGTCGTCACGGCCACCAACCACCCCATCGAGTTCCTCGTTCCAGAGGTCCCTGAGGGCTGTTACCTCTGTGTTAACCAAATCGGTGTTAACAGCGAGCGGTGTCTGCCCGAAGCTTCGTGGGATTCCGTACACCTCGCCATCCTGTTCGAAATAATCCTTTTTGAGGAAGTCGAACACATTGTCATAGGCTGGAATCTCGTCGAGATTGATCGGCTGTATCAACCCCTCCTCCATCGCCGGAGTAACCGCGTAGTTTCCAAGCGGCGTGAGGTCGTAATCCGCACGCCCGGCCCGCAGTTGCGAGAGTGTCTCCGCTGACCCCTGAGCAGCCTGTCGCTCGACGGTGACATCGTGTCGCTCCTCGAAGCCTGATATAGCCTCATTGTTGTACACGTACCCCCAGTCTAGCATCGTGAGGGTCTGTTGCTGGCTGCTGCCGCCCATACAGCCGGCAACGCCGACCGTTGCTGCGGTGCCAGTACCGA
>KI543197.1:33560-50193 GCA_000496215.1 uncultured archaeon A07HN63
CGTTGAACGAGAGGGCAAACGCAAACAGCGCGCTCGCTAGCAGCGCCGGCCGCAGCAGCGGCACGGTGATGGTGAGAAAGATCGTCCGCCGGTCGGCACCCCAGATCCTGCGCTGCCTCCGGAAGCTGGTCGTCGAGCTCCGCATACCGCGCGGTCAGCAGAAACGTGGTGAACGGCATGACCCAGAACAGATGGCCGAACAGTACCGGCAGATAGCCGAACCCGATGTCGGTGACGCCGGCCGTGACACCGATTGCGAAGGCGACGACGATGGTCGGCACGAACAGCGGCAGCCCGATAACGAGTGCGACCCCGCCACGGACCCGTGGCGGCAGTCGACTCCTGACGATCGTATGCGCACCTGCGAGGCCCAGTACGGTGCCACCGATAGCCGACAGCACCCCGAGACTGAGGCTGGTGACCCCGGCCCTGACGAACCGCCGGTCGGTGAGTATCTCGCCGTACCACTCCAGTGACAGCCCCGTGATCGGGACGGTCGGCTGTGCGTTCGGCGACAGCGAGAGATAGCCGATTGCGATGATCGGGATATACAGGAAGGCGAGCGTCAGTGCGACGACCGCGCCGGGGAACCGTCCGGCGCCTCGCCTGAGCACCGACCACACTCGCGCTACCATTGGCGTAACTCCTCCCGAACCTGTGGGATCGCCGCCCCGGCCAGAAGCGCGACGACGACGACCGCGAGAAACGTAAACGAGAGCGCCGCGGCGAACCCGTAATCGAAGTACTGCCGGAACGCCTCGGCGATCAGCGAGGCGATCATCACGTTTCCGGGCCCACCGAGGATCGCCGGCGTCGCAAACGCGCCGGCGATGCGGGCGTAGACGATCAACGCCGCCGCCGTGGCTCCCGGCAGCGTACTCGGCAGGATCACGTCGAGAAAGACGCGCCGGTTCGTCGCGCCCAGATCGCGCGCGGCCTCGATGAGCCGGTAGTCGAGCCGCTCCATCGACACGTACAGCGTCAGGATCACGTACGGAAGGTAGATGTAGACGAAGCCGATCCCCATCGACACGTCGGTGTACAGCAGATCAAGTGGCTCGCCGACGAGACCGACCGCCGTTAGGATGTGATTGAGGAGCCCGCCTCGGGCGAGTATCCAGACCCAGCTGTAGTTCAACACGACGTAGTTGAGCCACAGCGGCAGCGTCAGTGCGACAAGTAGCCCCAGTCTGTACCGTTTGGGGCATCTGTGTGCGACCCAGTACGTCACCGGGTAGGCGATACTCAGACAGATCGCGGTGACAGCGACGCCGACGCCGAGTGAGTACAGTAGCGTCCCGCGGTAGAGCGGTCCAACGACCTCCCCATAGTTGGCCGTGCTCAGTCCCGGGCCGATACTCTCGACGAACAGGACGACCATCGGGAGGACGCCGACGGCTACCGCGACGCTCACCGGAATCCCGGCGATCACGCCATCACGAAACCCGTGATGCTCGTCGGCCGACCCCATCTCACTCCTCCACGAGTACCGCGTCGGTTATCTGTAGCCTGATGGTGTCGCCGACGGTGAACGCATCCGTCTCGACCCCGGCGGCTGCCATTCCGTCGGACCGGAGTTCGGCCGTCGAATCGTCGCCGCGCCGAACGGTCACTCGCTCGCCGCCGTCTAGCTCGACAGTTGCCTCCTCGAAGAACCCCTTGTAGGCGTGATCGGTCACGGTGCCCGCAATCGAGCCGCTGCCGACGGTCACCGATTCGGGGCGGATCATGACCGAGACGGTCGCTCCCTTCGAGACGGCTCTCCCGTTTGGATCGGCTCGCACCTGTCCGGCCGGTGTGTCGACGGTGACCTGACTCCCGGTTTCGGTGACCGTCCCACCGAGCACCGTGGCGTCACCCAGAAATTCGGCCACGAATCGCGTCTCCGGCCGTTCGTAGAGCCGCTCCGGCTCGCCGATATCGAGGATCTGACCGTCCTGCATCACCGCCATCCGGTCGGCCATGCTCATCGCACTGCCCTGATCGTGGGTCACGTAGAGAAAACTCGTCTCGGCGTCCCGCTGGATGCGACGAAACTCGGCCTCCATCTCCGCACGCAGCGACCGGTCCAGCGACGAGAGGGGTTCGTCGAGCAGCAGGACATCCGGATCAGTAGCCAGCGCACGCGCCAGCGCCACGCGCTGTTGCTGCCCCCCCGAGAGCTCCTCCGGATCACGGTCGGCCAACTGATCGATCTCGACGAGCGATAGCGTCTCCTCGACCCGGCGCTTTCGCTTCGGTTCGGGAACGCCGTCCTGTTTCAGCCCGTAGGCGACGTTTTCGGCGACCGTCATATGCGGGAACAACACCAGATCCTGAAACACCATGTTCGTCGGCCGCTCGCGGGGTGGCTGGTCGGTGATATCCTCGCCACCGACGCTGACGACGCCCGAATCGGGTGTCGCTAGCCCGGCCAGAAGGCGCAATGTCGTGGTTTTGCCACACCCCGATGGGCCGATGAGCGCGAAAAACTCGCCGTCGTCGACGGCAAAATCGACCGCATCGACAGCCTGCTCGTCACCGAACGTCTTCGAGAGCCCATCGGCCGCGAGTGCAGTCACTACACGTCAGCCTCCGCCTTGGCGGCCGTCCACGTCTCGGAATACTGCTCGATAAGCGACGGCGGCTTCGGCTCCTCGTAGATGAACTGCTCCGGGGTATCCAGCCCGAACTCGGCCTTGGTCACGTCCTGTTCGTCGAACACGCGCTCGTTGGGAACCGCGATATTGTTGGGTTCCATGAGGGATTTGTACCCCATCCGGGCGTGCCACTCCTGAATGAACGTGTGTGCCAGCTCGGCGTTCTCGGCGCCGTCTCGAATGCAGTGCTGGATAAACCACGCCTTGGTTCCCTCCTCCGGATACACGCGCTCGACAGCCAACCCATCGGACTGCACCGTCTGAATCACGTAGTTCCAGACCGGCTGCACACCGACCTCCTCGTTGCGCAGTTGCTGTTCGGATTCGCCACCGTTGTTCCACAGCCCGCCGGTGAGTTCGAGTCGGTCGACCAGATCGGCTCGCAGGGCGTCGAAGTCGACCTCGTCTGTGCTCGTCGGGTTCAGCGTCTCACCGAACGCCGCGTTTCGGTACAGCGCCTGCAGCCGGGCGTCGTCGCGCCCACCGACCAGCCCGGCAAGTTCCTGCTTCCAGAGGTCACTGAGCGCCGTTACCTCCGTGTCGACAAGATCGGTGTTGACGGCCAGCGGTGTCTGCCCGAAGCTTCGCGGAACTCCGTATACCTCGCCGTCCTGCTCGAAGTAATCCTTCTTCAGAAAGTCGAAGACGTTCCCGTAGGCCGGGATCTTGTCAAGATCGATCGGCTGTATCAACCCTTCCTCCATCGCCGGGGTAACAGCGTAGTTCCCCAGCGGCGTGAGGTCGTAATCCGCTCGCCCGGCCCGCAACTGCGAGAGCGTCTCCGCCGACCCCTGCGCGGCCTGTCGCTCGACGGTGACACCGTGTCGGTCCTCGAAGCCTGCTATCACCTCGTTGTTGTACACGTACCCCCAGTCCAGCATCGTGAGGGTCTGTTGCTGGCTGCTGCCGCCCATACAGCCGGCAACGCCGACCGTTGCTGCGGTGCCAGTACCGACGAGAAACGACCGCCGTGTGGTGTGTTCCGACATTGCTCTGATAAGTTGTTCTGGCATCTTAACTCCTCTGCCGCCCTGTGGTTACGCGATATTCCCGACTCTCAATTCAGCTACGTCTGATCGAGATCCGGGAGCTGCATCCGCACTGTGGTTCCATCGTCGGTCGTGATCGAGAACTCGCCGCCGAGTTCGGCGACGCCCCACTTGAGTTGCCAGAGCCCGAGCCCGCGGCCGTGCTGGAGCTGTGGCTCTCTGTCGGTCCGCAGTGCCGAGAGCTCTCCGGCTGGAATCCCGGGCCCGTCGTCGTGAATCTCGACGGTATACCCATCGGATTCCGCGTCGACAGCCACCGAAACCTCGCTGTCGGCGTACCTGATCGCGTTTTCGAGTGGACTCCGCAGGACGGTCGTGAGCGCCTCGCCGTTGGTCACCAGCGGTGCGGTCTCCGGCAGCTCTGTCGTCACCGTAACTGACTCGTCGTCTGTCTCGATATCGTCGAGAGCGTCGGTAATCGCCCCGGTTAGATCGACCTGTTCGGGTTCGAGTTCCTGTGACATGAGCCGGTCGATGCGCCGCGCCCGGTCACCGAGCGCCGCAAGCCGGTCGGTTGCGTCGAGAATCGCCTCGGCGTGGTCGGTGTCGCCCTCGCTGTCGTCGGCAACGGCCTCGGCGTGGCTGTCGATAACGTCGAGCTGGTTGCGTAGATTGTGTCGGAGGACGCGATTGAACACTTCGAGCCGGCTGATGAACCGTCGCAGATCCTGCTGCATGGTCTGCATCGATTCGCCGACGCGGCCCGGAACCTCCTCGTCGAGGGCGTCGCTGTCGAACTCCCGGCGCGACAGCGCCGTCGCCTGCCTCGTGATCGTCTCGATATACGCCTTAGTGTTGCCGAACGCCGCCTGCACCTGCCCGACCTCGTCGAGCCGATCACGCTCGTCGACGTCGACGGTGAGGTCGCCCGTGGCGATGGCGTTGGCCTGCCTCGCCACCCGCTTTATCGACTGGATCGGCCCGCGCTGGATCACGACGCCGACGAGGCCGAAGCCGACCAGCACCACCCCGAGCAACAACCAGAGCTCGTTTCGCACCCGATCGGTGAGTGCGAGGGCCGTCGACTGCGGGACCTCCTTGACGACGACCCAGTCGACCTGATCGCCGGGAACGCTATGGTAGCCCTTGACCGCTGTGTCGGTGAGCACCGAGCCCTGTAGCTCGGTGGTCGGCTCGGTGGCGTTGATTCGCTGGCCGATGGTCGTATTCCAGCGATCACCCTCGTACGGGACGATGCCACTGGAGGCGTCCTCGTCGAAGAGAACGTACGCGGTGAACCCGCCGAGGACCTGCGTCTCCGTCCCGGCCACCGCACTGGTGAACTGCTCGGCGCGGATGCTCGTCTGGTACTCGGCGACGAGAGCGTGCTCGCCGCCGGGTGTCGGCGAGGCCAGTGCGACGAACGTTCGGTTCGTGTTGTCCGTGTAGACCCACGAGAGAATCACGTCGTCGGTGCCGTCGAAATTGAACCCGGAGTTTGGCTTCCAGTTGACATCGGTTGCCCGGAGCGGCGCACCGACCAGCTCCCGTTCGGTGCTGGCGATGATCGTCTCGCGCGTGCCGTTTGAGAACGACGCCGGGCTGCGTTCGACGATAGACAGCGACGCTGTCTCGTTCGATAACTGCCGCATCTCGCCGTCGAGTGTTGACTGGGTCCGGCTCCGGTTGGCCGGAACGATCCCCTGATGATTCGACAGCACGCGTACCGTCTGCTGTTTGCCGTCGATCCACTGCCCGAGCGCCCGTGCTTCGAGTTCCGCGTTCGTCTCGATCGCGTTCAGCTGTTCGGTCTGGACGCGATCCGAGATGTCGACGACGGTGGTTGCCGTGATCGCCGTGATAACGAGCACGATCCCCAGCGAGACACAGAGGAGTTTGAGCGAGTACCGCGAGCGAAGCGAGTCCGGAAGCAGTGTTTCGAGACGCATGCTGTGACCGCGACCGTGCTATCTGTGCTGGCGGCGGGCCGCTGCAACCACGGTTGCTTGATAGAGTGATACGGTGCTGGGATGTTAACAGTTCGTCATTCTCGATTCCCCGGCCGTGTTTCAGCCTTGGAGACACGGCGAGTCGTGTTTTATATGTCGTTGATAATATCCGGATATGACACTCAGCATCGGTCGAACACTCGGCAACGCCCTGCAGCGAAGCCTCTCGTTGAGCGGGCTCGTCGTGTTTCTTCTCACCGCCGTCTCACAGCTGCTGCTGGTCGGCGCGACCAATACCTTGCTCGCGGATCTGGTCCGGCGCTGGCTGCCCGCGGCGTCGCTCTCGACAACCGGGTTTACGCTGCCCGTTTCGACGACCGTCGCGGCACTGCTCAGTGTGGTGTTGATCCTGTTCGGGACGTTCGTCTTCATCGTCGGCACGCGCCTGTTCACCCGCGATCAGCGCTCGCTGTCGACGGTCCCACGCGGGGTGTTTACTCACCGGATCGGCCGGGCCTTCCTCTCTGGGCTGGCCGTCTCGGTCATCATTACCCCCTTCATCACCGCGGGATTGCTCCTGATCGTCCCCGGTCTCTTCCTCGCCGTAAGCTTCCAGTTCGCCATCTTTGCCGTTGGCGTCGAGGACGCCGGCCCGATCACGGCATGCAGGCGGAGCTGGCGGCTGGCCCGGGGGAACCGCTGGCGGCTGCTCGGGCTGGTGGCTGTCTTCACCGCCCTTGCGATCGTCGCGAGCAGCGTCGCTGCCCTGCTCTCGGTTGTCTCCCCGGTCGCCGGACAGATCGCCTCGGTTGTCGCGCTTTCGGGAACGGTCGTGGTGCTGTACGCGATGCTCGCCGATGCGTTCCTCCAGTTGAGCGGGGAGACACCCGACGGCCGATCGACCAGCGGGACCGCGACGACGACCGCCGACCCACTATGACGCGGCGACGCGAGCACCCCGGACACTGGACGCCGACCGGAGTGTCAGTTCAGGGTACGGTGAGGATAGCTAGATGGGGAGGCTTACAACCCACCACAGTAACATGGAACTACAGAGCAATGACAGGACCGAATCGGCTGGAAGAAACGGGGAGCTACGGGGACGGGAGCACCCTCACCGCGACGGAGGGTCGTCACCCACATCGACCGGGGGGTCGACGGGACTGATCAGCATGGCGGACAACGACAGGGGGCCATCGGTTCTGCACCCGTCGCTCCCAACGCCGGTTGTCGGCTACGAATCCCGGGACGGCGCAGTTGTCGTCACCACGACCAACGAGGCCTTCGAGACGGCCTTCGGCGCGGTCGACGCCGGCCGGCCGCTGACCGAGTGGCTAACGACACACGGCCTCGACGAACCGACGGCCACGGAAATCGCATCGTCGCTCGCGGACGGGGCGTCGGTCGATACGGCGGTGCGGCTTGGGTGCACCCGACGACGCGACACCGACGCGATACCGACTTCGCCCTCTCGACCCCGCGGAGTCGAGCGAGGGGTACTGCCTGCTGACCGAGCAACAGCCGGCCAGCACGGTCGAGGCCGACCGACTGGCGAGCGTGATCAGCCACGACCTTCGCAACCCACTGGATGTCGCACAGGCACATCTCCGGGAGGCCCGCGAAACCGGCCGCGAGGAACATTTCGACCATCTCGCGGAGTCACACGACCGCATGGAGCGCATCATCCGCGACGTGCTGACGCTCACCCGCGGCGAGAGCGCGCTGAATCTCACCAGCGATGTCGACATCGGCTCGGTCGCAACCGACGCGTGGGCGACCGTCGACACCGAGGCGGCCGATCTCACCGTCGGCGAGTTGCCGACGACCGAGGCCGATCCCGACCGGCTGACACGCCTCTTCGAGAACCTCTTCCGGAACAGTGTCGAACATGCCCGGCCGGCCGACGACGCGCCGATCTCGGTTCGCGTTGGCCCCCTCGATACCGGATTCTACGTCGCCGACGACGGTGTCGGCGTCCCGCCCACCGAGCGTGACCGCGTGTTCGACCCGGGCTACACCACGGAGACGACGAGTGCTGGCACCGGTCTTGGATTGACCATCGTCGAGGAGATCGCCGACGCCCACGACTGGACCGTCTCGCTCACCGAGGGCGCCGACGGCGGCGCACGCTTCGAGTTCCGCCACTCGACCCCGGACCCCTGACCTGCCGCCCGAAAATCATGGACGACGCACTTCACGACGCACCGATCGGCGCGATCGAGACCACGCCCACGGGGCAGATCACGGCGGTCAACGAGACAGCCACCGCGATCATCGACACCGACGCCGACACCCTCGTCGATACGGCTATCGCGGAGGGGTTTCCAAGTTCGGCAGCCGGCACGTTGCGCGAGGCGTTCGCCGACAGCCCGCCGTCGGCAACCGAGTTCACCGAGTACTACCCCGAGATCGACCGCTGGCTCGCGGTGACGGTCGAACCCGGCGAGCCGGTCCGCGTGTACGTGCAGGATCGCACGGCCGAACACGCCGCCGACCGGCGGGCCGACCGGCTCGAACGCCGCCTCGACCGGGTCCAGCGGATCGATTCGCTGATCGTCACCGTCCTCCAGCGGGTTATCGGCGCGGCCGACCGGTCGGAGGTCGCCCGCACGGTCTGTGACGGGCTCGGCGGCACCGACCGCTACGACTTCGTCTGGGTCGGCGACCGCGACTTCCCCAACGACCGGCTGCGGGTCGTCTCGACGGCCGGCAGCGCGCCGGACCTCCGCGAGCGGATCGACGCGGCACTGGGCGACAGCGACGCCATGCCCGGCCAGACGGCCGTCGCCAGCGGCGACACCCATCAGGTCCCGGCGTTTGCCGCGGACGAAACCGTTCCCCGCGAGGTTCGACAGGCCGCGTTCAGTCACGGCCTCCAGTCGTGTCTCGCCGTCCCGCTCCAGTATCAGGGCACGGTCTACGGCGTTGTCTCCGTCTATTCGGGCGAGGAAGACGGGTTCAGCGAACAGGAGCGGGCCGGCCTCGAAACGCTGGGCCGGGTCGCCGGCTTTGCGATCAAGGCGACCCGACAGGAGGACCTGCTCGTCGCCGATACGGTGACCGAGGTGACCCTGCAGCTCCACGACGACTCGCTGCCGCTGGTGGAGGCGGCCGCCGACGCCGAGACGACGCTGTCGCTCGACGGGGCCGTTCCGCAGGGTGACGGCCCGGTGGTCTGCTATCTGACGGTCGACGACACGGCCGGCGTCGAGCCCGCGCTCGAATCGGCGTCGGGGGTCGACGACGTGTCGTGGGTGCGCACCGAGACGGACCCGCTCATACAGGTGACGGTAACCGGCGAGACACCCGAGACCGTCCTCGTTGGCTGGGGAGCGACGATCACCGAGGCGACCTACCGGTCACGGGACGCCGAGGTCGTCGTCGACGCCCCGCCCGACGAGAGCATCCGCCGGCTGATCGAGGCTGTCGATACCACTGTCGAGGAGACAGAACTGGTGGCGAAGTCGGAGACCGCACGCGAGACGGCGTCGATAGAGGCATTTCAGGATGCCCTCGACGACCGCCTGACGGATCGCCAGCGAACCGTGTTGCGAACGGCGTATCTCGCCGATTACTTCGAGTCGCCGCGCGGCAGCACCTCCGAGGAGGTTGCCGACGCTCTCGACATCGCCGGGCCGACGATGCTGCATCACCTCCGGCGAGCAGAGCGAAAGCTGGTCGATGCGTTTCTGTCGACGACGCCGGAAACGCGGCCGTCGTCGGATCAGTAGCCCTGTCGGTCGATCTCGCCGAAGGCGTCGAGCAGGTCGGCCGCCTCCGGCAGGAGCCCCCGGACCCGACTCTCAAGGCCGTCCAGCTCGGTTTCGATCTCGTCGAGTCGGTCGTGGGTGTCGCCGTTACCGAGTTCGGCCGCTGCCACGCCGCGTGTGGCCGCAAACTGGAAGTACTCGCCGAGCAGGTCGTAGGCCAGCACCTGACACTGCTGGTCGACGGCGGTGTGCAGGTCCTCGCGGTCGACCGGCTTCGAGAGGTAGTCGTCGAACGGCATCTCCAGAATCCCGAGGTCGGGGTCGACGGCGGTGACCATGATGATCCGTGTTCGGATCTCCTGTTCGCGGAGACGGTCGAGCACCTCGTCGCCTGACAGCCCCGGCATGTGGCGGTCGAGTAACACCACATCCGGTGGGTCGTCGGCCTCAACGGTATCGAGGGCCTCCTCACCGCCGTAGGCGACGGTCACCTCGGCTACATCCTTGAGCCGGAGCGCGTACGCGTCGGCGACCTTCTTTTCGTCGTCGACCATGAGCACTCGCGGCTCGGTCACACGCAACCCCTCGCCCATTATGCCACAGGGTATGTTCCCGCCCTACAAATACCCGGTGACCGACGATCCGCAGGTCGTGTTCGGTCCCTCCTGCCGATTCCGCCGGTCAGCAACCAACTGAAGATAGCTAGAGTCGGTCTGACCGGCCGTCGAAGATAGTAGCCCCCGTCTATAGCCCCACCCGAGTGTAAGCAATAGGTACGATGTCAACGTCACAGGCTGCCCACCGAACCGAGTTCGCCCCGCTTCAGAACGACGATACCCCCGACTCCGCACAGCCCGACTCGACCGAACTCCTCGACCTCCTGAGCGACGAGTACGTCCGCGACGTGCTGGACTGTCTCGGCGAGTCGCCACAGGCCGCGAGCGATCTCGCCGACCGACTCGACGCCTCCCGCGCAACGGTCTATCGCCGGCTGGATCGGCTGACCGACGCCGGCCTCGTCGAGAGCACGGTTTCTATCGATGCCGACGGCCACCACCGACAGGAGTTCCACGTTGCCGCGGCGACGGCGACGATCCAGTTCGGTGGCGACGGTGTGAGTGCTGCTGTTGAAGCATAGTCTTCGTCGGTGAACGAGACGACCGCCGGTTCCGACGATTGATACCGGGTGATGCCCGGATTTCTGCTGTGCTGGCGTTCGCTGTCTACCTATGATTCGCTAACTGAGCGAAACCAACGACCAGACAACCGATACCGTTGCTGGCTGGTGTGGACGAACGGCAGCGCATATACAGTATGAACTCTCTGCCGGAAATCTCCTAGCGCTAATATATCCAAGGAACAGGTTCTTACAGGACGGTCTGCTGAGCTTTTATTACAGTAGATGGCGTTTTCATTTGATACGAGCTACAAGGAGCTGGATGCGAAACTCTACTCCAGAGTAACGCCGAAAGACATCGATGACCCGGAGATTCTCCTCTTTAACGAGGCTCTATGTGATGATCTTGGGATAGATGCTGAGGCGGTCACCGGGCAGGTTCTATCGGGACAAGAACGTCTCGAAGAACCGATTGCCCAGGCATATGCAGGTCATCAGTATGGGAGTTTTACTGTCCTTGGCGACGGCCGAGCGATGATCCTGGGCGAACACGTCCACGATGGCAACAGATCTGATATTCAATTGAAAGGGTCTGGTCGGACCCCCTACTCGGGAAGCGGCGACGGGAAGGCAACGGTCAGCTCCATGCTCAGAGAGTATCTGTACTCGTTTGCGATGCACAAGCTTGGGATCAAGACATCCCGGAGTCTAGCCGTCATCGAAACAGATGAATCAGTGAAACGGCGGCAGACAGAGCCCGGAGCCATCCTCGTCCGGGTGATGAATAGCCACATTAGATACGGTACCTTCCAGTACGTTGCCTCGCGAGCCCCCGACGAACTTGAGGCGTTTACCGAGTATGTGATCGATCGGCACTACCCGCAGCTGACCGATTCCGACAGGAAATACGTCGAATTCTTCGATGCAGTGATGCGAGCGTCTGTAGCGATGGTCGTCGACTGGCTGCGGGTCGGGTTCATCCATGGCGTCATGAATACCGACAACATGAGTATCGACGGGGAAACCTTCGATTACGGCCCCTGTGCATTCATGAACTACTACGACGAGGATGCTGTGTTCAGTTCGATAGACAAACACGGGAGATACGCGTTCGGGAACCAGCGAAAAATCCTGCAATGGAATCTCGAACGGTTCGCTGAATCACTCCAACCGCTCTGTACTGACTCGTCGATCACGTTCGACGAGATCGAAGCTAGGCTGGACGATTTTGACGATATATTTGAGGCGGAATACTACACGATGATGCGACAGAAACTCGGGATTCCAGCAGATGGAGCCGAGGAAATAGTAGATGAGTTCCTGGACTGGCTTCGCTCATCGGGAGCGGATTATACGAACACCTTCCTCGAACTCGAGAATCCCGGCACGTTCGAGGACCCGATCTATGCAACTGCGGAGTTCGAAGAGATCAGGGAGCAGGTAGCGCAGGTCGGCCTGGATGAGGATCTGATGCAACAGGCCAACCCGCGGTACATTCCTCGCAACCACCTGGTGGAAGACGCGCTCACCCAGTATGTGGAGGACAGGGATCTCTCGCGGTTCAGGGCGCTACTCGACGTGTTGCAACACCCGTATGAATCGAACGAGGCGACGGCACGGTTTCAACAACCGCCACCGGAAGCATTCGACGCAGAGTACACGACCTACTGTAATACCTGATCGAACAACGCCCTTGCAATCAGACTGCTGATGGCTCACACAAGTATTGAGCACAATCGCTTGTCGAGGTATCTCTTTCAGCCGTCCATATCTCACCTCCGGCTCGACTCCCAATTCCTGGCCCCGATGTAGCCGAATCTGTATAACTAGAGTATGGCAGTGAGTGGACTCTGGATTGCTAGCTGGGTTATACAGGGACCAGAGGTGTGTCTACGTCGATAGAGCAATGTCAGAACAGCCACCGACGACACCGGCTGCGGCGACGCTCGGGGAAACTACCGAGGAGAGCCCCGATGTCGAGACCGAATCGTTACTCTCGCTGCTCGGCGACGAGTACACACAGGCCATCCTCTCGGCGATGGGTGACGACTCGGTGCCGGCCCGCGAGATCGCCGACAGCGCCGACGTGTCCCGGCCGACCGTCTACCGCCGGCTGAACCGCCTCGAAGCCGCCGGAGCCGTCGAGACGGTGATGACTGTCGACGGCGACGGCCACCACCGGCAGGCGTTCCGGGTCACACTCGACGAGCTCGCGGTTCCGCTGCTCGATCCGGAATCCGCTGAACCAACATACGAGAACGCGGGGTCGGGAGACTCTGGGGCGGCGCCGACCGGCCGCGCCCCGTCTGCCACCCACGGCTCTGACTGAGATGAGCGGCTGGTCGCCCCCTTCGCTCCCTGGTGGTGTCGTCCCGGTCGTCGCCGCTGGATACCTCCTGATCGCCGCCTATTCGCTCGTGATCGCCGCGCAACTGCTACTGGGTGTTATCTCCCCGGTGTCGTTTTACTCGGCAGCTATCTTCTGTGGCGGTTTCTCCGTGCGGTGGAGGCTATCGCAGATGCTCTCCAGCGGATCGCCGACGCACAAGAGTCGACCGACTGAAGCAACCACGAGTGCGGTCCCCACCGCCAGCCGCGATGCAATGTGGGATTTACTCGTTCTCGGTCGGAACTCACTCCCCTGCCGACGAATCGAGCACCGGCGTTCCGTGGAGCGTGATCCGCACTGTCGTGCCGGTGTCGCCTGCCGTCTCGAATGTTAGCTCCGCACCGAGATAGTCGACGATCCAGTTGACGATCCATAGTCCGATTCCGGAGCCGTGTTTGAGCGGCGTTTCAGTGCCAGCGTCGAGCGTTTCGAACTCGTGGTCGGGAATCCCGGGCCCGTTGTCGGCCACCACGATGGTCAGGGGGTCGGCCCCCTCGTCGGCTCCAGTTATCGACACGTCGACAGCAGGCTGGTCGACCGTGGCGTGTTCAAGCCCGTTTTCGATCAGTTCGGTCAGCAGGCGTCTGAGCAGCTGTTCGTGTGAGACGACGACAACCGACCTCGGGGTTTCGACGGTCACAGCACAGCCGTCGTGCTGTTGGCGGCGTTCGTCGGCAACCGCCCCGATAATTTCGGAGAGATCCACCTCGTGTCGCTGCTCGTGGGATGCTGCCAGCACTGTCTCGACCGCCCGCGCCTTGCGCCCGGTTCGCTGGGTGGTCTCGATCTCGGCGGCGATCCGCTCGCGGAGCCCGGGGTCGTCGATCTCCTCGACGTGAGCGAGAATCGTATCCAGATCGTTGCGGAGGTTGTGCCGCAACACCCGTGTCAGAACCTCTAGCTGCTGTTCGCGTGTCTGTCGATCTGTGATATCGCGGAGAAGGACTGTCCGCCCGATAGTCCCATCGTTCGCGTCGGTTACGGTCGACCCGGTCACCTCGTAGCGCCGCTGCCCATCTGTTGTCGACAGCGACAGTCGGGTTGTTTCGGTTGTCGGCAGTGGTGCGAGCCCGCCGAGGGCGTCCTGAATATCGGTGCCAATCACCGATTCGGCGTCCTGCTCACAGAGCCGGACGGCTTCGGCGTTTGCGTCCAGAATCCGATCGTCGGTGTCGAGAATGAACAGCGCGACAGTCAGTTCCTCGAGCACGTCGGCCCGGGCGACGTGATCGGCCTCGGGAAACGCAGTAAAGATCGGATAGCGGTTGATAGCGATCCCGAACCCGATCGCTGCGATGAGAAAGCCGACGAACGTGACATCGATTGGGAGGTAATCGGTCGTTTCGCCGGGACCGGTCGGACGGCTGAGGGTGCTGGCGATACTGAATACATACGGTGCGAGCAGCGCGACCGTCAGCACGCCAACCTGTCGGTAGGAAACTTGCCGGTACCGCCCGGCGAGCTGAAGCAGAAGATAGGTACCGACAACGAGTAGCCCAAAAATCCAGATCAGCAACAGGAGTAACGCAACCCAGTAGAGCCAGGCTGCCACGGGGAGCACCGACTCGCCGCCGAGCGACCGGAGTCCGACCAGCACCGGAATTCCGGCTGTCGTCAGCCCCAGCACAATGTACCGTCGTCGGGTAAGAAACCGCCGCCGCCCGGTCACGTCGAGTGCGTACAGCAGCCAGAACGCCGGCGCCGAGACGGTCGCCACCGTTATCGCCAGTCCGATTCCCACCTCGAGTATCCGGGTCCCGGGATCGAGGACTGCCGAGCCAAACACTAGAACACTCCACGCGGCGTGAGAGGCGACGAGCAACGCGAACGGTCGACCGACCACCGAATCACGCTGTCTGAGTGCCACCCCCGCGACAGCGAGCATGCTCACCGTGGCTACAAGACGGAGTAACTGGAGTACGGCAGAGCTACCGGGGACCATTCCAGTAAGCTCCACTTCCAACACCGAGCGGTTAGACCTGTTGATTTTCTGACCCAGAGCGGTCACACCTCGACACTCGGCCGAATCTCTCGGTCCGACTGACTCCGCCCCAGACGCGAGTGCCGATACCGCGATCAGCGAACCGGCATGTGGATGCGAAAACGGCGATTGAAGTCTTCGGCACCCTTTCTTCCGTTCCCCGCATTGTCTCTGATGGTCGTCCTGCCACCGAGACGGCCATCGTCGGTTCACCGCTACGGTTTGCTGGTAGCCGGAAGCGCTCGACCGCCCACCCGGTTGCGGTCGTGGCAGCACCCGTCTCCAGCAGACAGCTGCGGCTGCTAACCCGTCCGATATCGGTGGCGATGCTACCCACAACCGGCCTCGCTCCGCCGGTTTTGCCACGCACCCCCTCCGTTTTCCAGCACCGACCGGTCCCGGTCCAGCGTCGGTGTCGACAGCCCGACTCCCACGGCCATTTCGGCCGATTTTCAGGCTCAGCAACACGCACTGCCGGATTAAGTACTGTCCCGTCATACCAGTATGTATGCAGCTACAATCCAGATCCGCCGCCGACGCCGCATCGACCGTCGAGCAACAGAGCACCGAGGGACTGTTCATCCGCAACTACGACGCGAACCGAGCCGCCGATCTGACCGTCGAAATCGAGGATCTTGACGGCAACACGGTCTTCGACGAAGAGTACCACATCGAGCCGCTCATCACCGAGGTCGTCGACCTCCCGCTGTCACCGGATGCCTATCAGGTGACGGTGTCGCTCGACTCGGCGGTCTCCGACAGTGATGTCTGTCGCATCGGCGACGATCCGACGGAACTCGCCTACGTCGAAACCGGTAACGGCGTCATCAGCGTCGTCAACGGCGTCTGAGCAGCCGTCGATACACGCGAATCCCCGCTTTCTCCCCCCTCCAGACAGATAGACACCGTCTTTTCTGACCCCGGCGGCCGAAGCGCCCCCAGTCGCTTCCGTCGTTTCTGAGCATCTCGTATTGTGAAGGTGTCCTGTCGCCACGTCTCGAAGCGTTCGTAGCAGCCGCTGTCGCGCTTGGGAGAACGGTTGTCTGGGAGAGCGACTGTTGAGAAAGTGAGTCTTGAGAGCGATTATTCCGACCGTCGTTGCGTCATGTTATAGGGCCATGCCACCCAGCACCGTTGCAAAGAGTCCGACAAAGAGGAGCAGCACGAGCACGGTGAGCCCCCAGAGGATTTTCGCGCCCTTTCGGCCGCCGATTTCGACCGCAGCGATGCCGAAGATCCCGAGCAGGATAACGGTCCAGACTTCGAGACCGCTCTGCTGGGCGCCCTCCCCGCGGTCGGCCTTGAAATAGAAGTACGCCGGAATGAGGAGGCCAACCGGAATCGTGAGCAGTCCGATCAGGACGGACGCCACGATGGCGATAGTCGAGTACTGGTCAGTGAGTCCACCGCTACCGGTCTGGTGTGTTGCCATATTTCGGCATTCTGTGGTTGACACAAAAGGGTTGAGAACCTGTTTCTGGCTGTGAAACTCACCGCTCCGGTTCGATACGCCCATCCTCGTTCCTGCTCGGCAATCGGCCCCCGACGCGACGGCGCAGGTACATGAACGGGACTGCTGCGAGAACCCCCGACACCGCGGTGAATCCAAGCACAACCAGAATCAACAGCCCTGTCATCCGGACCGCTGCCAGTTCCAGACTCCAGACCTGAATAAACCGGCCTGTCCACAGCAACCCTGTCAGCAGGGTTGCAGTGAGGCCAAACAGGGTCGCGGCGAGATACGAGTACGCCCGCGTCGCTCGACGACGACCCACCAGACACCGGACCCGATGGGAACGGCTGGCCCAGCCAGTACGACCACCCAGTACTCCACCGAGACGTCCGATCACGTCCGCAAG
>KI543197.1:50213-58089 GCA_000496215.1 uncultured archaeon A07HN63
GTGACTGGGTTGGGCGAATAATCATCGGCGGTGTGCTTGCAATCCTCTCTATCCTGGTGTTACCCGCCTTCCTCCTGTTCGGGTATCTCGTTGCGGTTGCCCGAGATACGATTGCCGGGGCAGATGAGCCGCCGGAGTTTGCAAATTGGGGTGAGCTACTGAAGGACGGATTTGTAGCCATTATCATCAGTCTCATATATTCAATTGTGCCGGTAGTTGTGATTGGTGGAATCGGTGCTGTTTTTCTGAGTGGTGGGTCAGCTGTCGGAGGCGATGGCGGCGGATTGCTCGCTGGAGTTGGAGTACTCTCAATCTTGTTATTAATCCCGATTTTCTTCTTAATTTACTATATCGTCCCTGCCGCTATCTCTGCGTATGCCGATCAGAACGCCATTGGCGCGGCATTTAGCTTGGAAAGACTCAAGCCCGTCTTATTGAGCTCATCATATCTTGTGGCCGTGTTATCGCCAATCATCGTCGGGGTAGCTATCCAAGTCGCCACCGCAATACTTTCAATCACCGTCGTTGGGCTGATTCTTGTTCCCTTCCTCCAGTTTTATGGAAATATTGCAATCTTCCGCATGTTCGGGAATGCATATCAGAAATCAACCAATTCGCATACATATTAATCAGTTAGTTTGGAGGGAAGCATCTGAAAGAAATAGATCTCCTGCGCTGCCTGTATGTTTCATATCTTGCATGGCATGATCTCACTAATTAAAACAGATACCGCTGTTTTGCTGTTTTGAGCAAGAGCCGAGAGAATTCCCCCGATTGTCGTTGGTCCGCACTATCGCTCCGGTTCGATACGACGATCATCGTTCTCCCTCGACAATGAAAGTCCGACGCGACGGCGCAGATACATGAACGGAACTGCTGCGAGAACCCCCGACACCGCGGTGAATCCAAGTACAACCAGAATCAACAGTCCTGTCATCCGGACCGCTGCCAGTTCCAGACTCCAGACCTGAATAAACCGGCCTGTCCACAGCAACCCTGTCAGCAGGGTTGCGGTGAGGCCAAACAGGGTCGCAGCGAGATACGAGTACGCCCCGCGTCGCTCGACGGCGATCCACCAGACGCCGGCTCCGATGGGAGCGGCTGGCCCCGCCAGTACGACCATCCAGTGCTCTACCGAGAGCCCGATCACGTCCGCAAGCAGTCCCAGCAAATCAGAGAGGAGGACCGCGACCGCTGTCCCACAGAGAAACAGATAGACCCCGGCAAACACGGACCAGCGTCTCGACGAGATCGCGTCGGCAACTGCCCGGCGACTACCCATAACTACCGACACAAATGCACCGGGTGGTAAATAATCCGCTCAACACTACAATGGCGATTTAACATACCGCCCAGCGCCACCACTGATATCGACCCGCGGCGGCCCGCTACCGGTCGACTTCGCCCATGATCGTATCCAGACTGCCGAGCGTGGCGATCAGATCGGGAAGCTTGCCGCCGGTGGCCATCGCCGGGAGGGCCTGCAGATTCGAGAACCCTGGCCCCCGAATCTTGAACCGCGCTGGCGTCTCCGTGCCGTCGGCACGCATGTAGATCCCGAGTTCGCCTTTCGCGGCCTCGACAGCCCGATAGATCTCTGTGTCGTCGTCGGGTTTGATCGTTCGCGGCACGTTCGACTGGATATTTCGCTCGTCTTCCGGCCAGTCCTCCAGAAGGTCGATACACTGCTCGACGATCTTCGCTGACTCCTCAACCTCCCGGAGCCGGACGAGGAACCGCGAGTAGTTGTCGCCGTCGGGCTCGGTGATCACCTCCCAGTCGAGTTTCTCGTAGTAGCCGTAGGGGTCGTCACGGCGGATGTCGTAGTCAATTCCCGAACCGCGGGCGACCGGGCCGGTTGTTCCGTAATCCTTGGCCGCTTCCGGTGGCAGAACGCCGGTGTCGATGGTTCTCGTCTGGATAATCTCGTTGCTGGTCGTCAGATTGTGAATATCCTGCAGTCGCTGTGGCAGCCCATCGAGGAAATCCCGTACCAGCTCGAAGAAGTCCGCGCGTGGCTCGGGGATATCCCAGACGACACCGCCGAGTCGGAAGTAGTTGAACATCAGCCGCTGGCCGGTCAGCTCTTCGAGCACCGCCTGAATCCGCTCTCGCTCCGTGAGCGAGTACATGAACGTCGCCGTGAAATCGCCGGACACATCGAGGGCATACGCGCCAATCGCCAGCATATGGGCCAGCATCCGGCTCAGTTCAGCCGACATCGTCCGGATGATCTGGGCGTACTCTGGAACCTCGATATCGGCAAGATCCTCGGCGGCACGGGCGTAGGCCCACTCGTTGCAGAGCCCGCCGCCGCTCCAGTCCCACCGATCCGGGTACGGCATAATCTGATACCGGTAGGTGCCCTGCTCGCACATCTGTTCCTCACAGCGGTGGATGTAGCCGATGTCGGGGTCGACGCCGGCGACCGTCTCGCCGTCGAGTGTCACCTTGAGATGGAGCACGCCGTGGGTCGCAGGGTGGTGTGGCCCGATGTTGAGAAACATCGTCCCCTCGCCGTCACCGGTGCCCTCGTCCTCGATAGCCGCGTAGATATCGCCGTCCTGTTCGCGCAACGGCGCGATCTGTGGCTGGTCCTGATCGTACTCGGCCGAGAGCGGGTGGCCCTGCCACGTCTCGGGCAGGAGAATCCGGCGCAGATCTGGGTGCTCGTCGTACTCGATGCCGACCAGATCGTAGGCCTCGCGTTCGTGCCAGTCGGCCGTCCGGAAGACGCTCGCACCCGACACCGACTGCGGGTCGGCTCTGCTCGTCGGCACGACCAGACTCGCCTCTCGCGTCGGATCGTCGTACGACCGGAGGTGGTAGATCGTCTCGTAGCGGTCGGGATACTGCTGGGCGGTGACACAGGCCAGATGGTCGAGGCCGGCCTCGGTCTTTAGCGCCGACAGTGCGGCTGGCAGGTCGGCTGGATCGACGCGGCCGGCGGGGGCGTTCAGGTGCGCCTCACGTCCGGTGAGCAGGTGGGCGGCCGGGGCAAGCGTGGCGGGCAGTTCGTCCGTGGGTGTGGTCTCGGCGGGGGACTGACTCGACATGGCTGATACAACATCGGCCACCCGTGCGATTCTTTTGCCGGATACAGCCGGGTATATTTATACCATCCGCACTGTTCTCCGATATGAAATACCTCCATCTCACGCTCCGGTTTCCGGCTGATGCAATGCATCCGATACACCGGTTTATCGACGAGTCCGATGCGATTGAGCGGGATGTCCTTGTCCATGGCCAGACCGTCAGCCAGCAGGACACCTTTCTGTTCTACGTCGAGGGCGAACGAGCAGCATACGCGGCAGCCGTCCGTGAGACCGACCGGATCACCGAGTTCGAGATCACTGACGTCGACGCGGATGCGTTCTACTGCTTCCTCAAACAGGACCCCGACACGATGGATGAGGCGATGTTCAGCACCTTCTACCGCGCTGGTGTGATCGTCACACCACCGATCGAATTTCTGCCCGACGGGGTGGCGAAACTCACCGTCGTCGGCGAGTCCGACGCGCTACAGGCCGCCGTCGCTGCGGTTCCGGAGCCTGTCGAAACAACCATCGAGCGCGTCGGCGAGTACAACTGGCAGCAGTCATTGTTCGATCCCGCGCTCACCGACCGCCAGCGGGCAGCTGTCCGGGCGGCTGTTGCTGCGGGCTACTACGCAGTACCGCGCGAGGGTGGTGTTGCTGCCGTTGCGGATGCGATTGGATGCTCGACGAGCACCGCCGCCGAACACCTCCGCAAAGCCGAGTCTCGGTTGATGCGTGAGTTCGTTGGCCTCACAGACCATTCCCGGTAACCACCGGGACCGACGGCACCGCTGCTGGCGACGCTCCGCCTCTGTAACCTGCATAAAATACGGGTGGCGTGCCGTAACAGCGGGTTACTCGTCTTCGTCGACATCGAGTTCGAACTGATCGCCGTCCTTCACCGCATTGAGGACGACACTCGTGTTCGACTCGCGGATGTCGACATCCTCGAGGAGATCCTTGATCTGGTCGTTCATCCCGTCGGTGTCGGCGAACTTGCCGATGGCGATGATGTCGTAGTCGCCGGTGGTCTCGTAGACCGAGATCATCTGCTTCTGTGCTTGGAGTCGGTCGGTGATCTCCGGGAGGGCACTTCCCTCGACCTTGAGATGCATGATCGCCGTCACGTCATACCCCATCTCGCCGTAGTCGACGATGGGGCTGTAGCCGGTGATCACGCCCTCGTCTTCCAGATCGCGCAGGTGGTTCGACACCGTCGTCACCGACACGTCCAGATCCTCGCCAAGGCTGCGGAGGCTGGCGCGGCCGTCACCGAGCAGTGCGTTGATCAACTTCCGGTCGAGGTTTTCATACGTCATGTCTCACCAATATCTATAGCACTATTTAAAATTATACGTTTTCAACTGATCCTCCCCTATCGACCAGCAAAACGCCAGTGTCGAGATACAATCATTGCTATCAATTGGCGTCTGCACGAAAACCGGCAACAATATCTGGTCTCTGCGGGCTATCGCAGGCTGTGGCAATTCTGCATCCCACGGAAACAGACGGCGGTATTCCTCCGTTCGCACTGTTAGTCGGCTCTGCTGTGGTCCCCACCGGCTCGGCTTACAGCTGGAACGTATCGCCACGACGGTTGTCGGGTTTGGCCTTTTGCGCACAGTCGGCACAGAACCCCATCTCGCCGTCGTAATCGAACGCACAGACCGTCGCCCCACAGCGGTCGCAGCTGTACTCGGCGACCCGGTGTTCACAGATCTGACAGACGCCCGTGACCGACATACCTGCTTCTTGGGGTTCGTGACATTTCATTGCTCGGCTCTCCGGGCGCGCCAGTGGCCGTCAGGCCTCACTCGACAGGCTGTAGAGCCGCACGGCGGTCAACACCAGCATGACGCCCAGCGCCGTGGCTGCCGCAAAGACGATTGCCAACATCACGAACCACGCCTCCGGGCCAACGATCGGATACGACCGCGCCCGGCCGACCGGCCCGAGCAGCTCGAAGACCCTGACGGCGTAGCCCACCGCCGCCACCCCGACGCCGACGGTGACGCCGATCACCGCGTTACGCTTGACACCGAGGGCATCGATCAGGGCCGCCGTCGCCGGACCGTCAGCGTCGTCGCTCACACGATAGCGTAGGCAACCCGCGCTCAAAGCCATGTCGACTCGTCGCGACTGCCGGACCGCGTCGCTCACCGGTAGGCGTCGAACTCCTCGCCAAAGACGAGGAAGTATCCCGTGCCGAGCAGGCCGATCACGGTTGCGACGGCGAACGCCAGCGTCGGGTTGCCGGCGAGCAGCTTGCCCGTGCCGAGGGGATCCGGGACACCGCCGTAGAGCGCGCCGCCGAGCGCGCCGCTGGGGATCACGATCACGTTTCGCAGCAGATAGTACGCGCCGGTGACCCGCCCGCCGGCGTCGGCCTCTGCGGGCCCGACGATCAGCGCCTTGTGGGCCGGCAACCCAGCGAAGCGCAGCCCCGAAAACGCGAACAGCACCGCGAGGACGATGGCGTTCGGTGGCGCGCTGATCAGCAGAACCGGAAAGATCGCATACACCGCAAACCCGGTGGCGACGACGGCCTTCAGCCCAACGCGCTCGGCGACCGCCGCCGCGGGGGCCATCGTCAGCAGGGCGACCACCATCTCGATCCCGACCAACAGCCCGAAGAACGTCGCCGGCGCGAGGTCGACCGCCCCGACGACCGGCAGCGACAGCGCGAGTCCGACATCGAGGAAGTCGGTGACGACGATGATGAAGAAGACGTAGACCATCCCGTTGGCGAACCGGACCAGCGTATCGCCGACCAGGAGCGGTCGGAGCGTCGACGGCAGCCGTTCGAGGTCGGCCCGGAGCTGTGAGATCCCTTCGAAGGAGTCGCCGATGGTGTCGCCGCTGGCGTCGTAGAGCCAGTGCTGGACGGCGGTGGCGACCGCGCCGACGATGACGGCGACGCCGAGGACGTACCGGAAGCTGACGGTAAACGCCGGGTGCAACGAGAGCAGGCCGGCGGCCGCAACCGGCCCCAGCAGGAAGGCACTCCGGCGGAAGGTTTCGGTGCTGGCGAACCCGCGTGCGAGTCGGGCGGGCGGGACGCTCTGTTTGACGATGGCGAACGTCGCGCCGAGACCGAACGATTTCCACGCCTGCGCGAGCACGAGGCCGACGAACACCCACGCCCACGCCGGGATCGTGACGCCAGCGACGGTGACGGTCCCGAAGTCGGGGGCGACGAACCACAGCAGAAAGCCGAGCGTCGAGGCCGCGCCGAACAGCGTCAGCGCGTACCGGGAGCCGAGCCGGTCGGAGATTGCGCCGCCGGGGTAGGGGTAGGCCGCGCTGATGAGGTTGCCGACGGTGCCGAACAGCCCGATCACGAAGCCGCTCGCGCCGAGCACGCGGAGGTATTCGGGCAGAAAGCGCGTCGTCATCTGGAAGCCGAGACTGAACGCGAACATGGCGACAGAAAGGACGAACACGTCACCGGACAGCGAGAAAAACTGTCGGTAGCCCTCGACGGGGCTTGGTCTCATCGGCCATTGTCTGTTGCTCGTCCCAGTGGGGCAAAACAGCATCGCCGGCTGCGGGTCAGTGCTCCGGCCGCTCCCGAATCGGTTGCGGCGTCGGCACACAGCCGTCGGGGATCGAACGTCTAAAGAACCGAGCGGTTCTCCCTTCGACAATGACGGTCACGCTCGGCTCCGCGGTCGCCGATCCCGGCGAGATCGACGTGGGTCGACTGGAGGTCGGCGCGAACCGCCACGGGCAGGATGTGGGGCTGCCGGTCGCGGTCGTCAACGGCGCGAGCGACGGCAAGCGGCTCTATCTGCAGGCGGTCAGCGACGGCAACGAGCTCAACGGGCTGGGCGTGATCCGGCGTGTGGTGCCGCGACTCGATCCAGCCGACCTCGCCGGCGAGCTCCTGATCGTCGGCGTCGTCAACTACTACGGGTTCGAGGTCGCCGAACACCGCAACCCGGTCGACGACCGCAAGCTCAACCGGACGTTCCCCGGCGACGAGGAGGGCACCACCAGCGAACGCATCGCCGCCACCGTCTTCGAGGCGGCCCAGACGGCTGACCTCATTCTCGACCTCCATCAGGGCTCGACCAGCCGGATGATCGAGGAAGTCCGGGTGCGGTGTGGGCGCCGCCACTCGATGCACAGCGAGTGCCTCCGGCTGGCGAAGGTGTTCGGCTGCGGGTACGTCCTCGATCAGAAGGGTCCGGAGGGCCAGCTCGCCCGTGTCGCTCCCGACGACGGTATTCCGACGGTCGATCCGGAACTCGGCGGCTCGGTCGGCTTCGACGAGGAGAGCGTCCAGACCGGCGTCGAGGGCGTGTTCAACGTGCTCCGGTACTACGACTTCCTCGACGGCGAGACGCCGACCGACCGACAGACCCGCGCCAAGCGATTCGACCAGTACGGCGCACCGGCCGGCGGGCTGGTCGACTACGTGGCCGAACTCGGCGACCGTGTCGACAGCGACGACACACTGTTCGAGGTCACCGATCCCTTCGGCGAGGTCATCGCCGAGGTTACGGCCGACAACAGCGGCGTGTTCTGGCGGTCGCGCCGGCTCCCGCAGGTTGCCGTCGGCGAGTACGTCTGTTCGGTCGGGACCAACGTCGACAGCTACTGACCGCCGCCGTCACCCGGAGGGTATACTATTAAACGATTCGAGACCATAGCTTCGGGCGAGCACCCGGGCATGATATCTCAGGACTTTCCACCACAGATGACCGACGAACGGCCGCAGCCGACGGAGAGATAGCGATGTCGGCACCGAAGGTGCTGTTGGTCGAGGATAGCGAGTTCATGTCAATGCGGGTCGTCGATACTCTGGAGGACGACCACGAGATGAATCTGACGGC
>KI543197.1:58109-64785 GCA_000496215.1 uncultured archaeon A07HN63
ACCGAGCCGGAGGTGCCCGTGATCCTGCTTACCGGGCGCGAACTCGAACCCATCGCCAAGGAGGCCTCGGAGAACGGGATCACCGAGTTCGTCTACAAGGGCGACCACGCGGCCGCCGAGATGGACGTTCTGGCGAACCGCATCAATGTCGTCGTCGATGCGTACGTGAACACCAGCGCGTAGGCCCCTGTCTCCTATCGTTCGGGATGCACCGGCGCGTCGAACCCGCCACGAACCAGCGGTCTGGCGATATGCCGCCGGGCTCGCGGCGGGACCTCGTACCACCCGATCTCGAGGTCGCGATCGAGCGACCGACTGACCAACCCTGCGGCTGACGTACCACAGTCCCGACAGCGGTAGCCCTGATCCTTTCCGGCCGACGCCATGCGACAGCCGCAGTCCGGACAGGTCGGCGTCACCTGCTCGGTCCGGGTCAACTCGCGGACAGCGAACTTTTCGAGCTTGATCGTGCCGTCGCTGTACTCGCCACAGACCGTGAGCCGGTCGCCCGTCCGGAGTGTGCGAACCCGGTCGCGGAACCGTTTGGTCGGCTCGAAGGCGACGCAGTCCACGGTCGCCTCGCTGCTCGCGTCGCGGCTGGCGGTCGCGCTGTGGCTGGTCGCCACGTCGCCGTCAGTCGCGTCGCTGTTGACACCGGCGTCGCTGCCGACGGTCGCGTCGCTGTCGTCGATTTCCGTGAGCGTGAAGAACACGTGGCCACCCTGCTCTGTCTCGGGCGACTCGGAGACGACGCCGTTGACGCGGTAGGCACCACCCTCGCGAAGCCCGCCCATCTCGCCGCGCTGGAGGTGGCTGTCGGTGCCCTGATTCGTCCAAAAACACCGGCTGCGGTCGACCGGTTCGCTCTCGATGTCGCCCGCGACGCTGGCGACGGCGTCGGCGTCGTCGCCGCGAATCCCGTAGAGGATCGGCCCCGGCGCGTTCGGCACACAGACCGCTTCGCCGGCCGCGCGGTCGACTGTATCCCAGACCGTCGGGTACCCCTGCTCGGCGGCCGCAAACAGCGAGTCGGTATCGACCTCGCGGGGTGTGCCACAGCGGTCGAACTCGCGGTAGGCGATCTGTTCGTAGGTCCACTCGTCGACAGCCGCCCACGCGCCGACGGCGGCGAGCGCACCGATCCGACCGCGGCCCGTCACGTCGCAGCCGTCACCGGCCCAGCCGCGGTGGTCGTAGCCGGCCGCGTCGGCGATATCGACGGCGTCGGCGAGGTCACATCGCTCGCGAATCGCGTCGGCAGCGAAGTCGGCGACGGCGTCGGGAATCGCCACGGGTCCGCCGTCGGCGACGACGATCCCCGGGCTGGTTCTGCTGTCGGCGTCGATAGCGAGCCGTTCCATGTGGTCGACGGCGAGGTCGAGGGCATCGTCAGTGGGCAGGTCAGTGTGAATCGCGAGGGCGGCGTTGCCACGGGTCTTGTGTTCGACCGCGGGATTGAGCCGGACAAGGAGCGTGCGCTCGACGCGGCCACCGGCGTCGGCGATGGCCTCGGCCAGCCGGGTTGCGAGATAGGTCGTACACATCCCCTGCTCCCGGGAATCGGTGTCATCCACCCCGATGACGGTCATCGCCGATGGTACCGGCTGGCCGCGAAAACCGTTTTCGCCTCGGGGATTTATATACAGATCGACTGCCGGAATAACGAGCAAACCACCTGACTGGAGCCTGATGCGTCGGTACAGGGGCCACAACGTATATATGTTGGAACTCTCTAGGTGCGACTATGTCACGGACAGCACTGGTCGGCAACATCACAGCGATGCTGGAAGACGCCGACTTCCTCGTCAGCGACCGGTGTTCCGTCCGCCCGAAGAGTTTCGACCTTGCGGCCCGTCGCGGCGAGGACCTCGTACTGCTGAAGATTCTCGGCAATATCGATGCGTTAAACCCCGGAACCGGGGCCGAACTCCGCCGCCTCGGCGACTATCTCTCGGGGACACCGATGGTGATCGGCATGCGGACGCGCAACGAGGACCTCAAACCCGGCGTCGTCTACTTTCGGCACGGCGTCCCGGTGTTCAACCCGGATACCGCCTACGACCTCTTCATCGAGGAGGTGCCACCGCTGATCTACGCCGCTCCTGGCGGGCTGTACGTCAGTATCGACGGCGACCTGCTGGCCGACAAACGCGAGGAGCGCGGCTGGAGCCTCGGCCGCCTCGCCACCGAACTCGGCGTCTCTCGCCGAACCGTCTCGAAATACGAGGACGGTATGAACGCCTCCATTGAGGTGGCAATCGAACTCGAAGAGCTGTTCGACAAACCGTTCTCCGAGCCGGTGTCGGTGCTTGACGGGGCCGACGAGGTGCGCGACGCCGATCCCGTTCCCGACGAACCAGATGCCGATCCGGACGACCAGCACGTCCTCTCGGTGCTGGCCGACGCTGGCTTCGACGTGCATCCGACGACCCGCTCGCCGTTCAAGGCCGTCAGCGAGGATAGTGATCGCCAGAAGCGAACCGTCCTCACGGGCCACTCCTCATTCACGGAGAGCGCGGAGAAACGCGCCGAACTGATGAGCTCGATCAGCCGGGTGACGAAAACACGGTCGGTCTACTTCACCGACCGAGAAAACCCGACGCGACGCGGTCGACGGCACCGCGATTGTCTCCTGTGAGGAGCTCGCCGATATCGACGAGCCAGAGTCGATCCGCGAGCTGATCCGTGATCGCGCCGCGAAACCGGACGAATAACGTTAGCTGCCGTAGTTGGCTTCCAGATGGGCGACGATATCGTCGCTCTCGGGCATCCCGTCGATGTCGTGGTTGTTGTCGATCAGGACCGGAACCCCGGTCTGGCCGCTGACCTCCTCGACCTCTGTGCGTTCGCTGTGTGAGCGTGGCACCTCCCGAGACTCGTACTCGAGGCCGAGTTCGTCGAGTTTGTTGATTACCTTCGCACAGTACGGACAGCCCGACAGTTCGTACAGGATGAGGTCTGACATCGCTCACAGATAGGGATGGGAGTCAAATGAAGCCACTGGTACTGTGTGACTATCGTACCCGAGCGAGCGGGTCTGTGACAATCTCGATTCAGCGGTTGCCCCTGATCAGTGGATCACGGCCTCGCCGTCGTCGACCGAGATTTCGACCAGACTCGTCGCCTCGTGGTCGGCGTCGTCGAACTCACTGTCGCCAGCTTTCTCGATGACGATGACGATGTCGGCGATCTCCGCGCCGATCTCGTCGAGGGCGTCACAGATAGCGGTCATCGTGCCGCCGGTCGACAGCAGGTCGTCGACGATCAGCAGGCGGTCGTCGGGCTCGATGTCGTTGATATACATCTCCGACTCGGAGTAGCCGGTCGTCTTGTGTAGCGAGACCTCGCCATCGAGACCGTATGGCCGCTTCCGAATCACGACCAGCGGGATATCGGTCTGCAGCGAGAGGGCGGTAGCAATGTGGATACCCATCGCCTCCGGGGCGACGATCTTGTCGACATCGAGGTCGGCGACGCGAGTGATCTCGACGACAATCTCCCGGAGCAAGCCCGGATCGAGCATCGGCACCCCGTTGCTAATCGGGTGGACGATGTACTCGTAGCCGTCCTTGTCGATGATCGGCGCCTCGTGGATCGATCTGTGCAGCCGTTCCATACGCTGCATTCGAGTATCTGCGGCAAAAGCGGTTTGTTACCGCAGTCGGCGGCAGCGCGGGCGACCACCGGCTAGTCGATTTCCCGGGTGTAGGGCTCCAGCAGCGCGTCAGGCACCGCCAGTCGGTCGCTCTGCGTTCGGGCGACGGTGTAGGTGAGGACGATGATCGTCGCCAGATATGGATAGGTGCCCATGATCTGTGGATTCGTGAGAAAGTCGACACCAGGATTGAGCACGCCGGCCAGCGGTGTCCCGGGCTCCAGCGACAGCGATAGCGACTGTGACCGCAGGCGGAACGCATCCAGCAGCCCAAACAGGTAGGCGCCGACCAGAAGCCGACTCGGTCGCCACTGGGCGAAGATGACGAGGGCGACGGCGATCCAGCCGCGGCCGGCGGTCATGCCCGGCACCCACAGTCCCGAGAAGGCCAGTGAAAGGTGCGCGCCGGCCGCACCGGCGAAGCCGCCGCCGATCAGCACGGCCAGATAGCGGAGTCGGAACACGGAGATACCCATCGTGTCGGCGGTTTCGGGGTCTTCGCCGATGGAGACGAGTTCGAGTCCGAGGTTCGTGCGGGTGAGGAAGTACCAGCCGACCGGTACCAGCAGCAACGCGAGATAGTCGGTCGCCGTGCTCCGGAAAACGCCTCGCCGATCAGTGGGATCTCTACCAGATACTCACCGATCAGTGGCGGTGTCACCTCCGGGAAGCCGTCGATGGACTCCTCGACCCACGCTGACCCGAAGTAGGTGGTCAGACCGCCGCCGAGCAGCGTGATCATGACGCCACTGATCACCTGATCGGAGTTGAGGCGTGATACAGAGGAACGCATGCACTGCGGCGAGCAACACGCCACACACGACGCCGACGCCGAACCCGAGCCAGTGGCTACCCGTGAGGACCGTAGCGATGAACCCGCCGAGTGCGCCCGTGAGCATCATCCCCTCGACACCGAGGTTGAGCACGCCGGCCCGTTCGGTGATGAGTTCGCCGAGGCCAGCGAGGATGAGGACGGTTGCAGCCTGCACGGTCGCATCCAGCAGGCCGGCCGCGAACGTCACCATCAGGCCTCACCACCCGTCGTTGCGCTGGCCGCGCGGTCGAACTCGATATCGACTTTGTAGCGTTTGAAAAACTCGGCCGTGATCAGAAACAGGATGATGAGTGCCTGGAGGATTTCGACGAGCGCGGCCGGGACGCCGTAGGCGACCGACATACTCGATCCACCGACAAACAGCAGGGCGAAAAACAGTCCGGCCAGCATGACATTAACGGCGCTACTCCGGCCCAGCAGAGCGATAGGAATCGCGGTAAACCCGTAGCCTGGCTCGAACCGCGCGCGGAGTCGTCCCTGCAGGCCGGCGATTTCGCTGATCCCGGCCAGTCCCGCGAACGCCCCGCCGATGACGAAAACGAGGAGGTAGATCTTGACCCGGTTCATCCCGGCCTGTCTGGCGGCCGCGTCGTTCGCGCCGACGAACGTGATCTCGAAGCCGAGAGCGGTTTTCCGGACACCCACGTAGGTAACCGCGACGGCGGCGATAGCCACGACGAGTCCGGCGTGCACGTTGAAGATTGCCTTCGGAATCGTCGCTGCCGCCGAGAGCTGTGCCGTATGCGGGAAGTTGCCGGTGGGATCCTGCATCGGTCCGCGAACGAGATAGCTCTGTATCTGGAGCGCGACGAACGTCAGCAACAGCGACGTAATGATCTCGTTGACATCCCACTTCGCGCGGAGCCACGCCGGAATGCCAGCGAGGAACGCACCTGCAGCGCCCGCGGCAACGAACATCAGCGGGAGCAACAACACACCGGGCAGGTTGACGTTGAGCCCGATCCACGCCCCGGCAACCGCGCCAAAAACCAACTGCCCCTCGGCACCGATGTTGAACAGTCCGGCCCGGAGCGGGAGGTACACTGCGAGCCCGGCCAAAATCAGCGGAACGGCCTTGATGAGTGTCTGGGTCCGCCCGAACGTACTGAGCAGTGTCTCGCCGAACATCGTCCAGTAGGCCGCAAGCGGGCTGACGCCGAGTGCCAGCAGGGCGATAGCCCCACAGGCAAGCGCCAGCAGGACCGTGACGACCGGCGTGGCATAGCCGAGCCAGCGGGGCACGTGTTCGCGGGCAGTGAGGTCGATCCTGACCATCAGTCTCCGTCCCCTGCGGCGGCGACATCTGTCGTCGAGTCGGTTGCCTCGGCCGAGTCTCCGGGCTCGGCCGTGTCGCTTCCGGCGCCCGCCGGGGGAGCAACTGCCTCCGGCGCATCCGCTGGCTCGTCGTCGACACGGCTGCCGGTCATCTCGATACCGAGGCGTTCCCGATCCGCGGCCTCTGGCGTGGTCTCGTAGACGAACTCCCCCTCGTAAAGCACGAGAATCCGGTCACTCAGATCGGTGATCTCATCGATATCTTCCGAGATCAACACGATGCCGGTTCCCTGTTCGCGCTGTTCGAGGATCGCTTCCCTGATGAACTCGATGGCTCCAACGTCGACGCCACGAGTCGGCTGGTTCGCGATCAGCAGGTCTGGATCGCGGTCGAGTTCGCGGGCGAGAATCAGCTTCTGGAGGTTCCCGCCCGAGAGGTCGCCGGCGTCGATATCGGTAACATCGCTGACGCCGCGGATATCGAACTCCTCGATCAGCGATTCGGCGTAGCTGCCCAGTTCGTCGTAATCCAGCAGCGGGCCGTCGGCGAAGCGGCCCTCGCGGTAGGCCTTCATCCCGGCGTTGTGAAGCACCGATAGCTCCTCGGCGCAGCCGTACTGCAGCCGATCCTCGGGGACGAAGGAGATGCCGGCGTCGACGAACGCTCGCGGTGACGCGCCGGCGAGGTCGGTGCTATTGACCCGAAGATCGCCGCCGGTCATCTCTCGGATGCCGGCCAGTGCCTCGGCGAGTTCGGTCTGGCCGTTACCGCTGACACCGGCGATCCCGACCACCTCGCCCTCGCGGACCGTCAGATCGAGGCTGTCGAGTGCGTTGATCCCGCGGTCGTCAGCTGCCCGGATGCCGGTGGCGTCCAGCACAGGGTCGCCGTGGGCCGTGTCGTCCTTATC
>KI543197.1:64805-68134 GCA_000496215.1 uncultured archaeon A07HN63
AGGGCGTCGATGACAGATATCGTTGTCTTGGACCACAAGATCCATGGGCTCTCTGCAGCCGACTATGCAACCGCCTTACAGGAAACGCTGCCAGAGTACGAGGTGTCTCTCGCCCGAACCGCTGCCGAGAAGGAACAGCTCGCTGCGGAGGCAACAGTGGTGACGGGATATCAGATATCTGAAGAACTCGTAGAGTCCGCCGAAGAACTCTCGCTTTTTGTCTGTACCTTCGCGGGCACTGATCATCTTCCGATTGATACGCTTGAATCCAAAGGTGTCACCGTCGAGAGTGCCTCTGGGGTTCACGGTCCAAACGTCGCTGAACAGGTACTCGGGTACATCCTCACCTTTGTCTGCCGACTGGATCACGGATGGCGACAGGAACAGCAGTCTGCATGGAGTCATTACCAGACTGGCGAACTCAATGGATCGACAGCGACAGTCGTCGGGCAAGGGCCGATCGGCCGAACGATTGTCGACCGTCTGGATGCATTTGGCGTGACGACAATCGGCGTTCGATATACGCCATCGAAGGGTGGCCCAGCAGACGAGGTAATCGGATTCGACGATGCGGCGCTTGACGACGCGCTAGTTCGCACCGATCATCTCGTGTTGGCCTGTCCACTCACCGATCTGACCGACCAACTTATCGATTCAGAAGCACTGCTACAGCTCCCGACCCACGCCACACTCACCAATATTGCACGGGGCGAGGTTGTTGACACTGATGCCCTCATCGAGGCTCTACAGACGAACGAAATCCGGGGGGCCGCCCTCGACGTGACTGACCCAGAGCCGTTGCCTGCCGAAAATGCATTGTGGGATCTTCCAAACTGCCATATCACGCCGCACAATGCCGGCCACACTCCCCAATACTGGAACCGGTGTGCAGCCATCACCGAAGCGGCCGTCTCAGAACTCTAACCAGAACAGAGGTCGTGCTGCAACAGGAGACGACCAGTTTTTAATTCGTACCAATGAGACGGAACTCAGATCTGGACGAGTTATCGACGTAGGAGTCTGATGCCTACTGTACCGGCCTCGATTCCGGTATCTGTAGCCTCAACGACTGGGGGCGGAAGTCTCACAGGACCCACAAGACTCTGTCGGTGAGACGGAGTCGACTATGGTTAATGGCGGGCGTGACATCTGGGCGGGCTCGAAGTTTGACGGCGAAAACGACGAGCTTCTTTTCGAAGAAATGAGTAGCTACGTCGAAAACGTCGCGGGGACCGTTCCACAGTAACCATCATTTCTCCCCAACAGCGACGGTTTCACTCAAACGCCACTAGCGCGTCGACCGGCGCGTCCGTTGCCCGTCGTGCCCGTGCCAGTCCGTCGTCGCCGACGGCGATCAGCGTGAACACGCCCACCACGTCGGCCTCCGCCTGTGTGGCGATATCCAGCAACAGCTCCTGTGTCTCGCCCGACCGGATCAGATCGTCGACGATCAGCACCGACTCGCCCGCCGACAGCGCGGCCTCGGGCAGATAGTAGGTCAACTCGATGCCCGAGGCGAGTCGCTGGCGGGACTCGATGAACTCCTCGACGGCCGTCTCCTTCGATTTCTTGGCGTAGGCGAGCGTCGCGTCGAACTCGGAGGCCATCGCCGCGCCGAGGGTGATCCCGTCGGTGGCAGCGGTCAACACCACATCCGGGCGGTCGAAGCCGACGCTGGTAGCCGCCACCGGCGCGACGAGATCGAGCAGCGATTGGTCGAAGACCACATCGGAGTTGTCGACGTACCCCTCGTCGTCGACGCTGACCCGCGCCCGGAGTTCGTCGGCCAGTGCCTCGCGGCCGACATCGCTGACGATCCGCTCGGCCCGGTCTGCCCCCGGGAGGACGTGCCCGTTGACGTATCGGTTGAGATCACCAGCGGGGAGGTTGGTGACCACCGATAGCTCGTCGTAGGTCCGGCTCTCCTTGAGCGCCCGGAGGACGGCGACCGCCTGTAGCTGGAGGGCTGCCTTCTCGGCACGGTTCATGCTTCTATGCGAGATTGTGCAAGCGTGAATAGATTGTCGAATTACATCGAGAGCGTGTTCATGCAATTGGATACATCTCGATGGTGGCCGAGTGGATACGTATCACCAGTTTCGACCGAGATGGCTGAACACAAAACTAATTTTTGAAAATAGAAACCGAATTTTTCAAACCAATAATTTAAGTGGCCTCCGGTCCAATAGATAGTTGTTATGAGCACGCAAGAAACCGTCCGCCAGCAGTACGGTGATGTCGAAGGCTCCGAGGCACTTCGTGTTGATGCCGACAAGGCCGAACAGATCGTCGACGCACTGAACACCGACCTCGCAAACGCGTACGTTCTCTACCACCAGATCAAGAAGCACCACTGGAACGTCGAAGGCGCGGAGTTCAACGATATCCACGTCTTCCTCGGCGAAGCCGCCGAGACACTCGAAGCGGGGGCCGACGAGATCGCCGAGCGCGCACAGGCGCTTGGCGGCGTCCCGACTGCCGGGCCGGCGAATCACGAGGAACACGCCACCATCGAGTTCGAGGGCGAGGATGTCCACGACGTTCGTACCTCGCTTGCAAGCGACATGGCGGCCTACGGCGAAATCATCGAGGGGATGCGCGAGCACATCCAGCTCGCGGCCAACCTCGGCGACCCGACGACCGAGCACCTCCTGAAGGAGAACCTGATCGAGATCGAGGAGGACGCCCACCACCTCGAACACTACCTCGAAGACGACACGCTGGTTCTCGACTCGGCAACGCAGTAATCTCGGCCGCAACTGACAGCACCGGCGACGGGCGTGCTGTCCGCAATCACCCTATTTTTCAGCACCCATAGCTCCGTGCGAATCGCTATATAGATAAGTGAATCTCCCGCAAAAACAGCAATCGTCTATCGCGTCAGTGAGACGCTGTAATCGGTGGCGATCCAGCCGTCTTCGTTGCCCTCCTCGGCGAAGACGGTTCGCTCCGGGGTCGCATTACAGACGGAGATACGCGGCGCGGTATCGGCCGGCGCTGGCTCGTCGTCCGGTGCGTCCGTGTCTGTCGTTTCCATACCCGAGTTAGGCGGACCTAAAGGGATATACGTTTTGGTGTGCCTAATCCACATCGACCTCGCCGAGCCGGTGCTGGCACAGTCTTAAGCGGATTGCAGCCGAAGCCATGGGTATGAGTTCCTCCGACGACGCCGACCGGCCGCGTGATCGCGAGGCCCTGGCCGCCCAGCTCGACGAGCTGGAAGACACCCTGACCGACCTCCGCGGCGAGCTACAGGCCGAGGATAACGGCCCGCCGCAACCTCCGCGACTGGGTGAGTTGCTGCGGTTCACCGAGCAGTACACGATTCC
>KI543197.1:71240-84827 GCA_000496215.1 uncultured archaeon A07HN63
TCGCTGCCGCGGAGATATCGAGATCACCGACGACGGCCGCGAGGCCCTGATCTACGCCGCGGGCGGCGACATGCGGCGGGCGATTAATAGCCTGCAAGCCGCCGCCACAACTGGCGAGGTCGTCGACGAGGAGGCGGTCTACATGATCACCTCGACGGCCCGCCCCGAGGAAATCGAAGCGATGGTCACCGACGCCATCGGCGGCGATTTCGCCAAGGCGCGGGCGACGCTCGATACCCTACTGACCGACACCGGGATGGCCGGTGGCGACATCATCGACCAACTGCATCGCTCGGTGTGGGATCTCGGACTCGACGAGCGCGCGGCTGTCCGGCTCATGGAGCGGATCGGTGAGGCCGACTACCGGATTACCGAGGGCGCGAACGAACAGGTCCAGCTTGAGGCACTGCTGGCGTCGCTCGCACTGGACGAACGCTGAGCCTGCCGCGTCAGGCCTCAGTAACAGGGATCATGACGCCGTCGTCGCGCTCGTCTGTGCTACTGCTGTCGTGCTGTTGCTGGTGATCGTCGTCGACTGGTTGGCCGCCGTCGGGCAGGAGTTTTTTGCCACCAGAGCAGCCGCAGTCTGGGACGAGCGAGCCAGCGATATAGCCGGCTGCGCCGCCCAGCCCGCCGCCGATGCCGGCCCCAAACGGGCCGAGTTTCCCGCCGAGTGATGCGCCGACAGAGGCGCCAGCCGAGGCGCCCATCTTCGATTTGTTCTTGTCGATGATAGCATGCAACTGTAGTAGGTGATTGCCAGCAATGAACATTGGGCCGGGCAAAGGCGTGTGCGAGGACTGCCGGGTCGGCTGGAGGCGCAACTGTCTTTTCGCCATCGTGCGTCGGTTCGGCTGGCTGATGACGATACCACTGCTCCGAGGCGGGGTGGCTCCCGTCAGTGACGAGCCCTATGAGTTCCGAGGCCACCGATTTACTGGTACTAATCGGAAACACGCACACATTCTATGCTCTCTTGAAACACGAGCACGGTAAGACACAGTTTTTCCGCTGGAATATGTACATCCTGTTACGAAAATGCCCTCCAAGCCCTCCAGCATTGACCTTGCAGACGCGGCCTCCGAACTGATGAAGGGCGTCGCCGGGTGGCTTCTGATAGGACTCGGCGTCGCTGGGCTCCTGAGCGGTACTGGTGGGATCGTTCAACAAGCAGGGACAGCCGATATAATCGCGCCGGTCCTCGTCGTTGGGTTCGCGATCCTGTTCATAATTTCGGGCGTGCTTGTCAACCCACGGTTTCGCCGTCGCCTTGATCGACGGCATCGGCCTTCCCGGTTCGGTCGTGTCAAAACCGCCGAGAACCGGACTCGATCGGCTACCGAGGGGAAAAGAGAGCCGTGTGTCGTGTGTGGTTCCCGTTCGAAGGAGGGGCCCGTGCGTCGGTACAGACAGGAATACGTCGTCGCCGGTGTTCCGTTGTGGACGATATCCGAGAAGCACAATTTCTACTGTCCGGACTGTGCTCTTGCGGAGCTGTCTGGGTACTCAACAGGCAGTACCGATGAAAGCGATACCGCGAAACGTACGATTACCGAGACTGAATGACTCACAAACCTGCCTGACGACCAGTACATCCTCCATCGAGTATGGCCGACCCTCAGCAGCCTGCTGCATCCACGCTATGTAATCAGCACGGCATTTGTATCAACTGATGAGGACTTCAACGGGACCGGCTTTCAGCGCTTTCCAGAGTGTGGTACCTGTTCATCGTCGAGGTTCGAGTGCCGAGGCCAGTTCTCTATCCATACATTTGCGAGCGTAAGTGAACGAACGTCGTACTCGTTCGCTATCGCCCAGCATGCACCGAGATACAGCAGATAATCCTCAACTGTAGGGTCATCAGGCATCTCATTGAGCAAGTACCCGTTCTCGTGCAAGACGAGAACACCGTGGTGTGGTTCCGTTCCGAGCCTCTCGTACAGCTGGCCCTGAATCTGCCCTGCTGGACCGCTCGCGTCTAAACCCGCCAGTGCTCATACGACACCGTTCTGCAGTTGGCAGCTTTTGTCGGTCAGATCAAAATATCAGAATACTTTAAAAATAAGAATAATCACCGAGTTGGTAGGTAAAATTGGCCATAAAATAACCATGGAGTTACCGTTCACCGAACCAACTGGTGTCAATATTTTACACGTAGACGACGATCCGGGTCTGGTTGACCTCGCGTCGGAGTGTCTCCCCCGGGAAGACGAGTCATTCACGGTCAAAACAGAGACAGACCCGACAGCAGTTCCCGGTCGACTGGAGGATGAGCGAGTGGACTGTATCGTCAGTGATTACGAAATGCCAGAGATTGATGGGTTGGAACTTGTAGAACGTGTCCAGTCTGTCGACGCCTCGATCCCATTCATTTTGTTCACTGGTCGGGGCAGTGAAGCAGTTGCGGCAGAGGCACTCGACAGCAGCGTCGACGCGTACATCCAGAAGGAGAGCAGTCTGTCGATATACGCTGTGTTGGCGAATCGTATCCGCTCGCTCGTCGACAAGGCACGAGCAACCCGCCAAGCGGAGAAGATAAGCGAGACGTACGAACTCGTTGCTCGCACAGCGACCGACGCCTTCTGGCTCCGGGATATGACGACGGGTGCGACACTGTACAGCGACGGCATCAGTCAGTTTGGCTACGAACCCGGCGTCCGCGAAGACGGCTTCGAGTGGTGGGTTGAACGTGTCCATCCTGACGACCGCGACCTCGCACGGGAGCTAAACGAGCGTCAGGAGGCCGGCGAGTCCACCGCGTTCGACGATGTCGATGCAGAGCACGGAAGATTCACTCACGAGTACCGCTGGCAGACTGCTGACGGTGAGTACGTCCCGCTGCGCTCTCGGGGCATCGTCCGGTTTGCGGACGACACGCCGGTAGAAATGGTCGGCGCGATGGTCGACGTGCGCACTTCTGGAGCGGAAAATTATACCGAGGAGGCAGGCGAGCAGTAAGCCAGTGGCTTCTGACAGGGCTGTCTAGTCGGACTCACCGATAGCGAAGCGGCGAAACAGATATTCTGCGAACTACAGCGAAACCTCGGTTGCGATGGTCACCCCAGCTACACATCCGCAAAGGCGGGAAAATTCGACCTCACCATGGCGGCGATGCTTGGGGCGTGGGCGCACGGCATACAGTTGCTTGAGTGACAGAGGGTAACTGCGAGCATCAACCAGATGGATATCTCGGCGATCATCGATCAGGACGCGCCGGGCAACAGGCGATCATCGAGTCCTCTTGAACTCGGGGCTGCCCTGCTAAGACGATCAAGAGGCGAAACCCGCGGGCCCGGATGGGTGGCGATCAATCAAAGGATCGCAAACGTGAACGCGTAGCCAGCCCGTCACGCCAGCCAGTCGTCTGGTTTCGTGTCGTAATCGACACCGTCGGCCGCGATGCGATCCGTGATCTCGGTATCCAGTTCGTGTTCGGTCACCTCGCCGCCGTCGTACTGGAACCGGACGCCGACCTCGGTCCCCTCGGGTTCGCTGTTGTGCCGGCGTGCGTTGCGGAGTTCCTTCTCGTCGTACTCCGTCCGAATTGTCGCAAGGTTCACCGGTCGGCCCCAGAGTTCGAACACTCGCTCCAGCGTCGCCTTCGCCTGCTGTTCGTCGAGTGCGACGCCGTTGTACTGGTGGCCGAGCAGGAGCTCGCCGCGGTTCTCGAAGTTCCCGTCAAGGACGGCGATTGTCGGCTTCCCGAAGTTGGTGAACTGCAACAGCAGTTTCCGCTTGACGTCGTCAGCGCCGGTGCTGGCGACGCGGAACTCCTCGCCGGCCTGACTGTACTCGTAGGTGAAGTAGTTCCGCTCGCGGACGAACTCGTCGGTGAGAAACTCGTCGATGAACGTCACGTCGTTGTGACTCTCACGGACCTCGTACATCCGGCTCCAGCCAGCGGTGCGGTCGACATCGGCCAGTGCGTCGGCCACCGTCGCGTAGCGGTCGACATCGAACATGTAGCGCGCTCGTTCCTCCAGTGTCGATCGCGAGAGGTTGCGCAGGGCCGTGCGGTGCTGGGGCCGCGACAGCACGTAGTGTCGTTCGGCCAGCCCCTCGTAGGTGAGCAGCTTCCACGGGTACTCCTCGATATCCGGGCCGTCGTCGGCGTCGGTATCACCCTCGCGGACGGAGAGCGCGCGGTCGACCATCTCAGCGTCGATTCGCGGGTCGCCGTCGGCGGCCAACTCGGCCAGCTCGTCGAGCATCGCGGGACCGGCACCCTGATGGCTGGATGTGGCTGCAGCGTGTCGACGACCTCGTCGATATCTATCTCCGCATGGAAGTTCTCGGGGGTGATGCCGTCGACGCGGAGCAGTTTGTCGACGACATCCCGTCGGGCGGCCTGTAGCTCGACGTGCGTCCAGAGTTCGAAGCCGAGTTTGTACGGGTTCAGTCCGGGCGAGCCTAGCACCCGCGCCATGTGGTCGGCGTACGTGAGGAACTCGTCGGGGCCGGCAAAGCCTTCGCCGCCCATCATGATCGACTCCCAGTAGGTCGCCCACCCCTCGTTCATCACCTTCGTCACCTTCTGGCCCGCAAAGTAGTAAGCCTCCTCGCGGATCGCGTCGATCACGGTCGTCTCCCACGGCTCGCGGTCGACGGCCTTCCCCGTCTCGGGGTCGTATCGCTTCCCGTGATCCCGCAGGAAGGCGAGCACGTCGGGTCGTGGCTTGTCGGGTTCGACACCGCCGTCCTGTGCCTCAAGCCACTCCTCGTCGAACACATCGCCCTGAACCTCCGCGGAGAGATCGAGTTCGTCGATCTTCGCCTGCAGTTCTTCTCTGGTGTCGTCGCCGTCGCCCGTTGGCTCGATCGCGTCGCCATCGCGGGCGGCGTTGACGGGGCTGTGCTGGTCGATTGTATCCTCAAGTGCCGAGACGGCATCGATCAACCGTTCGACTTCCTCCCGGTCGACATCGGCTCGTCGGCCGATCTCCGAGAGCCGGTCGGCGTTGCGCCCCAGTCGGGCGACGGCGTTTGGGCCGTCCTGGCCGCGGTCGGCGTAGAGGCCGAACCAGTCGTTGTTCGCAAAGAAGTCGGCGTGGCCCTCGACGTGGGTGATGACGGCCTTCTGGTCGGCCATCGTGTTCGACTCCTGCAGGAAGGCGTGACTCGGGTCGTCGTTGTTGACGATCTCGAAGGCCTTCCCGAGGCCGTGACGGTCCTTCTTGCGCTGGCGCTCGTAGTTCATCCCCCACCGCCAGTGTGGGTAGCGCTGCTGGAACCCGCCGTAGGCGATGAGCTCGTTCATCTCGTCGTGGTCGACAACCCAGTACCGGACCGGGTACGGATCGAGGCCAAGCCGTTTGGCGAGGTTGCGGGCCTCTGCGGCTGGCTCGTCCAGCTGTTCGGCCTCGCGTTTCGCTTCGAGTCTGTCGTCTCTCATGAGTCGTTGTCCTCCGTGCTGAGTATCTTGTAGATCGCGTCGGTCACATCGTCTTGCCCGGTGACGCGGGCAACAGCGACGTTGCCGGTGTCGCCGAGGGCGCGTTCGACCTCATCGGCATGTCGGGCGTTCTGTGTCGTCCCGCCCGGCTGGGTCTCGACGTAGGCGTGCAGATTGGCGTCGATCGACCGCATCATCGGGATCACGTTTTGCTGAGTGTCGGCGCCGGCGTTTTCGGAGTCGCCGGCGGCGAACACGTACCGGTTCCACTCGCTGTAGGGGTACTCCTCAAGCACGTCCTCGACGCGCTCGTAGGCACTGGAGATCCGGGTCCCGCCGCCGGACTGGATCCCGAAGAACTCCTCGCGGTCGACCTCCCAGGCCTCGGCGTCGTGGACGATATAGTGAAACTCGGCGGCGTCGTACTTCCCGGTCAGATACCAGTCCATCGGCGTGAACACGCGTTCGACGAGTTCCCGCTTCGTCTCCCGCATCGACCCCGAGGCGTCTCTGACGTTGACGACGACGACGTTCCGCTCGTGCTGTTCGATGACCTCGGGATGGCGGAACCGCTCGTCCTCGCGGCGGAACGGGATGGTGTCGATCCCCTTGCGGCGAATCCGCTGACCCGCCGGCTCGCTGTCGACCTCGGCGTCGAGCGTCTCGAAGTCCGCCCAGCGGGCGACGGACTCGATGGCCGTTCCGCGGTCGGTTTCGATCTCGCGGGCGGCATCGGCGATCCACGCCCGCGACACCGGGATGGACGCCTCGCGGGCCCACGTGAACACCTCGTCGACACCGGCACCGTCGACGAACAGCCCCTCTCGCACGTACGACTCGTCGAAATCGGTCGCCAGATGGCGTTTCAACCCGCGTTTGAAGAACTCGTCAACGTCGAGCGACCCCTGCGGCCCAGTTCGAGCAGTGTCGGTGAAATCGCCCTCGACCTCCTCGACGACGCGCTTGCCCTTGGGTTCGAGATCCAGGCCGAGTTCCTCGTCGAGCTCTCTGGCGAACTCCTCGGGGTCCATCTCGTAGTACTCGTGGTCGCCGCCCTCCTCGCCCGGGTCGCCCGCGTCGCCGTCATCCGGCTGGGGATCGACCGGCTGGCCGGGCTGTGGCTGGCCGTCGTCGCCCTGGCCGACGCCGCCGACCTCGCGCTGGTCGTACTCGAAGGCGGGCAGATCGACGATCTTGATCGGAATCCGCACCTGATTCGGGCCGGAGCCGCCGAGGTTACCGTGACTGATGAACTCCCTGAGGTCTTCCCGACGGGCCTCGCCGATATCGCGGAACCGCTCGCGGTCCTCGGGCAGCCCCATCAGCGATCACCCCCGTCGAGGGTGGCCGACGCGCCACCGCCGCTATCCTGCTCTTCTGGTGGCTCGCCACCGTCAGTCGACAGCGTCTCCCACTCGTCGCGGATATCCTGCATCACGGCACGGCTGGTGAGTTCCGCCGACGCCCGACTGTACCCTTGGTCGACCATGCGGTCGATCGTGTCGGCCTTCACGCGAGCGGTCTCGGTGTCGGCCGGCGGATCGGCCCACTCACCCGGATCGAGCTCCGGAAACCGTCGTTTCAGATCAGCGAGGTCGTTGGTCTCGAGGACCGACTGTAGCTCCGGAATCTCGCCGAGCTCGACGTCGTCGACGCTGAACTCGTCGCCACGGTTCCGCCACGCATACCGGGTGAGCGCGCGGATCACCTGCTCGCGGCGGAACTCGACGACTGCCTCCGTCGGCTCCGTGCCGCGGTAGGCATTCTCGTCGAACCGGCCGAGGGTTTCGGTCTCGAAGACCTTCATCACCAGTCCGTCCGGCGACTCCTGGCCGCGGTCAGTCTCGACTGGCTCGTCGGCATCCCACGCGTAGACGTGTTCGACGTACTCCGCGACGGTCTCCGTCGCAACGGTCTCGGCCGCCAGCGCCGCGTCGACGACATCGGTCCGCTGTCGCTCCCGGACCCGTTCGGCGACCGCGGTGTGGCGGCTCTCGAACTCCTTGATCTCCGCCCGGGAGAACACCGGCGCGTCGGCAAGCTGCTCGACCATCGCATCCAGCACGTCGTGCGGCGTCACGACCCGCTCGACTGGCAACTCGGGGTGGCTCCGCTCGCTCTCCTCGCTCAGCAGGTCGGCGACCACATCGCGCGTGTAGGTGACGGGAATCCCGGTCCGGCCGTCGTCACCGTCGAACGACACGTCCTCGGCGGTGATCACCTCGTCGTCGCGGCGAAGTTCGCCCGTCTCGTACAGCCGGGCCTTCTCGATCAGGTCGATATCGGCGGGCAGATCCTCGGTTTCCAGCCGGGTGACGACCGCATACAGCGCGGCCGCGCCGATGGCATGCGGCGCGAGTTCTCGCTGGCGTGTCCGGCCGTCGTCGTCCCGCACGCTCGTTCGGACGGCTTCCCGGACGTGGTCGGTGCTGGCACCGATCGCACTGCGGGTATCGCCCGGTCTGTCGTCGCCGCCAGTCGTGTCGACAGTTTCCTCCCCAACTGCCGCACCGGGCACCCCGGTTCGGCCGGTGACCTCGCGGCGAAGCAGGGCGGCCTCGAGCCCGCGGTCGGTCAGATACCGGAACTCGTGGCGCGTTAGCCGGCGTTTCAGTGCCTTCAGCGGGTCGGCACCCTCCTTCTCGGCGTGGCGGTCGAGTTCGGCATCGAGATCCGGATTCGACACCACGATCAGCTGGGTGTCGACATCCATCCCGATCCCCTTGTCGAGTTTGACACGGTTCTCGTCGGGCACGTTGAGCAATCGCTGCAGCAGGTCGGCGTGCTGGCTGGCGTCCTCGACGATGGTGGCGACGCCGTTGCCCTGCGAGAGGACGCCGTCGTAGCTGAACGCCTGTGGGTTCTTCCGACCTCGTGAGTCGAGTTCGCGCAGCATGCCGCTCATCCACGACCCGACGAGTCGCTCCTTGGGGGTGCCGTCGTCCTCGGCGTGGAGCACGCCGATCCCCTGTCCAACGTCGACAACGTAGCTCGTCACCCGGAGGTGATCGCGGTCGGTCACCGCCGAAAAGAGGTCGCGGCGGCCCTCCTCGCGGTACGTCGACTCCAGATGCTCGTAGGCCTCGCGGCTGAACGGGTCGAGATCGACATCGGCCGCGATGGGGTAGGCCGCCTCGTCGGCTACCGCATCGGCGATCTCCGCGCGGATATCCGTCGGAAACACCGACAGCGGGTTCGCCTGCACCGGGCTGCGGTACCACGCGGTGGCATCGCCGCCGCTGCCGTACGACAGCGAGCGCGCCGTGTCGGTGGTGCCGGTCACGTTCCACTCGACGGTGTAGCGCCGGCCCTCGTCGGTCTTCGAGAACTCCCGCAACCCGTTGACCAGACACCGCTTGAACTCGGATTTGCCGGTCGCCGTCGGCCCGTCGATCCAGACGATCTTCTCGTCGTTGCCGCGGCCCGCAGCGGCCGCCCGGAGGTCGTCGACGAAGGCGTTCAGCGCGGCGGTGTTGCCCAGTACTGCGTGCTCGCCATCGTTGAACGGGTCGTCGAAAAACCGGTAGCGATCCAGCGTCTCGCCGCGTTCTTCGACCGTGCGGGTGCCCTGTGATTCGATGGCTGCAAGCAGGTATCGCGGCCCGGAGGCGGCGGCGATCGGGTTCGTGAGCACCCGGTCGACGTACTCGTCGAGACTCATCGGCGAGTCGTAGGCCTGTTGCAGTCGCTCGTCGGCCGCCCGCCGGAACGTCTCGCCGTCTGTGGTGTCTGTCATCGCTCAGTCAGCTCCATCCTCCATCTCCGAGCGGGCGACGGCCGCGCCGGCGTACTCCAGGACCTCGGCGGCCCCATCCTCCGAGTAGCCGCGGTCGACGAGCGCGTCGACCCACGCGCCGCGTTCCTCCTCGTCGAGATCCGTCGCCGACACGAGTGCGGAGAAGTTGATGTTGTGTTTCTTGTCCTCCCACAGTTTCCGTTCGAGCGCGCGGCGCAGGCGATCGTTGTCCTGTGGGTCGAAATCCCGTCCCTCGCGCGCCCGGCGGGAAACCCAGTTCGAGACCTCCTGTCGGAAGTCGTCCTTGCGGTCGGAGGGGATATCGAGTTGCTCCTCGACCGCCCGAAGGAACGTCTCGTCCGGCTCCGTTTCCCGGCCGGTCAGCTCGTCGTCGACGGTGTCGTCGTCGATGTAGGCCATGACGTGATCCATGTACTTCTCGCCCTGTCGGCGGAGTTCGTCGACATCGTACGCGAGGGCATGGCGCACGTCCTCGATGGCGCGTTCGCGGTACTCCTCGCGGACGGTATCGAGTAGCCGCCCGTAGCGGTCGAGATCGTCGGCCGCAATCGAGCCGTGGCCGCCGAGATTCGCCTCGAAGTGATCGAAGACAGAGAGCGGCGACAGGTAGGATCGATCGCGGTGGGTCGCGTCCATGATCGCCTCGGCGATCTCGTCGCCGATGAACCGCGCGGAGACACCCTGCCATCCCCTCGCCGATGTCGGCGGACTCCTCGGCATCCTCTCTGAGCTTCCGGCGGTCGACCTCCTCGTCTTCGAGCTCGCCGTTGTAGACCTTCGCCTTCTCAAGCAGGTCGACGGTTTCGTCGGTTGGTTCTTCGAGTCGGGTCAGAACGCCGAAGAGGCCGGCCATCTCCAGCGTGTGTGGCTCGACGTGGACGTTCGGCACGTCGGCGTTCTGCAGCATCTTCTGGTAGATGTTGGACTCGCTTTCGTACTCGAGCACGTAGGGGTAGTCGATCCGCTTGGTGCGGTCGTTGAACGCCTCCATCTTCTCGTCGCCGGTTTTCTCGCGGTACTCCGGCATGTTCGTCCGGCCGACGATCACCTGATCGATATCGATCCGGGGGTTGTTTTTCGGCTTGATCGTCCCCTCCTGTGAGGCGTGCAGGAAATCGTAGAGGAACTCCCGCTGGAGTTTGAGCAGTTCCTCACCGGAGAACAGCCCGCGGTTGGCGTTACAGAACGCGCCGGCGTAATCGAATGCGCGGGGATCTGATTCGCCGTAGACGGCCAGCTTCGCGTAGTTGGTGTCGCCGGTGAGCTCGGTTTCGTCCTGATTCTTCTTGTCCTTCGGCTCGAACGTCTCGATACACTCCCGGCGGTTCTCGCTGGCGACGAGCCGGATCACCTCGATGTGGTTGTCGAGCACCGCCTCCAGATCGTCGTCGTAGTGGGCCAGCAACTCGTCCATGTAGAACTCCGAGGCGGGGTCGAGATGCTGGTCGTTGCGAAGCGTGTACGGCGCATCGAGTGTCTCGTTGAGATCCTCGATGACCGCCGCCCGCTGTTCCTTCGGTAGCAACACCAGTGGATCCTGATTCATCGGCGAGCGGACGGTGTCGTCGCCCGGATCCTGATCGCCGATCACCGAACAGAGGTCGGTCCACCGGAAGGTGTACATCCGGCCGGCGTCCTCGCGGGTGTAGGCCTCGAAGTACCGCCGGGTGAGAAAGTCGAAATGCGATTTGCCCGAGCCGACGGGGCCCAGCAGGAGCTTGATTCGTTTCTCCGGGCCGAGGCCGCGGGCACCGGATTTCACCTTGTTGACGAACTCGTGGATCGCCTCGTGGATCTCACGGCCGTAGAAGACGTTCTCGCCGTCGTGGAGTGGGTCCTCGGCGGCGAGCGCGTATTCGACGAGGCCGTCCTCCTCGCTGTACTGTGTGCCGTAGTGGTCGAACATATCGGCGACACGCTGGTGAGCGTTCCGTGCGACGTGGGGATCCTCGTACACCGTGTCGAGATACCACGAGAACGACCGGGCTTCCCGCAGGTCGTCTGGGATACTCGCCTGATACGTTTCGCTTAGCTGGTCGAGTGTGTGTCTGTCTGACATTTGTTCGTTGGCTCGAAGACGGTGGCGATCCGACGACGTGTGTGGCTGCCCTGCCTGTGGATCCGACAGCCACCTCCTGTGTGCGACTGTGTCGCCCTTTCGACGACACAGCACCCGTCTCTTCGGGCAACACACCGGCGGGGACCAGCGCGAATCGTCGTCTCGGCCCGCATTCGAAGCTATACATACACTGTGGACTGAACGGCATAAGTGTGTCGCACAGTACCATGGTGTCGTGACACACGACCGACAGACATCGGGCCGGATGGTTCAGTCGGCACTCGTGATCGTCCACGCTACGTCGGTGTCGAGACGTACTTCGTCATCTGTCGAAGCGACGACGGCAAAAAAGATGAATTATGGGTGCGGAGCACGACAGCCGACGTAACAGCGAGACCCAGACCCATGTCAGGCAAATACGACCTCGTGATCGCCGGCGGCGGCATCAGCGGTGCCTCGTTGCTGTACACGACCGCGAAGTTCACCGACATCGACTCGATTGCACTGATCGAAAAGGAGTCCCAACTCGGCGCGATCAACTCCCACCGCACGAACAACTCCCAGACGCTGCACTTCGGCGATATCGAGACCAACTACACGCTCGAAAAGGCCGAGGAGGTCAAGGAGGGCGCGGAGCTGCTCGCAGGCTACCTCGAAAATCACGACCCCGACCGCGAGATGCACTCCAAGCGCAGCAAGATGGTGCTGGCGGTCGGTGACGACGAAGTCCCCAAGCTGGAATCCCGCTACCACGACGAGGGATTCGGCGACCTCTTCCCGAAACTCCGCCCCATCGAGCGCGACGAGATCGCCGACATCGAGCCGAAAGTCGTCGAGGGCCGCGATCCCAACAAGGACTTGCTGGCTCTCCAGACGCCCGACGGCTACGTCGTCGACTACGGTCAGACGGCGAATTCTTTCGCCGAGCAAGCCCGCGAGGAGGCCAGCGTGGATGTCTACACCGACACCAAGGTGACCGATATCACGCCGACGCTGGATGGCCACACCATCGCCACCGATGCCGGCCGGTTCGATGCCGATGCGACGGTCGTGACCGCGGGCTCACATAGCCTCAAGATCGCGAAGGAGCTCGGCTACGGCGAGGATATGTCGCTGCTCCCAGTCGCGGGCAGCTTCTTCCTCGCCGACGACCTGCTGAACGGGAAGGTCTACACGCTACAGATGAAGAAGCTCCCGTTCGCCGCGGTCCACGGCGACGCCGACGTCCACGACGACAGCATCACGCGGTTCGGGCCGACCGCGAAGGTCGTTCCGGGCCTCGAACGCGGTCGCCTCTCCTCGGTGCCGGACTTCTTCGACGTGTTCGGCTTCAGCCCAGAGGCGTTCCTCAGCTACGCCAACATCATGGCCGACCGCATCCTGCTGCCGTTCGTGCTCCGGAACCTGCTGTACGATCTGCCGGCGATCGGCCGCAAGCAGTTCCTCCCGCACGTCCAGAAGGTCGTCCCGAGCGTCGAACTGGAGGACATCGAGCGCGCGAAGGGGTACGGCGGGGTTCGGCCGCAGATCGTCGACACCGAGAACAAAACGCTGGATATGGGCGAGGCAAAGATCGTCGGCGACGACATCATCTTCAACATCACGCCGTCGCCCGGCGCGTCGACCTGCCTGAAAAACGCGATGCGGGATACGCACACGCTGCTGGAGTCGCTGGAGGGCGATTACGAGTTCGACGAGGCGGCCTTCCGCGAGGCGACAATCGGTCACTTCCCGCGGGTTGACGACGATGACAACTCGGTCGCGGTCGACGCGGTCGATACGGCTGCGGCCGACGACTAGGCGGGCTGCGACGTTTTTGTACCACCCTCGTTCCGCATCTCACTGCGACGCAGCTACAATCTACCCCTGTCTCCTCTCGATATCGACGCCGGTGATCTCGAATCGGGCGCCCCCGTCGTGGCCGGTCGTGACATCGATACGCCAGCCGTGGGCGGCAACGATATCCTGCACGATCGAGAGCCCGAGGCCCGTTCCATCGCTGTCGGTCGTGTACCCGTGCTCGAAGATCTCGTCGCGTGCATCCGCCGGAATCCCACGCCCATCGTCCTCGATATAGAACCCCGATCTGTCGCCGTCATCTGTGCTCAACCCCTCCGCGTCGAGCATTCCGATTTCCAGTGTCACCCCATTCTGATTGTGATCGGCGGCGTTCCGGAAGAGGTTCTCAAAGACCTGCAGTAATCGATCACGATCAGCGTCGATCTTGATCTCGGTCGAGAGATGCGATTCGAGTTCGCAGCCGTCGACCGTCGCGTGCTCCCAGGCGTCCTCAGCGACCTCGTCGAGCGTCACCGTTTCGCGACTCTCGACACTCTGGCCGGCTCGGGCCAGCCTGAGCAGCCCGTCGACGATGGTCTC
>KI543197.1:85609-87333 GCA_000496215.1 uncultured archaeon A07HN63
CGTTGACGTCGACGATCTCACCCTCGGCGTTCGTCACCACCATTCCGCTCTCCATGTTCTCGACCGCCACGTCACGAGCCAGCGGCGACACATCGAACATTCTGTACTCCGAGACGGCGATGCTGAAGATAACCGCCCAGAGCGCGCCACCAACGGGCGTCCACTCGACGGTGGTGAGATCGAGGTTGAACGCGAGGTTTGCGCCCATGATAAGCGACACCGACAGCAACACGCTCAGCGTCTGTTTGGGGAAGTAGCTGTCCGACCGAAACTGCAGGAATCGGGTCACGATCCAGCCCGTTGCGACCGCGACGAGTGTGTAGCTGTACAGCCCGTGGACGAAGAACCACGGCCCAGGCGTATACGAGAGGACGAACGGCCCGGTACTCGTCGCCTCGACCGTCGCGCGGACGAGCATATGCTGTGGATTCGTCCAGACTAACCCCATTGTCACCACTGGAATGACCAACAGCGCGCCCAGCTGTCGTCGCCGAGCCCACGTGTCGTGGTTCGTATACACCGCGGCGAACACGAAGTACCCAACCGTACTGAACGCCGGTCCGGCGAACCGCAGACTGTGCCACAGCCGCTCGGCAGCCAGCGTGGTGGCGCTGATCCGCAGCAACTCGGCAAGCGCCCAGACCGCGAAGGGAACGGTAAACAGGATCAAGGCGATCCGGAACCGCTCGTCCGCGAAACTGTCAACCAGATACCACGGTAAGAACACAACCACGATTGCGAACGCGAACGGAAGTAGTACCGGCGACAGTTCGTACGCCACAGACTCAGGCCCCCACAGTTACCCTAGCGTCTTGGGAGTTGACACTAATAACTATCCCATCTATTGGCCGCGTAAACCACCTCTCAGATGGGTTTTGACGGATATTTCGCCGCAGCCGGAATCGCCCACCTGCTTGACCACGAGTGCAATCACTCCTCGTCTTCCAGATTATCTTCGACCCGCGATGCGTACTTTTCGAGATCGGCCGCGATGGTTCGGGCCTGCTCTGGTGTCAACCGCACGCGGTCGGCGTGGGCTGGTAGGTGCTCAAGTTCGGCGTTGTCGAGTTCCATCTCCAGTTTCACGTGGTCGGGGTTCTTTCGCGGCGCGGTCGCGTTGACGACGGCGTAGGCCGATTCGGTGAACTCGTGGGCCTCGGCCTCCCCGTCGAGCAAATCGAGCGTCGTGTAGGCGTTGACAGCGAGAAGTCGATCTGACATGGGTATTAATAGACGGGGCTGGTTCTTGAGACTTTGTTCGGTGACAAGGATGCAATCGTCGTTTTATGCTTCACAACGTCTTTGTTCGTTCCCTGATCCGCCTCGAACATGGCCCCGCGAACGCCGCTTGTCCGCCCGGATCGCTACTTCGACGACCACGAGCCCGACCTCGTCCGCGGTATCGCCGTCGCTGTTCTCGTGACGTTCACTACGGTCGCGCTCGTCGCCGGCATCGGCGTCGTTTTCACCGACAAGATCGACGGGACGATGATGGTCGACAACCCTGACCGACCGCCCGAGGGGTTTTGTGAGACGGGCGGCACGTCGCTGCCCGACGGCTTCGACGACTCGGCGTTCAACTGCTCCGCACCGGCCGAGGTCGAACGGAACATCGACTCGCTCATTGGCGACGCACTCGGCGAGTTCTACGGCGTGATGCTGATCGGATTCCCGATCATGCTGCTCGTCGTCGCCGCTATCCTCCATCTCGCAACCGCGGCCGT
>KI543197.1:87353-92370 GCA_000496215.1 uncultured archaeon A07HN63
AGTTCGAGCGTGTCGTCGGCACCCATCCGGCCGACGAGCACGTTGAGCCCGACGAAGTACTTGCCGTCGCGCTGTTCGCGGACGCCGACGAGGTCGCCGTGTTCGTCGCCACCGGCGTTGTAGGTGTACTGCTCGCGGATGTCCTCGCCGGCGGATTCGAGTTCGAAGTCGACGAAGTCCTCCTGCAGCACACGACGCATTTTGTCGGTGCCCCACTCGTCGACGAGGAACTTGATCCGGGCGTTGTAGCGATCCTCGCGGTCGCCGTGCTCGCGGAACAGCGCGGAGATGCCGCCGGCCACGTCGGCCGCGTTTTCGGGTTGGACGAAGACATCGATATCGCGGGCCAGCCGCGGCTCCTTTCGGGAGAGGCCGCCGCCGACGCGAACGTTGAACCCGCGGACCTCCTCGCCGTCGATTTCCTTGGAGGCCGGCTCAAGCGCGAGGTCGTTGATGTCGCCCTGTCCGGAGCCGTTGGGTGAGCCGGTGACCGACACCTTCCACTTCCGGGGGAGGTTGGCGTGGTCGTCGTTCCCCTTGAACGTCTCGTTGAGCTCCTCAATGACGGGGAGGGCGTCGACAAACTCCGGGGCCTTGCCGGCCATCGGGTTGCCGACGATGTTGCGCCAGGAGTCACCACAGGCCTGCTGGGTCGACAGCCCGTTGCGTTCGAGTTTGTCGAAGATCTCCGGCACGTCTTCGAGCTTGATCCAGTGAAGCTGGATCGACTGTCGGGTCGTCCAGTCGACGTACCCGTCACCGAACTCTGGGTTCGTTTCCGGCCCTCTGGCGTACTCGTCGGCGATCTCGGCGACCACCTCGGTCTGTCCCGGCTTGAGCACGCCGTTTGGCGTCCCGATCCGCATCATGAAGTAGCTCTCTTGGCCGTTACGCTGGTGGTACAGCCCCCACCATTTGAACCGCTCAAACCACGCGTCGTGTTCGTCTTCCGGGATCGAATCCCACCCCTCCTCGGCGAACTCCATGAGGTGCTCCCGAATCTCGTTGCCATATACCTCCGATTTCCACTTCTCGACGTCGGTTGGCATACGAGTAGCCAATAGCTCTACCCCTAAACAGTCGCTCCCTGCGTCAACCATCCCCGGTGGTTCACTAAACCGGATACTATTGCTGGTTCTTGGCCGCCCGGCTGTTGATCGGCTCCATAACGATGTTCTCGCGGTCGTAGCCGTGGTATTCGCCCCTGTGAATGTAGCCAACCGGGAGCCTGCCGGGAACCCCGCTCTCGCCGCAGGCGATGCATTTCCCGTAGGTTGTCACCGCCACATCGCGGCCGTCCGCGGAGACTTCGGTAAAGCCCTCGGCGATGAAGTCAACGAGCGCGCACTCACAGAACTCGGGGGCCTGCAGCCGCCAGAGCTCGCTCACGCTGACCCGGCGCTGATCGTTTACCGAGAGCCACGCACCGTCGTCGAGGATACGAAGGGCGACGGACACACCCAGCGTTTGCCCCCGAGGCACCTGTAGGGGACGACCCACGCAATGGCTGACCGCACCGATGACAGCCGGCTCCCCGCTGACCCGGGTGCTGTATGGCGAATCTACCGCGTTCGGTGCGTCCGGTATACCCGCAACACCATCCGGTATCACCGAGCGCGGGTCAGTGTTACGGGTTGAGATGTGGTTAACTCAGTGGGAGTCATATAGCAGGGTGATGATCGCCGAAACCCCGTGTCGAGAACCAGCTGCTGCGGATGTCGCACCCGAACTCTACCGCACGCCGACGACGGAGGAGGAGACGTGAGCGACGATAGCGACCACCTCGCAGACCTCTCTGACGGTGCCGGCTGTGCCGAAGTCTGGGAACACCTCTCCGCGGAACGTGACGACGCTGATGCCGATGGCGAGAGTGACCCCGACGACAGCTCGTCGGCCCCAGCCGGTGGCGAGGTCGACTCCGAGGACGCGATTACCCCCGATAGCAACCCGTCCGATAGCAACGCCGCCGCCGACGCTGCCGACGCCGCCGATGCGGCTGCGGACGAGAGCTCCGAGGGAGAGACGACCGGCGCCAGCTACGTCTAATCGCAGCCGGCACCGCGGCCAGCGCTCGCTCTGCCGTTCGTTGCCGTTCGATGCGTTGCCGTCTGCGGTGGTGTTGACGCTGCTGAGCTATTCGAGAAGATATCGTGTCTCGATGTGCATCCGAACACCGTTGAGGCCGAATCAGAACAACGGCTGTGTACCGGAGCATCGTTACCGACAGTATGACAGGCCTATCGCGGTCCCGTGATTTACCCCCTGATACAGGAACCAACACTTCGACTGGGCGGGGTGTTTTTACTGACGGCGGCCAATGGAGAGACAAATGAGTGAGGAGTACGACTCCGACCGAAAGACGCCGGTCGGAACGCCGGTCGTCCGCGCCGATCCGGAGATCACGGGCGACCGCGCCGACGAGGCCGTCGAATTTGATCCCGACGACCCCGACAGCGTGGCCGAGGCCGCCGAGGTGGTCCACAACTTTGCCACCGGCGCGGTCGGCGGCAGCGACCACGTCCTGATGCTCCGTGGCGCGGCGGCCTGTGCCGCCCTCGTTCGCGGGCTCGGCTCCTACAAGGAGGCCGCCGAGGCGGCCGGCGAGGGCGTTCCCGTCTCCTTTATTCGCAAGTGGGCTCGTGTCCACGACCTGCCGCAGTCGATCCGGCGACACGTCGCCCGCGGTCGGATCGCCCCGACGGCGGCCAAACACATCGCTCGCGTCCCTGCTGAGGATCGCTATCTGCTGGCGTGGGCGAGTCTCGACGCCGGGCTGACCGTTCGTGACATCCGGTCGATTGCGAGTGCGATCAACAACGGCACCGATACCGAAACCGCGCTTGAGGAGCAGGATGTCTCTCCGGGTGAGGTGACGCTGACGCTTCCGGTCGAGCAGTACGTCGAACTCCGCCATCGCGCCTCGATGGATAACGAGACGCCCGGCAGCGTCGTTGGCGACGCACTGGCGGCCTACTTTTCGAGCCAGCAGTACTGATGTTGCCGCCGGTGAACCCCAGTACGCGGCGATGTAACAACCCTTATGACCGCCTGCCGGCTACCTCCTGTGAGGGCTGGTAGCTCAGTTAGGGAGAGCGTCTGGCTTTTAACCAGACGGTCGGGGGTTCAACTCCCTCCCAGCCCGCTTCTGCTCGGAACAACGTGGAGAGCGAAGCGGCTGTCGAGGGCGTTGAAGCAGGGAACGAACGTAGTGAGTGACTGAGGTTCAACTCCCTTCCAACTCGTTCTATCGCCTCGCCATGACCCTCGCAAGCGGTGTTTTCACACCGTCAACAATCAGCCCGTGAGAAACAGTTTTCAGAGTCCACCACTAAGCATCCATAGAGAACGCATCGCGCCGACTCACCAATGGAACGAACCGAATCATCTCCCGACGTTATCCGCTCGGAAGCTGCCGAACCCGCCGTTGACGATGACGGGTCCGACGAGTCACTGCGCAGTCTCGTCAGGAACCTCGTCGTGTCGTTCCAGAGCAAGTCGGTGCCGGATTTGCAGGAGATTCGCGAACGCACGACGATCCGTAATATCGTCGACTACCGCGCGGTCGACCGAGAGCTTGATGCGGGGTGGGCCGCCGCGCCCGAGATCGTTCAGTTCGGTGACAATCCGCTGGCTGATACCCTCGTATTCAGTCATACCAATCGCCCCTACGAGGTCGTGCTCAAACCGACCGACGTGTTCGTTCCGACCGACGATATCGAGGTGTACATCCTCGACCGGAACCAGGGAACACGGCATCGACTCATCCGGACGGTTCCCACGCTTGACTGCGCGCTCGAACAGGCGGTATTCAAGTTCACGCACAAACAGTTCAATCCGAATGCCGTCTATCAGATGTCGATGATCGGACCAGAGCTCGGTGAGCCGTCAGATATCGGCGATACCGATCTGACCGCTATCGAACTAGAAGACTGACTGGTTATCCGGTCGGTGGGTTATCGGCGAAGAAGTATCTCAACTCAAGACAGGTTTCAGTCGGCTGAGCCGTGACTGCTGGCTATTCAGGCGAAAAAAAGCTGGTATCTGCGCTACAGGATGTAGGATTCTCCCTCTCTTGATCCGTCGTGGAGCCTGAACCTCCTTGTAGGTAGACCCGCCAGCCGGAGCCTGTACAACCAACTGAAGGCTATCGCCCTGGGACAGCGAACTTATTCCTTCAACATTGCTAAGATTGAATCTTACAACCATCAGGTCGTTTGAATCGCCGAGGATCGTCGTTGCATCCTTCTCGAATCCCTGAATTGTGTAATACGATATTACGTCACCATTCGTCCTGTTGTTACCGTTGACTACGCTCGCGTTGCTGTCGGTTGAGATCGTGTATGATGCCTCGCTCAGATTGATAGCATCGGAGCCGGCTGCCAGCCGGAAACTCGCGTTGATTGCCTCAATCTTGCTGTTCCCTCCTACAGCGCCTAAATCGGACGCGTTCTCGTAACCAACAATCTTCCCAACCTCGATGACATCACTGACTTCAGCGGTCGTTTCCTGACCGGTCTGTTGGGCCTGTGCTTGCAGGAGGCCAGCGGTATTGATCAGCACGCCAGCGGCGATGGCCGCGACGAGGACCATCGCAATGAAGACGATGAGCGTACCAATCCCTACTTGACCCCGATTTTCCGTGTTCAACATGGTCTTACTCCCGTCCTCCCCGGAACCGACCGGTTCAGAGCAGGCGTACATAGGCCAAGACAGATATCACTAATAAAATCATCTCTCAAATTCTCATATCAAATAATTCAACCAACCCCGTCAACGCCGACACCCCCGGAATCTCCACCGATGGCCTCTGTATAATTCACCATGGCTCCCTGACTGCTGGCTCTCGGAAGGCTTTTGTTTGCTGTAGAAGTCCTGAGATGACCGATATTGAACTATACAGAATACATCAATCGACCCGCAGCAGTCACGGTGGAAACCCTGCTGACAAGAGTGTTTCTCCGTTGTCCGTTATCATAGTCACCATCTAAATACGTTATCAATAAGAATAATTGAAAAA
>KI543197.1:93097-99095 GCA_000496215.1 uncultured archaeon A07HN63
TCTACTTGTTTGTAGGTAGATCGCCAGCCGGAGCCTGCACAACCAACTTGACCTTGTCTGATTGGGATAGCGAGCTGACCCGCTGACGTTAGTGAGGTTGAATCTCACAACCATGAGATCCTCTACATCTGCAAGAATCGATGTCTCTTTTTGAAACCCCTGAATGGGGTAATACGATATCACGTCACCGTTCGTCCTGTTATTCCCACTGATCACGGTCGCGTTACTACCTGAGGAGAGCGTGTACGATGCCTTGCTCAGGTTGATTGCATCGGAGCCGGCTGCCAGCCGGAAACTCGCATTCAGCACCTCGATTTTCTGATTACCTTCGAGCGAGGTTTGATCAAGATCGTCCTTGTACTCGTAGCCAACGATCTTCCCGACCTGGATGAGATCACTGACTTCAGCGGTCGTTTCCTGACCGGTCTGTTGGGCCTGTGCTTGCAGGAGGCCAGCGGTATTGATCAGCACGCCAGCGGCGATAGCCGCGACGAGCACCATCGCGATAAAGACGATGAGCGTACCAATCCCCACTTGACCCCGATTTTCCGTGTTCAACATGGTCTTACTCCCTCCCCGAACCGACTGTTCGGATCAGACGTATGTTAGCGAAACAGACTTTCACTAATAAAATTACTTTTTAAATTATCAGTTCAAATAATTTAGAGGTAGTCAGCAACGACGAAACCCACGGATATTCGCTGTTGTCGTCCAGGCCAATCGAACCTGTTCTGGATTCTTGACCTCCATACCACGCTGAAACAGTCATACACGCCCTCTAAAGCAGCTCGTTCGATTGCTGTAGAGCCACAACGCAGAAACGTCGCAGTGATGTCGATATGGCAGCCCACAGAGGTAGTCACGCTATTCAGGGCAGCTATCAACTATGTCATCGGCGTTATTTATCAAAACCAATAATATCGGTTACTCGATTCGCTCGCCCTGATACCCGCCCTCGTAGGTATCGTCGTGATCGGCATCGGCGAGGACGATCTGTCCGACGCGTGCATCCTCTTCGATCTCGATCTCGTGGTGAACCTCGAGCAACCCCTCGCCCTTGCCCTCGTAGCCGGCGTCCCAGACGGCCGTATGGAGCATACAGGAGTTCCGCATGAGCGACGACCGGGGGTAGATGAACCCGACGTGGCCGTCGGGTATGTGGACGGTTTCGGTGTACTGGAGCACGTACGCGCCCGGCGCAAGCGCGAACACACCTTCGTCAGCGTCGATCTCACGGCGGTCGCCGACCGTCTTGCCGTCGGTTCCGATCCGGCCGGGTTCGGTCTGTTCGTAGATCGCTGCGGCCGTGAGGTCGACGCCGTTGGGCTGGACCTGCGCCTCGCTCACGGGGGTGATGTGCTCGGCGACGACGCTGCCGGGTTCGAACATGGCCGAGCGGTCGGGAGACAGGTGCAAAACGCTACCGGAGTGGGTTCTCGGTGGCTCAACTACCTGTTGCGACAGCGCCACAGCGGGGCTACTGGCCGTCATACCGGGGTTTCTCAGGGCATACACGGGATTTATGTCTGCGCAGGCACGACCTGCGGACGTTATGGGACAGACGCTTACCGAAAAGATCCTTGATGACCACCTTGTCGAGGGGGAACTCACCCCCGGCGAGGAGATCGGTATCGAGATCGATCAGACGCTCACACAGGATACCACCGGCACGATGGTCTGGCTGCAGTTCGAGGCCCTCGGGCTCGAAGATGTCCAGACCGAACTCGCCGCCCAGTACTGTGACCACCAGACCTACCAGTTCGACTTCAAGAACACCGACGACCACCGCTTCCTCCGGTCGGCCGCGGGCACCTTCGGTGCGCATTTCTCGCGGCCCGGCAACGGCATCTGTCACAACGTCCACAAGGAGAACTTCGCCGCCCCCGGCAAGACGCTCCTCGGTTCGGACAGCCACACGCCGACTCCCGGCGGGCTGGGCCAGCTCGCTATCGGCGCGGGCGGCCTCGATATCGCCGTCGCCATGGGTGGCGGCCCCTACTACGTCGAGATGCCGGAGATCGTCAACGTCCGACTCGAAGGCGAACTCGAAGGCTGGGCCTCCGCGAAGGACGTGATCCTCGAGATGCTGCGCCGCCTCACGGTCAAAGGTGGCGTCGGCAAGGTCTTCGAGTACACCGGCCCCGGCGTCGAGTCGCTGACCGTCCCCGAGCGAACGACGATCACCAACATGGGCACGGAACTCGGCGCGACCTCCTCAATCTTCCCGACCGACGAGCAGACCGAGGATTATCTCGAACGGCTCGGTCGCGGCGAGGATTACGAGAAGCTCGAACCCGACGCAGACGCCGAGTACGCCGACCAGATCACCATCGACCTCTCGGAGCTCGAACCGCTCATCGCCAAACCGAGCATGCCGGACAATGTCGTGCCCGTGCGCGAAGTCGAAGGCGAGCGCGTCGAGCAGGTCATGATCGGCTCCTGTACGAACGGCAGCTACGAGGACATCCTGCCGGGCGCGAAGATGCTCAAGGGCCGCGAGGTGGCCAAACACACCGAGATGATCGTCGCCCCTGCCTCGAAGCAGTCCGCCGAAATCCTCGCCCGACAGGGCTGGACCGCCGAGCTGATGGCCGCCGGTGTCAACTTCTCGGAGGCGACCTGTGGGGCCTGTATCGGCATCGGCCACGTGCCGGCCTCCGATTCGGTCTCACTCCGCACCTTCAACCGCAACTTCGAGGGTCGCTCCGGAATCGAAGACGACAGCGTCTATCTCTGCTCGCCGGAGGTCGCCACCGCCGCCGCGATCAAGGGCGAGATCGTCGATCCGCGCGACCTCGCCGAGGAGCTCGGCGATCTCGAACCGCCGGGCATCGAACTGCCCGACGAGTACGACGGCTCCGAGGCCGACCTGATCGACCCCGACGAGTCAATCGACGACGAACTCATCAAGGGGCCGAACATCGGCGACGTGCCGCTGAAGGACCCGCTCGGCGACACCGTCGGCGGCGAGAGCATCCTCAAGATGAAGGACAACATCACGACCGATCACATCATCCCCGCCACCGCGGATATCCTGATGTACCGGTCGAACATCGAGAAGCTCTCGGAGTTCACGCTCTCCCGCGTTGACGACACCTTCGCCGACCGCGCGCTCGAAGCCGACGGCGGCGTCCTTGTCGCTGGCGAGAACTACGGACAGGGATCCTCGCGTGAACACGCCGCGCTGTGTCCGATGTACCTCGGGATCGAGGCCGTGTTTGCCCAAAGCTTCGCCCGGATTCACCGCGCAAACCTGTTCAACTTCGGGATCGTCCCGCTGACGATCGACGAGGAGACCTACGAGCAGATCGAGCAGGGCGACGACATCACCGTCGTCGACGATGTCGGTGCCGGCGTTCGCAACGGCGAGGAGGAGTTCACCTGCCGTGTCAACGGTGACTGGGAGTTCACCGCCGAACTCGACGCCTCCGAACGCGAACGCGACATCCTTGCCGCCGGTGGCAAGCTCTCGTGGACGAAACAGCAGGCAACCGACGAGGGCGGCAGCGGCGCAGCACCGGCCGACGACTGATCGCCTCTCGACACCTTCGATTTTCTTTCAGCCAAACTCTGAGAGCGACGCCTGATCGTCCTCAGCCTCGGCAGCGGCGTCGCCGTCGGCAGGCGTCTGTCCCCCCGACACGCGGCCACGACGCGATAACGACGCTCGCTTGGCGACTCGGGTCGCTGAAGCGCGCGCCGGGCGTCGTCCCGAACCGCATCCAACTTTGCCTGCCCGCGCTCGCGGGCAGCCTCGTACTCGACAATCGGGTACGGGTAGTCCTCGCCGATGTCGACCCCACACTCGTCCTGTACCGCCAGCGGCGTCTTTTCTGGTTGGTCGAGAAATTCGTCGGGCAGCGGCCGGAGTTCCGGCACCCACTCGCGGATGAACGTCCCGTCTGGGTCGTTATCGCGGACCTGTTTGCGGGGGTTGTAGATCCGCAGCATATTCGTGCCGACGACGCCAGCCTGTGTCTGAAACTGCGTGTAGTTGATCGCCGGATCAGCGTCGATCAGGTGGTAGTAGAACCAGTCCGCGCCGGGTTGCCACGGCTGCTGCAGCAGGTCACAGAGAAACGACGCACACATCGCCCGCATCCGGAAATTGAGCCAGCCTGTCTCGCGGAGGCAGCGCATTGAGGCATCGACCATCGGATACCCTGTTTGGCCCTGCTTCCACGCGTCGACGAGTTCAGGGTCGTGGCTGTCAGCGTGGAAGTCCTCCATCACCGGGTTGACCGCGGTGTCCATCCACCCCGGCCAGTCGGCGAGTTTCTGCGTGTAGTGGCGATTCCAGTAGAGCCGCGAAATAAACATCTGCTTGCCGCGGCAGTCCGCCGCGTTGGCGTTGACGTGCTGGTAGACCTCCCGCACCGAGAGACAGCCAAACCGGAGATACGGCGACAGCCGACTGGTGCCGTGTTCGGCGTCGCTCGGCGCGGAGATGTTGCCCGGATAGGCGTCGATGGTCCGGGTGAACTGTGCGAGTCGCCGTCGGCCGGCCTCGCGGCCGCCACGGGGAACCCGCTGTTTGGTCGGCTCGATGTCGTAGGCGCTCTCGATCCGGTCGATACTGATCGGTGTATCGGGTGTTTCGACGGCGACGGTCTCCGCGTCGATATCGTGCTGGTCGGCCGTGAACCATTTTTCCATATGGTCGCTCCAGTCCTCGCGGGTATCGTTGGCATCCCGGACCAGCCCGTCGCCAGCGACGAACTCCACGTCGGCCGCCTCGGCTGCGGCATCGTCGCGCTCGTGGCCGTACCGGCCTGTCGGCTCCGCGGCGGCGACGATCTGCCAGCCCTGTTCCGCAAACGTCGACAGGATTTCGATGGGGTCGCCGTGGGCGTAGCCAAGGCCGCCGCCGAGGGCAGCGTACTGCTCGTCGAGATCGGCCAGTGATTCGTGCAGAAACCGAATCCGGGCGTCACACGCCAGCCCGTCGTCGCCGTAGAACGCCGGATCGAAGACGAACAGCGGGAGCACCCGATCGGCGGTTTCGCTCGCCGCCGCGAGCGCCGGATGGTCGGCGGTCCGCAGGCCGCGCCGATGCCAGACGACGACGCCCGACTCGGCCGCTGGCATTTCCGCCTGTGTCGGGTGTGTTGGAAGTGATTCCGGAGCCGCCATTTTCGTGTTCGCCCGTAGGTGTGGCAGCGATATAACACCCAGCCTGCCAGCGGCCGACATCGGTTTTCCGCGGTGTGTCCCAACCCCGGTCGTGTCAACCCCTCGGGTTTTTCACGACTCACCGCATACTAAGCGATGTGGCATCCCGTCCGAAGCCGGCTGCCGACACAGCCACCATCCGGCAAGCAACCCGCGCCGACCTGCTCGCGATCTACCGGATCGAAAAACAGGTCTTCGAGCAGCCGTGGCCCTACGCCGCCTTCGAGAAGTTTCTCGGCGAGCAGAACTTCCTGGTTGCCGTCGTCGGTGATTCCATCGTCGGCTACATCGTCGCCGACACGACCCCGAACGCCGGCCGCGATATCGGCCATATCAAGGACCTCGCCGTCCACCCAGACGCACAGAGCAACGGCATCGGCCGGCGGCTCCTCCGCCGGGCGGTCACCGGGCTGACCGTCGACGGCGCGGCCCGGATCAAGCTCGAAGTCCGCGAACATAATACACGCGCGCGAAGTCTGTATCGACAGGAGGGGTTCGAGCCGAGCCAGCGCATCCCCCGGTACTACGACGACGGCGAGGCGGCACTCGTCCTCGTGAACGAGCAGTCGGTCGACGTCGATATCAGCGACGTGTAATCGTCCGGCGCTCCTGTTTCCGCGCGCCAATTGTCGAGCGACGGTTCCTCACCGGAGCGGCACTGTTTTTTGTCGCTCGCTCCAGCACTCGGTATGGGCTATCTGTGTCCGGTCTGTGAGGAACCGTTCGGCGGCGGTGAGCCACTGGCCAACCACCTCGCCGTCACGGCGATCCTCCACGGCGGCGACCACGAGGCGTGGCTCGACGAGACGGTCGTCGACTGGGACGC
>KI543197.1:99930-113552 GCA_000496215.1 uncultured archaeon A07HN63
GAGCACCGCGGAGTACGACGAGCGGGTGACGAGCGACGTGATCGAAACCGCCCGCGACGCGCTGTTTGCCTCGCTGCTCGAAGTTACCTACGGCTCCCGCGACGAGTTCGAGTCGTGGCGTGCAGATCACCCCGAAACGGCGGTTGAGCTACTGGGCAACGAGAACGTCGACCGCGTTGTCTGGCATCAGATTCCGTTCGCCGATAGCACCGTTGCGGCCACCTACCAGAACGAACCGGATGCCGCCGCGGCGACGATCAGACGCCACGCCTTCGGTGAGCTGTACGAACCACGGCTCTGATGTCGCTCAGCGGTTGAGGAGGCTCTATACGGTGGTTCTGTGAATCTGAGCGTTGATACTAAAGATTCCAGCTCAATCGTTGGCTGTGTAGACGATGGCGGCGACCGTGGCAACTGCCCCAAGTGTGAGGACGACACCGAACACCGTCGCGAAGACAATTGGGATCAGGTTCCGCCAGAACTCACCGAGCTTGTTGCGGTCCTGGCTATCTTCGCTCGGCTCTATCGCGTACTGCTCCGCGCCCGTCGATTGGCTCTCCTCACCTCCGCTTTCGTCGGCACCCGCAGGCGCCGCGATATCGCCGCCGGTGGGCGACTGACTCGGCGGCTGGGCGGTGTCTGACTCACCAGATCCGAACTCGTATGCGGGCTGGCCCTCGCTGTTCTGGCCGTTCTCTCCCCGGGTGGCTGTGGAATCTGAGTCATCCAGCGAGGCCGTCGGTACCTGTGACCCCGGATCACCGGGAATCGAGCCGGATTCCTGTGAGAGATCATCTCCTCTCTGCCCGCTGAGTGCATTGGTTGCTGTCGATTCCGGGCCCAGCCCAGCTCCATCACCGACGGTGACGGAATCCGACTCGCCGGCTGCCCCGTTGTTACCCGCTGCATCCCTTGCACTGTTCAGCGTCGCGGTGTAGTTGCCAGCGGAGTCCAGCGGCTGTGTCGCCTCGTAGGTATGCGGCTCGGAGTCGACCTTGCTGAAGTCGTCTCTGTCGAGGTCCGCTGTTTCGTTGCCGCCGAGCGAGACGCCGAGCGCGTCGCTGTCGGTCCCGAGTTTTTCCTGACTCTGGACGGCCACCCTCGCGGTGTTGCCGCGTGGATTCGTGGCACTGATATCCTCAACCACCGGCTGGGCCCCGTCCTCGACATCTTCGAGCGTTTGCGACGAATCGAGTTCGTTCGTGCCGTCGGAGAGTTTGTCGCCGGCCAGTGACACCCTCTCCGGTGTGACCGAGGTGTTGTCCCGTGGGGTGTCAGCGATATCGACGGTCGCCTGCTCGCCGTTGGCCGAACTCGTGGCGCCCTCGACAGGGTACGGCTCGGATTCGAACGTGGACTCGTCGACCGTTGAGGAGGCCTTCGCCACCGGCTCGCTCAGATTCACGTTGAGTTTCTCGACCGTGCCGTCGCGGTCGTCGTCGGCTGTCTCCGCGCTCGTCATCACGGGTGCCGCGCCGTCGACCGCCTCGTACTCGGTGACGCCGGCGAACGGGTTACCGGCCTCGTCGACCACGGCTCCCGACGAGACGTTGATCGAGGGGGTGGCGTCCGTATCGGGGGTTCCGGATTCGATCAGCTCGATGACGATCCGCTCGTCGTTGGCGGTCGATCCGGTCTTGATCGCGTCGGTTCGATAGCCGTCGTTCACCGTGACCGCGTCGGCCATCACGGTGGTGTCGTCGATGGCCTCGTTGAACTCGACGACGAGCTGGTCGATCTGTCCGTTCTTCGCGACCGGACTCCGGTCGTCGGTGCCGCCGCCGATGACCAGCCCCGTTGCCTCACCGGCGTCCCGCGTCGTGACACGCTCGATGCCGGGACCATCGTTGTCGACCTCGAGAGTGACCGTCGCCGCCGGCCCGCCGGTGAGCGTCTCCCCGTCGTCGACGCCGATACTGACCGGACCACCGGTCACAGGCGCAGCGCCGCCGTCGACGACGAACGACGCTCTGATCTTCCCGTTGGCAACGCCGTCGTCGTCACCCTCGCCGCCGTCGGTGATCGTGACCGTGCGTCTGCCGTCAGTGATCCCCTGATCGTCGGTCGTCGAGAAGTTGCCGTCGCGGTCGACGGCGAACGTTCCTGCGTCACCGGCCTCGCCAACATCGGCTGCAACGGTGACGACCGAGGCCGAGCCGCTGGCTGCGCTCCGTACCTCGACGGTGCCGTCGCCGTTGTCGTCGTTCGGCGAGACCACCGTCAGCGTCGTCTCCTCGGCGACGGCCAGCCCGGACATGCCTGCGCTCCCGACGATATTCAGCAGTACCACTACCACGAAAAACGCGGCTTTCCGCCGTCTGGTGTGAGAGATCACGCAATTGGCCCCCGGTTGTGCTTCCCCGACCCTACCGATAGTTCAACGACTGTTCCCCGACAGTCGCGTCTGGTTCGTTATATTTGATCGCTGGTCAGCGATCTGCCCGGCACGTACAGAAAACTATGGGCCAAACGGGCTTATGTTTTGTCACGTGTGTCGCGGCGGGATCGCAGCAGGAGTAGGACGCGAGTGTCGGCGGACCGCCGCCCGGCGTCGGCGCGTGGCGAGAACAGCACCTTTATCAGTCGTTCAGGGCGAACGTCTCGTACGACTACTCCGAGGAGGTCAATAGTGACACAAGAGACAACACAACCGGAGGTGAATATCGGACTCGTTGGCCACGTCGACCACGGGAAAACGACGCTCGTCGAGGCCCTGAGTGGGTCGTGGACTGACCAGCACTCCGAGGAGATGAAACGCGGGATTTCGATCAGACTCGGATACGCGGACACGACATTCCGGGAGTGCCCGGGCGTCGAGGACCCAGACTGTTACACTGTCGCTGACGAAGGTCCTGACGGTGAGCCAACCGAGCCACTGCGGACCGTTTCGTTTGTTGATGCGCCGGGCCACGAGACACTGATGGCGACGATGCTCGCCGGCGCGTCGCTGATGGACGGCGCGGTGCTCGTCGTCTCGGCGACCGAGGACGTGCCACAGGCCCAGACCGAGGAACACCTGATGGCGCTCGACATCATCGGGATCGACAACATCGTCATCGCCCAGAACAAGCTGGATCTCGTCGACCGCGAGCGCGCGATGGACAACTACGAACAGATCCAGGAGTTCGTCGCGGGGACGGTCGCCGAGGACGCCCCAATCGTCCCGATCAGTGCCCAACAGGAGACCAATCTCGACGTGCTGATCGGCGCTATCGAGGAGACGATCCCGACGCCGGACCGCAGCGACGACGAGGACGCCGAGATGTACGTCGCCCGGAGCTTCGATATCAATCGCCCGGGCACGACGTGGGAGGATCTCGCCGGCGGCGTCGTCGGCGGCAGTCTCGTCAGCGGCGAACTCTCGGCCGACGAGGAGATCGAACTCCGCCCCGGCCGCCAGGTCGAGGAGGGCGGCCAGACGGAGTGGCGGCCGCTGACGACGACGATCCGGTCGCTGCAGGCCGGCGACGGCGCGCCCGACTCGGTCGGGCCGGGCGGCCTCATCGGCGTCGGTACCGGCCTCGATCCCAGCCTCACGAAGGGTGACTCGCTGGGCGGCCAGATCGCCGGTGAGCCCGGCACGCTACCGCCGACGCGGCACGACTTCGAGATGGACGTGGCACTGCTGGATCGTGTGGTCGGCGAAACCGACGAGGTCGAGGAGATTTCCACGGGTGAACCGCTGATGTTGACCGTCGGTACCGCGACGACGGTCGGCTCCGTGACCAGTGCGCGCGACGGCGAGTGTGAAGTCACGCTGAAACGACCGGTCTGTGCGCCCGACGGCGCGACCATCGCCATCAACCGGCGGGTCGGCGCGCGCTGGCGACTGATCGGGATCGGCACACTGCAAGCGTAGGATGGTTGTCGTCGGGATGGATACCAACGCACTCATGATGCCGGTCGAATGTAATATCCGTGTGTTCGACGAACTCGACCGGCTGTTCGGCCGCGATCTGGCCGACACCGTCGTTCCGTCGGCCGTTCTCGACGAGCTGGACGACCTTGCTGGCGGCCACGGCGAGGCCGCAACCGCCGCCAGCGTGGGCAAGGATCTTGCCGAGCGCTGTCGTGTCGTCGAAACGAACGTCTCATATGCCGACGACGCAATTGTGGAGTTAGCCACCGACGGCAAGTTCGACTACGTCGTCACGAACGACGCCCCACTGCGTGATCGTCTCCTATCCCACGGCGTTCACGTGGTCAGCAGACAGGGCGAGACAAACCTCGGGATACGATCACCATAATATGTACAAACGGGTACGACTCACAGATACGGTCGAAGTACCGCCGGAGAAACTGGCGGACGTGTCGCACGAGCGGGTCAAGCGCCTGCTGCAGGACAAGCTTGAGGGACGCATGGACGAGGACGTCGGCAGCGTCGTCAGCGTTATCGAGGTCCACGATATCGGCGAGGGAACCGTGCTGCCGAACCGGCCCGGCGTCTACTACGAGGCCGAGTTCGACGCCCTCACGTTCGACCCCTCGATGCAGGAGGTCACCGACGGCACCGTCGTCGAGGTCGTCGAGTTCGGTGCGTTCGTTGGTATCGGCCCCGTCGACGGCCTGCTGCACGTCTCTCAGATTTCCGACGAGTACCTCGCCCACGACGAGGAGAACCAGCAGCTCGCCTCGACGGAGTCCGACGAATCACTCGCTGTCGACGACGCGGTCCGCACGCGGATCGTCACCAAGAGCATCGACGAGCGGAATCCGCGTGACTCGAAGATCGGTCTGACGGCCAAACAGCCCGGCCTCGGCAAACACGAGTGGCTGGAGCGGGCCCGCAAGCGGCGCGAACAGGACGCGACGGCGGAGGGAGCGTAGATGGCAAGCGACCGGCTGGCCTGCCGTGAGTGTCACTTCGTCAACGAGCCAGACAAACAGAACTGCGAGAACTGTGGCTCATCCAGCCTCACCGAGGACTGGGCCGGCTACGTCATCGTCACCCACCCCGAGGACAGCGAGATCGCCACCGAGATGAACGTCAGCAACCCTGGCAGCTACGCGCTGAAGGTCCGGTAGCGTGCTCACGCTTCCGGCCGCGCTGCGGAGCGAACTCAAGGACCCGCTGGGGCGAGGTTTATACTGACTCCGAATCACTCCTGTCGGCCGCCGCGGCCCACGGGTCGACTCCAGATACAGTAGTGATCAGCGTCGGCGATGTCGTCACCGCCCGCCTACTTGAGGCGGGCCGCCAGCCCGACGTGGCGGCTATCGACGGTCGCACCGAACGCGAGCCTATCGACGACGAGATCGACGCGATCCTCGACGGCCTCACCGGCCGGCGCGTCCGCGTCGAGAACGAGTCGGCGACGCTCTCGGAGTCGTTGTTGACCGCCATCCGCGACGGAGTACACGGCGAGACTGACGACCCCGTCACGATCAGTGTCGATGGCGAGGAGGATCTGGCCGCGTTGCCGGCCATCGTCCTCGCCGAGACCGGGTCGAGCGTCGTCTACGGCCAGCCCGGCGAGGGGATGGTTCACGTCGCCGTCGACGACGCCGTCACCGCAACGGCCCGCGATCTGCTCGCGCGGTTCGACGGCGACACTGACGCCGCGCTGGCGATCCTCGACGCTGACGGGCCCGACTGACGATGCGTGAGTCCCACCCAATCGAGCAGGCCGTCGGCATCGACTACGCCGTGAGCGACGCCGACGGGATCGGCGGCGAACTCCGGGTCGACCCCGAGGATTTCAGAGTCGATGAGATAGAAAACTTCGATGCCGAACCGCTCGATGCCGACCCCGGCGCCTACCCCGAAATCCTCCTGCGCGCGACGCTGCGCTCGTGGGATACCAACGATTTCGCCGGCCGGCTCTCCGACGCGCTCGATATGAGCCGCGAGCGGGTCTCGTGGGCAGGGACGAAGGACAAACACGCGGTGACGACACAGCTGTTTTCGGTCAGCGACGGCGATCCCGACGCCATCGTCGGCCTCGATATTCGGGATGCCGAGATCGATGTACTCGGCCGAACTGGTCGGCCGATCTCATTCGGCGACCTCCACGGAAATCGCTTCGAGATTCGGGTCCGGGAGACCGTCGACGACGCGGGCGACCGGGTGAGCGAGATCACGGATGACCTGCGAGCATTCGGTGGCGATAGCGACAGCGGAGACGGCATTCCCAGCGACGACGACAACGACGACAGCACCGTCGTCGTTGGCGTTCCAAACTGGTTCGGCCAGCAGCGGTTCGGCAGCCGGCGACCGATTACTCACGAGGTCGGGCTGCATATCGTTCGCGACGAGTGGCGTGAGGCCGTGCTGTCGTACGTTGCTAACCCATTCGAGACGGAACCCGACGCAACGCAGGCGGCCCGCGAGTTTGTCGCCGACGAGGCCGCCAGCGATGATCCCGACTGGCAGGCCTGTCTCGACGAACTGCCGGGCCAGCTCGGCTACGAGCGGTCGATGGTTCACCGGCTCGCCGAGGACGGCGCGTCGACACCGGCCGACTTCCGGCACGCGCTGGAAGCCGTCCCGTGGAACCTCCAGCGGCTGTTCGTCAACGCCGCTCAGTCGTACGTGTTCAACCGTATTCTCTCGGAACGCCTGCGCCGTGGGCTACCGTTTGACCGTCCGGTCGACGGGGACGTGTGCTGTTTCGTCGATAGCGATGCGCCCGACGCGCTGTCCGCCCCCGACACCGACCGGCTGCAGCGCGTCTCGGGGAGCCGGGTCGACGTGATGGAGCGCCACTGCGCCCGTGGCCGGGCGTTCGTGACCGCGCCGCTGATCGGTACCGACACCGAGCTGGCCGACGGCGAGCCCGGCGAGATCGAACGCGAGATCCTCGCCGACGACGGGCTAGCGCCGGGTGATTTCGACCTGCCGGGCGAGTTCGCATCGAGTGGCACCCGGCGGGCGATTCTGGTGCGAACCGAGCTGGAAGTCGATCCCTTCGAGCCGACCTTCGCGTTCGCGTTGCCGAGCGGGTCGTATGCGACCGCGCTGCTGCGGGAGTATCTGAAGAGCGATCCGCTCGCACTCTGATTTATCGCGATATGAAACGCCGCCAACAACAGGGGGTGACCGTCGTGGGCTACCCGAGGAGGTAGCGCAGCCACGGTCGTTGATTGACGAGCTCGGTTTCTTCGAGGAACGCGTCGACACCGGCGATCCGACCGGCCGCGAGCACGCCGACGATGACGAACATCAGCAGGCCGAGCAGGTCACCGTTGACGTAGCCGTGGGCCCAGCTGGCGTTCCCGAGGTAGAACAGCGTCATCAGGACCACCCCGAAGAACGCCGCCAGCCGGATCAGCGCGCCGACGATGAGCCCCAGCCCGATCAGGAACTCGCCGACCGGGATCATGAAATTCGTGAACTCCAGCAGCCACGGCGTCTCGGCGACGAACCCGAAGAGCCACGCGATGGGGCTCTGAGCGTTGGCGAGATAGCCCGTCGCGTCGAACGGCTGCCCGGCGACGAAGGCGAACTTCGTCCAGCCAGCGTGCAAGAACCAGTAGCCGGTCACGAGCCGCACGAGCAGCAGCGTGTAGCCGGCCCCGGTGCCGAGATCGTCGAACTGCCGTCGGAGTCCGAAGCCAGCCGTCGTAGTTTGATTTGTTGTCATTGTCGCTCCCTCACATGTAAAGAGAGGCAGTATATCGGCTTAAACCGCTACGTGGGTTCTCAATCGATGGGAACCGTCCGTCGGAGACGAACGAAGTTTTATCCGCTGATCACCAGCCTCCGGTATGGAGTGCCAGCAGTGTCACGCCGACCTCGACCGCCCGGGTGACTACTGTCTGGTCTGTAACACCGCCAACTGCGACGCCGTCGTCGCCGTCTTCGAGCGCGATGCGGCGACGCTGACGATGCTCGACGGCGAGGAGATCCGCGGCGAGACGACGATCACGACCGTCCCCGAGGCCGACGACGACCACGACGACCGCGCGACCGTCGTCGAACTCCGGAACTTCGCGGGCCGGGTCGCCGACGAGATCCGTCGAAAACGTCCCGAGGCCGTCTTCGCGGCCGGCGAGCGCGACCCGATCCGGGAGACCCGCACGCAACTCCACTACGAGTTCTACCGCGTGCCGGCCGACGACGCCGTTCAGACAGTCCTCGACCGCCGCGGCGAGGAGACGCTCGCGGTCGTCGACATCCCGCCACGCGAGAAGATCGGCGGGAGCCACTCGACGATCATCGGCGGCCGTGACGGTCGTAACGCGATCAGCCTCGTCGCCGACCACCCGCATATCAAGAAGATCATCCCCGGCCCGATCGACGCCGGCGGGACGGGCTCACAGCGTAGCCTTCGGGCGAAGATCACCCGCGCCGACGACAACGGCAATGTCCGGCTGCTGTTGCGCGACGGGTCGAGCGTGCAGGAGAACCGGCTGGTGACGACCGCCAGCGATCTTGCGGCGGGCGAACGCGTCCGTGCGGACCTCAACGCGGCGCTCGACGACGCCGAGCTCCAGTAGCCGGGTTGTCGTTGACCGCTCCGTTCTGCCCCACTGTGCTGGTACTCTGTTCGCCGCCAGTAGCCACACGCAGCGGCGTCTCTCCCTGCCGGTGCCGGGATGGCTGTCTCTATATTTGGCTAAATATTTCTACTTCACCATAGTAACCTAATATAACTAAATGTATATTCTCTAAACTCGCATTTACACTGGACGTTCATTATAGAAACTTGGAAAAAACTTATTACTACAGATTGAGTAATTCCTCTTGCGACGACGATGGAGGCACCCCATCTATGAGTGCACACACAGACGGGCAGTCTGTTAGCGAAACGTCTGCCGAACACACGTCCCCGCCAGTACCGAGCGTTTCAACCACCGTTCACAACGATGTCCCCACGTCCCTCCCGCGAACGGAGATGACCATCTACCGGGATACGGAGATAGTGATCCGCATCCGGCCGAGTGAGCCCGCCATGGACGACGACCTCTGCCTGACGATGTACATGCACGCAGGCAGCGAGACGGCGACCCTGACCCCCGCGGAGACCTCCTACTGGGATGACACGGAGTTCGACGACTCCCCAAACACGGTCAAGGCCCTCCCGGAGTCGCTCTACGACCGCTACGTCGAGACGGTCGAGACGGTCACGGATCGTCTCGATGTCGAGATCGCCGAGCCGGTCTCCGGGTATGGCCGCTGTCACCGTCGCCACGACACCCTCGGCAAACACGGTGTCGTGTCGTTCCGGACGCGGTTCGCATAATCACACCACCCCGGGCCTCACACATGACACCCCCACAGAACACGGACGCCACCAGTCGCTTCGAGACGCTGTTCGAGCAGCTCTCCGACCCGGTCGTCGAGTTCAGACAGGACGACGACGGCGAGCCGATCATCGTTGCCGCCAACGCGGCGTTCCGTGACGTGTTCGCACCGGCCGAATCGGTTGTCGGTCGCCCTCTCAACGAGCTGATCGTCCCCGCTGACCGCCGCGACGAGGCCGCTACCTTCGATCAGCGAACCGCCGACGGCAAATCGAACCGGGCCGTCATCGAGCGCGTGACCTCCGAGGGCCGTCGGAAGTTCCTCTACCGTGGCGTCCCCGCCGGTGACGGCCGCGGCTTTGCGATCTACTCGGATGTCACCGAGAAACTCCGGCAGGAACGCCATCTCGACGTGCTCCAGCGCGTCCTCCGGCACAACCTCCGCAACGACGTGAACGTCATCACCGGCGAGGTCGAGCGCGCGCTGGAGCACGCCGAGAGCGAGGAGACGCGTGCCGCCCTCAGATCGATCGAGGAGACGGCCAACGGCCTCACACAGCTCTGCACCGAGGCCCAGACCATCCGCAAGGTACTCAGTGAGCCCACACCGCTGGACTCGACCGATCTTGCATCGATCCTCGATACCGTCTCGACGGACTGCCTGCGCCGGTTCACGCAGGCCACGATCTCCGTCGACTGTCCGGACACCCTCTCGGTACAGGCCGACAGTCGACTCCAGATTGTCGTGGACGGGCTCGTCGACAACGCCGTCCGGCACAACACCGCCTCGATGCCGAAGGTGATGCTGCGGGCGGGCGTCGTCGACGACGACACCGTCGAACTCGCTGTCGCCGACAACGGGCCCGGGATTCCGGAAACCGAACAACAAGTCATCACCGCCGAGGAACAGATCTCGCCGCTCTCACACGGCAGCGGGCTGGGTCTCTGGCTCGTCAAGTGGCTTACCGAGCGCTACGGTGGCAGTCTCGCTATCGACACATCGCCCGAGGCCGACCTCACAACTGACACGTCGCTCGACACCGGTGCCGCCACCGACACAGCGGCCGCTGGCGACGGGTCGATGGATATCGGGACCGTCGTGCGTGTCCGGCTCCCACAGGCCTGAGAACTATCTCGTCCCGGCACCGCCGAGACATGTCGCTCACTTCTGTCAGTCCTGTCTCTCAGGGGTACGCTGTCGGCAAAAGGTAGGGGTAGGGTGAACCAAGGCCGTTCGTGCCCCGGTTCTCAATGTTGAACACGGATATCCTGTGACTGCGACCAACACCCACAGGGCACTCAGTTCTTGGCGAGATTGCATAATAAAAGCCCGCTCTAAATTATTGAATATGATAATAAAGTTGGCTCTCTGGAATCGACGGATCGATATATCGTCTCTCTCCGCGCGTCAATCTGCGTTTCGTTCAAAAACTAGGTGGGGGAGGGGTGCCCCCAATCCGGGTGGGACAAACCGACGAAACACTCCGGACGATAGATTGTGGATCGAGTAGTCGTTCACTCGGGCTTGGATGAACGACTGGTTATAACTTTGCGTAAAGAAACTAAAATCCACTGTTGGGTAGTATATTAGGTGTGAGAGACAGATATTGATTCATATGTTTGTGTATATCGTTGCAAAATGATTGCATGTGTTTACATCATGGGGCGGTGCCGACTGCTATCGGACGTTCGTGAACTCGAAGCGCGCGCCGCCGTCGAAGCTCTCGGTGAGTTCGACCTCCCAGCCGTGGGCCTCGGTGATCTGTTTGACGATCGAGAGCCCGAACCCGGTGCCGTTCGTTCGTGTCGTCTCCCCGGCGTCGAAGACGGACTCGCGTCGCCCCTCGGGAACACCCGGTCCGTCGTCCTCGACGAAGAAGCTGAACGTCCCGCTCGACGGCGCGCGCGTCGAGGTGTGCATCACGTTCTGCAGCCCGACACGGATCGTTACCGGGCTGTCGCTGTGTTCGATGGCGTTCCGGAACAGGTTCTCGAAGACGTGTGAGAGCCGGTTGCGATCGCCGTGGGCGGTGAACTCGTCGACGACCCGGAGTTCGGAAGCGTCGCTCTCGACGACATCCCAGCAATCATCGACGAGCTCGTGGATTTCGATCGGCTCCTTGTCGTCGACGGTCTGGCCCTCCCGTGCCAGCGTGAGGGTGTCCTCGATGATATCCTCCATCCGGTCCATCGCGTCCGCGACCGTCTCCAGATGCGGGCTCTCGCATTCCGCCTGTGCGAGATCGAGCCGCCCCTGTGCGACGTTCAGCGGGTTTCGCAGATCGTGTGACACCACGCTGGTGAACTCCTCGAGTCGCTCGATCTGTCGTTTCAGCTCCTTTTCGCGCTCGCTCCGTTCGAGTTCGTACCCCACCCACTGCGCCAGCGTTTTGACCGTTAGTTTCTGGGCCTCGATCAGCTGTGGGTCCCGTGGCTCGCGGCCGGCGAAACACAGCGATCCATACACCTCGTCGTCGAGCATGATCGGCGCGCCGACGTAACACTGGAGTCCAAGCTCCGAGTACGGTGTCAGCTCCGCCAGTGCCTCGTTGGTGGCAGCGTTGCTGATGCCAACCGGCTCGGTCTCGTTGACGACGAGCTGGCAGTAGTTGTCGCTCAGCGCGCTCGTCATTCCGACAGTGATGTCGTCGTGATCGCCGGCAACCGAGAGCACTTCGAGCGTTCCCTCCTCCAGCCGCATCGCGTAGGCGACCGGGTAGCCGAGTTCGGCCGCCCCGATGTCGAGGGCGCGGTCGAGCTTCTCCTCGAAGGAGAGTTCGGACTGGTTCGTGACCCCGTAGAGCTGAGAGATAGCCGATGTCGACTGCCGCCACGGGTCGGCGGAGTGTTTCTCGCCGGCGTAACTGACCGAGCTCTCGATCCGGGTTGCCAGCAGCTCGTACTGGGAATCGGTTTCCGTTCGCGGGACGTAGTCGGTCGCGCCCGCGGCGAGAGCTTTGCCGATCAGATCGACCGACTCGGGGTCGGTGAACAGCAACACCGGGAGATGCGGGTCCTGCTCGTGGACTTCGGTGATAAAACCGAGCACATCGATTTCCTCGGTCGGCTCGATGACGATACACTCGAAGGGCTGGCTGTCGTACTCCTCGTGGGCTACGGCCGCCGATTCGACAGTCACGACCGAGAACGTCCGGTCGGCTGTCAGCGTCGCCGCTGCATCGTCGAGCGGACCAAGAGTTCCCGGAACTCCCAGATGTAACACCCGCAGCGTGGCCATTGGCTGGCCTACCGAGTGAACAAGTATAAAATTGGTTGACAAATAGCTAACAAATCGACAGTCGGCGTCGGGTTTCAACAGACTGTTGCCACCGCCTCCGCGACTGCGTCGGCGGCCGCCCGCACATCGTCGAGCCGCACGTACTCCCGGCTGCTGTGAGCGACAGCCCCCGTGTCGTCGGCCAGCACGCCCGGCCCGAACACCACGGTCGGCGCGTGAGCGGCGAAATACGACGCCTCGGTTGCGGCCTCGAACGCCCGCAGTTCGCCGCCGCTGGCAGCCTGCAGGGTCTCGACGATTGTCGTGTCGCTGTCGGTGACGAAGGGATCGGGAAACGGTGTGTCCGCCCGGAGCAACGCCACGGTGACGCGCCGCTCTGGGAACCGGCTGGTCAGATAATCGTCCAGCGACGCCCGGAATCCGTCACTGGTCTCCGGCGGGACGCTCCGGCGGTCGATGGTGAGGTGGCACTGATCCGGAACGCGATTGGTTGTGTCGCCGCCGTCCAGCACTGTCGGCGTCAACTTCGGCGCGCCGAGCAGCGGGTCTTCGCCCGTCTCGGTCGCCTCGTCAAACTCGGCAAGCGCGGTCAGCACGTCGCCGATCAGGTACATCGGGTTCTCCTCGGCCGGCACGCTGGCCGCGTGACCGCCCGCGCCGGCGACCGTGATCTCGGCCTCACACTGGCCGCGGGCGGCGAGACAGACATCGAGGTCGGTCGGCTCGCCGACGATGCAGGCGTCGGCGTCGAGTGTGCCAGCGAGGCTGGCCGCACCGATCTGTGTCGTCTCCTCGTCGGGCGTGATCGCTAGCGTCAGTGTGCCCTTGTCGGGTTCACTCCGGAGAAACGCGGCGAGCAACGCCGCCAGCGGTCCCTTGGCGTCGCAGGCTCCCCGGCCGCGGACGGTGCCGCCGTCACGCTCGTATGGGACGTGCGGGGCAACGGTGTCGATGTGGGTGTTGAGAACGATGTGCGGTGAGGCTGTGGTATCCTCGTCAATCACGCCACCCCCGCCGCGACTGACGAGTACGTTGCCATCGTCGTCAACGCGTGGCGGATGGCCCACGTCGGTCAGCGTCCCGACGAGCAACTCGCGCATTTCGTCGATGCCCTCGTGAGAGGGCGTCTGGACGGCTTCGGCGTGGAAGTCCTCGATATCGAAGCCCGCCGTTGCCGCGGTCACTGTTCGACCCGGGT
>KI543197.1:113572-114840 GCA_000496215.1 uncultured archaeon A07HN63
GGGAGTGGATGCCGACAAGGTCGAACTCCTCGCGGACGCGCTCGGCGACTCGGGAACCCGCTCGTAGGGAATCCCGAACTGGGCGTCGTTGCCGGTGGCGACTTCTCGTGGTGACCCGTCCCGATACCGGGATTGATTCGGATGGCGACGCGGCCGTCGTACTCGCGTTCGGCGAGGCGGTCCAGCGTGTCGGTCGCGCCGATGGTGATCGTCAGGCCGGGGGCGTCGTCGCCGAGATCGACGGCGTAATCGAGGTCGTGCGCCGGCGGGTTGACCGCGGTGTACTGGATGGTGTTGGGGTCGGCACCGGCCTCGATCGACCGCTTGATTTCTCCGCCGGCCGCACACTCGATGTCCGCGCCAACATCGAGTAGGGCCGAGAGCACGGACTGACCGGTGTGGGCCTTCGCGGCGTACATGACGTGGGCGTCGGGGAACGCCGCCGAAAACCGCTGGTAGTTCGCCTGCACGCGGTCGAGGTCGATAACGTACAGCGGCGTGTCGTGGGTCGCCGCCAGCGACCGGAGGCGCTGGTCATCCCAGTCGGCCAGCCGGCGGACAGGCGGGGAGTCGGCGAGATCGGGTACAGCCATTACCTGTTATGGGAGCGGTCGGCGATTCAATGCTTTGGTTCCGGCCGCCGCAGCCGATGGATGATGCCCTACGCTGAGGCGTTTCCGGCGGGCTCGTAGCTGATCGATGGCTCTTGGCCCGGTTCGACCGGGATGCGCTCGATAACCGACCCGTCCGAGTCGCTGATCACGATGTAGTAGTCGACGCCGGCTTCGTTCGGTGCAGGCTCGGTGTCGACGCCGTCGACTTGCTGCTGCGTCACCGGTGGCGACAAACTCACGGACGGCTTCGGTGTCGCCGAGCTCGACCGCCTCCTCGGTGCTCGCGCTGACGAACACACTCCGGCTGATGTCAGTGTTGTCGATCGGGACCACCTTGCTGTGCCACCAGAGCTGATCGTTGAGGAACACCGGGACCGGCTCGACAACCCGGAAGTTGTCGCCCCACCCGGTCTGTGAGTCCGCGCTGCGGACGATGCCCATCGCCCGTTCGGGTCCGGTCAAAGTCTCGCCATCCGAGCCAAAGAAGCGATACTCGCCGGTGGCGGCATCAATCAGCCAGACCTCGTCGAGCCCACGGGTGTCGCTGCCGTAGGGCTCCATCGTCATCACGTAGTGCATTTGTTCGCCTGCGAGGTCGATCACGAACGGCTGGCTATTCCCGGTACCAGCCGGGAGTGAGGCGACCTCGACCTC
>KI543197.1:115906-120275 GCA_000496215.1 uncultured archaeon A07HN63
GGGTAGAGTCGCTGGCCGTCGAGAATCTCGTTGTTCTGCGCTTCCTCGGGCGTCAGGTGCTCGATGGTGCCGTCGGTGTGGAGCAGTGCGCCGCCGTCCCAGACCGGGACCGTATGCGGGAGCGGCGTCAGCCGCCACTCGTGGCCCGTTTTCGGGTAGTACATGTAGGCCTCGCCGTCGTGGGTGAACTCGACGGCGTCGTCGTAGTACTGCGAGAAGTAGTCGGTCGCACGCAGGTTCCAGTCCGAGCCGCGCTGGAGGAACATCCCCTCACCGATCGCAAAGTCCTGCTCGTCGTAGGCGGTGATCTCGCGGTCCTCCATCCGGGTCATATCGGAGAGCAACACGCCGCGCTGGTTGTCGAGGAGCTTGTTGCGAAAGCCATCCGGCTCGATCGCGTACGACCACGCCAGCGAGCCATCCTCGGCGCGAGCGATATCACTCGGCCCGAGTCGATGCGTCCGGTAGGACACCGACCCACGGGTCTGGACATCCGCAACCGCACGGGGGGCAATGCGGGGGTTCTCCGGGTTGATCTGGGGGAGTTCGTCGATCTCGGTTGCCTCACTCATCGTATCCTGGGCCAGCGTTCGCTCGGTTACCATTCCGGCCGGCACCGAGTAGACGAAACTGACGAGCAACAGAGCTGTGAACACGACGACAAGCAGCCCGAGTTTCTGATTCGACGACTCCGGCAGCGCCGCCGAAATATCGCCGGAGAATCCCGGAGACCGGCGCGGCCGCAAATGGCGGCAGAAACCACAGGACGAGTCCGACGAGCGTCGTCGCTCCGATGACGAGCAGCCCGGACGGGCTGTAGAGTGTCTGATACACCAGGCCGTGAACCAGCGGCCGGACCACGTAGATGACCGCCACAACGAGCAACAGGCCGATCGCCCGGATTGTGAGGTGTCGCTGGAGGTTGACATCGGCGAATTGGAGCCCGGAGCGTTCGCTCATGCCGTTACTTCGCCGAGGAGGGTGTTGGCCCTTTCTATTCCCGTAGGGCGTCCTCCTGCTGAGTCGCCTCCAGCGTTTCCTCCTCGACATCTGTGGCGACGACCGCCGGCTTGTACGCGCCGCCGTCGAAGAGGTCGTGCTCGCTCACGGAGGATTCGACGAACCGCGTGAACGCCCGCCGCTCGGACGGTAGGTGGCCGTAGACGACTTCGTCCTCGACGAGGTCGTAAACCGGGATTCGCGGCGTGAGCAGCGTGTTCTCGCCAACAATCGAGTTCTCCCCGATCTTGAAGCCAGAGGTAACCCGACAGCCTGCGCCGAGGGAAACGCCGTCCTCGATAATCACGGGCGCGCCCTCGACTGGTTCGAGCACGCCGCCGATCAACGTGTTCGCGCCGAGCTTGACGTTCTCGCCGAGTTGCGCACAGGAGCCGACCGTATCACAGGAGTCGACGAGCGTGCCGTCGCCGACGTACGCGCCGATGTTGACGAAGGAGGGACTCATCATGATGCAGTCCTCGCCGAGATACGCACCACGGCGGATCGTCGTTCCATCGGGCGTGTTTCGGGTTCCGCGCTCGGCGAGGTCGTCGGTGCGACGCAGCGGGAGCACGTCGTTGTAGCTGACGCCGCCGTACTCGTGGGCTTGGTTGTGCCGGAGGGTGAAATTAAGTAGAATACCCTGTTTGACCCAGCCGTTTGCTTCCCACGAGGTCACGTCGTCGCCGGTCTTCTCGGCGGCCCGCACCTCGCCGGCTTCGAGCGCTTCGAGGAAGGCATCGAGCGTGGCGAGGTCGTCGTCGGTCGCGTCAGCGGCGGTCAGGCCGTCGTCGTAGCGGTTCCACAGATCGCTGATCTCCGATTTGATTGGCATACGTGCGTTCTGTCACTGAGTGGCTTGTATTCGATGGTTTTCCGCAGCACGAGGTGAATACCGGGTGACGGCCGCAAGCAGCCGCGGCGACTGCGGCAGTGAAATCTAGAGAGTCTTCGAACCAACTCACGATGCAGTTTGAAAAACGCTCATAGGTGAAGGTGAGTAATCAGTTAGTGTCCATGATGATCAGCCATTCAGTACAGCGATGCCAGTCAGCCGCGGATCGACAGCCTGTGGAGGCGAACTGTGACTGACCGAACCCGCCGAGATATCGTCGCGGCTGCCGGAGCGACTGCCAGCCTCACGCTTGCTGGCTGTCTGGGTGGTGGCGACAGCAACGCCGAAGCCGAGGCTGTCGCGCTGGCCGACCATCCCCTTGGCGAGAACCTCGGTGACTGGCCACATCTCGGTCCCGACCCATTCGAGGCACCGGCGACGCTCGTTGTGCTGGATGACCCCTCCTGTGGCCGCTGTGCGGCCTTCCATCAGGGTACCATCACCGAATTACAGTCTGAATACGTCGCCAGCGGCGATCTCGCCATCGCCGTCCGACCGTATCCAGTCGTCTACGCGTGGGGCGAGCCGGCAGCCCACGCGCTGGAGGCGACGCAGGCACGCGACGACGCGGCGTTCTGGGACCTACTCGATCACTATTTCACCGAGCAGAGTTCGTTTGGGACGGACAACGTGCTTACGAAGACAGAAACGTATCTTGAGAACAACACTGACCTCGACGCGACCGCTATCGCCGATGACGCTCGCTCCGAGGCATTCGCCGACCGGATCGACGCGACGCTGTCGGCTGGCGAGGAAGCCGGTGCTGGCGATATTACTCCAGCGACATTCGCGTTTGTGGATGGAACGCTGAAAACGTCGTTCAATGGCAGCCAGAGCACAACAACCGTTACAACCGCACTTGAGCTATGATCGCTGACCGGCTTCCAACACGACGCGAGGATATCCGACTCATCGGGCGCACGATTCGGCTGGTGCTGTCGATTCCAGCATATGCTGTTTTCGCAGTACTCGCGGCAGTGACCTCGCTGACGCTGTTTAGTCTCTCACAGAACCTCACGCTGACAGCGGATCTGATCGTTGGCGGCTCGCTGCCGCTTGCGGATCGCCTCGTTCTCGTCGTTGAGCAGTACCCCTTCGTCGGGACGAACTACAGCGCGGTCGACGGGGCGGCACTCCTCCTCGTCGTGTCGCTCGTCGGTGCCAACCTCGCGCTCGTTACCTACCATCTCCGCGAACACGACCTCTCGGCGGCCGGCAGCGGCGGCAGTCTGCTCGGCGTCGCCCTCGGCGTTCTCGGTGCGGGCTGTGCCGCCTGTGGCTCGGCGATCCTGCTGGGCGTCCTCTCGTTGTTCGGTGCCAGCGGGCTCGTGTTGCTGTTGCCACTGGGCGGGCTCGAACTCTCGTTGCTGGCGGTCGTTGCGCTGCTATTGTCGACCTATTGGGTCGCCGACGGGATGCGTGGGGGAGAGATACAGGGCTGTCCGGTCACTATCGACTGATATGTTCCGGCGTACATCGCTGCTTTCGCCATCAAACCGTACCAATCTTTCGAGTAGCGAGCCTACGACGGCCACAATCGCCTCGTTTCGGCATCGCGCGTCCTCAATTCATCGGGCAGGGCCCCTTCCTCTTGTGAGCTAAAGAGATATGTCACCCACCCGCCGACGTGCCAGGCGACGTTGTCTTGGTTTATGTCGCTCTGCACGATGACAGTCGCCGTGTCATACGTTTCAAGCGCGCGGTCGGCGTCGGGGTCGTAGCCATACCACTCGACGGTCGACACACCGCCGTCGATGGTTTCGACGAATGTGAGTTCGATATCAGCCCGTGAGGCGTTACTCGTCCGCTCGAACGTCACAGTACCGGGGACGATCTCACTCTCGCCGTCGTTGAAGTAAGCCCACACGTCTTCGAGTTCGCCAACAACATACTCATTCAGCGCGTCAGTACCGCTCTCGTTGTAGTAGACATACAACATCTCGTCATCGAAGGGGTTGCTGCGCTCGGTGGCGTTCGGTCGCGGTACCGTGGCAGCGGCGATGGTTTCGTTCATGACCGACCAGTTGCCGCTATCGTTGTGTGTCAGGCCCAGCGTATGGCCGAACTCGTGGACGCCGACTTGGGTCGTACTGGTGTCGTTTAGCCGGGCGACGATCTCGACCGGCCCACGGTCGATGCCGCTTCCGACACGCGTGTTCAGTGGGGCACAGCCCAACTTCTCGTCGCGGTCGTCGCCGCACTGCGGGATTTCGTCGACGATGTGAACCGCGATATCGGGATCGGAGGTGTTGCTGTCGTAGACGAAGCGCCCCTCCCAGCCGAGTGTCGACATGTTTTGATTCCAGTACCGCAACGATTTCCTCACGAGCGGTGCGTAATCACGATTCTGATTCGCGGTCTGAGTAATCGAGACGGTGATATTCGACGATTTCCACGGGTTCTGCGGTGGTGGGTCGGTTAATAAACCGCCCGATGCAGGTTCGGCATTGTCCGGACCAACAGCGTCAGGCTGAG
>KI543197.1:120295-121821 GCA_000496215.1 uncultured archaeon A07HN63
TACCTACCATCTCCGCGAACACGATCTCTCGGCGGCCGGCACGTGGCGGCAGTCTGCTCGGCGTCGCCCTCGGCGTTCTCGGTGCGGGCTGTGCTGCCTGTGGCTCGGCGATCCTGCTGGGCGTCCTCTCGTTGTTCGGTGCCAGCGGGCTCGTGTTGCTGTTGCCACTGGGCGGCCTCGAACTCTCGTTGCTGGCGGTCGTTGCGCTGCTATTGTCGACCTACTGGGTCGCCGACGGGATGCGCGGCGGGGAAATACAGGGCTGTCCGATTACCGTCGATTGAGACGGACCGGTATACCAGCTGCTTCAGACACCCCCGGATTACTCGGTCCAGAATGCTTCGATCCGCTCGTCGAGCCGGGTCAGTACGGTGGCGAGCACATCCTGCCACGCGTCGGGGTAAGTTTCGTCGAGACCGGGGGTCGCTGCATCCGGCGGCGGGTGAACGTGCTCGCGGCTGTTATGATCGTTTGGGTGGCGATCCCAACGACAGTCCCACGAGTCGCCGCTGTGGTACTGTTCGGTGTAATGAATGCTGAAATCGTCGGTTTCGAACCACCGGATGCGGAGGTAGGCCCGCTCGATGCCGCCCGGAAAGTAACCGAGATCGTAGTCGGCGATGACAGCGTTCGGCGCGTACGTGGGCTGCCGCTCGATCCGCTCGAAACGAGTACTGCCTCGGAGGCGCGTGGCGATCCGATCGAGCAGCTCCGTATCGATAGGCCCGCGACTCGGCATGTCACCCGGTTCCTCAGACATCGATTGACCGGGCGGTGTCGACGGTAGCCGAGTGGCCGCGCCGCGCCGCATCGAGCAGTGCCGCACGGCGTTCGAGCGTCTCCCACGTCGAGAGCGCCTCCCATGCGGCTTCCATGGTGGTGGTTTTGCTCGCCTCGACCAGCGACACCTCATCAGGGGATTCCGCATCAAATCGAGCCCTGTATTCGTCTATCTCCTCGATAGCCTCCGCGAGCATATCAACGATTTCGGCTTCGGAATACGCCTCCCGGAGACGGTTGATACGCCGCCACTCGAAGTAGGCGTCGTTGCGCTCATAGCGGACTGGCCGCCCGTCGTAGCGGCGAACCATCCCCATCTCGGTGAACCATTCGAGGTAGTCCCGCGCCGTCTCGGTGTCGCAGTCGGCCCGGTCGGCGATGGCCGACACCTTCGTCGGCGTCCGGATTGCGGTGACGGTGTCGAGGAGTCGCTCCCGGGTCGACTCCCCGGTGAGCAGCGAATCTGTCGACTCGAACTCGGTGAGATCGGGTGATGACTCGTCACCGTCGTACGCATCGTCGGGGATATCTGTGAAATCCATTCTTGTGGCTCCGTGAAACCGACTACGACGCGAATCGATATATATCTACTGTTGGCTGAATTATTTTAGCACCGACTACGCGTCGTCGATAACCTCGAAGAAGTCGTACCATCCCGGCTCGCGGCCGGCCAGCCACTCGGCGGCATCCAGCGCGCCCTCGGCGAAGATACTCCGGTCGCCAGCGCGATGCGTCAACGACAGCGT
>KI543197.1:122150-129686 GCA_000496215.1 uncultured archaeon A07HN63
CGTGTCCAGCGCCAGCGCCACGGCCGAGACGGGAATCCTGCCCGCATCGTCGTCGACTCCGATGGCCGCACGCCCACCGACGCCCGAATCCTTGACGACGAGGCGACAACCTACGTCCTCGTCGCCGAGTCAGCACCCGACGACCGCCGGGACGCACTGGCCGACGCCGGAGCCGACGTCATCGTCGCTGGCGACGACAGAGTCGATCTCGCCGTCGCGGTCGACAAACTCGCAGACGCCGGCCTCGACCGCCTCATGATCGAGGGCGGCGGCGAAATCATCTTTTCGGCCTTCGATGCCGGCCTCGTCGACGAACTCTCCCTCTACGTTGGCTCACTGCTCATCGGTGGTCGGGACGCGCCAACGCTGGCTGACGGGGAGGGATTTGTCGATGATTTCCCCGAACTCACGCTCGATGATATCGACCGATTCGATGACGGCGTCGTCCTCAACTACACGGTTGGCGACTGAGTCACACGGCTGTGCGGCCCCACTGCACCCTCCCTCCATGCTTATATGCGATGCTACCAAATTGCATAGTATGAGCGCGACCACAACCGAGCCGATCCATGTCGACAGCGAGGATCATTTCGCGGAGTTGATCGAATCGAACCCGATTACACTCGTCGACTACTATGCCGACTGGTGTGGGCCGTGCAAGATGCTGGCCCCGACGGTTGAGGAGCTGGCGGCCGAAACCGACGCGGCCGTGCTCAAAGTCGATATCGACGAGCTTCAAGAGCTAGCCGCCGACAAAGGTGTCCGGAGCGTGCCAACGCTTGAGTTCTACCACGAGGGCGAGGCGGCCGACCGCGTCGTCGGCGTCCAAGACAAGTCGGACCTCGAAGCGGCGCTTGACGAGTTGCAGGAGTAATCGGCTGCGACGGCTCGGTGTCAGGTTGGCTCGCCGTCGCTCACTCGGCGGGCCAAGGTGATTTATATTATTTTCGTGCCGCCACTGTGAGAGAAGTCGCTATCCCCAGAACCGCTTGAACTCGCTCGAAAGGAACTCCGGTGTCAGCCGGGTGAACTCCTCGCGTTCCTGCTGCGGAAAGAACTCCGCGACCGACCGCGGTTTACCGGGTAGATATCGCTCGTCAACGAGCACTCGCACGCCACGCTCGTCGGGGCCGCGGAGGACGCGCCCGAGTGCCTGTCTGACCTGTCGCACCGCCGGCACCGTCAGTGCGTACTCAAACGCGTTGTCCTCGCCGAAGCGGTCGCCGTAGGCATGTCGGACTGCCTGCACGCGCGGCGAGCCGACATTGACCAGCGGAATCCCGAAGACAGCACATGTGTGGAGGGCGTCACCCGCGTAATCGACGCCCTCGGTGAGTGTTCCGCGCGTGCTCGTGACTAACACGGCGTGGTCGTCGGCGAGAAAGCCCTGCCGGAGGGTGTCGGTCGTCTCGTGGCTGGAGGACTCGTCGAGATAGACTGGCTTGTCGACCTCATCGCGCAGCCGACCCGCCGCCCACTTTGCCTCGGCGTAGTTCGGATAACAGAGCATGACGTTGCCGTGGCTGCGGGCGATCTCGCGGGCGACGTAGGCGTAGCGGTCGCGGGTACTGTTGTCCGGTCCGGCTGGGTCGCCGCGGTTCCGGGCGGTAAACCGCTCCACGTCGACGATCCAGCTTTCGCGGTTGGCTGCGGGAAACTGCAGGTCGTAACTCCGGCGGTCGACGCTTCGGGCGGGCGGTGCCGGCTGCTCATCTGTTCCGGCGTTCGCGTTGGTATCGCCTGCGGCCAGCGACGACAGCCCGCTGACCGCCTCGAACACGTCGAGCGGTTCGAGCGTCGCACTCATCAGGACGCCGCCACCGAACTCGTCGAGCATCTCGCTGACCTGCTCGGCGGGGATGCAGTTGTACATCTCGAAGGCGGCGTTGTAGCCGGCCAGCCACGGCTGTTCGGGGTTCCGGCGGTCGGCGTCAGTCGGCTCCAGCGTGATCTCCCGGAAAAAGGCGGTGTGATCGCGCGTCCACCATTGCCCAAACCGCACCCCGACGGCGGTACAGACGCAGTCGCGGTCGACGCCGAGTTGCGTGAGGGCGTCTTCGACCGCGCTGCCGACCTTGCCGAGTGTCCGGAAGAACCCGCCGTCGTAGCCGGCACCCTCGGCCCATTCGGTAAAGGCGTCGCGCTCGGCGGTTTCTGGATCGCGGAGTTCGATTTCGATCCCTTCGTCCGGGAGCGAATCGAGATAGCCGTTCTCGTAGCCGTCGAACCGCTCGGCCAGCACCTCGTCGACATGCGCGTCGAGCCAGCCGGCTGCCTCGCGGTAGAACGTCTGGGCCTGCTCGACGGCCTCGTACGGCACGTCGTGTTCGGCGAGATGCTTTTCGACCAGTTCCTTGTTGTCGGGGTGCTGGCTGGCGCGGTCCAGCAGTTCGCCGAGATCGCGCTGGGCCTGTTTCAGCGTCACGCGGCCGACCGTATCGCTGACGAGGTCGCGGACGCGCTCCTCGATCCGGTGGCTCTCGTCGAGGATCACGAGCGTGCGCTCGTCGAGAATCGGCTCGGTGAGATTGCGGGTGCGGCTGTCGAACAGATGGTTGTAGTTGCCGATGACGACCTCGGCGTGTTCCAGGAGGACGCCCATCGCGCGATGCGGACAGGTTCCCGCCTCGACCGAGGCCGGCAGGAATTCCTCGGTCGACAGCACGTGATCGACACCCTGCTCGAAGCCAACGGGCGAGCCCTTGTCGCGGGCGTACCAGTCGGCCTCGAAGGGGCAGTACAGCGGCGTCGACTCCCCATCGGCTCATCGACTCCGGCGCGGCTGGCTGGGCGGTCCCGTACGGTGCCTCCGCGTCGGCTGTTTCCAGTGGGGTGGCGTCGGTGTCGCCACCCGACTGCTGGGCGGCCCGGAGGTCCTGCTGGGCCGTCTGCACGAGTTCGAGTGCGCGGTCGGTATCCCACCACTGGTCGGTGTCGTCGCGGCCGGCGGTCAGGCGGGCCGCTGGCTCGGGTGCCTCCGACTCGTCGTCGACCGCGCCGGCAACGCTGCCGAGGAGTTGGGTCGTCATCGAGTTCTGGGTTGTCGCTTCACCCGCGCCGTCGCTGTCGTCGCTGATCAGCTCAGCTGTCGACTCTCGAAGGTCCTCACACCGACTGTGGACGCTTGCAGCTGCTGGAAACAGATCCTCGCGCTCGTAGGGACAGAGGTCGGCCTTGCCGACGAGCGCGACCCCCGAGAGTGGCTCGTCGAGCCCGCGGTTGATCTGCCTGAGGTCGTCGATAAACTGCTGTCGTTGCTGTTTGACCGGGGTGGCGACGAAGACATTCTCGAAGCGGTCGATCTCCCGCAGCAGCGTCGTCGCCGCGGTCAGGGCAGCCATCGTTTTGCCCGTTCCACATGGTCCCTCCATTGCGAGATAGCCGCCGTCGCCGAGGGTGTCGATCGCCGACTCGATGGCGTCGGCCTGATTCTCGTAGGGGGTCTCGAACCCAAAATACGACTCCCAGTCCGGCGGCTGTGTCACATGTCTCGTTCGACCCCCATCGCGCTTATATCCTCGCTCGGCGGTTAGGGTCGCAACGAGTCGACGAACTGGTGCGGGAAGGGATCAGTCGCTGTGAGGACGGTGAGTGCATCCTTCTCTGTCGCCACCATCTCGGCGGTATCGAAATGTTGCTCGATCTTGTCCTGGACGGAGCCAGCAAACTGGAACTCGTCGTGGACTGTGATCATCCGGAACCCGTGAAAGATCGTTAACGGATAGGCCTCGTGGTCGGGTGTCACCACCTCGGCGAAAAAGCCGGCCTTGACCCGGTTGCCGAACTCGGATTTGAGCTGATAGACCGGCTGGACGACGTTTTTTGGGGTAATCATACCGCTGGCCTTCCGCGCGTCGTGATTGCACTGTTTGGCGATCTTGATACCACGTTTGGCCGGAATCAGACTCGCGTGGTGGTCGAGCAGCGAGCACATGACCCGGTGGCTACTGATCTGGCAGTCGTCAGGGATGCCACTCTCGCCGAAGGCGAGCTTGATCGGACACGGGTCAGCGTCGCCGCCGACCTCGTCCGTCTTTGACATTTAACATCTAGATTTTGGCGCGGGCGACGCAAAAACCTTTGGCCCTACTGACAGGAAAACACAAGTCTGGCCGGCGACCCACACCGATGTCTCGATCCGGGCTCCTGCGTACGGCAGTTACAGCAGCTCTTCGATGGCCTCGGCGACCTCGCTCGGCGTATCGCCGACCGGAACGCCGGCGTCGTTGAGCGCGCTGATCTTCGACTCGGCGGTGCCGGTGCCGGAGCCCGAGACGATGGCGCCGGCGTGGCCCATGCGCTTGCCCGGCGGCGCGGTGCGACCCGCGATGAAGCCCGCGACTGGGGTGTCCATGTGTTCGTCGATATATGCGGCCGCCTGTTCCTCGTCTTCGCCGCCGATCTCGCCGCACATGGCAACGGCGTCGGTCGCTGCATCGGCCTCGAAGGCCTCCAGCGCATCGATAAACGAGGTGCCGATAATTGGGTCGCCGCCGATGCCGATCGCGGTCGTCTGGCCGATACCGCGGTCGGTCAGGTTCGAGACGACCTGATAGGTCAGGGTACCCGACCGGGAGACCAGACCAACGTTGCCGGCCTCGAAGATGTTGCCCGGCAGGATGCCGAGTTTGGCTTCGCCCGGCGTGATGATGCCCGGACAATTTGGTCCAATAAGACTCGTGTCGACCTCGGAAAGCCGTTTGTTCACCTTCGCCATATCCTGTGTCGGAACCCCTTCGGTGATGGCGACGACCAGATCGAGATCGGTGTCGAGCGCTTCAAAGATGGCATCGCCCGCGAACGCCGGCGGAACGAAGACGACCGAGGCGTTCGCGTTCTCGGCGTCGACGGCCTGGTCAACGGTGTCGTAGACCGGCACGCCGGCGACCTCCTGACCGCCCTTGCCCGGGACCGCGCCGGCGACGACGTTGGTGCCGTACTCCAGCATCTGCTCGGTGTGGAACTTGCCTTCGCCGCCGGTGATCCCCTGCACGACGACGCGGGTGTCGTCGTCGACAAAGACGCTCATTGGGCCACCTCCTCGGCGTTGGTGACCGCACGCTGGACCGCATCTTCGAGCGTTGCTTCGACCTGCACGAGATCGGTGTTCAGGATTTCCATGCCTTCCTCCGCGTTGGTGCCGGCGAGTCGGACGACGACCGGTTTCGGGATTTCGTCGAAGTCCTCGAGGGCTTCGTTGATCCCCTTGGCGACCTCGTCGCCGCGGGTGATCCCGCCGAAGATATTGAAGACGACGCTCTCGACGTTCTCGTCGGCGAAGACCATATCCAGCGCGTTGCCGATGCGGTCGGCCTTTGCGCCGCCGCCGACATCGAGGAAGTTCGCGGGCGTGCCGCCGTAGTGGTCCACGAGATCGAGCGTCGCCATCACGAGCCCTGCGCCGTTGCCGATGATGCCGGTGTTACCCGAGAGGCGGACGTAGTCGAAGCCGTACTCGCCGGCCTTCCGTTCGAGATCGTTCTGGTAGGAATCCTCCTCCATGTCGGCGAGATCCTGCTGGCGGAACAGCGCGTCCTCGTCGATATTCATGACGGCGTCGGCGGCGATCACGTCGTCGTCGGCCGTAATCATGACGGGGTTGATTTCGATGTCGCTGGCGTCGTTGGCCTCGTAGAGCTCGTAGAGCGTCGAGAGGATCGACGACACCTCGCGGGCGTACTCCGCGGGGACGCCGGCATCGTAGACGACCTTGCGGGCCTGATACGACTGGAGCCCGAAGGCGGGGTCGATGTGCTCCTGGGCGATAGCATCGGGATCCTCCTCGGCGACGGCCTCGATATCGACGCCGCCCTTCGTCGAGACCATGGCAACGGGTTCGCCCGCGCCACGGTCCATCGTCACGCCGACGTAGTACTCATCGTCGAAGTCGACGCCCTGCTCGACGAGCACGCGGTCGACGGTGTACCCCTTGAGCTCCATCCCGAGGATGTCCTCGGCGGCCTCGCGGGCCTCATCCTCGCTCGTTGCGATCTTGATCCCGCCGGCCTTCCCGCGGCCGCCGACGTGGACCTGTGCCTTGACGGCCGCCGGGAAGCCGATCTCGTCGACGGCGTCGACGACACCCTCGACGCTGTCGGCAAGTTTCGATTCCGGCACCGGAATCCCGGCTTCCTCGAAAATCTCCTTTGCCTGAAACTCGTGGAGTCTCATTGTGAACGTGTACGGAATCTACGGCTGACGTTTTAGGAGTATCGAAGTGGAGATGTCCAATCCCCACATTCCACCGCCTGCGTCCGGTTTTGTCGCAGGTGCCGGGGGCTACCGGCGGTGTCGCTGGCGTCCGACGCCGATGACACCGACGAGTGTCCCCAGCACCACCAGCCCGCCACCGGCGGGTACCAGCGGCTGGACGCTGATCGTGTTGCAGCCGTTGGTGTAGCTGACATCGAGGTCGGCAAGATCGATCTCGCTCAGCGAGTAGACCGGATCGTGGTCGACACAGCGGGCATCCGTACTCCCGGCTGTCGCGCCGAGCGTGACCGCCGACAGCGTTGCCAGCAGCAGTCCACAGCCAATCAGGAGCACGCCGACGCGCTGGAGTCCCATAGCGGCGTGTGGACTCGGGGCCACATGGGTCCTGTGCTGTGTCCCCCCTGCGTCTGCTGAAAAGAAAGGACTAATGTCATCGCCACCTCCAGTTATAATCGCAGTCCCATGGTGTAGTGGCCAATCATAAGGGCCTTTGGAGCCCTCGACGGCGGTTCGAATCCGCCTGGGACTATCCGACGCTTTCGTTGAATCTCTCGGCCGCTTTGTGGGTGATCACCGAGAATCAAACTGACAGACAGGGATACTATCGAGCGGACCGTGCATCGACACATACTCTTTAGCATATCAACTGGTCTGTTTGCAAAGCGTAAGCCATGGCCCGACGTGAGCGATCAACGCTGACCAATAGAAATCAAATATGATAATTTTGGGGACACTATTATTACCTTCTTCCCACTGATTATCAGATAGCCTGTGGGTGCTGGTCGCAGTCACAGGCCACATGTTCAACACTGACAACCGAGGCACCGATGCCTCTGGTTCACCCTACCCTTTTGCGGTTTTGGCCCTCATTCGGCAGTGACCCATCGGGTCTTCTACTGTACTCTTGAACAGCAGCCATCGTCAAGTGCGAGATGCTGTGGTGGCCGATCACTGAGAGTGCGGTTCTCGTCGGTCATACTGTTATCAGAAACAAAAATTGGAGAGGAGCTTTTATTATCTTCTCCCCGGAACGGTGTAGTAGCGCCTGTGGGTGCTGGTTACGGTCACAGGCCACCCGCATTACGCGGGGAGAGCCGAGGCCCGCGGCCTCGGTTCCCTACCCCTACCTGATAACAACACTCCGAGTGACAACGCCGAGCGTGTCACAGGGTATCCAACTCTCGATACCGAAGTATACAGACAGAACTTACAGGAGAGAGTAACAGCAAATACGGTCGTGTTCAAATAAGCCAGAGGACTGGACCATCTTGAAAGTCCCGCCCGACTGCGGCTGCTTGCCAACCGATGCGGGTGGGACTGAAA
>KI543197.1:129706-139455 GCA_000496215.1 uncultured archaeon A07HN63
AACTATCTTCTTATGGCCTATAAACGATATATTTTCGATATAGCCACCCTGTCAGCTATCCCGCCGACTGAGTATATCCAGCCAGAATAAATCGATCTTCGAGATTCGCATGACGATAATTTTGACTGCGACTCTCTCTGCTCGGCGCAATCATCGCGTTTTCTGGGACCGATGCTTCGCAAGGCGACACCGTGGGCACCCCGCTGTCTCTCATACTAACCTGCCAGATTGACCGCGTGACACATCTGAGCGCGTACAAATCACACATATAGTTATACGCCATCAGGAGAGATGCACAGACAGATATGACTCGGACCGAGTCGCTTTCGATTCTGGTCGTCGACGACAGCGACTTTTTCGCCAGTCTGGTCGCGGATACGCTGGCAGCAGACCACGGTATGACGACCGTTTCGATCACGAACCCCCGCGACGCCCTCTCGGAGGTCGATTACGAAGCGGTCGACTGCGTCGTGAGCGACTACCAGATGCCGGAGCTCACCGGGCTCGAACTGTATCAGGCCATCGACGAGCGATACGACGTGCCGTTCATTCTGGTGACCAGCGAGGGCGACGAGGAGGTCGCCAGCCGGGCGATTCGGGCGGGCGTCAGCGAGTACATCCTCAAACAGGATATCAACGAGCAACAGTCCCTCAAGTTGCTCGCCAACCGCATCACAAACGTCGTCGACCGCCGCCGAACCCAGCAGAAGTACCAGCGACTCGTCGACAACTCGCCCGACGAGATCAGTCAGGTTCGTCTCGATGGCACCATCCTCGCGGCCAACGAGACGATGGCGACGGCGTTCAACGCCTCCCAGTCCGAACTGGTCGGCGAGAAACTCTCCTCGTTCGTTCCCGACGATGTCGCCGAGAACCGTCGAACACAGGGCCAGCGCGCCACCACCGCCGGCAGCGTGCTGACGTTTCAGGATACCATCGGGCTCCGCCATTTCCACAACATCGTGGTCCCGCTGTCGACCGGGAGCGAGGCGGAGTCGGTGCAGTTCGTCACACGGGAGATAACTCTCCAGAAACACAACGAGGAGGAACTGCGCCGCACGAAAGAGGAACTCACGTTCATCAACCGGATCGTCAGCCACGACATCCAGAACGACGTGAATATCATCTCGGGCTGGGGTGCCATGCTCGAAAACCACACTGACGACGATGGTATCGAGATGGTCGAGCGCATTCGGGAGACGAGCGATCACATCGCCGATCTCACTCAGATCGCCAGAGATTTTGTCGCCTCGCTTGAGGGTGACTCCGCCCCCGACCTTGGCCCGGTGTCCCTCGGTTCTATCGTCGACACCGAGATCGACAAGGCCCGATCCAGCCACGACGACCTGATCGTATCCGTCGACGGCTCTACCGGTGTGACCGTCCGGGCCAACGAGTTGCTGTCCTCCGTGGTTGGCAATCTTCTCAACAACGCAGTCCGGCACAACGACAAGGATACTGCCGAGATCGAGATCTCTGCCCAGCGGATGGAGACAATGGTCAGCCTCCGTATCGCCGACAACGGCCCGGGCGTCCCTGACGATCAGAAGGCGGCCGTCTTCGAGAAGGGCAACAAGGGCGCCGAAAGCCCGGGCAGCGGGATTGGACTTTATCTCGTCGACCGGCTGGTCAACCAGTATAACGGCGAGATCTGGGTTGAGGACAACGACCCGACTGGAGCAGTCTTTGTGGTAGAGCTACCGCTCCACGCAGACGAGGTGGCATAGCCAGGCCGTCGTGAACGGCTATGGGGAGGTACTGCTCGTCTGATCTGGGTTGACAGGTTCGGTGTCCATCTCGTCGACCCGGTTGACTCCCAACTGTCCGTCTGTCTGTACCGTCTGCCAGTGATGGCGGTGTTCGATTGCTGTCACCGCTTTATTGGTGAGATTGTACGAGTTCGTTCGCTTGTCGATCTCGGATTTTTCGAGATACCCTCTCTCGACAAGTTTACCGAGATTCTGGTAGACTCGTCCGGTGTTTACCTCGTTCTCGTAGTACTCCTCGAGCGCGGATTTGATACCGAGCCCGTAGGAGGTGTCCAGATCGGAGATGACATACAGGATATCGCGCTGGAAGGCCGAGAGGTGTTTGATGCTCTGGCTCATTGGCTTCCCTCCTCGTCGAGTACCGCTTCGAGCAGCTTTCGCTGGGCGGCTCTGAGATGTTGAGAGAACGTTGCGCGAGCAATCCCGAATCTGTCTGCGAGCTCTGTCGCAGTTGTTTCACGGGGGTCGTCGAAATACCCGCTGTCGAACGCATGCGAGAGGATTTCTCGCTGTCGGTTGGTAAGTGGTTCCAGCAACTGTGCCTCTGTCGTGGTGTGTACCCGGTTTGTGCTCATGGTTGAGACCGCTACTGCGTTTGACGTTACACTTCGTGCCGTTGTCTCCTCGAAGGCCGATCTGAGGTCAGCAAGGAGATTCGGCAGCGCGCTGCCGGTTGGCAGGTAGCCGATCATTGCTCGGATTCCGGAATCGATCGTGATCTGCTTGAACTGCATCCCGTAGTCGCGGGCAATGCTCTCCGGTGTCGGTGGTTCGATGAGGAGCATACACTTGTTCCCGGCGCCACCCTTCGTGACATCGAAGAGTTCGGTATGCTCGGTTTCTGCTACCCACTCCTCAAGTGACTCCCACTCGGCTCCCGTCGCGCTGATCGCGTACAGCATCTCGCCGTCCTTGTGTCGAGCCACCGACTGCACGTCGAGTGAGCCGTCCGGCGAGAGCCTGTCCGCGAGCGCGAGCAGGGGGCTGTCGGGCGCTTCGATCTCGATCTCCAGCCGCACTGGTTCGTCCGAGGTGATCGATTCCTTCCACTCGTCAGTTCGAACCGTGTAGCTGATGATCTGTGCAAACTCCCGAAGCAACCGTCTCTGGCTGTCGGTGATTCGGGTGTCCGCGGTGTACGCGCCGAGGACGCCGAACTGCACCCGGTCGTCGCCGATCGGCACACCGATCCCGCTGTTGAACCCAAACTCCGCGCTTGCTGCGTCCCAGTCGTCGCTCCACGGCTTGTCGGATTGGTCTTCGTCTGCCGTGGAGACCGCAAGGGACTCCTGTTCGAGCGCGCGGACCGCCGGATCAAACCACCGGGGATCGTCCGCTGTCGAGAGATTCAGCGTCTGTAGATACCCTCCACAGCCGCTGACGGCGCGCGGAATAATCCGACCGCCAGCACCGACAGTCCCTATCCACACTCCGTCGTATCCGTGTTCCGTGTGAAGCAGATCACAGAACTGTCGGTAGAGCTCCGACTGGTTCGACATCGTCGTCAGCAGGTCCATCGCCGCTGTCTTGATCTCCCGCTCGGCTGCCAGCGCGCGCCTGGTTCTGTACGACCGGATTATCGTCCGGAGCTTGGTTGCCAGCACCGACTCCTCAGGAGTGTCGAACGCCTCCCGTATCAGCTCCTTTTCGAGGTAATCGGTCACACCGAGGGAGATCGCGTCGGCGGCGACAGATTCGTCCCCGCGGCTTGTCATGAGGAGGAACGGCAGCTCCGGATGGGACGCTCGCACCTCCTTGAGGAGTTCGAGCCCTGTGCCGTCGCCCAGCCGGTAATCACAGACGACACAGTCGAAGGTGTCCGCGTCGAACTGCCCACGCCCGGTGGCGAGGCTGTCCGCGGTGACGACACTGAACTCCGTCGTCTTCTCTGTCAACAGCTCAATCACCAGCGTCAGCCATTGCTGATCGTCGTCGATAATCAGGATCTCCGCTGGTATCGACAGCGCGTCCCCGGTCTGCTGTTGTGTGATATCTTTGCTCATCGTGCCCGGCTGGCCTCTGTTTCTGCGGTGTGATCGGCGTCTCCTGTACTATTCATCAGCACTGACACCGCAGTCAGCAATTAAGTTAATTGTGCTAAGGGGTAATCAAACACATACCTTCATGCGGAGGCATCGCCATCTTTCCAAACAACCGCCAATAAAATTCGCATATATGTAACACAACTCCATAAATAGCCGAAATGGATTATTTTATGGCTATATGTACAACATAAACAATTATATAGGTGAAAAGCCAAAAAATGTATTAAATATAGCTAGACCAAGTGATCTATTAATTGAATGGAACAATTATTTTCTGCATAGGTTGAAGTTCTAGGCTATGGCCGATACGCCGTATCGCCCAGCTGTGCCCGATGATATCACGAGACGACTTCGGGAGGAAGGGGAGCTCTCTACCCAACCCTTAGACCGCTCGCTGGGGCTCACACTGTTCCTCGATTCGGACGGTCTCATCCGGCACCAGAGTCCTGCTGTGGTCGATATCGATGAGATCGTACTCTGCGATATGGGTGATGAGTATCTACTTCCATATATCCACCCTGCGGATCGTGACCGGGTCTCCGCACAGCTTGACCGGTTGTTGGCAGACGACTCCGGTGCTGTTTTCGAGACTGCGTTCCGACTGCGAGATACAACAGGCAGTTACCACTGGTTTGATGCCAAAGGCGCCAACTGTCTCGATTCCCCGCCGATCACCGATGCGGCTGTCATCGCACGGTACATTCAAGAACGCCCTCAGACTGACGAGCGCCGTCAACCATCGGACACCGTTATCGACCAACTCCAGCAGACGACCCAGCGGTTGCTCGACACGACTGACTCCACGGAAGCAGCCCGAATCGCGATGGCTGGTATCGAGGAGGTGTTCGAATTTTCCATCGCGGGTATCTGGCTCGCAAACGACACGAAGACGCGACTTGAACCAGTTGCGATGTCGGAGCAGCGAAGATCGTTGATCGACACGCAACCGGTCTACTCCGCCGACAGCGAATCCCTGTCGTGGGACGCCTATCGCTCACAGACGAGCATGAAAATCGACGACATGACTGACCATCCCGAACGAGCAAACGAAGACACACCGATCCGCAGCGAACTTATCGTCCCCATCGGCGAGTTTGGTATGTTGAATATCGGCTCGACAGAGACGGACGCATTTAGCGACACGGATCTGCAAAATGTCCAGCTATGGAGCAACACCGTCGAATCGGCGCTGGTCAGAAACAAGCAGATTGATCGCCTGCAGAATCAGCAGACCGAACTCAAACGCGAGCGTGACCGTCTCGAAGACTTCGCGACTATGATCTCTCACGACCTGCGGAACCTCGTCAACGTCGCCCACGGGCACCTTGGGGTAGCACAGTCGCGAGCGGACCTCTCGCGGCTGGAGCCGGTGGCAGACGCGATAGAGCGGATGGACGACATCATCGACGACACACTGACACTGGCCAAGCAGGGGGAGACTGTCGACGAGTTCGAGCGCGTTGATATCGAGCGTCTGGCCACCAACTGTCTCGATGTGATCGAGACAGCGCCAGCGACCGTCGAGTGTGTAGACGAGTTCAGTATCCTGGCCGATCCTGATCGCCTTGCTCACGTCTTCGAGAATCTGTTTCGGAACAGCGTGGAGCACGGCGGAGCGGATGTCACGGTGACGCTCGGCCGGACCGACGACGGATTCTATATTGCCGATGACGGCCCCGGCATCCCGCCCGACGACCGGGAGTCGGTGTTCGAATCCGGGTACACCACGTCAGCCGAGGGCTCCGGTCTTGGCCTCCGGATCGTCGAACAGATCGTCGAGGCCCACGGCTGGTCGATCACGGTCAGCGAAAGCGACGACGGCGGCGCACGCTTCGATATTTCCGGCGTCACCTTTGTTAAGTCGTAATCGTGGCCACCATACGACGCTCCGGTCACATACTCGGTGTGCTATTTATGCTAAAGAGGGTCTGACACAGTGCAGTAATTCAATCATCAATTTTTACTCCATCGAATTATCATATAAAATTATACAGTTCTTTTTACACTTTCAATTCCTTGATCAATAGTGGCACAGAGTTATGGATGAGTTACTGTCGCCGACAGTCGCTGGCATACTCATGCTGGCAAGCGGCGTTATTCCGGGCTTTGTCGTCTACTGGCTGCGAACCGAACCACAGGGCATCGTCGTTCGATGGTTCCGGTTTGCCATGTTCTGTGGCATGGTGTGGTCAGTCACGTTTGGCCTTGTCGTGCTTGTTGAGTCCTCGGTTCTTCGACTCGCGATTACAAATCTGCTCATCATAGCGGTTCCCTCGTCGGCGTTTGCGATCTTCGCCTTCTCCTACGAGTTTACCTTCCGAACACAGATGCCGAGACCGTTCTACCTCCTCTATGTGCCGGTAGCTCTACTGTTCGTTCTCTCGTGGTTCAACCCGGGGCAGTTGGTTTATCCAGTCGCTGCCCCCTATCAGGCGAGTGACATTCTCATTCTCAACGAGGTAGGCCCTTTCCGGCTCGTTCTGAACGTGATCGGTGGCCTGCTCGCCGTGGTGATGGCGGCTGGACTGATTACCGGGGAGCTGTTGCGCACGAACAACCGAACGCGAACGATTCAGGCCGGAGTTGTGCTGGTATTGATCCTCTCGATTCTCGTCCCCAGCGTTATCAAGGTTCTCGGATTCGTCCCGCTGTATTTCGATCCGAGTGTCTTTGGCTGGTCGATAATCGGCGTCGTGGTCGCCACGACGTTCAAGCGATTCGATCTCTTCGGGCTCTCACCGAACGCCAAGCGGCGCGTGTTCGACGAGTTGCCTGATCCGGCTGTGATACTGAATCCCGACGGCAACGTGTCGGATGCCAACGAGGCCGCGCGGACGATGCTGGATGTCGATATTGGGATGACCACCGCGGCCCTGCGCGAGGCAAATCCTGCGCTGGAAGCCGTCCTCGACGGGACCGCAGCGGCGGTCGAACTCTCGGTTGGTGACTCCCGGCGCGTGTTCGAGTACACCGAGAAACCCGTCTCACAGGGGTACGGAACCGAGGGGTGCATCTTCTTCTTCAGGGACGTTACAGCCCAGACCACCACGGCCGAAGAACTGCAAGAAAAAACTGATCGATTGGAGGCGTTTGCCAGTCGCGTCAGTCACGACCTCCGGGGGCCGATAACGAACGCATTGAGCCACCTAAAACTCGCCAGACGCGAGGTTGATGAGCCGACCGAACTCGACGAAATTGCGGAAACTCTCACCGATGCCGAGGGGCTCATCGACGACATCCTTGCGATGGCACGGAGCGGCAAACAGCCGGCCACTGAGCGGCTTGCGCTCGCCGATCACGCCACACAGGCGTGGTCGACTGTTCCGACGACCGAGGCCTCACTGGTCGTCGAAACTGAGCAGACGATCAGTGCTGACCCCGGGCAGCTGTTGCGATTGCTTGAAAACCTTCTTCGAAACGCCGTCGAGCACGGCGGCGACAACGTGACCGTCCGGCTTGGATCGACCGCGGACGGGTTTTACGTCGCTGACGACGGGGTTGGGATTCCGGTCGAGCACCGCGAGAGCGTTTTCGAGGAACGGACCACGTTCGACGACGGTGGCATCGGGTACGGGCTGGCGATTGTCAGCGATATCGCCGACGCTCACGGCTGGTCAGTGTCGGTGACAGAGAGCGAGTCGGGCGGAGCTCGCTTCGATATTTCCGGCGTCACGGTTATCTCAGCCGACTCAACCCCAGCAACGACATAGCCCGCTTGGTATTCGACAGACCACTCACCACCTCAGGCCTCGGGTATGGCCGTTTCAATCGTGCCGGCTAGCCGGCGAACTTCTGCGGGATCGACTCCTGAATCTGCTCAGCCGGTCGAATTATCACCGTCAGCCACTATTCGTCGTCGATAGACAGCGATCCCGCTGGCGTCGATAGCGGTGCTACGGCCATCAGCTACCCTGCCGGCATCGCGCTCGGTCGGTTACACAGTTCATTGACGGTGGCTGCATTGATCGTGGAGTTCGTTTCACGCGAGATTTCCCCCAGCGACTGGTTGTTTGGCTATTATTTTACTACCCCAATACCTTCATGCGAAGGCATCACCCGAATCGGACAGAATCACGGGTGTGACGCCCGATAGTTACGATTTCTCGGTGATTCATCCAAACCGCTGTATTCTGCCCACTAGGATACACAAATTTTTGCTGTTCGAAAAATATAGCTCGGATGAAAATTATAATCCGCAATCTATTGAAAATACATATATTAATACGATAAAGAGTTTCAAAAACGTAACTTTCTTTTGAATTGCTCATATGACAACTTGCATGTCTGATTCGCCGCCGGGACCGACCACCAGCACGGCTCCCGAGTCGGGGCTGCCACAGCCCCATCCCCGGGCCCCAGCGTTTCTTTCGCAGCTTCCGGATCTGACGCTGGTGCTCGATGCGGCCGGCACCGTCCGGCGTCAGACCCCACCGCTCGACGATGCCGACGGGTTCGAACCCCACAATCTGGTCGGCGACCATCCGACCCAGTATATTCACCCGGCCGACCGCGAGCGGGTCTGCGCGCAGTTACAGCGGCTTTTCGAGAGCGATCCGGGCACCGTCGTTACCACCACATTTCGGCTTCAGGCCACCGACGGCACCTACCACCGGTTTGAGGGTCGGGCGATCAACCACCTTCATTCCGAGCCAGTCGATGGTGTGCTTGTCGTGGCGCGGGCGCTACAGGAGCGTACAGCGACCGCCCCCGAATCCACGACCCGGGAGCCGATGATCAACCAGCTGCAAGAGACGACCCAGCGCTTGCTGGAGACGAGCGAGCCGGATGCGGCGGCTATCGTCGCGCTCCAGGGGATCGAGTCGGTCTTCAACTTCACCATCGCCGGCATCTGGCTGGCATCCGACGACCGGACACGGCTCGAACCGGTTGCCCAGACCGACCGCGGGGCGTCACTGGTCGATAGCCAGCCGGTCTACACCGCCGACGCCGACTCGCTGTCGTGGGACGCCTACGAATCACAGACCGCCACCCGGGTCGACGATATAACCGACCACGCCGAGCGAGCAAACCCGGAGACCCCGATCCGCAGCGAGCTGATCGTCCCAATCGGCGAGTATGGGCTTCTGAACATCGCCTCGACCGAAACGGGCGCGTTCAGCGATGCGGATCTCCGGCGCGTGCAGGTGTGGGGCAACACGGTCGAATCCGCGCTGACCAGACTCGAACAGATCGACCAGTTACAGCAGCGCGAGGCCGCGCTTACCCGCGAGCGCGACCGACTGGATGACTTCGCCAGCATCATCTCTCACGACCTCAGAAACATGGTGAACATCGCCGAGGGCCATCTCGGCGTGGCCAGATCCGAGGACGACCTGCCGCAGCTGGACCCGGTCGCGCGGGCACTCGACCGGATGGACGACATCATGGACGACACGCTCACATTCGCCCGGCAGGGCGAAACCGTCGACGACACAGAGCCTGTCCGGCTCACGAATCTGATCACCGACTGCCTAGAGGTGATCGAGGCACCGGAGGCAACGTTCACCGTCGCCGACGAGTGCCGCATCTTGGCTGACCCCGACCGGCTGGCCCACGTCTTCGAGAATCTCCTCCGGAACAGCGTGGAGCATGGCTCCACGAGCAGTCGGCCGCAGGCCGACGACGCCGTCGATCACGGTGACTCTGCGGTGACGGTGACCATCGGCCGTACCGAGGATGGCCTCTATGTCGCCGACGATGGCCCCGGCATCCCACCTGCGGACCGTGACACCGTCTTCGACTCCGGGTACACGACCTCGGCCGACGGAACCGGCCTTGGCCTCCGGATCGTCAAACAGATTGTCGAAGCCCACGGCTGGTCGATTGCGGTCAGCGAAAGCGACGACGGCGGCGCACGCTTCGACATCTCTGGGGTCCTGTTCATCGAAACGTAGCTACGTTCTAAATATACACATTTTGATATTTATTCATGATT
>KI543197.1:139475-145771 GCA_000496215.1 uncultured archaeon A07HN63
TAGCCAGCCACGCCACACAGGCGTGGTCGACTGTTCCGACGACCCGAGGCCTCACTGGTCGTCGAAACCGAGCAGACGATCAGTGCTGACCCCGGGCAGCTGTTGCGATTGCTCGAAAATCTCCTTCGAAACGCCGTCGAGCACGGCGGCGACGACGTGACCGTCCGGCTTGGATCGACCGCGGACGGGTTTTACGTCGCTGACGACGGGGGTGGGATTCCGGTCGAGCACCGCGAGAGCGTTTTCGAGGAACGGACCACGTTCGACGCCGATGGCACCGGGTACGGGCTGGCGATTGTCAGCGATATCGCCGACGCTCACGGCTGGTCAGTGTCGGTGACCGACAGCGAGTCGGGCGGGGCTCGCTTCGATATTTCCGGCGTCACGGTTGTCGACACCGCTACAGCCGAACCCTAGATCGTCTGTGCAGGTACGGGGTGAGTCAGTTCTCTGCAATCGCCGTCTCGAAGGTGTCGGCCAGCCGGCGTACCTCGGCGAGGTCGACGCCGACCTTGGTCTCTGTCAGTTCTGGATGGTCGGCCAGCACCTGAAACAGATTGACCCCATCTTCGGCGCAGTCCTTGGCGATACCGACGAGTTCGTCACTGTCGAGATGCCCATCGTCGGCGAGCCGACCAACCATATTGATCATCTCCTCCGGGTCCGTTTCGGCGAGGTGCGCCAGACTGTCCTCATCGGGTGTATCGCTCATTGCGACGGGGTTCGCTGCCCCGACGTATGAATCCTGCCGGTTGCGTTCGCTCCCGCTCAGGCCGGCACCAGCCGCACGATCGGAGCCGGATCGGCGTCGATAGCGAGATAGACCGCGTCGTCGGGGCCGACCGCAACATCGCGGAATCGCCAGCCGCGATCCGGCAGCAGTCGCTGCTTCTCGCTCACCTCGCGGCCGTCGACGGCAAACTGCACGACGTACTGGGAGGCAAGCCCGCCGACAAAGAGATCACCATCCCAGTCGGAGAACGCTGACCCGGTGTAGAAATCCATCCCGCAGGGCGGGAATCCCGGACCCGATCCGCAGGGCCACGAGTACACCGGCGCGATCACGTCCTCACGGTCTGCGTGGCTCTCCCCGATTGGCTGGCTGGTCCCGTACGGACAGCCCTCGTCGGCGATCGGCCAGCCGTAGTTCCCGCCGCGTTCGATGATGTTGATCTCGTCGCCGTTCTCCTCGCCGAACTCGCTTTGCCAGATCGCGTTCGTCTCGGGGTGGACGGTCATCCCCGAGGCGTTGCGGTGGCCGTAGCTGAAAATCGTGTCTTCGGCGTTTTCGCGGTCGACGAAGGGATTATCATCGGGCACCGAGCCGTCGGGCCGCAGCCGGAGTGTCGCGCCGAGTTCGTTGGTCAACTCCTGTGCAACGTGATCGGGTCCGAAGTTCTTGAACTGCCGATCGCCGACGGTCATATACACCAGCCCATCGGGGCCGAACTCGACACGTCCCCCGTAGTGGCCCGTGTTGTCGATGAACGGGCGAGCGACATGGACGACCTCAACATCTGTCAGCTGATCGGCGCCGGGCTGGAGTCGCCCGCGGCCGAGATGAGTTGCCGTTTTGCCGTCGTCGTTACTGGCGGCGTAGGTGAAATACAGCCACTCCGCGTCGGGCTGGAGCGCAAGGTCGAACAGACCACCCTGCCTGCGAGAGTCTACATCCGGGATTCCCGAGATGGCGGTCGTCGTTCCGTCGGTACGGTCGACGCGCAGCAGCCGGCCGCTGTCGCGCTCGGTCACCAGCATCGCGTCGCTGTCGGAGGGAAACGCCATCGACCACGGGGAAGCCAGCCCCTCGGCGACAGTTTCGAGGGCAACGCCGTCCTGAATGATATTTTCATCATCCGTGCTGCTGTTCGACGACTCGGTTTCCCTGCCTGTATTGGCGTCCTGAGATCCTGCTCCATCATCGGTATCACCGAGGCATCCGGCGAGACTGCTGCCAATGGTGAGGCCAGCGGCAGCGAGATACTGTCGTCTGTGCATGTATTGTAGTCCATTCGACTGTCACAAAACCTCACTGTTCGGTGGTTGGTTCACGATAGCATACTCTGACACGGTTTTAGGTTCACAAAAATTTATTTTTATTTTAGCAACTATTTTTACCGTGCGTGACTTCTGTACAGATATGGCGGCACTCCAGAACCTTGGGTTCGTTTTCGTTGCTGGCCTGATCACCGCGCTGGCGACGGGTCTCGGCGCGCTCCCGTTTGTCGTCGTCGACGACTTCAGCGACCGCTGGAACGTCGCGCTGTGGGGGATCGCCTCGGGGATCATGGTCGCCGCGTCGTTGTTCGGCCTCGTCAACGAGGGGCTGGCCTACGCTGCCAGCGGTTTTCCAGCGCTGCTGGTCGGCGGCCTGCTGACGGGTGTTGTCCTCGTCGAGGTCTCCGATCGCGTCCTCGATGCGGTTGATATCGGTGGTGGCGACTCCTCGCAGCCCCTCGAGGATGGCGGTCACGATCACGACAACAGTGATGGGCCTCACGACCACGAGGCCGCCGGACACGATCACGACGATCAGGCTCACGACCACGATCACGTGATTGATCCCGAAGCGTTCGCCGAGGGGGACCTGAAGAAACTGGTGCTCATTCTGGGTATTCTCACCGTTCACAGCTTTCCGGAGGGTGTTGCCGTCGGCGTTTCCTTTGCCCAACTCGGACTCGACGGCGGGCTCTCGATTCTTGGCCTCTCGGTGCCACTGCTGGCCGTCTTCATGACCATCGCCATCTCGATTCACAATATCCCTGAGGGAACGGCAATCGCCATTCCGATGCGGGCGATGGGGCTGTCGAGCCCGCGAATGATCGGCGCGGCGGTGTTTTCCAGCCTGCCGCAGCCCATCGGCGCGGTCATCGCCTTCGCGTTCGTCCGGTGGGCGGAGGCCTTCCTCCCGTTCGGGTTCGGGTTCGCCGCCGGAGCAATGATCTACCTCGTGCTCACGGAGTTCATTCCTGAGGCCGTCGAGACCGGGGTCGATCTCCCGCGACACGGGTACGATGCCCTGTTGACCGGGATCGGGGCTGGCGTCCTGTTGATGATCCCGCTGTTGTACGTTTGAAACCGCCAGCTGGGTGACCATGAGACCGGAGCGCGGATCGTCAGGTGCCCTCGCAGTGTGCGGCCGTGGCCACAACGCTCTTCGCGGCTCGTCGTGATTCTTCGCTGTGGACCGAACCGCGTGCGTCCGTGAGTATTACCGTTGTCTTGATGCCGACGACTACGAGACACTCCGGTCGCTGCTCGCGCCCGACTTCGTTCAGCGACGCCCGGACCGCGAGTTCACCGGTCGAGATGCCTTCGTCTCGTTCATGGAGTCAGAACGCCCGGTGACCGATACCACCCACGAGCTTACTACGCTGTGCGACGCGCCGATGGGCATCGCCGCCTACGGCCATGTGGTCGCTGCCGACGGTGAGTCTCTTTTCGAGTTCATCGACGTGTTTCGGTTCGACGGCGACCAGATCACCGAACTGGAAACCTACGCCTGACGCCCACAGCGAGCGACCACGGAACGGGCGATTTATTCACGCCGCGGGCCTCCGCTCGCGCATGGAAGTCAGCTCCAGACACCATCTCCGCAGTGACGCTATCGACGACCTCCAGGAGTCGCTGGCGGACTCCCTCGGCGTCGAGATCGACGGCGACACCTTCGAACTGGTCGAACTCGACGGCACCGAGTTCGATATCGTCCTCGTTGACGGCGAGCAACTGGTCGCCTACGTCGACGACGAGCCGTTTCTCACGGTCGACGGCGCGAACGAATTCCCGCCACAGCACGGCATCGTCACCGTCGACGATGGCGCGGTTTCGTTCGTCTCCGACGGCGCGGACGTGATGCGGCCCGGCATCGTTGAGGTCGACGACGGCATCGAAACCGGCGACCTCGTCGCTATCGCCGAGGAAACCCACGGAAAGGTACTCGCTATCGGGCGGGCGAAAACCGACAGCGACGAGATGCCCGGTGACTCGGGCAAGGTCGTCGACTCGATCCACCACGTCGGCGACGATCTGTACACCTTCTCTGTCTGAACGCTTGCTCTTCGCCCTCTATTCCGGCCGGTTAGCGTCGATTTCGTCGGCTGAGGCGTACTCGTTGAGCGACTGCTCGAACCCCAGCATCGCGCCCTCGTAGGTCGTTCGTAGGTCCGCAATCGGCGTTTCGCTGGCGTCGACACGGAGGTCGTTGTAGAATCGCCGATAGGGCACTGACTCCGTGCTGACGACGTTGACGGCCGCACTCTGAATAGTCAGTGCCTCGCGTTTGTCGCCACCGGCCTCGTGGCCTGCTGCGAGTGCGTCGATGAGTCGCCCTGCCAGCGGGCGGTCGCCGAAGGCGGTTGCCTCGTATGCTTCGGCGGTCGCGGTGACGACCGACGCATCTGTCAGGAGGTTGCCCGCGACGGTGTAATGGTCGCCATCGTGCTCGCCAATCGCGCCGACACAGTTGCTGCCGCTAAACAGAAAACTCTCATCGCGGCCGACGGCGTGCACCTGTCGATTCCGCCGCTCGTCGGCCGGTTCGGCGGCCAGCAGGGCTGCCAACGCGTCGTCGACCGCCAGCCCATCGGCGAGATACTCGAGTGCGCGTTCCCCGAGTTGCGGGTTGACGTGGCTCTGGACGGCAACCGCGCCGTGCTCGGCAACGAACGGACACAGCGCGCCGACGCCCGGCAGCCGGGTCGTGACCGCCACCCCGAAGCGGTACTGTGTCTCGCCGTCGCGCTGGTAGGGCTCCCGCACACAGAGACTGAACGTCATACCCGGGGGTTACGCTGGAGGCTGAAAACCCCATCTGTCGCCGCCCACTGCAGGTAGCGACGACGACTGTCTGACGTAAGAACTAATGGCGAACCGCTCACTGTACACGCTATGGGAATTATGAGCAAGATTCTCGGTAACGACGGCGAGGCGACAGCCTCGGAGTACGTCGAGCTCGATCTCGACGATGTCGAACGCCCCGCCGCCGACGCCGGGATGTCAGTGCGGATCGCCGAGATCGGCGGGAAACAGGACGTGATCGAGATCAAGGATGCCATCTACGACGGGAATCTCGTCATCGCCGACATCACCCGCCACAGCACGAGCGACCGGACCATCGAACACATCATCGACGAACTCCGGCAGGTCTCCGACGAGGTTGACGGCGATATCGTCCAGAAAGGTGACGATCAGCTTATTATCACGCCAACCGGGATCGCCATCGGCCGCGAAAAACTGTAACCTCCGGCCGCATCAGGGTTAGGCAAAGTTTCGGCACCGCCCGGGCGCTCAGGCGTCGACGGCGGCCGCGCCTGTCTCGTTGTACGCGTGTCGGTATCGCCAGAGTTTCCGCAGAATAAAGAACCCGAAGACGCCGTCGTACAGCAACACATAGACGAGGAACCCGCCGAGGTCGGGCAGCCCCGTGAGCGAACTGACGAGGTACGAGCCCGGGGCGACGGTCGTGTTGTACGTCGCGTGGATGACCGTTGCGAGCAACAGCCCCTTGACGACAATCGGGCCGCGGTTGTCGGGATTGAACTTCGCCAGTCCGAGATAGTAGCCCGCGGTTGCCGAGTAGATGACGTGGCCCGGCCCGGCCAGCGCCCGAAGCGCGGTGATGTCGCCGCCGGTCGTGATCGCCGTAATTCCAAAGGAGAGTTCGGCCAGCGAGCCGGATTCCGACAACTGCTGGAGGATGTAGATCGAATTCTCGATGGTCGCAAAGCCGAGCCCCGCAATCGCGCCGTAGACCGCGCCGTCGACAACCGCGTCGAACCGGTCGTCGGTGTAGGCGTAGAGCCGCACGGCCAGCAGTTTCACCGTCTCCTCGCCCGGGCCGACGATCAGGAAGAAAAACAGCGGCATGCCGAGGACCCCGAGCGGCTCGAAGAATCGCTGGGCGTAGGAGTTGACCAGCGCGGCGAAGGTCGCCAGCAGAATCGACAGCAAAAATGTCGTCACGAGCAACGACAGCGGCTCGCGGGTCGTCACATCCGAAAAGTAAACGTAGGTGGTCAATCCCGCGGCGGGAATCGCCGACAGCACTGTCAGCAGTCCGACCGCGGGATTGCTCAACGCGGCCAGCCCCCCGATCCCCGCGAGGATGCCGAACGCGACGGCGACGACAATCCACTTCGCCGCGCGGATCAACAGCCAGTAGAGGGCGACAGCCGCGCCGTCGACGGAGGTTCGCTCCTCCCAGTCGGCGATCTCGTAGAGATCCAGCCCGCCGTCGGCAGCCGACTCGACTGGGTCCCGCGAGTCGTCATAGAATTACTTCGAGAGCGGCCCGTAAG
>KI543197.1:147195-161876 GCA_000496215.1 uncultured archaeon A07HN63
TGGCAGGTGTCACGCGATGCAGTGGTCAGCTACATATCCTGAACACTGCTGTTACATATCGTGAACGCCGGTGTCGGTAATGAGCTTGTCGACCAGCTCGACCGGCGTCGCGTCGTAGGAGGGGTTCTCGATGGTGATGCCCTCGACGGGTTCCAGCATGACTTCCTCCGGGGCGCGGTACTGGTTCTCGAAGACGAACTCGTCCTCGATAACCTTCGCGCCGGAGCCGACGACGACGAACGGCACGTCCATATGATTCGCCGTCGCCGCCAGCGGGAACGTCCCGACCCGGTTGTAGAGGGTGTCGTTGACGATACAGTCCATCCCGACGACGACGCGGTCGCACTCCGAGAGATAGTGGCCCATCGCGTTGTCGACGATCAGATGCGGGTCGACGTGCTCGATGTCGGCCAGCATCCGCGCCGTGCCGCGGCCGATATACCGCGGCCGGGCCTCCTTGATGTAGGCTGTCAGCGCGTTCCCCTCGTCGGCCGCTGTCTCGACGGCCGACATGACCGTTGAGGAGAAGTCGTGTGTCATGAACGTCTCGCCGTCGTCGAACGTCTCGGCGGCCTGCTCGGCGGCCCGGCGCTTGCCGGTCTCGATGTCATCGACGACGCGGTCGATCATCTCGCGGGTAAGCTCCTTGGCGTCGTCGACCGTCTCGGTGGCGTCGACGACCGACCGCTGGACGGCCCAGACCGCGTTGTGGAGGGAGGCATGCGAGGGGTTCGCCCGGCGAAGCGCGCCCGCGTTGCGTTCGAGATCCAGCTCGAACTCGTCGACGGAGGCGTACTCCCGGTCGAGCAGCTCCGACAACGCCTCGGTCGCCTTGACGGCGATTGTCGAGGAGCTGTGGGAGTGCATGCCCTGAATCTCCTCGACGGTTTCGTTTATCATACCCGAACGTGAGTGTCTCCGGCCTAATGTGTTGCGGGCGAGGGCGATATGTGGGGTCGGAGACGGACTCGATACCAGTCTGTCTCGAACCAGCAACCGTTTTCCGTGTTCCGGTTGAACGCGGGGGTATGACAGATGACGAAGATACAGCGCCGGACGGCGACGAGAGGGACTCGGCCGAGGCCGCCGAGGGCGACGAGACAGCACCGGACGAGGGCGGCGAGGAGGAGAAATCCTTCCGCGAGCGAGTCGAGGAAATCCGCGAGCAGCGAGAGCAGGAACGCGGCGAGGGCGAGGGCGAGCGCCCCGGTCCCGAGGAGATGATGGGCGGCGGTCAGGGTGGCGGCCCGCCCGGCGGCATGGGCGGCGGTGGCGGCAACCCGCTGGCACAGATGATGGGCGGCATGATGGGTGGCGGCGGACAGGGTGGCGGCCCACCCGGCATGGGCGGCGGTGGCGACGAGTCTGGTGGCAACGAGGAACTCGTCCGCGAGGTCCGACAGCTTCGCGACGAGGTCCGCGATACGAACCGCGAGCTGCGCCGGATCGCCGACGCGCTCGAAGACGACTGATCGCGCGTGTTCACGGCTCGCCGCTGGATTGCTTACAACCGACCTTGCTGGCCGGAATCTCCGTTCCGGTGATTTACTGAGGCCGATGTCGATCCCCCGCGAACGCATCGACCGGCTGTTCGCGCTGGCGAAAACAGCCGCCGGCAACGGCGAGTTCGACCGCTCCCGGGAGTACGTTCGCTTGGCCCGCCGGATCGCCGAACAGGATCGCTGTGGGCTCCCCCGTCGGTTCAAGCGGTTCACCTGTCCGGCGTGTGATGTCGCACTTCGGCCGGGGGTCAATGTTCGCGTCCGCGTGCGGGACGGCCGGATCGTCATGCGGTGTGACTGCGGGGCGACAAAGCGGTATCCCTACGACAACTGACACCGATTGTCGACATCCTCTCACCTGAAAAGAGCTTCTCTGTCTGACAGTTCCGCTACGGTGATTGAGCTACAATTATTAGCCCGTAGGAAAAAACCATGCTAAAATGTCAGCACCGCACGTTTTGCTCGTGGAAGACAGCGATTTCATGGCGGCACGCGTCTCCGACACCCTGGAGGACGTTCACAACTTCTACGTGACGACCGTCGGCACCGCCGAGGAGGTCCGCGATGCGCTCACGGAGTACGACGATATCGACTGCATCGTCACAAACTACGAGCTCCCGCACGGAAACGGCATCCAGCTCGCCGCCTCGGTCAATGGTCGGGACGGTGATCCGGAGGTTCCGGTTGTCATCCTCACGGGCAAGGCGCTCGAACCCATCGCCGACGATGCACTCGAAGCCGGCGTCACCGAGTTCGTCTACAAGGGTGACCACGCTACCGGCGAGATGAACGTGCTGGCAAACCGGATCGATACCGTTATTGAGGCCTACGGCGGCGCCTGACCGCGACCGTCGCCTGGCCTGACCCGTCGAACCCGTAGGCTTTTGCCGTCGCCGTCCGCATATTCTGATATGAAGGAGTCACTGATGGACATCATCTGCTGTCCCGAAGACAAACACGAACTCGAGCTGTCTGTCGAGGAACGCGATGACGACGAGGAGATTATCGAGGGCACACTCACCTGCACGGAGTGCGGCGAAGCCTACCCGATCGAGGACGGCATCCCGAACCTCCTCCCGCCGGATATGCGCGAGGAGGCGGCGGCCTGACCGCGGCCTGTAGTTTTTTCTCTGTCGACACCGAGCGTTACCTGTGGACCAACTGACGGCCGTACTCAACGAGGCTGATCTGTACGCCATAGCCTCGCCGTCAGCCTTCGAGACGAGCGAATCCTTCGAGGTTGTGCTGGATAACCACGAGCAGGCTGTCCACGTCCATCTCAACCTCGACGAGACGCTGTCGTCGGTGGCCTCGCTCCGGACGACCAACCACTACGTCGAGCGGAACCGGACCTACCCGGTGACGGTCGATGTCGAGACGCCACAGACGGAGATCTCGGGGCGGCTCAAGATCGCAACCGGCTACGGGGCCGAGGTTGCCTACACGACCGTCACGGTCAGGCCGCCCGAAGAGGAGACCCGGCAGGTCGCAGTCGACGACTCGCTGTCGAAGCCAACCACAACCGAACCCACCGAACCGACCCTCGTCGACCGACTTGAGGCGCTGACCGACGCTGGCCCCGCTGGCTTCTCCGCGCCGGTGATCGTCGTCGGGCTTCTCGCGCTCGGTCTCTCGACTGCTGTCGCCGCGAGCATCGGAAGCACGGCTGTCCTCGCCGGCTCGCTGGTCGTCCTGCTGGGTGTTGTGGCCTCGCTGGCGGTGTCAGCCCAGAGCGACGACGCCAGCGTGGAGTAACGCAGCCGCCGTCCCTTGATATTGCTCTCGGGTTACTCGTCGTGATCGTCGGTGTCGTTGGCGCCGTCGTTATCATCACCATCCGGACGAGTTGGTGTCCCCGAGAGGTTGCCGTCGTCGTCGAATCGCTTCTCGCGCAGATACCGCACGCGGTAGCGGTTGGCGCTCTCATCGAGATCGGCTTCCCGAATCTCGTCGACCGTGTCGTCGGCGACCGCGTCGACGATTTCTTCCAGCTGTTCCTTCTCACTCGGTGTCAACTCGAACTCGTAGGTCTGGGTGTCCTCGCGCTCAAGTTTGGCCCATTCGCGACCCGCGGCGACGACCATCGAACACGGTTCGCGGCACGGGAAGACGCCGTCGCCGCCGTCGGCGTCCAGCGGTTCGTCCTCGGAAAGTTCCCATTCACGGCGTTTGAGACACTGTGAGTCGTCACAGCAGGCCGCCGTCGCCCACTCGACGGCCTCGTCCGGCAGCACGGTAATCAGATTGTAGATCCCGCTCTGGCGGTCCTGTTCGTCCCGCCAGTGGTCGATGTCGAGCTCGCCGCGCTGTTCGCGGTGCCAGTTAACGACCGTCGCCGGATAGAACGCCTCGACGGCCTCGTAGACCTCGTCTGCGGTCAGGTCGGGAAAGAGCCAGCCGGAATCGAGCGACGGCGCGGTGCGGAGCGGGCGGTACTGACCGTCCGCATCGAGCGTCCCGATATCGCGGGCGTCGAAGGGGTCTGTGTGCGTCGTCAGTGTGTCCGTGTTCGCGTCGCTGTCGTCGACGTGGCGAACCTCGTAGCGACGGGTCCCATCGTCTGCCAGTGTCGTGGTGATCCTGAGCTGACCCCACTCGCGGTCGATCCCGGCTGCGAGTGCGTCGTAGCGATCCGGAACCGGGTGATCCTCGGCCAGTTCGAGCCACCGACAGAACGCCCGCTTGATCTCACTGCCGACCTGCTGGGTGTAGAAATACCAGTTCGTGATGTAGGCTGCCTGCTCGGCAGCGACCGTCCCGAGGTCGTCGGCACTGACGCTGGTCTGGTGCTCGGGCGTCTCGATATGATACGCCTCCTCGTCGGCGTCGTACTCGGCGGCCAGCCCGTCGTACTCGATGGGTTCCTCTGCAAGTGTCTCCCTGAACGCCGCCAGCTGTATCTCGGAAAGATCGGATTCGACAGCCGACATCTAATCGCCCGCCACCAGTGTCGTCGGTTTGGTCTGTTGGCGCACCCGTGCTATCGCGTCGCCGATATCCGCACCGGCGTCGGCAGCGCGTTCGAGGATCACGTCGGCGGTCAGTGCCTCGGTGCCGACCGCGCCGCCGTACCAGATCCGGTGGCCGTCGACGGTCGTGGGCACGTCGTATCCGTCCCGGTAATCGTCGGTCAACCCCATGTCCTCGGGAATATCTTCCTGTGTGTGGAAGCCGTCGGCGATGAACAGCGGGACGACGATGATGTCCTCGCTGTCGAAGTGCTCGGTGACATCGTCGACCTCGGGCTCCTCGTCCATGAACAGCGCCTTGACCTCGTCGAACCGGCCGGTCTCGCGGAGCCGCTCGGTGTGGTACTCGATTGCTTTCGCGCTCTTTTCATTGCGCTCGGTGCCGTGGCCGACGACGGCGAACCCGAAGCCACCGTCAGACTCCGTCTGACGAGCCTCCGAGTCTGCCGACTCGGAGACCTCGCCGACAGACGGATCGCCGGTGACCGATTCCGCGCGGCGAACGAGCACGTCCGTCATCGCCTCGTGCGTGCCGACGGGACCACAGTAGTGGACTTCTTTGTCGATGTCGCTGGCGACGAGCGTGGCGGTATCCGCCGAGATACCGTCCGAATCCCACAGACTCGGGTCCCAGCCCTCCAGCCTGAGTTCGCGGGGGATGACGCGCTCGGTGAAGTAGCCCTCGCTGATGAACAGCGGGACGACGTAGATATCGTCGCCGCGGGCCGTGCGGAGGACTTCACGGAGCGAGGGCTGTTCCTTCCAGAAGCCGGTTCGGACCTCGTCGAACGCGCCGGTCGCTCTGATCGTGTCGGCGTGGGTGTGTGTCGGCGTCGCCGAATCGGGATTGAGATGAGAGCCGTGGGCGACGATGACCAGCGATTGCATACCTGAAGGTTGGCCGCGAGACTCTTAGGGACTTCGGGTAGGGCTGTAACGTCGGTGTTTCGGCAGGTGATCGTGGATTGCATCGAGTGATTTCAGCCTCAACGAGTCACCTCTCTCACCCCGGTTTTTCGCCCGAGAACGATTCAGCCAAGCGCACCCGGTGGGTATAGCCACCGATTACGGCGGGTTCGGCGCGCGACACGAGTTTGCTATCGCGGTAATCGATATATCCGACCGCTCGAAACCGGCGGCTGGCGAAATTATGATACCCGTTCCCCGCCGAGTTTCACTATGTCACTCGCTGCCGAGACGCGCGAGGCCGTCCGCGAGCGGCCCGCGCTCTACGACGCGCTGCGGGCCGGCGTCGTCAACTACACTGCCGCGGCCGAGACGCTCGCTATCGACGGCGACCGCGAGGCGATTGCGACCGCACTCCGGCGGTTCGCCGAATCGCTTGACGCCCCCGACGCGAGCGACCGCTCGCTGACGGTGCGCATGGACCGCAGAATCGATGCCGAATCGGCCGACTCGCTACCCGTCCTTGAATGGCGACGTTGTCGCCGACGCCGTCGACACAGCAACGGAGTCGCTGACAGCGATCCGTGCGAGCGGCGATGTCGATAGCGCGTTGCTGGCGACGGTCCTCGACCGGCTCCGCATCGCCGACATTGACGTACTGGCGGCGGGCGTCGCCGGCGACACGCTGGTCGTCCTCGTCCCCAAGCGGTCGGGAGCGAGTGCGCTCCAGTGCGTTGAGGGCGAGGGCTGATTTCGACGGCTTCAAGCGGTCGCCGGGATAGCCACCGGGTATGTCACTCTCCGTGACCAACTCCCTGACAGGCGAGCGCGAGTCCTTCGAGCCGACCGGCGACGAGGTCCTGCTGTACGTCTGTGGGCTGACGGTCTCGGACGATCCCCACCTCGGCCACGCGCGGCTCTGGACCCACGCCGACGTGATCGCCCGTTGGCTCGACTACTCGGGCTACGACGTGCGCCACGTCGAGAATTTCACCGACGTGAACGAGAAGATCGCCGCCCGGATCGGCGAACGCCCCGAGTGGGAGACCGAAGCCGACGTGGCTCGTCATTACATCACGAAGGTCATCGAGTACATGCGCGGGCTGAACTTCCGGCGAGCGACGGTCTACCCCCGCGTCTCCGAGCACATCCCCGAGATTATCGAGCTCGTCGCAACGCTGATCGATGCCGGCCACGCCTACGAGGCCAACGGGTCGGTGTACTTCGACGTGACCTCCTTCGACGACTACGGCACGCTCTCGAACCAGCAGCTCGACGAGCTCGAAGCCCAGGGCGACCCCGACGAGCGCAGCGAGAAGCGCAACCCCGCGGATTTCGCGCTCTGGAAAGCCGGCGGCGTCGCGCCCGACGCCATCGCCGAACACGCCAAACACGACCACGGCGACGATCCGCCGACGGGGCAAACGTGGGACTCACCGTGGAGCGAGGGCCGCCCCGGCTGGCATATCGAGTGCTCGGCGATGTCGATGACGCATCTCGACGACACCATCGACATCCACATCGGCGGCCACGACCTCGTCTTCCCGCATCACGAAAACGAGATCGCCCAGAGCGAGGCCGCCACCGGCGAGACGTTCGCCAACTACTGGCTCCACACTGGGCTGCTGGAGACCGAGGACGAAAAGATGAGTTCCAGCCTCGATAACTTCTTCACCGTCGAGGCGGCCCTCGACGAGTACGGCCCGAACGTCATCCGCACGTTCTATCTCTCGACGGAGTACGGCTCGAAACAGACCTTCTCCGAGGCGGCGATGGCCGAAGCCGAAGAGCGGTGGGACCGCCTCCAGCGCGCCTACGACACCGCGGTCGACGCCTGCGATTCAGTCGACGCGACCGCAAAAACCGAGGATACTGACCTGCGGGCGGCCGTCAGCGAGACGCGCGAGGCGTTCACCGCGGCGATGAACGCCGACTTCAACGTCCGGGAGGCGATGGCCGCGCTCCGCTCGCTGACCGACGCCGTCAACCGCCACGTCGACAGCGAGCCGTACGACTATCACGGGCTCAAACAAGCTATCGAGACGTTCGAATCGCTGGGCGGCGAGGTCTTCGGCCTCCAGTTCGGAGCGGAGACCGCGGGCGATGTCGACCTCACAAGCGACCTTGTCGAACTCGTCCTCGACGTGCGAGAGGCCGAACGCGCGGCCGGCAACTACGACCGCGCCGACGACCTGCGGGACGCGCTGGCTGACCTCGGGATCGAGGTACAGGACAGTGACGACGGCCCGACGTTCCGAATCGAGTGAGAAACACAGCCTCACCATTCTTTACCCCGTAGCTGTCAGGCATCGGTATGGATGGCCGCCGCCTCATCGAAGCTCTCCTCGGCCTCTACGTCGCCACGCTGCTGCTTCCAACAGTCGCGGTTACCGGCTGGGTTGCCGTCGTGCCAGCGTCCCTCGGAACGATCCTCGCCGCCGGTCTCGCTATCGCCGCCGCGGGCGCCCTTGCCGCGACGTTGGTTCCGGAACTGCCGGACCGTGTCACGTCGCTGCCAAGCGTCGCCGCGACCGTCCTTCCGCCGCTCTGCTTTCTGCCGTATATGATCCTCACGCCGCCCGCTGTCGCACCCGAACCGTTCCCGCTTGTTGGCCTCCTCGCCGTCGTCCCCGGTATCGGTGTCCCGGCCGCCGGAGCCGTTCTTCGGAACTATCGGCTACGCGAACGAGCGAACGAACACGCCGTGGTCACAGTCGGCGATGCCGATGACAGCATTCTCGACTCACGCGGGAAATCAGCTCTATCCGTTCTCGTCGGCATCGGGGCAGCGATGATGATTGTTGGGACTGCACTCTCGGTGATGGCTGATTCTGCCGCGAACACCTCGCTGCTTACCTCGCTGACCGGACTCTCGTCGCTCCTGTTTCTCTTCACCGACGACAGCACCGAACTCGCCGTCACCGACGCTGGCCTGCGAGTCGACCGCTCGATGACGCCGTGGGCCGACCTCGACGGGTTCCGTGTCACCGACGACGAAATCGAGATCGAACGCGCCCAGTGGTGGCTGCCGACCCGCGAGTTCGACCGCGACGAGATCGACGACGACACGACGTTGATCGACGCACTGGCGGAGTTCCTGCCGCGAACGGACGCCGCAAAAGAGGCGACGGTCGCTGTTACCGAATAGCCCTCATATAGTGTATGTGGCTATAGGATTTACTCGATGCTGATCGCTGGCTTGCCCGGCCGCGCGCGCTCGGCGAGGGCCGGCTCGGCGTCGGATGCAGCCTCGACAGTCACCTCGGCGTCAAGCTCCTTCTCGATGAGCCAGCTGGCACGCTCCAGCACCTGCTGTTCGCGGGCCTGCGGCAACTCTTCGCCGAGATCGTATCGGTTCTCTGCGAGGTGTCGGGCGTAGTCGGCCACCTCGTCGCCCTGCCGGTCGCCGTGTTCGTCCATCACCGTATCGTAGATATTCCGTTCCGCGTCGAGTGCGGTTTCGAGCGCCGCGTATTTCCATGCTGGCGCGACGACGATCCGGATGCGGTCGGGGTCGATCCCGCCGACCGAATCGTGGATGTCGCGGATGTCCTCGCGGGTCGACTCGACCAGCCGCTGGCCTCGCTCGTCGGTCTCACCCTCTCGTCGTGGCTCGGGCCACCGATCACCCTCGGCCAGCAGGCCATCGCCGAGTCTGCTCCAGAGCTCCTCACTGAGATACGGCGTGATGGGGGCCAGCATGCGGACCAGTGCCCCGATACCACGGCGGAACACGTTCTCGTGGGGCGTCGTGTACTCCTCATACTCGCTGAGTGTGGAGTACAGCGAGCGAAGCTCTCGAACCACATCGTAGAAGTCGAGCGACTCGTAGTGGTCGGTCGTCGTGCGAATCGCACTGTCGACCCGCTCGGCGACGTGCTCGTCGACCTGCCGCCGCTCACCCGACTGCACGTCGTCCAGTCCCTCGGTTGCCAGCCGCTGCAGTTCCTTCTGCAGCGTATAGCTGGCTGTGCGCCGGTGATTCGACCAGTCGAAGTCGCTCTCGGGTGTGACCGCGCCCAGAATGAACAGTCTGGTTGTCGCCACGCCGTACTCCGCCGGCGATATCACGTTCCCCTCGCTTTTCGACATCTTGGTGCCGTCGTTGAGCACCATCCCGTGGGTGAGCAGCTCTCGAACCGGCTCCCGGGTGTCGATGAGCCCGATATCCGCCAGTGCGCGCGCGAAAAAGCGAAGATAGAGCAGATGCATCACCGCGTTCTCGTCACCGCCGACGTACTGATCGATGGGCAGCCACTCGCTGGCCCGCTCGGTGTCGAACGGCTGGTCGCCCTCGTCGGGCGAGATGAACCGGAGGTAGTACCACGCCGAATCGACGAACGTATCCAGCGTATCCGTCTCTCGTCGCGCGTCGCGGCCACACTCGGGACAGGTCGTCTCGACGAACTCATCGTGGGCCGCCAGCGACGTGCCGGTCTCGGGGGTAAAATCCGGGAGTTCGACCGGAAGCTCCTCGTCGGGGACGAGCACCTCGCCGCAGTCCTCGCAGTGGACGACCGGGATCGGCGTCCCCCAGTATCGCTGTCTGGAGATACACCAGTCCCGGACTCTGTAGTCGGTGTGCTGCGTTGCGGCGTCAAGATCGGCGAGCAGTTGCTCACGGGCCTCCGCTGTCGCAACCCCGGTGTACTCGCCGCCCTCGATCAGCTCGCCCTCACCCGTGTACGGAATCTCTGTGCTGTCTTCCTCTGGTTCGATAACGACCCGATGCTCGATATCGTGTGCTGTTGCGAACGCGTGGTCGTTCTCGTCGTGGGCCGGCGTGCCCATCACCGCACCTGTACCCAGATCGTCGACGACGTAGGCACCGATATACACCGGGAGCTCCGCCCCGGTAGCGGGATGGATCGCTGTCACGCCGGTTCGCATACCGTCGAACTCGTCGCCCTCGGTTCGGTCGACGGTCGAGACGAACTCGGCTATATCGGGATCGGATTCGGCGAGCCGGCGGCTCATCGGGTGGTCGGGTGCCAGCGCCAGATAGGTCGTCCCGTAGAGCCTGTCGAGCCGCTTGGTGAAGACATCGATCTCGTCGCCGGTATCTGTCTCGAAGGTGACCGTCACCCCCTCGCGGCGACCGATCCAGTTTCGCTGTCGCTGCTTCACGCTCTCGGGCCACTGCTGGAGGTCGTCGAGTCCGTCAAGTAACTCGTCGGCGTACGCGGTGAGTTCGAAAAACCACTGGTCGAGTTCCCGGGTCTCTACCTCGGTGCCACACCGCCAGCAGGCACCGTCGTCGACCTGCTCGTCGGCCAGTGCCGTCTCGTCTTCCGGACACCACTTGACACGCCGCTGTGCCCGCTCGGCGAGCCCGTGCTCGTAGAGCCGCTTGAACAGCCACTGTGTCCACCGGTAGTACTCGGGGTCCGACGTGCGGAGTTCACGGTCCCAGTCGTAGCTGAACCCCAACTTCTCCATCGAGTCGCGCATCTGGTCGATACACTGCTCCGTCCAGAACTCGGGATCGACATCGTTGGCGACGGATTCGTTCTCCGTGGGCAGCCCGAAGGCATCCCACCCCATCGGCTGCAGCACCTCCTCGCCCTGTAGCCGGCGGTAGCGGGCGTAGGCGTCGGCGATGGTGTAGTTCCGAACGTGGCCCATGTGGAGATCGCCCGACGTGAACGGAAACATACCCAGAATGTACGTCGGATCAGCGGCATCGTCGTCGACGGTGAACAGGTTGTTCGTCTCCCAGATCTGCTGCCAGTACGCCCTCGTGTTTGCTGAGATGTGCGTTTTCGACATATGATCCAGCGGAGTCCTGTCTCCTACAGGTAGACCCTGCGGCACCACCTAATAGCTTTCCGCCCACTCGGAGGCTGGCGGCCGATTCCGCTGCAAATCGGTTTCGACGGCACGGTCTCACCGCTCTATGTTGTTGTGATGGGCGTGGAGAAATGGGGCCGTCCCCGTCCCGAACGTGTGCCCAACACGCCGGCACAGGGCTAGGGGGAGTGCGCTCACTGGAATGCCGGCTTGGATGGAGCGTATCCGACAGGTGGCATACCAGCGTCTGACATGTGTCGTGGTTTCCGTATAAAAGTATCCGAGTAGTTCTCAAAATCAATAATAAGAGCCGTCAGTGCGCCATGTTTGGCTCCCTCAGTCACGCTCTAGTCAGGACGCGAGCAGGTGTTTAAGCTGTCATACTTTGATCAAATTCGATAACTCAGTCCATGATTATTTATGTAACCCTCGTGCAGATGAACACAGTCGGCCCGTGAACGCCGACTGTTTGCCTGCCCGGAACAGGCCGGGACGTTGCCCACCCGTCCCGGATTTTCGCTTTCTGGATACCTCGATACCGACCGTAGCTGTGTGGCTGCGATCGGGACACCCATCCCACATCCCACCGCACAGTCACATCTGTCGGCCACAAATCAACTCTGAACGGACTGTCGCCCGGAGCGGTAGTTTAATGATGATTGAGATAATTGCTATTGATAACGGCTCGGCCTAACCAGCCGAGTGCGCGCGAGCTACCATGTTCAGCACTGACAGACGCAGTCAGGTAGGGGTAGGGACACTTGTCGTCTATCTCACGATGATCGTTCTGACGGCGGTTGCGGCCGGCGTCCTGATCTCCACCGCTGCCTCGTTGCAAGCACAGGCCCATCAAGCAGGACCGACTACACAGGGTGCGGGTGACATTACCGCGACGGGCGCGACCGGCCACGTGGAATCACTCACAACCGAGTACGATAGCGACCGCGCTGTCGTTCGTTCGACTGACTCCTACATCACCGAACTGCGGGTGAACGTAACGGGATCACCGGGGTCGAACCCCGTGAATTTGACAAAGGCGATGGTGGTATACCACGCTGGCAACGAGACCCGGTTTCTGGTCCACCAGCGCAAGGCCGACCCCGCCAAGATCGACGCCTCGACCAGCGCCTACACGGGGCAGGGCAACTCGGGGTTCCTGATCTCCCCTGTCGACGCCGCAACCCCTGAAAACGCCCTGCTCACCGATCCCGGCGACACCTATCAGCTCGTCATCCCGCTGGGGGTCGCCTACGATATCGACGCCGGGGGCTCGCCGGAGCTACAGGTCGCCACGAAAAACTGGGGCAACAGTCCGGCGGCTGTCGGATCGCTCGCCTCGTCGAACCTGTTTACCGGCGCCGACGCCGATAGCCCGACCGCGTCGCCGTACACGCTCACCGACACGGCGGCAGCACCGCTCCCCGGCACTCCCGTCGATCAGGTCTCCTTCGACAATACCTACCTCAACCCCATCCCCGCGGCGGAGCGAGTCCAGATCGATATCGTCACCGCCAACGGGTCGGAAGCAACGGTCGTTGCCGGACCGGCGACCGATCTCGATGCTCACGGCGGCGAGGCTATCGCGCTGTAGTCGCCCGCTCACCCGGCAACCGGCTGTCCCGGGAAGCTTATTTTTACGCTCGTCACGATACTGTTCGCTATGCGATTGCACGGTCTCCTGTCTCGACCCACAATCGCGGCTGTGCAGCGCTCTCGCGGCCACCACGCATCGGGGTGATCCAGACATGCCACAGATTCCATCCGATCCACCAAACACCTGTCCGGTCTGTGAGTCCGGCTACGAATCGGTCTCCGAGCATGACGGCGGGTTGATGATCGCACTGAACGACAACGAAAAATATCGTCGCGTCTGTTGTGCGCCACGCGATACCGGCGATACAGCCCAGATCCGATTCTATCATCACGCCATCGACGACGCCAGCCACTGTTGATACTGATGGGGCGTGTGGATCGACAGCACCCACGCCACGCTGGCAATCGGTGGTCACCACCGCATCATTACCGATACCACAACCTCGATACCGGTCGAACGCCTGCATTCGTGGCGAACGGAACGCATGAACATTGAGTTCGAATGTGTCGTCTGCGGTCGCTCGGCGGCTGCGACGGTCGCCGACGAGCAGGCCGGGTCGGACGACGAGCCGCTGAAGACGACCCGGGAGTGTCCCGCCTGCGGTATCGAGACGATCTGGATCGAATCGTGACCCCGCTCGGTCGCGGCTTCGTTCCTACATGGTGAATAGCTCGGTGTCGTCTGGCACCGCAAACAGCCCCAGCCGGACGCCACAGTCAAGCCAGCCGTAACCGTAGGAAAACGCCGCCAGCGCGTTGACCGGGTCGCCGTCGTCGCGGAAGTGCCGGCCATCCTGCAGGTAGGACTCGGCCATCTCCCGACACTCGGCTGCGGCCGCTCCGAGCGGTGTTTCGGCCGGCGGTTCGATTGTTGCTTCCGCCAGCGCGTCGGCCAGCATCGACTCGTAGCGATCCGTCTTCTCGTCGAGATCGGCGGCCATACCCGCTGTCTCGCCGGCCAGCCTGAAAGCCGTTCGGCCGTCGTGTCGTTACCCCTCGGCGGCGTACTTCAGAAACAGCGGTGTAAACACGAGATCCATCACCGCCATCCCGTAGGCGATAAGCTGTGTGAGGCCGGTGAGGAAAAAGTACGAGACGGCCGCGATCATCACTGCACCGGAGGCGCCGATACCCCAGCGGAAGAGTGGGTTGTGAAGCATTGTGCAGGCTGTCGGACCAGCAAGGCAAAAGCACACCTGTGGCTTCGACTCGCGTTTCACTGTCACCCGTTCTCATACGGCTCGTCGGTTCCTTCCACGCCAGCTTCGGGGTTACAGTTCCTCGTCGGCCAGCTCCTGTTCGGCGACGATCTCGTGGGGCGTGCGTCCGTTCCGGATCGCATCCAGCAGCCGGAAGGCGTCGTCGGGCGAGAGGAAATGCCGCGTGACCGCCTGCCCGGTCGGTGTCGGCGACAGGCCGTCGATAAACTCCCACTCCAGTAGCTTGCCGACCGCTCGCTGGGTGTCGATCTCGCCGAGCATCCGGTCGTTGAGTCGCTTGGCTGACTCGCCGGCGACGGTGATGTTGGCGAGGGTCTCCTCGACGGCGGCGGCCTGATCGTAGACGTTGCGCACGTCCTCCATCTCGCCTTTCAGCAGCTTGAACGCAACCTCATCCTCGGTCATCTCCATCGAGTTGTGGTAGGTGCAGTCGGGTTCAATCAGCATGTAGACCGTCCCTTCGTCGTGATAAATCGGGTCGCCCCGCGCGGCCGAGCATCTGGCTGAAACTCCTGGACGGAGAGCCACTCGATGCCCATCGCCAGTGAGTCGAAGAGCACCTGCGAGGCCGGGAAGTCGACTCCGGCGGCGAGGGCGGCGGTGGTGACGACCGCCGCGAGGTCCTGATCGAGGAAACTGTTCCTCGACATCCTTGCGGCGGCCGTAATCGAGTCCGGCATGGTACGGCGCGGAATCGTACC
>KI543197.1:161896-168316 GCA_000496215.1 uncultured archaeon A07HN63
GTTTCTCGCGCTCGTCGGCGAAGGTGACGTGCCGCTCGATGGGGACGGGTCGTTCCTCGAACTCGATGAGCGTCGCGCCGAGCTGGCCGGCCAGCCATTCGGGGTTGCCGACGGTCGCCGAGAGGTAGAGCCACTGCGCGCCGCCGTACTCGCTTCGCGTCTCGCTACGCTCCTCGCAGTAGTATTTCAGCCGCGAGACGAGACCGTCGAGGGCGGTGGCCGCGTTCCGGCTCTTTGAGGGTGTGAATCTCGTCGATGACGACCGTCCCGATATCGCCGAGATCCTTGCCCGTTCGCAGAGCGTGGTCGATCCCCTCGTAGGTGCCGACGATCACGTCCGCGCCGGGATCGAACCGCGTGCCGTCGTCGTTGATCCGGCTCGCGCCGACACGGATCGTCACGTCCAGCCCGAGGTCGCCGTAGCGATCCCGGAAGTCCTCGTGTTTCTGGTTGGCCAGCGCGACCAGCGGGACGAGAAACAGCATCGTGCCCTCGCCGTTCAGCGCGCGATTCACGCCAGCGAGTTCGCCGATCAGCGTCTTCCCGGTCGCCGTCGCGCTGACGACGAGCTGGTCGTCGCCATCGAACAGGCCATTGCGCACGGAGACGCTCTGGACCGGCAGCAGCTCGTCGAACCGGGATTCGATCATCGACTGCAGTTCGGGATCGAGGCCGAGATCGGCCGTCTGCACGGGATCGATATCGTCGACGGTTGCGCTGATCGTGTCGAACTTCGTGAGGTCGGGATCGAGTTCGCCCGACAGGAGGTCGATAATCCGATCGAGGTCCTGCACCTCAAGCAGGAGGTCCTCCAGTCGCTCCTGTGCCTGTCCGGTGAACTGCCCCTTGTAGGCGAGTTCGCGCTCCAGTTCCTCGCGGGCACAGTCCGGACAGATGTGCTCGCGGTCGGTCTTGATCGCCGTTTCGTCGGTGATCGGCGCATACTCGCCGTCGTTGGCGCAGAAGCGGCAGGTGCGCACCGTTTTCGCCGAGAGCTGGTAGCCGTCCAGTAGATCCTGTAGTTCCTGACGGCCCGCCTTCGAGGTCTGCTGTGAGATGCGGATGCGCGTCGCGCCGCGGGCCAGCTCGACGAACTCCTCGGGGTCGCGTGGTTCCTCGTTGCTGCCCGCTTTCCGCCGAAATCGCCCGGGTCGCGGGCCAGCGCTCGTCTCCTTGGTATCGAGCGTGCCGTGAAACACCCGGCTCCCGTCCTGGAGCGCGACAACGCGGTAGCTGTCGCCCCGCTCGTGGAGGAACAGCGTCTCGACGGCCGACACCTGCTGTGACACGGTCGCTGGTAGACCGGCGGCGTATTTGAGCGGTTCGCTTGGGCGACGGGTGGCGTTTAATAGCTCCAGCCCCTACTGAATCGTATGCGTGGGCTCCGTCTTGGACGGGTGTTCGACATCCCGATCCAGCTCAACTGGACGTTCCTCCTCATCCTCCCGATTTTCGCGTGGGTGATCGGCTCCGACATCGACCGCCTGACCGGGCTTGTCAACGACCTGCTCGGGGGGTCGATCGCCGCCGACCCGCTGACAGCCGGCCTGACACCGTGGCTGCTCGGCTCGGCGGCAGCCGCCGGGCTCTTCGTCGGCGTGTTGCTCCACGAGTTCGGCCACTCGCTGGTGGCCATGCGGTACGGCGTCGAGATCGAGTCGATCACGCTCTGGCTGCTCGGCGGCGTGGCAAACTTCAAAACAATCCCCGAGGACTGGCGACAGGAGTTCAGCATCGCTATCGCGGGGCCTGTCGTCAGCGTAATGGTCGGCGTGCTCTCATTTGTCGCCTTTCTCGTGTTGCCGCCGAGCCTCGACGCCGTCCGCTTCGTCGTCGGCTACCTCGCGCTGATGAACGTCGGGCTCGCCGCGTTCAATATGCTGCCGGGGTTCCCGATGGACGGCGGCCGTGTGCTGCGCGCGTTGCTGGCTCGCACTCGCCCACACGCGCGAGCGACCAAGATCGCCTCGGAGGTCGGCAAGACCTTCGCGTTCGTCCTCGGCATGCTCGGCCTGTTTGCGTTCAGCCCGATCATGATCCTGCTGGCCTTCTTCATCTACATCGCCGCCTCCGGCGAGGCCCAGCAGTCGGCGATCAAATCGGCGTTTCAGGACGTCACCGTCGGCGACATCATGACGCCCGAACGTGACCTGCTCGTCGCTGATCCGAAAACGACGATCAGCGACCTCATGACCCGCATGCTCACCGAGCGACACACCGGGTATCCGGTCGTCGACAGCCGCGGCGCACTGATCGGGATGGTCACACTCGACGACGCGCGCTCGGTCGGGGAGGTCGAACGCGACGCCTACACGGTCGAAGATGTGATGCAACGGGACGTACAGACCATCACCCCCGACGCCGACGCCTTCACCGCGTTACAGAGAATACAGGACGGCGACATCGGCCGGCTGCCCGTCGTCGACGCGGCGGGTGATCTCGTCGGTATCGTCTCGAAGAACGATCTGATGACCGCGTTCAACGTGATTCAGAGCCGCGGCGATGCGACGACGGGCCTCCAGCAGGCGCAGTCGGGCTCGGAGTTCCCCTCGATCAGATAACGCCACTACCTGCGCTACCACCCGATCTACCACGACAGCGGTACCTTTCAGTACCCTGGCGGTGTACTCATCGCTATGCTGACTGTCGTCTCGGATACACACAGCACCGAGGGCCACAAGCTCCGGGGCCGCACCCTCGAGGCTGTCAGGGAAGCCGATCTCGTCGTCCACGCCGGGGATTTCATGCGTGCTTCAGTGCTCGACGCCTTCGAGGCCGAAGCGCGGACGTTCCGCGGCGTCTACGGTAACAACGACGACGCGGACATCCGTGAGCGACTGCCGGAGATTCGCACCGTCGAGTACGAGGGCCTCCGGCTGGCGGTCACCCACACCGTTCGCGGCGGGACGACCGCGCTGTCGTTGACCGGCCGCGAGCGTGACGCCGACGCCATGATCTACGGCCACAGCCACAACCCGACAGTCGAACTCGACGGCGAGATTCCCCTGCTGAATCCCGGAAGCCACGCCCAGCCGCGGGGTCACCGCAAGGCACACAGCCGAACTCGAACCAGCCGCCGACGGGCTCGACGGACGCTTGGTCACGCCCGATGGCGATGTCTTCGAGACGTTCACCATCACCCAACCCGACGCGTAGCTGGCTGTCGCCACGGCTCATTTACCGTCGCGGTACGGCTGCATTCCGTCGAAACGACTTTGGGCCGGCCGGCGGAAGGCCTGCTATGGCCGTTCCCGAACTTCTGACCGATCCCGTCTGGCTCGGGATGATGGCGGTGCTGTTGCTCTTTGTGTTCTTCGGCTATCTCCTCCTGCGCCGGACCGTGCTGGGACTCCGCGAGGGGTATCAGGACGGGAGACAGCGATGAGGTCGGTGCGACCCACGAGTGCGACACAGCGACCCGAGGGACCATGCCCGGCGTAACGACGCTGGCGACGTTCGTCCTGGCCGCCGCTGCGAGCCTGTTCATGGCGTGGGCCATCGGCGCGGGCTCGTCTGGCTCGACGCCGTTCGCACCCGCCGTGGGTGCCAACGCCATCTCGGTGATGCGAGCCGGGCTGGTCGTCGGTGTGCTGGGCTTTCTGGGGGCGGTGTTGCAGGGCGCAAACGTCACACAGGCTGTCGGCACGGAGCTGATCATCGGCGAACCGCTGACCGCGAGTGCGGCCATCGTTGGTCTGCTGACGGCGGCCGTCCTCGTCGCCATCGGCGTCTTCGCCGGCTATCCGATCGCCACGTCGTTTACCGTTACCGGCGCGGTGATCGGCGTCGGGCTTGCGATGGGCGGCGCGCCGGCGTGGGCGAAGTATGCCGAAATTCTCACGCTGTGGACGCTAACGCCGTTCGTCGGCGGCGGGATGGCGTACCTGATCGCCCGACTCATCCGCGGTGACCGGTTCGACGAGGACCGGCTCATTGCCCTGCTCGGCGGTGTCGTCGGCGCGTTGATCGCCAACATCCGGTTTACATTTCTCGCGCCGTCGGGCCAGCAGGGGTCGATCGCTTCCACGCTGGCGCCGGCGCTCGGTCTCCCCGCGGCTGCGGGGTTTCTGCTCATCACCCTTGCGGTCGCGGCCGTTGCGACAGCGGTACTCTGGACCGCACTGACCAGCAGCCGCGAGACGGGGCAGCGACGGTTTTTGCTCGTTCTCGGCGGGCTGGTCGCCTTCTCGGCCGGCGGCAGTCAGGTCGGCCTCGCGCTCGGCCCGCTGGTGCCGGTCCTTGACGCGGTGGCGATCCCGCTGTGGGCGATCCTCGTCGGCGGCGGGTTCGGGCTTCTGATCGGCTCGTGGACCGGCGCGCCACGGATGATCAAGGCCATCTCACAGGACTACTCCTCGCTCGGCCCGCGACGGTCGATCGCGGCGCTGATACCCTCGTTTGCGATCGCCCAGACCGCTGTCGCCTTCGGAATCCCGGTCTCGTTCAACGAGATTATCGTCAGCGCGATCATCGGCAGCGGCTACGCCGCGGGCAACGCCGGCGTCAGCCGCGGGAAAATGGGCTACACCGCGCTGGCGTGGGTGGGGTCGCTGATTGGGTCGTTCGTGCTGGGGTACGGAATCTACGCCGGTGTGAGGCTGGTCGTCTGAGGCGGGTTTCTCGTGATCGGCAACCGGCGATGCCTACTCGATTAGCTCTGGCTCCTCTTCGGCCTCGGTCTTGGGATACTCGTCGGTGATCGTGATCCGGGCCTTGAGAATGCGTGTGCTGTCGACCTCCTCGATCTCGATAAGGACGCCGTCGTACTCGAAGGTCTCGCCCTCCTCGACGAGCCGGCCGGCACGGTTGAAGACGAAGCCGGCCAGCGTCTCGAACTCCTCGCCCTCTGGCAGGTCGATATCGAGGGCCTCGTTCACCTCGTGGATGTTGACCTCGCCGCGGACGAGCGTCGTTTGCTCGTCGATCCGGTCGAAGGGCTCCTGTTCGTCGCCCTCGAGGATGTCGCCGACGATCTCCTCGACCATATCCTCCAGTGTGATGATCCCCTCTGTGGTGCCGAACTCGTCGAGGACGACGACCATCTGCAGGCGGTTTTCCTGCATCTCGGCCAGCAGGTCGTCGACGTTTTTCGATTCGGGAACGTGCAGCGTCGGCTTGACGATATCGGTGAGATCGCCCCCACCCTCGCTGTACTGGTACTCTCGCACGAGATCGCGGACGTTGACGACGCCGATGATGTTGTCGAGATTGCCGTCGTAGACGGGAACGCGGTCGTGGTCGTGGCCGATACAGGCCTCGATGGCCTCCTCGATGGTGGCGTCGTCGGCGACGGCGGTCACGTCGAGGCGGGGGGTCATCACCTCCTTGGCGATAGTATTGTTGAACGTGAAGATGCGTTCGAGCATCTCCCGTTCTTCCTCCTCGATGACGCCCTCGCGCTCGCCGGTTTCGATGATGTCCTTGATCTCGTCGCGGGTGACGTACGGGGATTCGATCGCCGACGAACTCCCGATCGCCGTGTTGACGATGCGTGTCAACCGGTCGAAGACGACGATCAGCGGGTAGAGCAGATACTCGGAGAACTTGAGTGCGCGCGCGATCCGGAGGGCCCACGACTCGGTGTTCTCGACGGCGTAGGACTTCGGTGCGCTCTCGCCGAACAGCAACACGACCGCGGTAATGCCGAACGTCGCCGCGAAGACGGCCTGTCCGCGGCCCAGATAGATACCGAATAGCGTCGTCGCGATCGACGACATGGCGATGTTGACGATGTTGTTGCCGACGAGAATCGTCACCAGCAGCCGGTGGGGATCGGATTTGAGCCCCTTGACCGTCTCGGCGTTTGGCACGCCCTCCTCGACCATCGACTCGACGCGGTGCTGTGGCAGCGAAAAGAAGGCGATCTCCGAGGAGGAGAAAAACGCCGAGAGTCCGATAAGCAAGGCGATTGCGAGCACCCCAAGAGCGGTAATGGTCGTCCTGCTGAGGGCTGGTAGCTGGAGCACCTCACTGGCGAGAAACATGCCTACAAGCGATAAGCCCATTATCACTGACCGTTCCTCCGCCCCGGAATTAAGCGTTGTCCTCGATACATGATGCCCGCTTGCCATCAGTCACGCCGGCCACGCGTCGCAGCGCTCGACACACCGCGAGCGGTGGACTGAAACCGCCAGCCAACCTGATTTCACCAATGACGACGCGGCAGTGTGATGGCTGTGGGACCGAGGTCCGGATCGCCGGCGGGATCGCCGATCTCTGGAACTTCGAGTTCGGCGGCACCGAGGGGATGATCCTCGAACTCGCCGACGGCAGCGAACACTTCCTCTGTCTGGACTGCACCGACCGGCTCCCCGACGACCGTGATCCGACGGCCGACGATGTGGCCGCCCTCCCGAGCAACGCAACCGACTCCAACGAGTAGCCGCCACCGAGCCTCCCGACTCGCCACAAACCGCACGT
>KI543197.1:168965-172436 GCA_000496215.1 uncultured archaeon A07HN63
TGCAGACCGCCGGCTCCGACGTGTTCGGCAAGCGAGATGTCGTCGTCATCGACGAGGCCCACGGGCTCGCTGAGTGGGCCGAAATGTACGCGACTATCGAGCTTTCGCCCGAGCGCGTGCCGGTGTGGGACGATGTCGGCGTGCCCGATATCGACGACGCCGACGACCCGCTCGACCGGACGGTCCGCTTCGCGGAGACGCTCTCGGGCGTCTGCTCGCGGGCGAAAGACGATCTGACCGCCAAACCAGAACTCACGCCCGAGGCGGTCGCCCGCCGCGACCGGCTGAACGAACTCGGCTCCGAACTCGACTGGTTCGTCGACGACTACCGCGAGCCCGACAGCCAGACGACGTGGGTCGTCGACCAGCCGGGCGGCGAGGGGACGGCGATCACGATCAAACCGCTCGATCCGGCCCGGTATCTCCAGCACACTGTCTGGGACCGCGGCGACAATTTTGCGTTGTTGTCGGCGACGATCCTCGACAAGACGGCGTTCTGCCGGCAGGTCGGACTCGATCCCGACCGGGTCGCGCTCGTCGATGTCGACCACACCTTTCCGGTCGAGAATCGGCCGCTGTACGACGTGACGCAGGGGAAGATGACCTACGAGCACCGCGAAACGACGCTCCCGAAGATCGCCCGCCTGCTCGTCCGGCTGATGGCTCACCACCCCGAGGAGAGCGGGCTGATCCACGCCCACTCCTACAGCATCGCCGACGATCTGGCCGACCATCTCACCGACTTTGGCGTCGGATCGCGCGTGCGGACCCACACGAGCGACAGCCGCGACGACGAACTCGCGGCGTGGAAGGCCAGCGGCGATCCCGAGGTGCTGATCGCGGTCAAGATGGAGGAGGCCCTTGATCTCGACGGCGATCTTGCCCGCTGGCAGGTGCTCTGCAAAGCACCCTATCTCAACACGAACGATTCGCGGGTCGCCCGCCGGCTCGAAGACGACCAGTGGGCGTGGTACCACCGCACCGCGTTGCGAACGGTGATCCAGGCCTGCGGCCGTGTCGTGCGCTCGCCCGACGACCACGCCGCGACGTATCTCGCCGATTCGAGCCTGCTGGATCTGTTCGACCGCGCGGCCGCCGACATGCCGTCGTGGTTCCAAGAGCAGGTCGACCGGTTGAGTAAGCCGACGCTCCCCGACTTTGACCCCGAGGCCGCACTCGCCGGACTCGATGGGACGGCCACGGCTCCGCGTCGCCGCTCGGCGCAGTCCTCGCCGACGCAGTCCACGGGGCAGACCCGGACCGACGCCGAGGCCGAGCAGCGCGACGACCACCCGCTGTCGGACGTGTGGGGCGACGGCTAACCCGGCTCAGAAGAACGCGCTGGCACCGTACACGAATATCGAGCCGACCATCAGGATCGTAAAGATAATCGCGATCACTTGCTGTCTATCCATAGATGATATATCGTAGTCAACTGTTTTAGCTCCGTTGACTCCAATCCGGGCTTGCCCCGCCGGCTCTTCTGAGCACGCGGTCGTGTTGGTCCCGGAACGAGCATCGGAAACCAAAACAAAGAAATAAATTTTTGTCGGGTTGAGGTACGAATAATTAGATGTAAATCCGCGCTGTACTGGCTATCATGGTACTAATTCTCACAGAATCTTTACATACGATGTAGTTGTAGGGTTGATATGGCTACAAACGGCCTCCTGACCGCGGTAACGTTGTATCGCTGTGGCACACTCACGCTCACGCAGGCAGCCTCCCATGCTGGTCGAAACACCGACGCATTCGCCCGCACACTGGAGCAACACGGAATCTCACCCCAGTCGCCGTCGCTAGCGAACGAGCCTGCACCGCCCCGGCGTCACTGATCCTGCCAATATCATAACCAATAATTTCAGGATTATCATTATGTATGTGGGGTGTCACCTCACAGGTGGAGGAGCCAGAATGAGCGCACCAGTCAGCGATCCCTGCGGGGATTTAGATCTACCACATTCCGACGCGTGGGCCGCCCACGCAGCCGTCGAACAGTGGCTTCGAGATGCTATCGAACGTGATACTGTAGACGACACCCGACTCAAACGCGTTGCGATGCTACTCGAACGAATCGAAAACGAGGGGCCGTTCGCGCCCGACGAGCTGGCATTGCTCTCCGATCTCTGCCGTGACCAGCTCGCCCAGTCGACCGCACCGACGCGGGATCACTCCGCGCTCCGGTCGGTCGTTGAGGCCGCCGACGAGCAGTACGACAACTGCAAGACGTAGGTGCGCGCTTAGGTGGTCCGCAGGTGATCCTGTTTCGGCTCGTATACCTCGCCTTTTCGTCGTAACTTCTCGATTTCCTGTTCGGCCTTAGAGGCATCCATCCCGATCTCGTCGGCCCGATCCAGTACCTCCGCGATCGGCGCGCCCTCGTCGAACTCTTCCTCGATGTCGCTGATCAGCCCCTTGATGTTCTTGATCCGGTCGCGCTGAGTCTTCGAGGTCCCCGTCTCGACCACGTCGGCGTCGAACTGTCCCGTTTCGGGGTCGACACCGATATCCTGCAGACACGAGCGGACGATGTCGACCGAGCGCTCGGCGTCCTCCTCCTCGACCGTATCGGAGAGTCGCACCCGCGCGCTCGCCTCGGCCAGCCGGACGAGCGCTTCGAGCTTGCGGGCGGTGACCGGGATCGGGGCGTCCTCGTCGGCTCCTTTCGAGCGCAGGTCGACGTAGAACTCTCGAATGGCTGCCTTCGCCTCGTCGGTCATCGTCGGATAGCAACTGCGCTTGGCGTGGGCGATGAATTTGCGGAGGAGGTCAGGCTCGATCTCGGGGGCGACCTCCTCGGTCACGTCGTCGACCTCCTCCTGGGTGTATTCGGAGGTGGCGATCCGCTCTCGCTGGGTGTTCAACTCGCCGGCGTAGTTGGTCTTGAGTATGTGATCGGCCAGATTCCCGTCGCGTTCAGGGTCGGGTTCGTCGGTGACGGTGAAGATGAGATCGAACCGCGAGATGAGTGCGGGTTCGAGGTCGATCTGTTCGCCGATGGGTTCGTACTGGTCGAATCGGCCGTACTTCGGGTTGGCCGCCCCGAGCAGCGAGCACCGGGACTTGAGGGTCGCGTTGATGCCGGCCTTCGAGATGCTGATCTGCTGCTGTTCAAGTGCCTCGTGCATGGCCGAGCGATCGCCGCTGTCCATTTTGTCGAGTTCGTCGACCGCCGCGATTCCCATATCTGCGAGGACGAGCGCGCCGGCCTCCAGCGTCCATTGCTGGCCCTCGCCGAAGTCATCGCGGACGCCGCGGCGGTGAGGCCGGCGCTGGAACTCCCCTTGCCGGACGTATACACCGACCGCGGCGCGATATCCCGGATGTACGAGAGCATCTGGGAGTTGTGTGAGATGATGTTGTTCGTGAGATAGTTGTGTGTCCCAGCCACTTCCAGATCGTACACCCAGTCGTCAGCCAATTCACTGCCTCTATCGTCTCGATTTTGTCCCATCGTACATCGCCATCTGC
>KI543197.1:173275-185704 GCA_000496215.1 uncultured archaeon A07HN63
AGCATCTGGGAGTTGTGCGAAATGACGTTATTCGTGAGATAGTTGTGCGTCCCGCCACTTCCAGATCGTACACCCATTCGTCAGCGGCTCGACTGCTCTATCGTCTCGATTTTTCCCACCGTACATCGCGTCGGCTAGCTGTCGAAGTGCGGCAACATCGGATTCAAGCGTATCGACACCCCGTTCTGCTGCGATTGGCTCTTGGGGGGTTGTCGTATGCTCTTCGAGTGCCGACTCGAACGCTTCGACGACACGCGACAGACTCTCACGGCTGGGGTTTCGTCGCCCGCGTTCGTAATGCTGGTACGTCGACCGCGGGAGATTACAGTCTGCCTGTGTCAGGTCGAGCGCTTCTCGAATCCGTTTGAGTTCGGCTCCGATATCCGGAACCACATCGAGATTCGTATTGGTAAGTGTGTCTGCGTGGTCCGCAGCAGCCTGCTGTTTGCGGTCGGTTACAAAGCCGACTGTCTCGATATATCGTGTGAATTGGTCGCCACTGATTCGCAGGCGGTAGCTTTCTTTGTTTCGACTTTGCAACTGTGTCGTGATTCCGAGTGAGAGAAGCAGGCTCCGAACGTCTTCGAGTAACTCACGGCTCATCGACGCAACGCTGATTTCGCGCTGGGTATCGGAAACGTGGCCTTCGCCCTCGACTGTATGCCTTGAGAAACGCCTTTTTGATCGGTTTCGAGGTACTGAACAGTGGCTCTGGGACGCGTTGGGTTGCCGATCCGGTGAGCAGTTGGGGGTCACACTCCCCGAGGAAACTCACGAACTCGCCGGCAGAGCATATCACTTCCTTTGCAGTTTTCCCTGATGCGGTTCTCGGACCGTGTGATTCAAACCGAGTTTGTTCAGCGTCCGCGTAACGTCTGATAGCACTTCCTCGTCATCGTTTGTGATTGAGACGTACCCAGTGTTATCATCACGTTGTTCGACGTACCCCTCGGCGACGATGTATCCAACCAGCCGGCTGAGTGCTGGGGTCCACTGATCAGGAAGTGAGAGAGCAACCCCGTTTGGCGACTTCGATTTTCGATACGAACTCTCAATCGAGTCGCTGTTACCACTTGGAAGCGTTTCCGGAACGGCGATGAAATTCCCCTCAGAGAGATCCTCAGCACAGACGGGTTTGAACTGACCGCTATCTTGCCTGTATAGTGGATGCGACGGTGTGACTGTTACTTCGGTTCCGGTAGCGGTCGTGACCCGGTACATCGTTTCGGGTGCTTCACGTTTCCAGACTTTCGTTACCGGGTTGCTCTTGATCGTCCCATCCTGCTGTAGTGATGGCACCTCTAACGCAGCTGTATCCCACACGCCATCGTCGACTGCCTTGGGATCTGTTAGATTCGATTCAACGATATCCTTGATCTGTCGCTCTGACCCATCGGCAAGCGTCACTTTTGTGTCGGATTTAACACACTTTCCTGTACCCGGGTCACCGATCAACAGCATATGCAGATCACCGCGAATCCGCGAACCGTCGGGGAGATTCTTCGTCACACCCGAGAACAGCTGCAGGATCATCGCCAACTTCTCCTCGTCGTAGCCGTAGATGGAGGGTGCGACCGAGCCGACCATTCGCTCGTAGAGGTCGGACTCCTCGGAGAGCTCCATGATCGTCTCGATATCCGACTGGTCGATATCCATGTTCTCGAACTCCTCGTCCTCGATGGTGATCGCAACGCCGTCCATGTAGATATCGAACAGCGAGGATTTCTCGTTGCCATCCGACATCTGCTCGATGTGGAGGACGCCGACGGCGGTAACGTGATCGCCGGGGGTGACCTCGCCCGTGATGTCGTCTTCGACGTTCATATCGATGCTTTGCGGTGTTTCGCCGCCGCGCAGCCCCTCGGGACTTTCCTGTACCCGAATCTTCTGGGCGTCGATGAACTCCGACTGGTCGAAGTTAATCCGGAACGGCCCCTGTCGCTCACAGCCCTGACACTCGTGGGGCTCCTGAAACTCGCCGTCCTGCTGGGGGATGTAGTTCATCGTGCCACAGCGCTGGCACTCGAAAGCGGAGTCGGTGATCTTCGGCCGCACGTCGGTCGCCTTGCGGACGATCCCCTGCACCGAGATGAGCTTCCCGATGTGGTTGTCGTGGACGCGGATACCGCGGATGTCGACGTGCTCGGGCAGGTTCCGCAGCCGGACGTGCGCGTTGCCGAGTTTCACGTCGGCCGGCAGATCGTAGAGCCGGAGGGCCTCCTCGGCGTACTCCTGTAGCTGGTCGGGCTGGGAGCGATAGTCCTCGGCGAGATCCGCATCGAACTGGTAGAGGTCGTCGTAGTCGATGTACAGTGACCGCTTCTCGTTGGGGTACTGCTGGGCGAGCTCGCCGATCTCGTCGCGGTAGTAGTTGCGGTAGAACTGGATGAACCGGTCGGTGAGTTCCTGATTGGAGGCCTGGGCCATTGAGACAGGCGTACGTCGCCATCGGTTATGAAAGTCCGGTTCGCGTGGGGTCGATGGCGACCGCTGACAGGGGGCAACCCCGAACGCCTATCCGTCCTCCTCGCCTCAGGTCCGACTGAATGCTCGACGGAGTCAACGTCGCCCTCGGCGTCACGGGAAGCATCGCCGCGGTGAAAACCGTCGAACTCGCCCACGAACTCCGCCGACAGGGGGCCTCGGTCCGCGCGCTGATGACCGACAGCGCACGCGGGATCATCCACCCCTGGGCCCTCGAATACGCCACCGAGCGCGACGTTGTCACCGAGATCACCGGCCGCGTCGAACACGTCGATCTCTGTGGCCGCGAGGGCTGGGCCGACGTGTTGCTGATCGCGCCCGCGACGGCCAACACGGTCGGCAAGATCGCCGGCGCGGTCGACGACACACCCGTCACGACGGCGGCGACGACCGCCCTCGGCGCAGACGTGCCGATTGTCATCGCGCCTGCGATGCACGAACCGATGTACGACCACCCCGGCGTGCTCGACGCTATCGACCGCGTCGAGTCGTGGGGCGTCGAGTTCGTCGACCCCAGAATCGAGGAGCGCAAGGCCAAGATCGCCACCGAGGCGGCCATCGTCACCGCCGTCGCCCGGGCGACGACCCCCGACTCACTCGCCGACACCAGCATCGTCATCACCAGCGGCGCGACCAGCGAGACCATCGACCCGATTCGCGTGCTGACCAACCGTGCCTCGGGGGCGACCGGCGAGGCCATCGCCCGTGCCTGTCACATCCGTGGGGCCGACGTGACGCTCGTCCACGATGGTCCGGATGTCCATTACGCCGAGGTGATCGAAACCGAGAGCGCCGCGGAGATGCTGGCCGCCGTCGACACCGCCAGCAACGACGCCGACGCGCTCGTCTCGGCGGCCGCCATCGCCGACTACACCGTCCAGGAGGCTTCGGCGAAACTCCGCTCGGGCGAGGCGCGCACGCTGGAACTCGAACCGACGCCCAAGCTCCTCGATTCCGTCCGGCAGGCGCATCCGGAGCTACCGATGGTCGGATTCAAAGCCGAAACGACCAGCGACGACAAGTCGCTGTTCGAGGCGGCGACCGCGCTCCGGGACCGTGTCGATCTGTCGTTTGTTGTCGCCAACGACGCGACCGTCATGGGTGAGGCCGAGACCCGCGCGATACTGGTCGACCGCGAGGCCGGGTCAGTCAATGACTGTGAGGTGGTCGAGGGCTCGAAGGTATATCTCGGTGATCGGATCGCCGACCGTCTGGTGACAGAGCTGGACTGATCGCTGTCGACTGTGTCTGATTGCCGTCCAAGCGTGCGTGTCGATTACACACGAAATCGAATAAATATCCGTCTGAGTCGGTGTATATCATGATATATCGCAATGAACCTGACAGAATACGAAAACACAGTGTCGACACCCGGACGAATAAGAATAGTTTTGAGGCGTCCCCCGCCACAGTACCGTAGAGCCAGAATGACGTTCGGACACCCCCGACACAGCCGAACGGAGTGGGACACCGATGGCGGTTGACCACGCCGCCAGGCTGCTCGTCCCCGTTACACAGTCGGTTACCCTCCGCCCGACGGTCGATTACGCCATCGAGCAGCTGCTCGACCGCCGGGAGGGTGACGCCGAGTCAGCCGTTCATTTCGTCTTCGTCGCGCCGTGGCGGGCGGGCGATCCGGATGCGACTGTCGACCGCGAACAGGCCACCGACCTGCTTGCCCAGATCGAGACGTGGGCCGAATACGACCTCGACTCAGTCGATGTCGACCCCGAGGCGGTGGAGATTACAACAGCCGTCATCGGCGAAGACGATTACCTGTTCAGTCCGGCCGATTACGTCGATCTGTTATCCGAGTATGCGACACAGCACGAACTCACCAACGTGGTCGTCGACCCAGAATACTCGCTCACCGGCCAGACAACCCTGCTGCAGCCCTTCGAGTTCGAACTGCAGCAGCGTGATCTCACCGTCGAGGAGGCCCCGGTCGACCGGCCGACACAACGCGGGCGACTGCTGAGCCGTTCGAGCCCGGTTCGGTTTCTGACGCTGTTTGGTGTCTCATTTCTGTTCTATCAGGTCCTCGGCGGCTTCAGCGGCCTATTTGACATCGTGACAGGGGCCGCGACCGCACTGATCGTCGCACTGACGCTGTCCAGCGTCAGCTTCTACCGCGATCCAACACTGCAGTCGTCGCCTCGCCGGCTCGTCCGCGGCGTGATCTACATCCCGTATCTTCTCTATGAAATCGTCGTCTCCAACCTCGTCGTGGCCCGCGTGATCCTCGATCCGCGGGTGGATATCGACCCACGTCTAACGAAGATACAGGTGTACGTCGGCTCGGGGCTCCCGCTGACGACGCTGGCAAACAGCATCACGCTGACTCCCGGGACGCTGACGGTCACGGCCGATGATCAGGAGCTGTACGTCCACTCGCTGGTGCCGTTTGCCCGCGAGGGTCTGTTCGACGGCTCGCTGGAACGCTGGGTGCGATTCGTCTTCTACGGCCGGGAGGCCGCCCGGTTCCCGACGCCACGAGAACGCGGTGACACCGAGGTACTGCAGGAGGCCACCGGCGTCGACGCGACAGCACAGGACGGGAGTGTTATCGCTGACGGTGGCGATGAGAGTGCCACCGCTAACAGTAGTGGTGAAAGAACCGTTGATGATAGCGATGAGAGTGCTACCACTGACGACACCACTGATACGGAGGTAACAGAATGAGCATCGCCGAGACCACACTAGTTGCCGGCTACTCCGTTGGCGACGGCCTCGTCCTCGCGGCCGCGTTGTTTGTCACGTTGGCAATTGCGATGCTGTACCGTGCGATCATGGGCCCAACAAATCAGGATCGTGTGCTCGCGGTCAACGTTCTTGGCACGAACACCGTCGTTATCCTCGCGTTGCTTGGGGCGGCACTTGACGAGCCGTGGTTCCTCGATATCGCCCTCGTCTACGCGCTGTTGAACTTCCTGATGTCGATCGCCATCTCGAAGTTCACCGTCGAACGGGGTGGTGTCATATGATCGCCACCGCTCGGATCGGGCTCATCGGCGTCTGTCTCGCGCTGGGGCTGTTCTTTACGCTGGTTTCGGCAACCGGCGTTATTCGGCTGCCAGATGTATTTTCCCGGGCGCACACAGCCTCACAGGCTGACACGCTGGGTGCTGGCTTCGCGCTGGCGGCCGTCGCGCTCACGCTTGGCTGGGATGCAGCGACAGTCAAGACCGTACTGCTGCTGGTGTTTATTTTCGTGACCAACCCAACGGCGGCTCACGCCATCGCCCGAGCGGCCTACGAGGAGGGCGTCGAGCCGTGGACAACGGGGGACGAGCGCCGATGATCGGTGCCTCCGCCTCACCGCTGGTCCTCCAGAGTGTCGGCATCACGCCGTTTGAACTGTCACTCTTCGTTTTTGTCCTCATCACGGCTGTGCTGACCGCCCTGTTCACCGACGTGCTGGCCTCGATTGTCATCTTCGCCGCCTACAGCCTTGGGCTGTCGATCATCTACACGTTCTACCATGCCCCGGATGTGGGGCTGACGGAGGCCGCAATCGGTGCTGGCATTACCACCGTGTTCCTGCTGTTGACAATCGCAAAGACGAGCCGGCCGACAAGCGACGACCGCTTCGACTCGATCAACTGGCCGGCGGTTGGCATCTGTACGGTCTTCGTCCTCGTCGTTGGCTCGACGCTAAGTGCGTTCCCGGCGGTCGGCGATCCCGGTTCGCCGATTCTCACCAACGCCGACGTGACGGGGTATTATCTTCAGACCGCCTACGACGAAACCGGTGCGGAAAACGCCGTGACCGCGGTGCTGGCTGCCTACCGTGGGTTCGATACCTTCGGTGAGGCGATCGTCGTCTTCGCTGCTGGTATCGCCAGCCTGCTCGTACTTGGTCGGGAGGTGTTCACCACATGAGCACCGACCGCGACGACACTGACGGTGTTGCCCGCCAGCGGCCGATGTACACCGAGAGTCAGGTCATCATGACGACGGTCAAAACGGTTATTCCGTTTGTCCTGACATACGGGCTGTTCATCACGTTCCACGGCACCGGCTCGCCCGGCGGTGGGTTCCAGGGCGGCGCGCTTATCGCCTCGGTCGTATTGATGATCGCCTTCGCTTTTGGGATCGAGTCGACCCGGCAATCACTTGCCAATCGGCTCGTCGTCGGACTCGGCACGGTCGGTGTGCTCATTTTCGCCGGAATAGCGCTCGTGCCGATGGCTCTTGGTGGCAACTTCCTTGAATACACGAAATACTACCCCGTGCTTGGCTCGGCACTCGGCCTCAAAAAATACGAGTTCGTCAAATACGGGATGGAGGCCGTCGAGATCGGCGGGATCGCCTTCATCGTTGCCGGGGTGCTGATGGGGCTGTTTTTCATCCTCGCAGCCGGGGTAACGCCGCCGGCCGCAGACGAGTCGGCGGGCGCAGCCCCGCTGGACGAGGTCACAGCCACGGAGGATCAAGAGGATGACTGAATCACTGCTCGGTGTGGTGACGACACGTCACGCCTACCTGCTGTTCGTCCTGCTGTCGGCGATTGGGCTGTACATGATGATCGCAAACGGGCACCTTGTCAAGAAGATCATCGGGCTGAACATGTTCCAGACCGGTGTCTTCCTGTTTTTCATCGCCTCGGCCTACCGAGTCGGTGGCTCGGCCCCGATTGTCGAGGCCGGCAACGGGCCGTACGTCAGTCCGCTACCGCACGTGATCGTGCTGACGGCGATTGTCGTTGGCGTTAGCCTCACAGCGGTTGGTCTCGCACTGTCGATCCGGCTCTACAGCGAGTACGGCACACTCCGGGCTGACGCGCTCAGGGAGGTGATCGGTGATGAGTGATGCGGTGTTGCCGCTGTTGATCGCGGTCCCGTTGCTGGCAGCGACGATCCCGCTACTGGCTGGACTGTGGTTTGATCGTGCTGGCTGGCCGGTCGCGATGGGTACGTCGCTGCTGGTGGCCTCGCTGGCTGGCTGGCTCACGTGGGCTGTCTCGCCGTGGAGTGCCACCGAGAGTCAGCGGCTCGTCCACGAGCTTGCCGGCTACCCCGCGCCGTACGGGATCGAACTCGTCGGTGATGGACTGTCGGCGGTTCTCGCACTACTCATCAGCGTCGTCGCTGTTGCGGTGCTGATCTACGGTCGCACCACCGGGCCACAGAGCAATGCCTTCTACAGCGGCTATCTCCTGTTGACCGGTGGGCTACTCGGGATGGCGCTTACGGGCGACCTGTTCAACCTGTTTGTGTTTCTCGAAATCGTTGGGCTCGTGAGCTACGCGCTGATCGCCAGCAACGACGACGGACTGGCGGCCTACGGCGCGCTCAAGTACCTGTTTCTCGGCACCACCGGCGCGTCGCTATATCTGATCGGTGTTGGCTACGCGTTCGTCGCCACTGGCACGCTCAATATGGGAGATATGGCAGCCGAACTGGCCACAGTCGGCTACGGTGACCCGCTCGTGCAGGCGGCCTTTGGGTTCATCCTCGTCGGCTTCATGCTCAAGATCGCCATCTTCCCGCTGCACACGTGGCAGCCCGACGCCTATACCTACGCGCCGGATACCGTTACCGCCTACATCTCCGCGCTTGTCTCGACAACGGCGGCCTACGCGTTGATCCGAATCGCCTACGACGTATTCACCGTCGATTTCTTCGCGGCGAACCCGCTCATAACCGACGCCGTGTTACTGGTCGCCTCAATCAGTATCGTCGTCGGTAGCCTGCTCGCCCTGTTGCAGACGGAGATCAAACGCGTCTTTGCGTACTCCTCGGTCGCCCAGTTCGGGATGATCCTCGCGGCCATCGGCCTGAATAGCGAAACCGCACTGTTCGGGGCGGTCATCCATCTCGTCGGCCATGGGCTGATGAAGGCCGCGCTGTTCATGGGTGCGGGGATACTGTCGACGGCCTACAACGCGACAACGATTTCTGACTACGCCGGCCTCGCCAAGCGCGAGCCGATTACGTCGGGCATGATGGCGATTACTGGCCTCGCACTCGTCGGTATCCCGCCGTCGGTCGGCACGCTCGGCAAGTGGTTCATCGCGCTGGGAGCGATTGAAGAAGGCTCGTGGAGCGTCGCCGCCGTTATCTTCGTCAGCACGCTGTTGACGCTAACCTACGTCGGCCGACTCATTGAGACGCTGTACTTCAATCAGCCAGCCGACAACATGGCCGAGAAAACGACCACCTCGACCGACACCGACGACACGACCGACCCCGTTGCTGACGACGGATCTGCTGGTGACAACGACTCCGTCGCTGACGACAGCTCAATGGTTGCCGATGGCGGGGCTGCCTCCCCGGTTGCCACCGAACGACTCATTGTGGTCGTCATCCTCGCGCTGTCGACGGTCGCCCTGTTCGCTGCTGCCGATCCGCTCAACGCGCTGCTTGATCCCGTCTTCGGGAGGTTCTTTGCATGACTGAAATCGCTACACTCCGCCCGCTCGCGGCTGTCGCTGTCTCGTTCGTCGCTGCCGGCCTGATCCTCGTTTCCGGTCGGCGACCAAATCTCAGAGAGGCGTGGACGATCATCGCCTCGGTGAGCATGTTCGGCATCGTCGCCAGCATGGTGCCGGGCGTCCTCGCTGGCGACACTTTCGTTACGAATCTTGGGACTATCGTCCCCGGCATCGACTTTCTGTTGCGGGCCGACCCGCTTGGCGTGTTGTTTGCCGCGCTGGCGAGTCTGCTGTGGATCGTCACGAGTTTTTACAGCATCGGCTATATGCGCGGCCTCGACGAGGACAATCAGACCCGGTATTTCGCCTCGTTTGCGGTGTCGGTTGCCGCCGCCGTCGGCATCGCTTTCGCGGGCAACCTCCTGACGATATTTGTCTTCTACGAGGTACTGTCGGTGGCGACGTACCCGCTCGTCGCCCACGACGAAACCGAGGAAGCCCGTGCGGCCGGCCGCAAATATCTCGCCTACACGTTCTTCGGTGGCGGGGTGCTGGTGCTGGCCGGCACCACGCTGGTCTACTGGCTCACTGGCACCGTCGACTTCACACCCGGCGGGATCGCCGGGCTCGCTAATGCCGACCCAACTGCGGCGACACTCGCATTCATCCTTCTGGCCCTCGGGTTCGGCGTCAAAGCTGGGCTGATGCCACTGCATCAGTGGCTGCCGGAGGCGATGGTCGCACCGACCCCCGTTTCTGGCCTGCTCCACGCGGTCGCCGTGGTCAAAAGCGGGGTGTTCGGGATCGCCCGTATCGTGCTTGATGTCTTTGGGCCGGATACGCTGGCCGCGCTTGGTCCAGACCGCTTCGGCGATCTCGGTATCGCGCTTCCGCTGGCCGCGCTCGCGGCGTTCACACTCACCGTGGCCAGTCTCATCGCCCTCCGAAAGGACCACCTCAAACGCCGGCTGGCGTACTCGACGATCAGCCAGCTCTCCTACATCGTCCTCGGCCTCTCGCTGCTGGAGGGCGATGCCCTGATCGGTGGGTTGCTCCACATCCCTGCCCACGCGTTCATGAAGCTCACCCTGTTCCTCTGTGCGGGGATCATCCACGTCGAAACCCACACCGACCACATCAGCGAGATGGCCGGCATCGGTAGGCGGATGCCGCTAACGATGCTCGCCTTCGGCGTCGCTGCCGCGGGGATGGCCGGCATTCCGCTGGTCGCCGGCTTCGTCAGTAAGTGGTACATCGTGATCGGGGCACTGGAAGGCGGCAACGCCATCTTCGCGGGCGTCCTGTTGTTCTCTGGTATCCTCAACATAGCGTACTTCTGGCCGATTGTCTATCAGGCGTTCTTCGAGACGCCAGATAGCACCGACGAGAAACCACTTATCGAGGGGCGATACGGTGGTCGTGATCCGGTCAGAGCCGACGGTGGCAACGGTGCGCGATGCGGCTGACGAACACCATACTGACGGTGACCACGACTCCGATCACGAACACCACGGCGGCCCGCCGGCCGACGGCTGGGACGAGCGCGACTGGCACGGCGGCGAGAGCACGTGGTTCATGCTCGGACCGATCCTGACAGCCGCCGTCCTCTCGCTCCTGCTGGGGATCATCCCGCATACAGTTGTCTTCCTCCGGATTATCGAGACAATCGTCGGTAACCTTCCGGGGGTGGTGCTCTGATGGCGACCGCACTGGCCGCGATTCCGCCAGGGGTTGTGTTGCTAACGGTTGCCATTCTGATCGCGGTACTGCCGCGTCGCGCTGGCCACGCCCTCGGCGTCGGTGCGTCGGCGATAACGCTGGCGTGGGTCTGGGCCGCACCACAGGGGGCCTATCTCGTCACCGAGTTTCTTGGCTTCGATGCTGTGCTGTTCAACATCGATGCGTTCTCGCGGCTGATGGGCCTGATCTTCGCGATCACCGGGGTTGTCGCCGTCCTCTACTCGTACGCCAGTGAGGCCGAAAGCCTCCAGACAGCCTTTGCATTCTCTTATCTCGCATCGAGTGTCGGTGCGGTGTTCGCCGGTGACTGGCTCACGCTCATATTTTTCTGGGAGTTGATGGCCGTCACCAGTACGCTGCTGGTCTGGCACTATCGCGGGAAGGCGGTGCGAGCGGGTTACCGCTACGCGATCTTTCACGGGATCGGCGGCACGCTACTGATGGCTGCGATCCTCCAGACATATGCGGTCAAGGGCACCTTCCTGTTTGCCTCGGTTTCCGTTCCGGGTGCCCCGGAGGCCGCGGGGATTGCCGCTGGCCTCCCGGCCGCCCTCGCCGCCATCGGCATCGGTGTCAATGTCGGCTTCATCGGCCTCCACACGTGGCTGCCCGACACCTACCCGCGGCCACATATCGCCGCCAGCGTCTTCCTCTGTGTGTTCACGACGAAAACCGGCGTCTACGGCATGTATCGTGCCTTCCCGGACGGCCACATCGCCATCGCCTACATGGGCGGTGCGATGGCCGTGCTGGGTGCGACCTACGCGCTGTTCCAGAACGACATGCGCCGATTGCTGTCCTATCACATCCAGTCACAGGTCGGCTACATGATCGCCGGCGTCGGCATCGGCGGCGCGCTCGCACAGGCCGGCGCGTTCGCCCATGTGTTCAATCACATTCTCTACAAGGGCTTACTCTTCATGACCGCCGGTGTCGTCATCTATCGCACCGGCGAGGAGAGCTTGAAGAAACTCGGCGGGCTGGCCCGCGAGATGCCGATTACGGCGGGCGCGTTTAGCGTCGCTGCTCTCTCCATTGCTGGCTTCCCCGGGTTCAACGGCTTTGTGAGCAAGGGGATCGTCATCTCGGCGAGTCATTACGCGTTTGCAAGGGGCCGCTCCCAATCGGCGAGTTCTACACGCTGGAATGGCTCCTGTTGCTCGGCGGGATTGGCACCTTCATGTCGTTCATCAAATTCGGCTACTACGCCTTCTTCCACGGTGAGTACGAGGGGAGTGTCGCGGACGCCAACACCGGCCAGAGCGTGGCGATGCTGGCGGTGGCAACGCTCTGTATCTTCTACGGCGTTGTCGTTCCGACTTCGCCGCTCAGTTCGATTCTGCCAGCCGGTATCGGCCTGTTCGGCATCCTGCCGTTCGATGTGACCAGCGAGGCCGTCGTCGCGCACGTCTATCACACCTACACCGCTGGCCACATCGTCGAGGGTCTCGTCCTCGCGGCCGCCGGACTAGTCGGCTTCTACCTCACGAAGCAACCGCTCTCCAAACTGGGCCGGGTGCCGGATGTCGACTCGGTCTACAAGCCGCTCGTGTTCTACGGGAGTCGGGCTGTCATCGTCGGCGTCACCGAATTCTACGCTGTTGTTGACCGCGCTGTCATGGCGACGATAGCCCAGTTGAAACACCTCGGTGACAACCCGCATGCGACGGCGCGCCGATTCGGATTCAGCACCGACGAGCAGCCAGCAAAACTCCGAACCGGTATCGGGCGTGGTGTCTTCTTGCTGACTGCACTGGTCGCTGTCGTCATTGTCCTGTTGATCGCTGGCTGAGCACCGATGAAAACGGTTTTTCGACAGCCACGCGAAC
>KI543197.1:186397-188887 GCA_000496215.1 uncultured archaeon A07HN63
CAACAAGTGGGTGACCGCAGCCAAGGCCGAGGTCCGCGGTGACGTGGAGATCGACTTTCTCGCCGGGCCAAGCGAGGTGCTGGTCGTCTGTGACGGGACGGCCGACCCCGACCTCGTCGCCAGCGACCTCGTCGCACAGGCCGAACACGATCCTAACGCCTCTGTGGTCGCCGTGACCGCCGACGAGGCGACCGCCGCGGCGATCTGCGAGGCGGTCGACGAACAGGTCCCGGGCCGCGAGCGCGAGGCCATCATCGGCGACGCCCTCGATCACGACGCCAGCGGCGTCCTGCTGGCGCGGTCGATGTCCGAGGCTGTGCTGTTCGCCGAGGAGTACGCCGCCGAACACCTCTCGATTCAGGCCGACGACGACGAGGCAATCCTCGACCGGATCGAGTCGGCCGGCAGCGTCTTCCTCGGCCAACACACCCCGGTCGCCGCCGGGGACTATGCGTCCGGCACCAACCACGTCCTGCCGACCAACGGCGGCGCGAAGCGGTTCGGCGGGCTCTCGGTCGACACGTTCCTCCGGTCGACGACGGTCCAGCGACTCGACGAGACGGACCTCGACGATCTCTCGGCGGCGATCACGACGCTCGCGGCGGCCGAGGGGCTGGAGGCCCACGCCGAGAGCGTTCGTCGGCGGTTCGACTGATACGCGGTCGGATTCGGTCTCGATGTGGGCCGGTCGTAACGATACGTGGTTACCCCGTGCCGTCACTGTTAACACGCTCGGTGAACGAACGTCGTGTATGAGTACGAGCACCGCCGACGGAACGACTGACCAGGCTGTCGAGGTCTCCGAGCAGGCCGCCGAGAAGGCACTCGCACTGATGGAAAGCGAGGGGATGGACACCGACATCGGTGGCCTCCGGCTGTTCGTCCAGCAGGGCGGCTGTGCCGGCCTCTCCTACGGAATGCGCTTTGACAACGAACCCGAGGAAGACGATACGGTCACCGTCCATCACGGGCTTCGTGTCTTCGTCGACCCCTCGAGTCTGAGCTACATCGACGGAAGTCGGCTGGAATTTGAGGATGGACTGCAGGCCGAAGGGTTCCACGTCGAAAATCCAAACGTCGTCTCCGAGTGCGGCTGTGGCGAGAGCTTCCGAACCTGAGGCGTCACACCCGCTGTGCTGGTGGTGTTTTTTACCTTTTATCGCGTGTGGTTGGGTTTTTACGAATAGAGGCCAACTGATATCCAATGGCAGCGAGGGCACCCCCTGACGATTCGTCCGATCCGGATGTTATCGAGTTCGGCATCGCCGCGCTTGCGGCCCGACTCGACGAGGCCGGTATTCAGTACCCGACCACGAGCCAGCAGCTCTGTGTAGCCGTTGACGATACCGCGATCCCGGTTGACGGAGCGGGCAACACGGTCGAACTCGACGAGGTACTCGGTCGGCTTCCACAGGACGAGTTTGCCACGCAGGCCGAACTGCTCGACATGTTGCATCCAGTGTTCGAGGAACAGCGAAAGCAGGCCGCCCAGAGCGTCTTTGGCAGGCTTCGCGCTCTGCTACCGGTCTGAGTCGCCGTTGGCAGGATCGACCTCGGGCGGGTTTTCGCCGCCGTCAGGGCTCGTACCTGCTCGCGGACTGTCGGCCTGTCTTCGGTACCCACTGGACGACTGGTCGGACGCGTCGGCCAACTCCGTTTCTAGCCGGTCGATTCGCTCGCGCTGCTCGCGGTGGAGCGACCGGATCATGTCGGCGAGGAACCCGAAGATCAGGAGCTGAACGCCGAGGAGTACGGACGCGACGCCACCGAGTGCGATGAGCTCGTGATCAATACCCAGTACGAACCAGCGGTAAAGCACGAATCCCAGCAAACTGACGCCGAAAGTCGTCGAGACCAGCCCGACGCTCCCGAAGTAGAACAGCGGGTTACTCGTCTTCGCGTTCCGGTAGAGTTCGAGGAAGATCACACTACCGTCCTTGATCGGATGGAGGTTCGTCGCCGAGCCGTCGGGCCGTGACCGGTAGGTAATCGGGACAACAGTAGTCTCGACATTTTTCTTTGCGCACTGAACGGCCATCTCAGTCTCGATTCCGAACCCGTCGGCAGACAGCGTGAGTCGCTCGAAGGAGTCGGTCGTGAACGCGCGGTAGCCGGAGAGGATGTCCCTGAAGTTTTCGCCGTATATGCGGCTGAAAAACCGATTGAACATGCGATTGCCGATCTTGTTCAGTGCCGTCATCGCTCCGGACTCCATATCGGCGAACCGGTTGCCGATGACGTGGTCTGCGTCGCCGGATAGCAGCGGGTCGAGCATCGTCTCGGCGTCCTCCGCGAGGTAGGTCATATCGGCGTCGGCCATCAGCACGTAAGATGCGTCGATTTTCCTGACGGCCTCGCGGACGGCCTGGCCTTTGCCCGTTTCGGTCTGTGTAATAACCTCCGCGCCGGCCTCGCGTGCCTGCTCACGGGTCCCGTCGGTTGACCCGCGTCGACGACAAGGATGTCGGTGAAGCCAGCGGCCTGATAGCT
>KI543197.1:189716-202814 GCA_000496215.1 uncultured archaeon A07HN63
CTGACACCGTGCTTCGCACTCTGTCGCCGGCTCGCCGTACGTCGGCGTCTTGCGCATGCGACCGAGAACTGTTGCTCGTCCGTCGCGACCTCGACGAGGACACAATCGACGCGATAGCCGCCGAACTCGGCCTCGACAGCATCCAGACGACAGTCGGTGGCTCGACGACGATCGGCTCGCTGGCTGTCGGCAACGAAAACGGCCTGCTCGTCTCGAATCAGATCACCGAACGCGAATTCGAGGCCATCGACGAGGCGACTGACGGCCCGGTCGTCGAACTTCCCGGCCGGATCAACGCCGCCGGCAACGTCGTCGTCGCCAACGATCACGGCGCCTACGTCCACCCCGATCTCACCGACGCTGCCGTCGATGCTGTCGAGGAAGCCCTCGACGTACCGGTGCTACAGGGTGATCTGGGCGGTGTCAAGACCGTCGGCACCGCCGCGGTTGCGACCAACGAGGGCGTCCTCTGTCATCCGGAGGCACAGGAAGCCGAACTGGAGCGGCTCGAAGCACATCTCGACGTGTATGCCGACCTCGGCACGGTCAACTACGGAACGCCGCTGCTGGGCTCGGGGCTGATCGCCGGCACAGCAGGCTTCGTCGTCGGCGAGGAGACGACCGGCCCGGAGATCGGTCGTATCGAAGACGCCCTCGGTTACATCGAGTAGTTCCCTGCTGTTTGGCTCGGCGGTTTTTTGCGTTGCCGTGTATCTTGTCTCTCAACGCCCGCGTGAACAGCCCACAGCGCAGTCCCGAGTAGGAAGATACTTCCCCGTTGCTGCCGCATCATTGATGCATGAGTGCGTTTACTATTCGTGGCGAGTTCGACGGTCGAACTGGCCCGCGAACGTTCACCAAGGAAATCGAGGCAGTCAACGAGAACGTCGCCCGCGAGCACCTCCTCTCGCAGTTCGGCAGCGAACACGGGCTCAAACGAACGCAGGTAACGATTCAGGACGTGACCGCACAATGAAGGGCGGTAATGGCGGCCAGCAGCTTCAGGAGCTCCAGAAACAGCTCGAGGCTATCGACGCCGAGGTCGAGAAGATCGAGGAAGAGATTGACAATCTCGAAACCGAACACGACGAGATCGACGAGGCAATCGAGGCCCTCGACACACTCGAATCCGGCTCGACGGTGCAGGTCCCGCTTGGCGGCGACGCCTACCTGCGGGCGGAGATTCAGGACGCTGACGAAGTGATTGTCAGCCTCGGCGGCGGCTACGCGGCCGAGCAGGATCAGGAGAGCGCGGTCGACTCGCTGGAACACAAACAGGACTCGATCGAGGACACCATCGAGGAGCTCGAAGTGGAAATCGAGGAGCTCGAAGACGAGACCGAGGACCTCGAAAAACAGGCCCAGGCGATCCAGCAGCGGATGCAGCAACAGCAGCAACAGCAGATGTCGAAGATGCAGCAGATGCAGGACGGCGACGGCGACGAGTAACGACCAGCGTCTCCAATCTACCTAGTGAGGGCAAGCCGTGTTTGATGGACTCAAAGACAAGCTGAACTCGTTCCGCGAGGATGTCGAGGAAACCGCCGAGGAGGCGGCCGACGAAGCGGACGAGTCAGCCGACGACGCTGATGAATCAACCGTGAGTGCCGACGCTGTCGACGACGAAGGTGCAGGTTCTGAGAGCGTCGATACCACCGATTCTGACGATGCCGAATCCGACACTGCCGACCCCGTTGACAGTGTCGATGCTGCCGCCGCCGCTGCCGAGGCTGACAGCGACGACGCCGAGGACAGCGAGACCGACAGCGAGGCGTCGTCATCGGGACCGGGCACGCTGAAACGCGCCGCCGCCTTCGCCACCGGCAAGGTCATCATCGAGGAAGACGACCTCGAAGACCCACTGTGGGAGCTCGAAATGGCCTTACTGGAGAGCGACGTGGAGATGAGCGTCGCCGAGGAAATCCTCGATACCGTCGAGGAGACGATGATCGGCGAGACGCGCAAGCAGGTCGAGACGACCGGCGAACTCGTCGAGCGCGCGCTCCACGACGCCCTGCTCGACGTGATCAGCGTCGGGCAGTTCGACTTCGACGAGCGGATCGCCGCAGCCGACAAACCGATCACCATCGTCTTCACCGGCGTCAACGGCGTCGGCAAGACGACCTCTATCGCCAAGCTCTCGGAGTATCTGGCCGACCGCGGCTACAGTTCGGTCATGGCCAACGGCGACACCTACCGCGCCGGCGCGAACGAACAGCTCCAGCAGCACGCCGACAACCTCGACCGGAAGATCATCACCCACGAGCAGGGTGGCGACCCCGCGGCGGTCATCTACGACGCCGTCGAGTACGCCGAGGCCAACGATGTCGACGTGGTGCTGGGCGATACGGCCGGCCGGCTCCACACGAGCGACGATCTGATGTCACAGCTCGAAAAGATCGACCGCGTCGTCGACCCCGATATGACGCTGTTCGTCGACGAGGCCGTCGCCGGACAGGATGCCGTGATGCGGGCACAGGAGTTCAACGACGCCGCCGCCATCGACGGGACGATCCTGACGAAAGCGGATGTCGATGCCTCCGGTGGCGCGGCGATCTCGATCTCGTACGTCACCGGGAAACCGATTCTCTTCCTCGGCACCGGACAGGAATATGACCATATCGAGCCGTTCGATCCCGAGGAACTGGTCGATCAGTTGCTCGGTAACGCCGAGTAGCGGCTCTCCTTCTTGCTGCAGTCATAGCGGTGGTGCTGGCATCGATACACCGCGAAGCTTCGAGTCGGCTACACTGATACCGTTCTGAGATTCGTGTAAAATCGACGTAGTCAGATGGAAATATCGCGGTCGGCGAGCTCCACGATTCGATCATCGGCCGACTGCAGTATACGCTTCTGTTACCGGTCATACCATCTACCGAGCTGGGATCGCCGGCAAGTGCTATCGACATCGAGATGCGATCCGTGACCGGCTGTTCGTACTCGATCACGAGATCGACCGATCTGGGCTCGGAAAAAACACTCTCCGCCGGGTGGGGAAAGCAGGTTCCCGCCGACTTCCGGCTGTTCGGCGATGACCTGATACGTTCGCTGCCATCCCGCTGCCCACGTCGGTGTTGTCGGCGTAATATCGCCGACGCGATCCGTCTCGCGGAGCGACGAAATGAACCCGTTCGTGACGTACGCCCGCAACGGACGCATGCGAATATCGCTGTTGTTTCGGAGTCTAATTCGAATACTGTTGACGATATCGACGTTATTGTTGTTGCGGAGGGCGGGTGCGTAGTCGATATCGATCTCTGGCCGCCACGGCCGCCGAGTCAGTTCCGTCTCGCCGTCGTAGAGGATGATCTCGTGTTGCAACGACTCGACTGCTGCGATCGGCTGGAGGATGGCATCGACCCCGTCTTCGAGCGGAACACGAACGAATCGCTGGGTCGGGCGGAGCTGTGTCTGAAACACGACCGCTCCCGTCTCACTGGCGACGGCCAGCCGCGTTGCTCCGTGATCGTCCACGAGTTCGATGAGGAGATCGACGACCCGTGGGTTCGCCCGCCGCTCGGTGGTGACCGACGCGATCAGTGCCGGCTCCGACGCCCGGGTATCGCGGGCTGCACATCCCGTGACCGCAGTTGTCACGCCAGCCGCGGCGGTTTGCAGCAGCCTGCGACGTGAAACAGGTTGCACACCCTACTCTCACTTCCGGGTGACTAAACCTTCGTCGTTGTACGATATCGGTCAGTGCTGACAGCCATCGACCAGATACGACATCGGTCAGTTCCGGCAGACATCGACCGGAATCGAGAGCGTCGCGTTGGCTGTCGACACAGTGATCGACGAGGTTCGGGGTGCCGAACAGGCGATCCCACGTTCTCCGCGAATTGTCGTGGTTTCGCTCCCGTCGAGCGTCAGGCGACGGGAGCCCACCCGCTCGCCGTCCACGGAAATCGTCACCAGCTGGGTGTCGCTGACATTGCCCACGTTCTGTACCCTCGCACTGAATGTAACAGGATCGTTTCGTCCGAGGCGGTGTTCGGTCGGCCCGTCGTGTTTCAGTTTCGTGATCTCGAAGTACGGGGGTCGATCCGCGACGGCTGCGACCGCGTCGTACGCGTCGACGATCCCGTATCCGTACCGTGTGTCGGGTGGTGTCTCGCCCGGATAGTGAGCCGTCTCCAGCAGTGCCCGGTCGATCTCGCCCGGCTTGAGTTGTCGTTCGCTTGCGGCCTGCATGAGTGCCACCACGCCTGCGGCGTGTGGCGCGGCAAAACTGGTTCCCGATGTCCGTCCGAACCCGCCATCGGCGGCTGTCGAGACGGTCGTGGCCGGTGCGACGACGGTCGGGACGACGTAGGACTCGGGCCAGTCGTACTCGTAGATCGGCGTTTCGCCCCACTGTGCACGCGTCGAGACCACGTTGCCGACCGAGTAGTCCTCGACAGCCCCCGACGCGTTGGTCGCCCCGACCGAGAGCGTGCTGTAGATGTTCCCCGGTGTGGCGATCCCATCCACTCCCTCGTTGCCGGCGGGCGCGACGACGTAGATGCCGGCTGCACGCGCCCGTTCGATCGCTTCGATGTATCGCTCGTAGTACACCTGACTGTGACCGACGTTGATGAGCAGTACGTCTGGCTGCTGTGGATGATCGATCGCCCACTCCACCCCCTGAAGCACGTTCGTGGTGCGGGCGTTGCCGTCGCCGTTGATCACTTTCCCGTGAATCAGGGTTGCGTCCGGTGCGACCCCGAAGCGTGTGCCATCCGGTGTTTCGTTGCCGATGAGCACGCCGGAGGTGATCGTCCCGTGGTTCCGGTTATCCATCGGTGCACTGCGGTTCCCGACGAAATCCTGCCATCCGCCGTCGGCCAGGTTGAGCGACCGATGGGCATCGGTGGCGACGCCGGAATCGAGGACGGCGACCGTGACGTTTTCGCCGCGCGTGTCGAACGCACTCCACACCTCGTTGACGCGGAGCAATTTTAGGGCGGCGGTCGTGTTCTGTGCCGGCGGTGGCCCGATGGTCGACGGTCTGACCACCTGAGAGTTTGAATCCGCCCCGGTGTGTGTATCAGTGGCCTGCTGGTCGCTGCTCGTTCGTGGCGCATCAACTGATGATTGCGAGAAAGCATCTGTTGAGGGTGTCTGCGGAGCAATCTCATCAGCTGGAGAGACAGATTCGGCGGTGTCGACTGCGCCGATTAATAGCAGCGAACCGAGACAAACCAGAATAAATAGGCTGTGAGAGAGTTTCATTACAGCGATGGCCGGTAGCGTTGAGTATGATGGTTACGCTGTTGGTAGTTGTAGCTGTTGCGGTGCGACATGGACCAATTGCGGGGTATAAATAGATAGTCTAACAGCGGCCGAGTGTGGTAGACGTTCTGAACTGTGTCGACACACTCGGACGAACAACACTTTAGCTATCGGGCCGCGTAGCACGCCCAAATGGTACTCGATGATCTCGGGAGTTCGCTGCGGGGCACCCTCGATAACCTCCGCGGCCAATCCCGGCTGGAGGAGGACGATATTCAGGAGGTTGTCAAGCAGATCCAGCGCTCGCTGCTGGAGGCCGACGTCGAAGTCGACCTCGTCATGGAGCTGTCGGATTCGATCAAGGACCGCGCGCTGAACGAGGAGCCGCCCGGCGGCACCACCGCCCGCGAACACGTCCTCAAGATCGTCTACGAGGAACTGGTCGAACTCGTCGGCGACTCCACCGAACTGCCGCTGGAATCCCAGACGATCCTGCTGGCCGGCCTGCAGGGCTCGGGGAAGACGACGACCGCCGCCAAGATGGCGTGGTGGTTTGCAAAGAAGGGCCTTCGCCCGGCGGTCATCCAGACCGACACGTTCCGGCCCGGCGCGTACGATCAGGCCAAACAGATGGCCGAGAACGCCGAGGTCGACTTCTACGGCGATCCCGACGCCGACGACCCGGTCCAGATCGCCCGCGACGGCCTCGAAGCCACCGAGCAGGCCGAGGTCCACATCGTCGACACGGCGGGACGGCACGCCCTCGAAGAGGAGCTGATCGCCGAAATCGAGGAGATCGATTCGGTCGTCGATCCCGACACCCGGCTGCTCGTCCTCGACGCTGCTATCGGCCAGGGAGCCAAAGAGCAGGCCCAGCGCTTCGAGGAGGCAATCGGCGTCGAGGGTGTCGCCATCACGAAACTCGACGGGACGGCGAAGGGTGGTGGCGCGCTCACCGCTGTCAACGAGACCGACTCCTCAATCGCGTTTCTCGGGACCGGCGAGACGGTACAGGACATCGAACGCTTCGAGCCCAGCAGCTTCATCTCTCGACTCTTGGGGATGGGCGACCTCAAACAGCTCTCCGAGCGCGTCGAGCGCGCGATGGAGGAGACTGGGGCCGAGGACGACGACTGGGACCCCGAGAGCATCCTCGAGGGGAGTTTCACACTGAAAGACATGCAGAAACAGATGGAGACGATGAACAAGATGGGGCCGCTCGATCAGGTGATGGACATGATCCCCGGGATGGGCGGCGGGATGATGGACGAGTTGCCGGACGACGCGATGGACGTGACACAGGAGCGGATGCGGGAGTTCAACGTGGTCATGGAATCGATGACCGATCAAGAACTCGAAGAGCCGCGCTCGATCAGCGCGAGTCAGGTCGAACGCATCGCCCGCGGGTCGGGCACCGACACCGAGCGGGTCAACGAACTGCTCGAACAGCACAAGATGATGGACCGCACCCTCAACCAGTTCCAGGGGATGGGCGACGGCGACATGCAGCGGATGATGAAGAAGATGCAGGACGGCGAGGGTGGACTCGGCGGACTCGGCGGTGGCGGCGGCCCCGGCGGGATGATGTAAGCCGGACGACGACGGGTCGCTACGATTTCTCAAGGGGGTACCGATCCAGCGTGGCGACGACATCCGACGGTGGGTCGACCACACTCTGTGGGGTGCCGAGCGGCGTGACGCTGATCTCGCGGTCAACGATGGCTGCGCGGTCGCTCCACGCCGGGTAGTCGTCCTCGTAGCCATCGAGCCCGATAGGGAACCCATCGCCCTCGACGGGATGGGTCGCCCAGTAGTTGCTCTCGAAGGTGGTTCGCTCCCCCTCGACGACGCGGGTATCGTAGTCGGCCAGCGGTTTCGTTACGGCGATGGTGTCGGTTTCGGCGGCCGGGATATTGACGTTGAGGTAGTCGACATCACCATCGAAGACGGCCGTGTCTTCGAGTAGCGAGAGTAGATCACGCGTGGCCGCACCGATGGCATCGAATGAGCTGTCGCCGTCTTCGGGGAAGTACGTCTCGTGGTCGTAGCCGGAGACGGCCACGGCCGGAGTCCCGAGAAACGCGGCCTCGACGGCGGCGCCGACAGTCCCGGAGTGACCGAGGATGTAGCTGCCGACGTTGGGGCCGTTGTTCGCGCCGGAAACAACGAGATCGATCTCGTCGGCTTCGGGGATGTGTCGAAGGCCGACGGCGACGCAGTCGGCTGGCGTCCCGTCGACAACGTACCCCCACTCGTGGTCGCTGATCTCGATTGCGTCGGCCCGCTCGTAGGAGAGATCCGACCGCGACCGGCCGACGCCGCTCTGGTCGCTTGCGGGCGCGACGACCGTCACGTCCCAGTGTGGCGAGAGGTGTTCGTAGACCGCGGTGAGACCCGGGCTGTGGATACCGTCGTCGTTTGTGAGGAGGAGCCGCATCTATCGGTGCTTGGACGCCCCGGGATAAAAATCTCACAAGCATCGTCGTCGATCACGGGGATCGCTCAGTGAACGCGAACAGTGATCGTCCGTGTCCGCGGGCCGTCGCACTCGACAGCGAGGATCGACTGCCAGCGACCGAGCCCGAGGTCGCCGTCCTCGATGGGGACGGTCACGCTCTCGCCGACGAGCATCGCCCGCACGTGGCTGTCGGCGTTGTCGTCGATCTGATCGTGTTGCCAGCCGTCGTCGGGCACCAGCTCGTCGAGCCCGTCGGCCAGATCACTCATGAGCCGTGATTCGGCCTCGTTGACGACGACGCCCATGGTGGTGTGCTGGCTGAAGACGGTACAGACGCCGCTCGCGTCGTCGGGAAGGGCTGTCGCCACCCGGTCGGTGATGTCGATGGCTTCGGTTCGGCTGTCGGTATCGACCGTGATCGTTGCCATACGCGCCGTACTCACCGGCAGTTGAAAACCACAGCGTCGAGACCGACGTGCCTTTGCTCGCGCCGGCCCCAGTTATCGCCGTGCAGTCGACGCTGTCCGTTGTTGCCGACGCGCTCGTGGCGATCCTGCCGCGGGTCGCCCGGATCGGCCTGCTGGTCTCGGTGTCGGTCTATCTCGCCAACGTCGCCGTCGCCTTCGGGCTCGTCGAGCGGATCGCCGGCCTCTCGCGGCTGTTGACCGGGCCGGCAAATCTTCCCGACGAGGTCGGCACGGCGATCCTGACGACGACGGCATCGACGACGGCGGGGTACTCGATGCTTGCGGACCTTCGGGAGTCGGGGTATCTCGACGACCGCGCCACGCTGGTCGCCGTGACGATGAACACGTTCTTCGGCTTCGCCCAGCACGTCTTCACGTACTACATTCCCGTCCTGATCCCGATTCTCGGCTATCCCGTCGGCGTGCTGTACGTCGGGTCACGGGCGTTGATCTCGCTGGCGATCACGCTGGTCGGCATCCTCGCCGGCGCGCTGTTGCTCTCCGAGCGGAATGTCAACGCGGACGCCCAGCTCGATCCCGACGAACTCGACGAGGAGGAGCAGACGCCGAAAGAACGATTGCTCGCGGCGTGGGATCGAACCCGGCCGACGCTTCGACGGCTCGTCCCGCGGCTCGTAATCGTCTACACGCTCGTCACGCTGCTGGTGACGCAGTACGACCTCACGGGGATCACCGGCTCGGCCGATCCGCTGGTCGGACTGGTCGGGTTGCCGTCGGCCGCGGTACCGGTGATCGCGGTCTACAGCTTCGATACCACCTCCGGTGCGGCCGCTATCGCGCCGCTACTGGGCGACGTGTTCACGCCGCTGCAGGCGGTGGCGACGCTGCTGCTCGGCGGCATCGTCTCCTTCGCCGTCTCGACGTTCAAACGGTCGATCCCGTTCCAGTACGGCATCTGGGGGCCGGAGTTCGGCACGAAGGTCATCGCCGTCAACACGGCCCTAAAAATCGTCTTCATCAGCCTCACGGTCATGCTGCTGTTGGTCGTATAGAACGCGAGGAGTATGGAGGGAGGGCGTGACGATGAGCGGTCAGCGGGACCCGTCTCGGTTTAGCTTGACTGCTCAACGCGCCACGTCGTCGCGCCGGTGTAGGACCAGCGTTCGATGGAGAGATCGGCGACCGAGTCCTGTAGCTTGACGATCAGTGCGCCGATCTCCTTGGCTGAGAGATCGACATCGTCGGCGATGAACTTGCTCTTGAAGTACACCTCGCCGTCGGCCGCGCGCTCGCGGAGGTAGTCGGCGAGTCGCTGCTGTTTCGTTGCGGTCGGTTCGTCGTCGGCGTCGTCGGATTCGTCGGTGGGGGCTGTGCGTGTGTCGGCAGCGGGGGTGGGTGTCGTACTCATGGGTTGGGGGTGTAGTTGCGTCCAGCGAGCAATGCGAGCAGTTGACAGCCGATCAGTACCAGCGCGAGCGCGCCGGTCCGTGGGGCACCGTCGACCGCCAGCAGCGGCAGGTAGACGACCGGGAGACAGATCGCCAGCCAGAAGCCCAGCCAGCGAACGGACTGCTGGAGGGCCAGCCGGCTGCGACGGACCGTCCGTGCGGCTGCGTCGGCGGCAACCGTGTCGATGCGTCGGTTCGGTGTGTGCTTCATTGGGGGCTCACCGTCTATGCAACCCATGCACCGGGATCATCATATAAGGGCCACAGCGTTCGGGCAAATTCACCGTTCTGAACGGTGTAAACGGTGCTCGCCGACCAGCAAAAGGGCGAAAATCGAATGCGACCGATGTTTTACGACGCTTCGAAAAACGGTTAGACGATTTAGAAACGTATCTGCGACTGTTTCACGCGTTTCGAAGTGCTTGTCGACCCACGCCAGCACCGCCGCGCTATTCGGCAGTTGACTCGGGATCGACGGGGGTTCCCTCCTCGGTCGGCGGCGCGACCGCGTCGATCATCGCCTGCACGTCCGGCTCGCGCACCGTTACGGTCACCTCGATATCACCGAGTTCGTCGGGGTTGCCGACCGCGAAGTTGATGACGCCCTCGAAGGCGGCCTGTTTCTTTAGCGCGAACGCGAACCCCTCGTCGTCGGCGTGCTCCTGAAACTGCCGGCGCGCGGTGTCGAGGATCTCCTGTTCGTATAGCCGGTCGGAGAACGGGTCGAGCGTGTGGGTTTCGCCGACGAGCAGCCCCGGCTGGTGGTCCAGTTCGGCGTCGGGAAACACGGTGCCGACAGCGTCGGCGACGCGGTCGGTCACCTCGGTGTCGTGGACCGGGGCCTCGATGCGCACGTCAATGCTGTAGATCATTGGCGTCCGTGTGGTTTTGCTCGTCGATGTCGAGCAGCTCGCGGGCCTGTTCGCGGAACTCCGCGAGCGTACCCGTGTTGTTGATCTGGTAGTCGGCGTGTTCCATCACGTCGCCCATCCCGAAGCCGAGCTCGCGCTCGTCGCGCTCGCGGAGGGCCTCGAGATCGGTGTCGGTGTCGTCGCGGCCGCGCTCGTCGAGGCGCTCGGCCCTGAGGTCGAAGGGAGCCTCGATGCTGACGACCGCGAAGTCGTCACCGAACGCGTCGGTGAACGCCTCAACTTCGACCATCGAGCGGAGGCCATCGACGACAACGGTGTCGCGTCGCCGCCATCGTCGAGGTGGTCGCGGACGTGTGGGAGCGAGGCCTCGGCGATAGCCGCCGGGCCGTTTTCCTCGCGCAGGGCTGTGGCGACATCGCCGTGGTTGTCGGCGGGATCGAGCCCGCGGTCGCGGCAGGCCTGCCGGATCACATCCCCCATCGTGACGACCGGGATGTCGGCCTCGCGGGCGACGGCGGCGAACTCGCCTTTCCCGCTGCCGGGGAGCCCGACTGTTCCGAGTATGTGCATACCCGCGGTACTGCCGTGACGACCTTAGGTGTGCTGTTGTCTGTGTCGAACCCGAACGGCTTTTTGTGCACTGGGGGTACCAGCCAATGAGGGCACATAGCTCAGTCTGGACAGAGCGTCGGACTTCTAATCCGACGGCCGCGGGTTCAAATCCCGTTGTGCCCGGTTCTGACGGCTGCTACAATTTACGCCGCTATCAATAGTGAATCCGTAATCAACTAAGAATCGCTCTATAACGCCACGCTGATTGTTATTTTAACCATTCTGTTCTCATATTATTCTTATTGATAATTTTGGGCCGTGTGTTTATTTGTGACTGACAACATGGGTTATCTACTGGTATGCCTGTTGCTGTGCAGGCCGTTACCGGGCAGGCATTCCAGCATCCGCGTTTCCCCACTACCCGTCCCGGCGCGGTGGCACCCGGCCGAGACGGGACTCTTAGTCTCAGAGGAACCATCACCCAGAGCCATCTCAAGGACATACCAGCCGGTCACCGGCCGTTGTGATACTGTATGAGACTGCGAGCCCGCAGCGTCGGTTGCTGCGCGGCGAGTAGCAAAACCCGCAACCGCTGTGTCGCTCAGTACCGCGAGGGCAGGAACGCGAAGGCGATCAGCAGGAACGAGATCAGGGCGGCGGTGAAGGTGATCCAGCTCAGCCCGCCGACGCGCTGCTGGAAGGTCTCCTGTTTGGCCACCTCCGAATTGTAGGCCTCCATATTACTCGTCAGGATCATCGTTTCCTCATCCGGGAAGAAGGCCAGGTACTCGTTGCCGTCCTCGAGTGTGACCGTTCCCTCGTTGCGGAAGTCGTTACTCCGATCCTCGCTTGTCGTCCACGAGAGACCGATGCTATCGGGGCTGATGCTGTCGATGGTTGCCTGTGTGCCCTCGTAGTCCACCGTGTCGCCCTCGGTGAACGTGACGGTTGCAGGGTCGAAGTAGTTCTCCGACCGAACCTCGTTGCCGTCGACGATCACGAACTCACCGTTCTCGTCGGAGTAGGTCTGATTGTTTGCATCGGCGTCGCCCTCGAGAATCGCCTCCTTGTCGAGTTCCTCTTCGAGCGTCACACTCGTGTTCGAGCTGTCGAGGACCGTCCAGTCACGCTCGCCGACGGTCACGGTATCGCCCGGTGCCCACGAGTCACTCTTGGCGACGTTGGTCGCCGTCCACGCGATCTCGCCGGTCATGTACTTCGTCGTGCTCCCGTGGCTCTCTTCGGTGACCTGTTCGACGCTGGCGACGGTGTAGGTCTCCCCGCCCGCGGTGAACTCCTCGCCCGTGGAGAGCTCGTAGTCGGGGTTTTCGAGGTCGATCTTGGGTTTCTCTGCGGTTGCGATCAGCGTGTACGACGCCGCGCCGATGAGGAGAAATAACGCGACGTACACGGCCACAGCGCGTCGTTGCATATCTCGGGCAAGGAGTGTCCCGCGTAAAACGATTACTAAGCACCGCTCACAGGTCCCCGACCTGCGGGGTGGCTTCATCCCCTGCCACCGAGCCTGCTTTCGACGTGCTTTTTATTGCCCGCCGAAAGAAACGGGTATGGCAGAATTTCAGGTCGTCGTTGCCGACCCCGACGGCGGGAAGACCTACCAGCACGAGGTCGATGGACAGTCCGCCAACCGATTCCTCGGCCGCGAGATCGGCGAAGAGGTCGACGCCGCCGCGGTCGATCTCGACGGCTACACGCTCGAACTGACCGGCGGCTCCGACGAGACGGGCCGACCGATGCGAGAGAACGTTCCCGGTGCCGAGATCAAGGAACTCCTGCTCGAGGGCGGCGTCGGCTTCAACCCGAGCCGCGACGGTGAGCGCAAGCGGATCACCGTCCGCGGTCGACAGGTCTCCGACGAAACCGCACAGGTCAACGCAAAGATCGTCGACGGCGACGACCAGCTTCTCGTCGCGCTCGGCGAGGAAGAACCCGAGCCCGATACAGACGACGAAGCCGATGCGGACGACGCCGCCGACGAAACCGATGCAGACGATACGGAAGAAGACGCGGCTGACGAAGCTGAGGAGGCCGATGAGACCGACGACGAGGAAGAAGGCGCCGACGATGCTGACGAAGCAGAAGGCGCCGACGATGCTGACGAAGCAGAG
>KI543197.1:202834-207365 GCA_000496215.1 uncultured archaeon A07HN63
TACGACAACCGCCGGCTGGCGAAGCGGCCGGCGAGGGGACCGAACCGTCTCGGCGAGTGGCGTCGCGGGTCTCGGCCGCGGGGGCCGGGCAGCAGCGTCCGCTGCGACGAGATCGTCGCCGGCGAGCGATACGGCCTGCGCGCGCCGGGCGACCGCGTTGTCTATACCGTCCGGCAGGGTCCGCGTGATTCGTTGCAGTCGATCGCCGAGGGGCTGGATGAGAGTAATTAGTGGGATGACTCACACGATTCTGTAGACGCAGTCAGTTATATGCTATACTTTATATCTTAAAGTCTAAATTTCATTTTACTTGACCGGTTATACTTAGACAAATTATGAAATGTTGATAAAATAATTTAGTGCATGTGTGCTCATGGTACACCATGGCTCAGGCCAAGCTGTCCCAACGTGACTCAAACCAGGTCGTTTACCTTGGTGATAAGTCCGGGTTCGATGACCTATTCGGGGCACATTCCGAATCGAACCAAACTCGGCTTGCTGTTGAGGTAGTGACGACCATCGACACGGTGCTTAGCAATATCGTTGACCAACCGCCCGACTGCCTGCTTATTGACTGCGAAATGTCGAAAGATACCAGCACCAAGCATGTGCAACGTATCCGCGATGAAAACCCGACGTTGCCAGTTATTTCGCTTGTTGGCGCTGGTAATGAGGCGATGGGTCGTCAAATGGTTCGTGCCGGGGCTACTGATTGCTTACACAAGGATCTCGTGACTGATCGAGGTGAGGTCCTGATAACGCGTATTGAAAATGTAATAATGGCTCAACGGTCGAACCAGCAGGTAAGTAACCGGTCAGACAAACTCAGTCAGATTCTGAATACCGTTCCGACGGCTGTGACACAGACTAACAGGCAGGGAAACATCATCTATGCGAACCAACATGCACAGGATCATTTAGGTATCGAACCAAGCGAGGTAACCGACCGAACATACAATGATCCTCAGTGGGACATCACCGATCTTGACGGTGATCCACTCCCAGACGAAGAGCTCCCATTCAACCGCGTGATGAACACAGGTGAACCAGTCAGATCCTTCCAGCATAACATTACGTGGCCGGACGGCAGGACTCGAACCGTCGAAATAAACGGGTCACCATTGTTTGATGATGAGGGTGATGTTGAGAGCGTTGTGTTCTCCATTTCCGATGTCACAGAGCAACAGAAGCGTATAGATAGATTGAAAAAATATGAGAAATATCTCGATAACTCACCGGATATTGTTCATGTATTGACAGAAGATGGGACCGTAGAATACCGAAGTGACACACACACACAGGCCTACGATTTTGAATTAAACGATATATTAGGAAAAGATCCCGGTACAGTCATTCACCCGGATGATCAGGAACACGTCCAAGCTGATTTTGAACAGATACTGGGCAGCGGCCCCGAAGAGACAATCACGACCGAATTTAGAGTCAAAGCCAAGGATGGAGAGTACCACTGGTTTGAAAATCGAACGACAAATTATCTCAACCACGACCCGATCAACGGCATTCTCGTTACATCGCGAAACATAGACGACCGGAAGTCGCACGAAGAAGAGCTAGAGGCAGAACGGGCGTTTACACAACAGATTCTTGATACGCTTAATGACCTGTTCTATGTACTTGATACCGATGGAGCCATCCAACGATGGAACCAGCAAGTAGTTGATGTGACCGGGTACGCACCCGAAGAAATAGACGGCATGAAGAGTACGAATCTGTTCGATAATTCTGAAGAGGCCAATATCGTCGAAGCCATTGAGACGACCCTTCGAGACGGTGAAACGGTTATTGAGGCCAAGTTGCAAACAAAAAATGGGGAACTGATCCCGTATGAGTGGTCAGGTTCTCGATTAACGAATACAGACGGCGAAACTATCGGTATCGTTGGCATTGGTCGTGACATCAGTAAGCGAAAGCAGAAACAGGCAGAACTTAATCATACAAAGCGACAGCTTGAGACTGTCCTCTCGAAAACAAACACTGGAGCTTGGACTCTCGATGTCGATGAAGATGCCATCTCTCGGATTACCATACCTGAAGGGCTCGGACTTGATCACAAATCCAGCGATATTGAACCATATCTGGACAAATAAAACCGAGCGATAGAGATACCATTGAAAACGCTATTGAGTCTGCTGTCGACAATCGTGGTAAGTTTGACACACAATTCCGTCTTGCCGATGATACCTGTGACCGGTGGCTGCGGGCACACGGCAACGTGATGTCTGATGATGGTTCGCTGAAAGTTGTCGGTGTTACTACAGAAATCACAGAGCGAGTACATCGGACGAGGGCACTACAAAAACGGCAAAAGGTGCTTCACAAGCTTCACAATGCAACTCAGGAACTGTATACACTGAATAATAAACATGCTGTCGCTGAAGTGGTGATCAGCCTACTAAAAGAGGCGCTAGATCTTGACTACGCTACTCTGGCTCTGCTTGATCAAGAGTCTGGCACGCTACAGCCTGTCGCTTCAACGCCGTTATTTGACGAGTTGACACTCTCGCTCGACTCAGCGTCTTCAGGCTCAAATCCAGTGTGGGACGCATACCGGACCGGTGAAAAGCAGACAGTAACCGGTACCACAGTTGACCAGCTATTTCATGACGAGGACGGACGGTCCGAGGCGATTGATTATTTAATAGCCACCCCAATCGGCGATCTTGGTGTTCTGGTGGTCTGTGATGTAGATGGACCCCAGTTTGACACAGTCGATACTGATCTGATCGATATAATCACAGCGAATGCCACGGCCGCGTTTGAATCGATTGCAACTGCTGAGAAGCGGAGTGAACTTTCCGATCAGCTTGCAGCGCTACAGGAGCGAATGGAGGAGCTAGAGCGGATCGTTGATTCGATGCAGACAATCGAAACACAGGTTCTACGGGCTGAATCGCGCTCTGAAATGTATGAAACCGTTTGTTCAGAGCTAGTCGCACTCGACAGTGTCGATTTTGCATGGGTCGGTCGTCCGATGGCAGCAGACAACGAATTTGATCTGACTGCCTCAGCTGGCGGGGGAAAGGACTATATCGATGCTGCCGTCTCAGGTGTTGAAGCCTCAAGACTTCCGGCATACATTGCAGCAGAAAGTTGTGAGATGTACATCAATAGCGATATTGCCGAGGATGTCCGGAGCAAATGCTGGGCGAAAGAAGCACTATCGGCTGGATATCGGACCGTTCTCAGTATCCCACTCGTTCGAGATGGGGTAGTTTACGATGTAATTACAGTTTACTCGTCTGACGTGGATGGATTCACCGAAATTCACGAGATGGCAATGGAAAATATTAGCTCACTAACTTTCAATCATGCGCGGATGATCGATCGCCAGCGAGACCACATTGATGATGGTAATACTATTGTCACGTTTAACTTCACTGATGACTCGTATCCCCTGCAAGAACTCGCGGACAGACTCGACAGCGAGATTCACTTCGATACAGTCGTTAGAAGCACAGAGGAATCGATCACGCTGATGATTGAGATCGTTGAGGGTGATCGCCAGCCAGTTCCGCAGCACGCTGATGATGTATCGGGAATCCGGTCAGCCAGATTGATTGGAACTGACGACTCCCAACAGGTTCTGGTCGAGCTTACGAGACCATGTCGTCTCCACAAGATAGAGAAACACGGTGGTCAGATAGTGCATTCCATTTCGGCACCTGATGAAAATGAACTCTGCTTACAGATAACGGATGGAGCTTCTGTGCGACCAGTACTCGACTACGTGGCGTCTCAGTTTGATCATACTGAGCTGATTGCAAAGGAAGACGCCGAGAACCTAGATGCGGTAGTCAATGACCCAACTGACTCACTCACTGATCGTCAATTAGAGATACTGAATGCGGCATACTGTGGCGGATACTATGAGACACCACGAGAAATCAACGGCGAAGACCTGGCGGAGAGTTTCGACATCTCAAGCCCGGTGATATACAATCACCTACAAGCTGCTCACAGGAAGATACTCGGACAAATGCTTGACAGTAAGACGGCCGGAGAGAATCACGTGCTAGATAGCTAGTATAGTTAGTATCTAACATGCTATTTATTTAGCGTCCTTGCATTAGTAAATCCGTGATAGTATTGTTCATATGTCGTACAGTCGGCTGAAACACACATCAAAACCGGGCACAGAACGATGATACGAAAAAGCTTGGCAGTCAAGCGGCTCGTTGGGTACACAGTTACAGGGCTTCTCGTCGCGGTTGTCGGGGTCGTAACCGGGAGCGTCAATGCGACTATACTGGCGGCACTCTCGGGACTGCTGGCACTCGGTTCAATCAGCGGGACGGCAACGCTTGAATCTGTTGACCAACTTGAGCGACAGGCAACCGCTGTAGCAGACGGTGACTTGGAACAGCAGGTAACCAGTCAACGGGAGGACGAACTCGGGCGTCTCTACGACGCAATCGATCAGATGCGTCGGTCTCTGGCAACACAGATCGAAGAGGTCGAACAAACCCGAAAAGAAGCCAAACAGGCACAGAAGCAGGCTGAGGCTGCAGAA
>KI543197.1:207385-219220 GCA_000496215.1 uncultured archaeon A07HN63
GCAGCAGGCCGCAGATGGTGACCTGACCAAGCGTATCGATGTGACCTCCGAGTATGAGTCGATGGAGACGATTGGCTCGGAGTTCAACGCGATGATGGACGACTTAACTGCGACGCTGGGACTGGTCGATACGTTTGCGACTGACATCTACCGAAACGTCGAAACGCTCGCCGATGAGGGCGAGGCCGTTGAATCGTCAGTAGCCGAAGCGGTAAACAGAGCAAATGAAATCACAAATGAGTCCGAAACCCAGCGACTTCAACTTGAGGATGTCACCGACGAAGTAAACGACCTTTCAGCGACCGCACAGGAGGTCGCAGCAACTGTCGATGATCTTGCGGACAAAAGTCAGCGGGTCGCTGCCACGAGCGAGGATGCACAGGCTGCCTCCAGCGATGTGATCGATGAGATGTCCGAGATTCAGGCTGAAATTGACGAGATTGTCGAGTTGATGGACGACCTAGCTGCCAGCACCGAGGAGGTGACGGACATCACCGATATAATCAGCGGCATCGCTGACCAGACAAACATCCTCGCACTGAATGCCTCTATTGAGGCGGCTCGCGCGGGAGAGGGCGCTGGTGGTGCAGGTGATGGATTCGCGGTCGTTGCTGACGAAGTCAAGCAGCTAGCCACCGAAACCCAAGAGCGCGCGAGTGAAATCGCCGAGACCGTTGACGAAGTACGGACCCAGTCACTTGAGTCAGCTGACGCTATCCGTAATATGAGCGAACGTATCAAGGACGGTACGAGTGCCGTCGAATCCACACTCAATGATCTTGAGGCGATCACTACCTCTGTTCAAGAGATAGATGACGGGATTGCCGAGATACAGTACGCGACTTCGGATCAAGCTGAAACGACTCAAACGATTGCTGCACGGGTTGACGATATTACCGAAAGCAGTGAGCGAACCGACCGTGCCGCCACCGCGGTTGCGGAAACGGTCAACAGTCAGCAGGACAAGGTCAAATCTATCACCTTCGAGTTGGCCGAATTCCAGGATGACGCCGAAGACCTCACCAAACAACTGGAAACACTGACGCTCGATCAGACACCACAGCCCGGCGCAACGCCTGCAACCGGCATGGCAGCTGACGGGGGTGATTCCTGATGGTCGCGCCGCTCACCCTCGCCTACGCTGTGTCAACAGTCGGTCTGTTGGTCGGTGTCGGCGTTGTCATGATGCTGCTCAACGACGATAGCGCCACTGAGCATGCCACCGCATTCCGGTCGCTCCTGATTATCCCAGGGTTCGCGGCAATCGCATACTCGGTAATGACCCTTGATATCGGTGTCATCACGGTCAACGGGGCAGAGATAACCGTTCCACGATATGTGGACTGGGCGGTCACGACCCCGGTTCTCGTCGGATTCGTCGGGTACGTTGCGGGAGCTCCCCGAAAGTGGATCGCTGGTGTTGCTGCCGCAGACGCAATGATGATTATCTTGGGGGGTGCTGCGACCGTCACTGCAGGATCGACGAAGTGGTTACTGTACGGGGCTTCGTCGATATTTCATCTCTCCCTGCTCATCGCCATCTATCGGGTCTTTCCATCGTTCGCTGCCGAACATCCGCGTCGACTGGGGCTGTTCAAACTGCTCCAGAACCATATTGGGCTGCTTTGGATTGCTTACCCGTTGCTGTGGGTAGCCGCTCCGGGGGGACTGGGCTACATCTCGGCGACAGGATTCGGCCTGATCATCGCATACTTGGACGTGATCGCAAAGACCCCATATGTGTACTTCATCTGGCAGCGTCGGCGTGTGTTCGCCGACGAGCCGACGACGACCGAGACGCTGGAAACAGTCAATATGACACCGGCCACTGATGTGAGCGATTAACCCGACAATATTAGAATGACCAGTTCACAGACCGAATCGGCACAATCAACAGAGCCATCACGCGACATATACGGCTGGGAGATCGACCTAACCACCGATACGGTTACACTCGGCCCTGATGCGCAGGAGCTACTGAATAGTAATGAAGAGCCAACACTGTCTCTCGAAAAGGCACTCGAATTGTTTGATTCAGATGCGCGACCGAAAGCCGAGGCTGCGCTGAACCACGCCGTACAAACAAATGAGACAGCGAATGGCACATGGGACGCCGAGCTACCAGACGGCGACCGACGAGTTTTCAACGTGACAATCAAACCAATACCGCCGGATAAGTCGGCGCAGACACTCCATGTTACGTTAACGGACATCACAGCAGGACACGAACGACGCAACCGGTGTCAACAACTCGAAGCGATGTGTGCCAATGCACAGGATGCGCTCTTTGTGATAGCACCCGGTGACAAATTCACCATTGAACGGGTCAACTCGACTTGGGAGAAAACAACGGGGGTCTCAGCAGAGCAGGCAATTGGACAGACACCCAGAGAGGTAGTCGACACCGCGCAGGATGAGAAACTTGAACGGTGGTGTCGAGCGTGTGTCGCCCGTGGACAGTCAGTCGAATATCAGCACGAACTGCGGGTTGAAAACGACTCTAAACAGGTTAAGACAACGATTACACCGGTAACCACCGGTGATGAAGTCGAGTATCTTGCGGGCTCAATACAGTGTATGTCTGCAGACGAACAGCAACAAAAGGAACTCAGAGAACTCCAACAGGCCATCGATAATGCGAACGTTGCGATAACTCTCTCAGACCCGGCTCAAGAAGACAACCCGCTCATTTATGCCAACGATGCCTTTGAGACACTGACGGGCTACTCCGTGTCAGAAGCACTTGGGGAGAACTGCCGATATCTTCAGGGACGGAACACCGATCAAGCGAAGATAGCTGCGCTCCGGGAAGCGATTGACAACGAAGAATCGATTACTGTTGAGTTACGAAATTACCGTAAAGACGGAAGCGAGTTTTGGAATCGAGTAACTGTGACGCCAATTTACGATGACGGTGGTTCTCTCATCCGGTATCTTGGCACCCAGCAGGATGTCACCGATCGCAAAGAAGATAAAAAAGAGCTACAGGCTGAACGAGCATTCACACAACAGGCACTTGATACGCTTGACGACCTATTCTACGTCGTCGACACTGACGGATGTATTCAGCGCTGGAACAAACGGGTAACTGCGGTGACCGGATACACACCGGCAGAAGTGGACGGAATGAAGCTGACAGAGCTATGCTCAAGTTCAGACCGGCAACCGATCAGCGAGGCAATCGAGACGACCTTGCGGGACAATTCGACCACTGTAACGGCTAAATTACGCACGAAAGACGGAGAGATGATTCCATTCGAGTGGTCGAATACGCGACTCACTGATACGGATGGTGAAACAATCGGCATTGTTGGCATTGGTCGGGATATCAGCCAGCGCCGAGAACGCGAACGACGATTTCAGGCTCTCGTTGAGGAATCAAACGACTCAATCTCTATCGTTGACGCGGATGGCAGATTTCAGTATCAAAGTCCTTCAATCGAGAGCATTTTGGGATACGATCCTACCGAGTTAGTTGGAGACTCTGTCTGGAAGTATATCCATCCGAATGACCACGAAACTGCACAGTGCTGGTTTGCGTCTGTTGTCAATAGTGGAGATACGGCAGAAACAGTCGAACTTCGTGTTCGCCATGCGGACGGGTCATGGCAGTGGATGGAGGCCAGCGGAAACGACCAAATCACCAACTCGGCCGTTGATGGATACGTTATCAACAGCCGCAAGATTACCGCGCGGAAACAACGCGAACAACATCTGTGCATTCTTGATCGAGTGTTACGACACAATTTCCGTAACGGGATGAACGTGATTCGCGGCCGCGCCGAGGCAATTCAGTCAACGGCACCGACAACGGCTGCAGCGTATGCCAATGAGATTATTAATAAAAGCGATGAGTTGATTGAATTGACTGAAAAACAACGGCGGCTAACCTCGTTGATCCGAGACGATTCGGCGGTCAAGACGTTTGACCTTCGCGAATTGTTGCAGTGTAGTGTTTCAACCGTCATCGCCGAACATCCGGATGCAGAGGTCACAATTGAGTGTCCAGCGGAGATACAGATTCAAACAACAACAGATATTGAAAAGGCGATAATCGAACTCGTGACAAATGCGGTTGTTCACAACGATGCCGACGCCCCGACCGTCACCGTGAGTGCCACCCAGTCTGCAGAGCTGATTCAAATCAGCGTTGCTGATGACGGGCCGCCGATCCCCGAAGCTGAACGATGTGTATTAGCAGAAAGGTTACAACAGACACCACTGTTCCACGGAAGCGGACTCGGGCTGTGGCTTGTCAAGTTGATTATATCAAAGGTGGGTGGAAACATTCACCTCAGTAGGAGTGACTCTGGTGGAAATATCGTGCAGATTGAGCTTCCTCAGTGAATGGTGGGGGGCTGAAAACACGGTTATTCGAGCAGTCAGCGTGGAGGGGTCCCCGATGCCTCCGCAGTCGATATGTTTTATCTCGATACGAACTCCGATCTACGTATCTCAGCAAAGTTGATATTTCAACTATGGAAATGGCCTCCAGTAAGTACGCCTAAACCGCTGGCTCACCGACGACCGGTATGGATCGACTGGAGTCGTTTCTCGCAGGCGACCGACTCGACGAGGTGGCGATCTACGTTCACGACCAGTATCTCGACGACGACCACGCGCTGACCGAGGCCGGCATCGCTGTCGACGACGGCGTCGTCATCGTCGTCCCCGGCGACAAGGGCCGCAGCGCGTTCGAGGGGGCGACCGGTCTCGATCCGATGCAGTTCTCCAAGATGGCGATGGAGCGCGACGGCGAGATTGACCCCCAACTCGCCGGTGGCGACTGTCCTGACGCCAACGACGGCGATGAGGACCACCAGGTCGAATTCATCTTCGCGTTCGCGGAGGCACAAAACGAGGAGGTTGGCGGTCTCTACGCCGAGGGCGATGTCGTCCACGCCTACGCACACTGTGCGTGCGGCACCAACTACAGCCAGAAGTGGGTCGTCGGCACGCAGAGGTAACCCCCTGCTGGCGGACAGCTTTTTGTCACCGACTCACATACGCGACTGTATGCGAATCATCGTCGTTGGCTACGGCCGGGTCGGCTCCCGCACGGCCCGCGTGCTGGCCGAAGAAGGATACGATGTGACTGTTGTCGACAACGACCAGCTCAAAGTCGAGCGCGCCGAGGAGGCTGGGATCGACGTGGTCGCTGGCGACGGCTCGGATGAATCCGTACTTGACGAGGTCGGGGTCGAATCCGCCGACGCGCTCGGCGCGATTACGGGTGATATCGAAACCAACCACGAGATCTGCCAGCTTGGCGCGTCTCACGACTGCCGAACCGTGATGCGAATCAGCGAGGATGTCGACGAGTCGACCTACGAGCAGTATGTCGCCGATGCCGACGAGTTGATCTACCCCCAGCGGCTCGGTGCCGCCGGGGCGAAAACCGCGCTGCTGGGGGGAAGTCTCAATGCGATCGGCGATCTGACAGAGGAGCTCCAGCTCACCGTCGTCAACGTCGACGATGGCTCTCCCGTCGTCGGCAATCGCATCTCCGAGATCGACCTGCCGGCGACGGCCCGGCTCTACGCCCACGGCCACGCCAGCGACCCGATGACGATCCCGCTGCCGACGACGACCGTCGAGGCCGGCGACCGGCTGGCGATGGTCGTCGAGCACGAGGCCCTCGGCGAGATCGAGACGCAACTTCTCGGCGCGTAACCGCACTCGTTGTTTCTCTGCTGTTGCTCCGAGTGGCGTCGCTCGCTGCCAATGCTCTTGTAGCACCGACGGATACGCCAGCACATGGACTGGGAGCAGTTGGCCGACCGACCGCCGTCGGTGACGCTCGACGAAATCTGCGATACACTGTCGGCGCGCCGCAATCCGGCTACCGACACCGATACTGAAACTGACGACAGCGCTGATACTGATACAGAAACTGACAGCGACGCCGGTACCGACACCGCAGTCACCGAGCCGGTTGACGCAAAACCGATTCGCGTCGTCGCTGACGCCGACGTGCTTGCGGCTGACTTGCTGGTCGGCGGTGATGCCCGCCGCGGGCTCGCTCCGCTGTGGCAACACTCGTGGACGACACTCGTCGCCAGCGATGCCCTGCTGGCCGACGCCGCTGCTGTTATCGAGACGGTTGCTGACAGCGACCTCGCCGCCGACTGGCGCGCGGTTGCCGACTCGTGGCGGGAATCAGTGACCCACCCGGCCGGCGATCATCCCGCCCTCGGGTCGGCCTACCGCGGTGGCGCGATGCACATTCTCTCGTTCGACGACGACCTCACCAGCACGTCGGCGGGCGCGGCACTCACCCAGCGGTTTCAGGTTAGCGTGCGCTCCCCGGCCGCGTTCGCTCGGCTGTTCGATCCGGAATCACTCTATCCAACCGTCGCGGACGACGAGTACCCCGGTCCCGACCGGGAACCCCGATTCGACACCGTTCAGTAATCGAGACGCTGTTGCAGCTGTCCGCTATCGCCCATCGTACCAGTCGGCGAAGCTCTCCAGCGCCCGGCCGCGGTGAGAGAACTCGTTTTTTCGTCGGCGGTCCGCTCGGCGAACGTCGCCCCGTCGTGCTCGAAGATCGGATCGTAGCCGAACCCGCCCGAGCCGCGCGGCGCGACGATGGTCCCCTCGACCACGCCGGTGAAACACTTCACCGGCAGCGCGTTGTCGTCGCGCTCGACGCCATCGTCGAACCCCTCGCCGTCGCAGTATGCCAGCACACACCGGAACGCGGCCTCGCGGTTGTCGACCGCGCTCGTGAGGTTCCACACGCGCTCGACGCCGATGGTGTTCTCGACGAACGAGGAGTAGGGGCCGGGAAACCCGTCGAAGGCGTCGATAAACAGGCCGGCGTCGTCGACGACGACCGGGCCGCCGACCTCCCGATAGGCCTCGCGGGCCCCCTCGGCGGCGATGGGTTCCAGCGTGGTGGCCTGGATCTCCGGATAGTCGTAGTCGTAGCTGTCGATCGTGTCGTCGCCGAGATAGCGGCGGGCCTCCCGGAGCTTGCCGGGATTTGTCGTCACGTAGTGCAGCATGGCTGGTGGTTCGCCGCGGCCCAAAAAGAGGCGTCGGTCGCGGGGAGTTACTCCTCGACGACGACCTCGACCGGGTCGTCGCTCGCGTCGTCGTCGACACTGACCGAGGTCCCGTCGTCGTCACCGCTCCGTTCCTGATAGAACAGGCCGCCGGCGACGAGCAGCGCAACCCACGACCGCCAGCTGGCGAGGTTGAGCGTATAGCCGATGCCGAAGGGTTTCTCGACGATCATCCCTTCCTCGGGCTGCCAGTGCGACGAGAGCAGCCGACCGATGGAGGGCCGTTCGAAGTTGTACGGAATCCCAAAGATCTGTCCGGATTCTGGTTTGTCTCCCATGTGCGCTGGTAGTGGCCTCCGGATAATGAAGATTCGCCTTCGGCTGATGGGGTCACCACTCGATGTCGAGTGAGCCGCGGTTGGCTGTCGATCTGTCGTCGCTACTGATATCGCCCCCGGTCCTCGACGGTAGCCAGTCGGTCGAGGGCGTCGGGGTCGCCCGTTTCGCGGTAGCCGTCGAGGACGGCCGCCTGCAACGGCTCAACGTCGTCGGCTGTCGCGCCGAGGCTCTGCCGGAGGACGTGGAGATCCATCGCGTAATCCTCGACGTGCCCGGTGTGGAATCCGAGGCCGAAATCGATCAGCCAGACGCGGTCGCCGACGCGGACGTTTTTCGTGGTCGGATCGCCGTGAACTACCCCGGCGTCGTGGAGCGTTCCCAGATGGCGGCCGACGGTTTCGACCGCCTCGACGGTCAGCCGGTCGGCAAGGTCGGCCTCACCGACGTGCTGAAGATGTATTGTCGCGGTGTCGAGATCGACATCCCAGACCAGCGGCGTCGGCACGCCAGCCTCGCGTGCTTCAGCGGTCAGCCGCGCCTCGCCGGTCGTTCGTTCCCGCTGGAGCGCCGCGTCGAGTTCGGAGTGCCGGTAGGGCTTGGGGAGGCGATACTTCCGGACCGTTCTGGCCGGAAACTCGTGGTCGGTCTCCTCTGGCGCGACGGTCTCGACAATCGCCTCCGCGCCGCGCTGGTGGGCCGCCTCCGCGTCCGTGGCTGTCGACTCCGCGCCCGTGGCTCCCGCTCCCCGACCGCGCGCGACAGAGTGCTCGTCGGATCGCCATGCGACGGCGACTTCGTCGGGCCGGTAGTTTGGATCGACCGCTGACTCACCGATGTCAACCGTTTGCCCCGCAGCGAACTGTTTGGCCCCGAGGAGGGCGATCATTCCGGCGTTATCCCGGAGAAACCGGTCGTCGGGGACGTGAAATGATGCGCCGCGGTCGGCACACATCGTCTTCAGCATCGACTGCAGGCGGGCGTTCTGCCCGACGCCGCCGCCGAGGACGAGTTCGTCGGTGCCGGTCAGCGACAGCGCGCGCTCGGCCACCTCGGTCAGCATCCCGAAGATGTGTTCCTGCAGCGAGAAGCAGATGTCTTCGATTTCCTGGCCCTCGTCGGCGGCGTCCTTTGCCGCGCTCATGATGCCGGAAAACGAGAAGTCCATCCCCTTGACGACGTACGGGAGGTCGATCAGCTCGCCGTTTTTGGCGGCTTCTTCGACCTTCGGGCCGCCGGGGTGCTCCCAGCCGATGTGCCGCGTAAACTTGTCAAGGGCGTTGCCGACGCCGGTGTCCATCGTCTCGCCGAGCACGCGGTAGCGGCCGTTGTGATACCCCAGCAGGTGGGCGTTCGCACCCGAGGCGTTGAGACAGACCGGCGAGTCGAACCCCGACTCGTGGCGGCCGATTTCGAGATGGGCGATCATGTGGTTGACGCCGACCAGCGGCACGTCGAGGGCCTGTGCGGCCGCCCGCGCCGCCGTGCCGACCGTCCGGAGACAGGGGCCGAGGCCGGGCCCCTGCGAGAAGGCGACGCAATCGATGTCGTAGGCGTTAGAAGAGTCTCCATCGTCGGCGGCAGTCTCGGCAGCGTGGGCGAGCACCGCGTCGACGACCTGCGGAATCGCCTCGCCCATGTGTTCGGCGGCCTCCCGCGGATGAATGCCGCCGCTGTCGGGCTGGTAGGGATCGGATTCGATGAAAAATGCATCGTCGTCCTCGTCATAGAGAGCCGCGCTGGCGGCCCACGCGGTGCCCTCGATGCCGAGAACGCGCATATCGCCTCAGGCTTCCTCGGCTTCGGCCTCGGCGTCGTCGGCGATCTTGTTGCGTTCGAGCATGTGATCCTGTTCGACATTGGTTGCGGCCTCGGCGCTATCGTAGACCTTCGCGTACCCCACCGTCTTCCGCATGCCGAATGTGGTATCGAGCTCGTGGACGACGACCTCCTCGGCGTCCTTATCGAGTTTGGCGGCAAGGCTGTCACGGACCGACAGCCGCGACGGTGTCTCCTCGTCGTGGACGGTTTCGAAGCGGATATCCGTACGGTGCAACATCGGGTTTTCGTCCTCAGAGAGGATTGTGACGTCCATTGGTAGTTGTTCGTTGTCCGCCGGAAAGCTGTAAAAGGATTTCGAAGGGGGCTCTCTCGGGAGGCTGGCAAGCGGCTGTGACAGCTACGACCCGCTCGCAACGTTTCGCTGATCGTTCCAGTCAAGGACCCACTCGAAGAGCACTAGCCCGGTGACGGTCATCACGCCCGCGGAGAGGAAAAACAGGATCTCCTCGATCGGCAGGCCAAACGGGGCGATGCCGGTCGTATACTGCTCGGAGATAATCCATAGCCCGCGACCGATGGCCCAGCGGTCGATAACCCACAGATACACCGTCGGCACAAGCGAGGCCTCGATCCACGCCTGCGGCCGCCGGACGAGATAGCCGCCGCCGACCGCCCACTGGAGGGCGACAACCGGGCCGACCCACGCGAGCAGCCCACCGAGATAGAGCCACGCCGACCGCTGCAAAACCATCCAGAGTCCGCCGCCGAAGAGCGCCGCGCCGGCGACGACACCGGCGATCCGTGGTGCGAGCGCGAAATCACCCCGCTCGTAGCTCGGGTCGAACCCGCGCCAGTAGAGATAGAACCCGACGGTCAGCGATTGAATCCCGAAAAACAGATACTCGCCGGCCGGGATCGACAGCAGACTCGCGGTGACGACGCCCTCGCCGTAACGCCAGACCCCGGTCGTGATCATGTACGACCCCCACGGTGTCGTGTAGGTGAAGGCGATAGCGACGAGGATCGCCAGCCCGAGTGCCCCGCGTCGCCGTCGCGTCGCGTCGTATGTCGGCGTGAGATACCATAACAGAAGCAGCACGGGGAGGGTAAAGACAGCGTGGAACCCGAGATACGGAAGCGGCATTGCTTCCCCTTCGCAGCAGAGCGTGAACAACATTGCGACTGCTATCGGCCGACGATTCGCGGGCCTACCATCTGTCGGGATCTGTCAGCCGTACCGACGCATCGGTGTGGGTGACTGCTGATTGCTCTGAACGCTGGGCAGCGGTGCAAAAACGTGACACCAGCGGATATCTGTCGCGCTCAGACCGGCGCGACGCTCGGTTCGGGGTGGACGACCTCGAACTCCTCCTCGTCGTCGATCCCGATGATCGCCCAGTCGTAGGGCGGTTTGGCCGACTGAAGATACGATTTCAGGTCGTCAGTACAGTCCATCCAGGTGACGAAACAGCGGAGCCGCGGGCCGTCGTTCTCGTACTCGATGATCTCCTCTGGCTCCTTGACATCGTCAGAACACAGCGGTGTCACCTGAACGCGCCGCCATTTCCGCTCGGCCACGAACTCGCTGCCGCGCTCCTCGATGGCGTAGCCGAGCCCGCGAAACACGCTTCTGGCTTCCTCAGTCGGTGGTATGGTAACAGTGGCCATCCACATGGCCGTTAGCGCGGACCCATGATAAAGCTTCCCACGGCCGTTTAAACCGCTCGTACGGGCGTTTTTACCGGGCTACTCGTGAGCGGCGTCCCACTCGTCGGGCTTCCGGACGTTCTCGCAGTCGTTGCAGACGATCCGCCCCATCGTGTCCATCGCGTTGTCGAACCCCTCACAGCCGCTGCAGTAGTAGCCCCAGCGGTCGGTCCTGTCGGCATCGGTAAACACGGGGTGGAAGGCCCCGACCGAGCCACGTTCGGCCGTACTCGTGTCGATGTAGACCGTCGTGCCGTCACCCGTCGTCGCCGTTTCGAGATCCATACCGCACCAACGGGTATCGATGGGTATAGCTCTGGTCCCAGCCGTGTAGCCGACCACGGCCTGCTGGACACAAGGACTTATTCAGGCCGCCACCTCATCCATCGATATGACCGATTACACCACGGTTTCAATTCCGAAGGAACTCGGCGACCGCGTCGAGGAGACGATCGAGGGGACGAGCTTCACGTCGACAAGTGATCTCGTCCGGTTTCTGCTCCGCAGTATCGTCATCCAGCAACAGCCTGACGGCACGCTGACGGAGTCGGATTTCGACGAGGTGACCGACCAGCTCCGAGATCTCGGCTATCTAGAATAACCGCCGCGACTACTCGATCTCTTCGATCGGCGGTTCGGCGTCCAAGACGACCAGCTCGACGCTCGCGCCGCTGCGGTCGAAAGCGGCGACGGTGTCGGCCTCCCACGGCGGCGTCGCCACCAGCACGACGCCGGCCAGATCGTCCTCCTTGCTGACGCCGAGCGGCCCCGTTGGGTGTGAGACGAACCGCGCCTGCGCGCCCCCGGCGGGCGTCCCGAGATCCATCCCGAACACCGAGTTCACCGAGCCGGCGGCGTCGGGCAGATAGAAGTGGGTGATGATCGGCGTCTCGTCGTCGATCTCTGTCAGTCGGCTATCGTCGCCGTCCAGATCGCCGGCAGGCGTCGCTGCCAGCGGCACGTTGGCCTGCTTTGGCTCGCGGTCGGCGGCGAACTCGAC
>KI543197.1:219240-222495 GCA_000496215.1 uncultured archaeon A07HN63
TGTTCTCTGCGTTGGCGTCGAGGAGTTTGTCCCGCATTTCTTCATTCTGGGACTCGATCACCTCAAGCCGTTCGCGCAAGGCGTCGATCTTTTCCTGTCTGGACGCCGTCTCGTCGTACGGGAACTCGACGTCGTCCGCAGTGTCGCTCATCACTCAGTATACGGGTGTGACGGATAAGAGGCTTCGGGTCGCCACAGCGGTTGCAGGTGTTGGATTCGCGCGCGACTCGGAGTGATCACTCTTCTCACATGTGTGGCGAGACGAACTTTCTGGTCAGACGTGTAATGCGCGTGATTGACATCCACCTCCGCGTGAACGCGGAGGAATCCCACGGCACCGCGCCGCTGGATTGGGATATTACGGTTTGCAGTCCACCACCTCGGCCTGCGGTTGGAATCCGCAGGAGAGGTCATAGAGGTGGACTACTGGCTGTGCCAACCAGCCGGTACTCCTATCTTCGTCCAAACCGGCCGAAGACTCGGAGTTACTTTCTGTATTGTTGATGTCGAGACGGATGTTTTCCGCCCCATTTACGTCCGCGTTGAATGCCGCGTCACACTCATCACAGACGTATAGCCCGCGTTCCACGCGCTGACTGTCGTCCGCCGTACCACACACGCTACACGTCTTGCTCGTGTCGCGTTCAGATACTTCCTCGACCTCGATTCCCTCAACTTTGGCTTTGTAAGTGAGAATCTTGCTGAAGCGGTCGAACGCCCAGCCGTGTAGGTCAAGGTTTCCATGCCGCCCCCAGTTCTTCGCCGCACCGTCGTCGTTCTCACGGACGCCTTCTAAGTCACCAATGTTGATTCGGCAAACGCCCTTCTCGACACACCGCTCAACGATGTGCGTGGCGAGACTGTGGAAGAAGTGGGTGCGCCGCTCCGACCACTTGTTGTGCAATCGGGTGGCCCTGTTACCACTGCTGTCGTCGCAGTTGGCGATCTCTTTCGGGAAGTAGTAGCCGTCCTGTTTCAGCCGGGTGCCGGGATAGAGGTTGGCATCGTCGGTACTGTAGGCGACTGCCGCGAAGTTGCTGATCCCGAGGTCGATACCCGCTGTCTCCTCACCGGGAGCAGTAGGTGTCTCGATCTCGTCTTTGCAGATGAGATGCAGTTCCCACCGTTCTGTCGCGCTATCATAGACGGCCCTGACTTGTTGTAGGTTCTTGACGGTGACGCCGGGGCGCGTTTCGTATTCGACAAGGATGTATTCCCACGCTTTCGGGTGTTCCTTGTGGTTCGCCCCTTTCGAGAGACGGACACGGTTATTTTTCGTGTCGTGTCGGATGCCGTTTTGCTTCCACGTCACCGTACTGCGCGGGTGTTCTTCGTGAACGCGGCGGCCCTCGTCGTCGTAGTAGTTTTCTTTACGGTAGCCGGGCGGATTAGCCCGATCATCGTCTGAGGAGTACCACGAGTTGAAGCTTTCAGCGAGCTCCTCCAGAACCCGCTGACTGGACTGTGAGTGCAGTCCCTTGTATTTGGGGTGGTCCTTCAACTCGTCTTTTAGCTCCTCGTGATCGGGGATTTTGCCGGTTTCATCCCACACTTGGCGGGAGTGGTGATTGGCGACGTTCCAGAGTTTACTGGCACTCCAGCCGTGGCGGTCAAGCGCGTCCGCAACCTGCGAGTGGTTGCAGATTGCCGCTCGGTGGGTACGGTGGACTTCCAGCATTGTGGAACGCCTATATAATCGCTTATACATGCTTTTATTGTAAAAGTTGTGGTCAGATGTGGAATATCCAGTCAGGCTAGTGTGCTGTGGATGTGGCTCGCCCATGTCGGTTTCATCACCCGCCCGTTCGTCACTCGGTTCCGACCGAGATGGTCGGAACGCTCGTTCCTCACGGGAAGGCGGGTGTATTCACCTTGTCTCTCTATAACCGCCGCGACTACTCGATCTCTTCGACCGGCGGTTCGGCGTCCAAGACGACCAGTTCGACGCTCGCGCCGCTGCGGTCGAAAGCGGCGACGGTGTCGGCCTCCCACGGCGGCGTCGCCACCAGCACGACGCCAGCCAGATCGTCCTCCTTGCTGACGCCGAGCGGCCCCGTTGGGTGTGAGACGAACCGCGCCTGCGCGCCCCCGGCGGGCGTCCCGAGATCCATCCCGAACACCGAGTTCACCGAGCCGGCGGCGTCGGGCAGATAGAAGTGGGTGATGATCGGCGTCTCGTCGTCGATCTCTGTCAGTCGGCTATCGTCGCCGGCAAGATCGCCGGCAGGCGTCGCCGCCAGCGGCACGTTGGCCTGCTGTGGCTCGCGGTCGGCGGCGAACTCGACGAGGACATCGACGAGGCCCTGTGTGGCGAAGACGCCCACTGGTCAGCCCGAAATAAACTGCTTGGCGGTCTTGCCGTACAGCGAAACGGCGTTGCGCTTCGAGCTCGCCAGGGCGGCATCGAGCGCGGCCGCACCGTCCGACAGCACGCCGGCACCGTGACCGACGAGTACCCGCTCGGGGTCGTACCGCGAGAGGGTCTTCGGCGGCGTCAACCGCAGCATCGGGTGAACGCCGAGCGTCTCGTCGCCCGCGAGGAAGTACGAGGCTGCACCGACAGACTCCGGAACGACGAGGGTCCCGGTGTCGGGGTTGTAGAGGCCGGCCTCCTGCCACGGCGGCAACGACGAATCGCGAATGACGAACGACTCGAAGCCGGAGTTGCCGAGCTCGCCGGAAAAGCGGGTGACCGGCGCGTCGAGTTCCTCCGCGACGCCGCTCATCCATCGCGGCACGTAGACCTCGGCGTCGTGGCGGCGGGCAATCGTGGCCGCATCGCGTTTGTGCCGGTCGAGACAGACCGCGACGCCTGCGACGGATTCGGTGCCGGCATCGTCGCCAACGTCGGCGATGAGGTCGTCGAGGTCAGGTGCGTCCACCGGATCGATCAGCCACACACCCTCGTCGGTCGCCAGCGCGTGACTCGCACGCTGCATCGTCTCGTCCGGATAGGCCAGCCAGCCAACGCCGCCCTCGAAGCGATCGATCTCGGCGAGGCTGCTCTGGCCGTGTCCTTTCATCGGCATGCGACTCCGTAAGAACCGAGGCCGCATAACAGGCACGCCAGCGAATCTGGTAACCGCGAGGTGGCAGGGCTGCGTAGGAAACATCGGCGAGTTACTGTCTCTGCCCGCCGCTACGGGGTGTTCACAGCCGGTCGGCGTTGATCGCGGTTTCCGGCGGCGTGATGATCAGAAACTCCCGGAAGTGCATGAGCTCGCCGCCCATATCCTTGATCTCGCGGGCGAAGCC
>KI543197.1:222704-227973 GCA_000496215.1 uncultured archaeon A07HN63
GGCCAGACATCCGGGCCGATCACGAAATTCGTTCTCGGTATCGACGACAACGGTGAGTCTCCGGAGCTCGCGACGATCACCTTCGTGTCTCGGATCATGCGGGGTCTCAACGACACGAAAATCTCAAATAAATCTTATCTAACGACACTGGAACACTTCCAGCACTGCGGTGAACTGTAGGAATCGCGCACACGCAATGAAGAACAAAACGAGGATTTAATCTCGTCCAGCCCGTGGTACTTGCTGTCATGTGCCACCACGTCGACATGGCGATTGACTGGGAGGAAGCAGTCACCGACGAACAGAGCGATCAACTCACCGACGACGCCGAGACACCGGCTGACGCCAACGAGCCAGCGGTTGACGCCGAGGAATCGGCACCGGAAGCCGCGCCGCCCGCCGACGACTGAGCCGGTTGCGTAGCATATTTTTGTGTGTTGCGTTACGCTCGCGTTCTCTCCTCTCGATAGCAGCCTGTCAGAACCGCCAAACGCGGCGAGACCAAATGGAAGCAATCTACATCTGTGTTATCGCTTGGTAACTTCTCGCAGGGTTCCACCGTACTGACTGGACGTTTGCGCTATTCTCCTTCGCCCGGAGCGATGGGTTTATTACTCTGGTTAGGTCTTGTTATTGATACATGTCTCACCACGACACGGAGGACACGTCGGACTCCCCGGCGGATCGAGTTCTTCGAGGGCACACTGGACAGCACTGACGAGATAGAGTCAGTACGAATTTTCGACACGACGCTGCGTGACGGCGAGCAGTCGCCACGCACATCGTTTGATTACAACGACAAACGCGCCATCGCCGAGCTGCTCGACGAGATGGGCACCCACGTCATCGAGGCCGGGTTCCCTGTCAACTCCGAGCCGGAGTTTGAGGCGGTCTCGGACATCGCGTCGGCGACCGAGGCGACGACCTGCGGGCTGGCCCGCGTCGTCGAGAAGGATGTCGATGCGGCCATCGATGCCGGCGTGGACATGGTACACGTCTTCGTTTCCACGAGCGACGTGCAACTCCAGGACTCGATGCACGCGAGCCGTGAGGAAGCGGTCGACCGCGCGGTCACGTGCGTCGAGCAGGTACGCGATGCGGGTCTGGAGGTCATGTTTTCGCCGATGGACGCCACGCGCACCGATGAGGCGTTCCTCGTCGAGGTCGTCGAGGCGGTCAGCGAGGCTGGCGTCGACTGGATCAACATCCCCGACACCTGTGGCGTCGCGACCCCCTCGCGGTTCGCGGAACTCATCAGGCTCGTCGGCGAACACACCGACGCCCGGATCGACGTACACACTCACGACGACTTCGGGCTGGCAGCCGCCAACGCACTGGCCGGCTTCGAGGCTGGCGCGGCACAAGCGCAGGTGTCGGTCAACGGCATCGGCGAACGCGCCGGCAACGCGGCCTTCGAGGAGGTCGTCATGTCCGCCGAGAGTCTCTACGATGTCGATACCGGCATCGATACGACCCGGATCACGGAGCTGGCCCGACTCATCGAGGAGAAATCCGGCATCCCGATCCCGGTCAACAAGGCCGTCGTCGGCGACAACGCCTTCGCCCACGAGAGCGGCATCCACGCCGCGGGCGTCATGGAGAACACCGATACCTTCGAACCCGGCGTGATGACCCCCGAAATGGTCGGGGCCTCACGCGAGTTCGTCCTCGGCAAACACACCGGCACCCACTCGGTCCGCAAACGACTACAGGAGCTTGACTACGACCCCAGCGATTCCGAGGTGCGGGCGGTCACCAAGCTCGTCAAGGAGTTCGGGGCCGAGAAGGAGCAGGTCACCGACAGCGTCATCACGCGCTTCGCCGAGGAGGTCGGTGTCGCCGAGGCCGAATCCGAGGAGGTCAGGGTCTGATGCCTGCCTCCCGTTGGCTTTCGCCCACCGAGCAACAGCCTCGCGTACCACGGCGCAACCGGTCAGTAGGCGCGTCCATCCACGGACATCGACCGTGGGACCGTCAGACACACAACTATTATTATGAACAACAGCATTGGTTCGGATACGATGCCACAGCACTCATCGCTCGGCGCGGCAGTTTCCCGAGTCATTGCTGTCGGCGTACGCGGTATTGTAGGGGTCTAACCCCGCCTATACTTTTCACTCCCACATCCGACGTTCGACATCGACCGTGTACTGACGGTCAGACACCACCCACAACCCGACAGCAAACCATGCACTCACCATACCACGCAGGACGAACCGACCACCCGACACGAGGAGGACGACAATGAGCGAGACAGCCAAATCACCACCGGAAACCGAGGAGGAATCGACCACGACAGCCGACGAGACAATAGCCGACGACGCCGACAGCGGGCCGACGACCGTCTCTGACGGTTCGACAGCAATCGTTCGCGCGCTTGAAAACGCGGGCGTCGAACACGCCTTCGGCGTGCAGGGCGGAGCGATCATGCCCGTCTACGACGCGCTGTGGGATTCAGATATCGAGCACATCACCATGGCCCACGAGCAGGGCGCGGCCCACGCCGCCGACGCCTACGGCGTTGTCGCCAACGAGCCCGGCATCGCGCTGGCAACCTCTGGCCCCGGTGCGACCAATCTCGTCACCGGTCTCGCCGACGCCAACATGGATTCGGACGCGATGGTCGCCCTTACTGGGCAGGTTCCCAGCGACATGGTCGGCTCTGATGCGTTCCAGGAAACCGACACCACCGGTGTGACGATGCCGCTGACCAAGCACAACTGGTTCGCTTCCTCGGCCGACACCATCGGCGACACCGTCGGCGAGGCCTTCGCGCTCTCGGAATCCGGTCGCCCCGGTCCGACGCTGGTCGATCTCCCGAAGGACGTGAGCTTTGAGGAGACGGACAACGAACCCGGCGAGCCAGAGCTTCCCGCCGGCTCCGAACCACCAACCGAGGCCGATCAGGAGAACGTTGAGGCCGCGGCCAGCGCAATCGAGCGCGCCGAAAAGCCGCTGCTCCTGCTCGGTGGTGGCGTCATCAAGGCCGAGGCCTGCGACACCGCCCGCGCGTTCGCCCGCGAACACGAGATTCCGGTCGTCACGACGATGCCCGGCATCGGCAGCTTCCCCGAGGACGACGAACTCTGTCTCTCGTGGGCCGGGATGCACGGGACCGGGTACGCCAACATGGCGATCACCCACACCGACTGCCTGATCGGTGTCGGCACCCGCTTCGACGACCGGCTGACCGGCGGGATCGACACCTTTGCGCCCGAGGCCGAGGTCGTCCACATCGATATCGACCCTGCCGAAATCTCGAAGAATATCCACGCGGACTATCCCTGTATCGGCGATGCGGGGACCGTTCTCGATCAGTTGACCGCGGAGATGGAGCACCCGCCCGACGCCCGCGAGTGGCGCGAGCAGTGCCAGACGTGGAAGGACGAGTACCCGATGGATTACTCGGTCGACAAACAGGCTCCACTGCGGCCGGAGTTCATCGTCGAAGCCTTCGACGAGGCGACCGACGACAATACCATCGTCACCACCGGCGTCGGCCAACACCAGATGTGGGCTTCCCAGTACTGGGAGTACACCGAGCCACGAACGTGGGTCTCCTCACACGGTCTCGGGACGATGGGCTATGGGCTGCCCGCGGCGGTCGGCGCGCGGTTCGCCGCTGACGACGAGCAAGACGTGGTCTGTTTCGACGGCGACGGCTCGTTCCTGATGACGATGCAGGAGCTCTCGGTCGCCGTTCGCGAGGACCTCGATATCACGGTTGCCGTCCTCAACAATGAGTACGTCGGGATGGTCCGACAGTGGCAGGACGCCTTCTTCGAGGGGCGCCACATGGCGTCGGACTACAACTGGATGCCAGACTTCGACAAACTCGCCGAGGCCTTCGGCGCGAAGGGCTGGCGGGTCAACGGTTACGACGAGGTTGCTGACACTATCGAGGAAGCCCTCGATTACGACGGCCCCTCTGTTATCGACTTCCACATCGATCCGGATGCGAACGTCTACCCGATGGTCGCAAGCGGTGCACCGAACGGCAAATTCGCTCTCTCGGAGGACCAGCTATGAGCGAGCAACAGGGACTCGACGGCCCACGGCCGGAGGAACGCCCGCACCCGGACGGCCGGCGCAACAGTCAGGGCATCCGGATCGATCCCGAGGCTGAGGCGGAACCCGACACGCGGACAGCGATGATCTCCGCGCTGGTCGAACACGAGCCCGGCGTGCTAGCGCGCGTCGCGGGCCTGTTCTCGCGGCGGCAGTTCAACATCGAGAGCCTGACTGTCGGCCCGACAACCGTCGAGGGCAACGCCCGAATGACACTGATCGTCGAGGAAACCGAACCCGATATCGATCAGGCGAAAAAGCAGCTGGCCAAGCTCAAGCCCGTTATCTCGGTCGGCGAGCTTGAGGGTCGCCCGGTTCGCTCCGAACTCGTCATCCTGAAAGTTGACGGCGACCACCCCGAGCAGGTTCAGGCCGTCACCGAGATGTACGACGGCGAGACGCTGGATGCAGGTGCGGAGACGATCACCGTCCAGCTCACCGGCTCGGCCGACGAGATCGAAGACGCGCTTGACGCCTACCAGCAGTTCGGCATTATCGAGATTGCCCGCACCGGTCCAACCGCGCTGGCCCGCGGTGAGACGCCGACAACACCGGGCGAGAAGCCCGCCGCAGAGGCGACTGCTGTCGGTGTCGAAACCGATGGTGGGACTGACAGTGACGGGACCGGCGTGGCCGACACCGACGACACGGCCGAAAGCCAAGCCGAAACCACCAACTAAGCGGAGCGAATTTTTCGAATCACAATGGCAGATGAACTTGACGCGACGATCTACTACGACGAGGACGCAGACACCGCCCATCTCGATGACGCGACGGTAGCGGTCATCGGGTACGGCAGCCAGGGCCACGCCCACGCCCAGAATCTCCACGACAGCGGGATCGACGTGGTTGTCGGCCTCCGCGAGGGGTCGTCCTCGCGAGATGCTGCGAAAAGCGACGGCCTCGACGTTGCGACGCCACCGGCGGCGGCCGCACAGGCTGATGTGGTCTCGATTCTGGTTCCCGACACGATCCAGCCGACTGTCTACGACCAGATCGAGGACGAACTCGACGCCGGCGACACACTCCAGTTCGCCCACGGGTTCAACATCCACTACAATCAGATCCAGCCCAGCGACGATGTCGACGTGACGCTCGTCGCCCCAAAATCACCGGGCCACCTTGTCCGCCGGAACTACGAGGCCGACGAGGGGACGCCCGGTCTCGTCGCGGTCTATCAGGACGTGACCGGCGACGCCAA
>KI543197.1:232332-235875 GCA_000496215.1 uncultured archaeon A07HN63
CTACGGAACGCCGTCGACTCATTCGTCAACATCCGCCCCGCGAAGGCGTACCCGGGCGTCGACGCCGTCCGCCCCGAAACCGATCTCGTCTTTCTCCGGGAGAACACCGAGGGCGTCTATTCGGGCCACGAGGACGACCTCTCCGACGATATGTCGACGCTGACGCGCGTCGTCACTACCTCCGCCTCGGAGAAACTCGCCGAGTTCGCCTGTGAGTACGTCGACGGCGAGGGATTCAGCGTCGTCCACAAGGCCAACGTGATGCGGAAGACCGACGGCCGGTTCCGCGACGCAGTTGTCGGTGTCGCCGACGACCACGGCGTCGACACCGACGAGGTCCTGATGGACGCCTTCGCAACGCGGGTCTGTCTCGACCCCACGCAGTTCGACACCATCGTCTGTCCGAACCTCGCGGGCGACGTGCTCTCGGATCTCGCCGCCGGACTCGTCGGCGGGCTCGGGCTGCTACCCTCCGCGAACATCGGCGACGACAACGCGCTGTTCGAACCCGTTCACGGTACTGCCCCCGACATCGCTGGCGAGGGCGTTGCCAACCCGCTGGCGACGGTGCTTTCGGCGGCGATGCTGCTGGATCATCTCGGTTACAGTGAGGAATCCGACCGGGTGGAAGCTGCCGTCGAGACTGTGCTGGCCGAGGGGCCGCGCACGGCCGACCTCGGCGGCGACGCCGAGACCGAGACGGTTACCGACGCCGTGATTGATCGACTCTGATCGCCGCAGGATTTAGTCTAGATACGCTGTTCTGATCTCTTCGAACGTCTCCTTCGATTTGAGGTGTGCCTGCAGGGCATCAGCATACTCCTGTGCGAGTGATTCGGCTGCGGCCAGTCGTTCCTGATCGACGCCATCGGCGTCGCCACCACCGAGTCCGAACGCGCCCTTGATTGTCTCGACGAGCCCTCCATCGTTCGACGCTTCGCTTCCGCCGGCTACCGGCCCACGCTGTGCGTCTATCGACTCTAGTTCCGGCATGATCGACTCGACGGCCGAGGTGTCGGCGACGAGCCGGGCTGCGTCGGGGTCGTCGGCCGCCTCGATATCGAATTCTGTCGCGGTCATGATCAGCCCCCACTCCTGATTGCTGAACTGTGAGGCCTGCACACGGTCGGTGAACTCGTTGTCGACGGTCATCCGGTCGCCAACGATCATGTCCTCCCACTCGCTCATGGGATGTCTTGCAGCGTCGCCCCTATCAGCGTACCGCCCGCGCCGTGGCACCGTTCGCCGAGCAAACGCATCACTCATTGGGCTACAGCATCTCGATTCAGCATGGACGAATTTCCTCGCAGGCGACTCCTCTCGGCGGCTGGCGGCGCGAGCGTTGCCGCGCTGGCAGGCTGTCTCGGCGGTGGCGATACCGACGGCCCATCACCGTATGATGGCTACCTCCGGGGAGCGAACAACTTCGAGGCCGTCGCCGACCGGACTGCGCGTCGACGGTCACGGTAGCGGTGGGGGCCAACAGCGGCCTCTCGTTTGCTCCGGCAGCGGTCAAGATCTCGCCTGAGACGACCGTCGTCTGGGAGTGGACCGGCCGCGGCGGCCAGCACAACGTCATCGCCGGAGGACGGCAGCTTCGAGAGCACGTACTATCTCAAAGAGGGCAGCAGCTTCAGCCACACGTTCGAATCGCCCGGTGTCTACAAGTACCACTGCACTCCCCACCAGACACAGGGGATGCTCGGGGTCATCGAGGTCGTCGAGCCGTAATCAGTGCTGGAGCGCGTCGAACTGCTCTCCGCAGAGCCCGCCCCCGGTCGGAACGCTTGCCGTTCCGCCGCTGATCGTCACCGCGTCGGCTGTCAGATCCTCGGCGAGCAGTGAGCCGGTGGCGACGCCGCACGCCGCAATGTTCGGAATCGCGGCCGCCACGTGAACGGCTGCGGTTCGCGCGACGACGCCGTCGATGGTCGTCGTCACGACCGGTTCAATCCCGTGCTCACGAGCGGTGGCTGCGGCGTGGATCGCCTGCAGCGGGCCGCCCAGCGCCATCGGTTTGAGGATCACCACGTCGGCGGCCCCCCGTTCGATCACGGTCTCGACCGACACTTCGGCCAGCGATTCGTCGAGAGCGATGTCGACGCCCTGCCCGCGGAGCCGGCTGTGGGCCGCAAGCGCCTCGGCAGCGAGTGGCTGTTCGACGTACGCCACATCGAGAGCAGCGAACGCCGTGATCGCCGTCTCTGCCGTCGATTCCGCCCACGCGCCGTTGGCATCGACACGCATCTCGACCCCGTCGCCAACGGCCTTGCGGACGCCCCGAACGCGCTGGATATCCTCGTCGACAGCCCGTGAGCCAACTTTGAGCTTGAGGCAGTCGTACCCCTCCTCGATTGCGGTTTCGGCTGCCGTAACCGTCTCGTCGATGGTGCCGTCGCCGATGGTCGCGTTGACCGGCACGGTCGCCGGAATCGTGGTGTCGGCCCCGATTTCCGCTCGGAGCACCCCGGCCAGCGGTGTCGATGTTCGCCGTCCGCGAGCGTCCAGTTCGGCGAGTTCGACTGCGTGGGCTGCTGCCGGCGTCGTCGCTGGATCAGGGTGAGTTTCGGCCGTCGTGGGGCTGGTCGCCGCAAGTGCCTTCTGACACGCCTCGTGGGATTCGGTCCACCCCGGCAGCGGCGTCGCTTCGCCGATGCCGGCGGGCTGGTCGTCGTTTTTACCCTCAAGGCCAACGAGGAACCCGCGCCGGTTGGGTATCGACCCCTTCGCCGTTTCGAGGGGCGATTCGAGCGGGAGGCTGAACGGTTCGACCCACATCAGATCGCCAACCCCACACCAAACAGGAGCGAGTACCCGGCCAGCAGTTTGCCGGTCGTCTCAAGCGCGGGGTTGAGCGCCTCGCCGCTCGTTTCGGTGCGCACCGTCTCGGAAACCCGGGCGGCAATCGGGAGCGTCAGCAGTGGCAGCAACACCGTCACCGAAAACGGCGTTGCGAGCCAGAGCCAGATCGGCACGAGATACGCCAGCCCCAGCAGGCCGACGTACTCCCCGCGGCTGAATCCGTAGCCGAACCGGACGGCCAGCGTCCGCTTGCCCGTCGTCTCGTCTTCGGCCTTGTCGCGGATGTTGTTGACGACGAGGATGTTCGTCGAGATTGCCGCCACGGGCAGACTGGCGACGAAGGCTGTGAGCGTCACGGTTCCCTGCGGAACCGTCGTCGTCAGCGGTGCGGCCAGCACGGCTGCGGCCTGCACGTAGTAGGTTCCCATCACGGCGATGACACCAAAAAAGACGAAGACGAAGAGGTCGCCGAGGCCGTGGTAGCCCAGCGGATAGGGGCCCCCGGTGTAGGCGATCCCGGAGGCGACCGACAGCAGGCCGATCACGAGGATCGGGACGCCGCCGACGTAGACGAGATAGCTTCCGACAGCGATGGCGGCCGCGAAGGTGAGATACATCGCGCTCTTGACGCGGCCGGGTTCGATGAGGCCGGCCTGCGTCACACGCGTAAATCCCTCGCGGTCGTCGGTGTCGGCACCCTGAATCGCGTCGTAGTAGTCGTTGGCGAAGTTGGTGCCGATC
>KI543197.1:241360-243079 GCA_000496215.1 uncultured archaeon A07HN63
CTGCTCGACATCCGGCACAAGATCACTGATACGCCCACCATCCAGACAGGGCTGCGGCGATAACGAGGACCAGCAGGATGACCGCACTCCAGTCATTGAGCACTGATCGAATCCGTATTGACCGATCAAGTTCACTCATTGAGGACTCCCGGCGAGAGATTTACCAACGCCCGCGGGCGTGCTGGTTCCCGATAGAGAGGACCGTCCAGCCACCGGGCCCACCACCGATTGCGCGTTCACGGGACGCATATTACACCATATATCTTATCGCGTGGCTATTTTAAGTGTACTGCAGTGCTCACCTTACATTTCATCTAGATTCACTCTGTCAAACAAAAAGCCCTGCCACCCGTGAGACTGGATTCTAATCCCATCCAGAATCCCGGTATCGGCTCGAATGCGACGCTCACGATACAGTTTTAGCCGGAATTAAGTACTCGGCCCTCGTAGGTGGGGTGTGAGCAGGGGGCCCCACTGGACGTATCCGGGCATCGGTGTCGGCTCATCGGTGTCAGATGACACAGCCGCTGGTCCACAATCACCGCCTACAGCAACGCGTCGACTCGTTACTGATGGCGGCCGAGACGTGGTCGAGACGGACGGCGGCACGTCGTCGTTACCGGGCGATGATTCATCCATGAGCACAGACGAGACGCGGGACCGGCAACCCGATCCGGAGGATATCGACCTCGACGAGCTGGCCGGGCTGTCGAGACTGGAGATGATCGATATCCTCGAGAGTCTCTCGAAACCAAAGCTGATCGCACTCATCACCGAATCTCTCGACAGTGACGAGACACGCACCGACGCGGCCACCACCGAATCCAACTCGGAGTCGACCGGCGACACGACCGCGGGAGAGTCTTCAGCCACACAGTCGTCGGCAGCGCAAACGTCGCAGTCCGACGACCCGTCGACAGACGATGCTGCGGCGACACCCACTCCCGACGAGGCAGCCGGGGATGCGACGTGGGAGATGGAAACCGACTATCAGCGCCCGCCAGCGCTCGATCTCTCGCCAGGGTCGACGGTTCTCGTCCAGTGTGGCTCACAGGACGACCGGAAATCTGCGGCCCGATACGATCTCCTCGGGCTATCTGAATCCGACCCACGGAATGTGTTGCTCATCCAGTATCGGGCGATGAAGGCTGACGAGCTCAAATCGATTGCTGACGCCGCCAAACGCGTCAAGATCATCTCGGTCGGCTGTTCGCAGTCGATCCCGCCGTCGGTCACGGACACCATCGAATCCGTTGAAGTCAACAATCCGAACGACGTGACCCGACTGGGTATCCTCGCCACCAGCACGCTGGACGACTGGGCGCCGCTGGACGAGCAGACTGTCGTCTCGCTCGATCCACTCGACGTGATGCTCCAGTACAAGACGGGAGAGGCGACGTTTCGCTTCCTCCACATCTTCCTCGGCAAGCTCAGCTCCCGCGGGGCAATATCCCACCTCTTCGTGAACCCATCGTCCAGCGATCCCCAGACGGTCAACACGCTCAAGCCGCTGTTCGACGACGTGCTGACTATCGATTCCGTCGGGGTAGACGTTGAGTAACAGTTCTGGCCTGTCCGCTGTTGGCTCCGCAAAACTCCCGTACTGCGATTCGATCATAACGCTTAACCGTAACTGTGACTTGCCATCTGATAGCGGGATGGGATAGCCAGGAGATTCCGCCGGGCTCATAACCCGGAGATCGGTAGTTCAAATCTACT
>KI543198.1 GCA_000496215.1 uncultured archaeon A07HN63
CCCCGAGGCGGTTCACGGCTGAGGCGTTCTGTTCGCGCTGGTCGCAATCGGCTAGCGGGGGAGTTCCGACCGCATAATATAATAAAACATATAGGTAGAAAACGAGACAGAGAGAGATTGAGAGCACAGATATCGGGCTGAAAATCGGATGTCTGACAGGCGTCACACACAGACATAAACCTGTTCAGATCGTATCTCTGTGCATGCATACCACGCCGGGAGACTTCAATCGCCTCCAAGGCGTGCTCGCCGACGCCGACGAACCCCTCACGGCGCGTGAGATATACGAGCGACTGGACACCAGCGACGACGAGTCGTTCGAGAACCCCCACCAGGTTGCCACCGTCCTCGGCCGTCGGGCTCGCGACGGCGAGGTAACTGTGATCGCGGAACAGCCCTACCAGTACGAGATCAGCGACGCCTGACGGCCTATTCTCGCGGGATAGCGATATTTTTCAACCGGCCGCCACAGCTCGGACACTCGTGGAGCCGTTCCTCGCTCCGGGTTCGTGACCCACAGCGCTGGCACTCGAAACAGCCATCGGCGGCGGTGTAGGGATCGACGCTTTCCGCCTGTTGTGTCATACTGCTATATTGCAGAGGGAAAGTATAAGAAATTTCCGGCTATTGGTTATCATAGCAGTGGAATAAGCCGCAAATAAATTTTAATTCTGAAACTCAATCTGAAAAATAGCACAAACGAACAAAATTTGTTGCTGCAATCACGCTGTCTGCTGGTCACCACTTTGGGGCGGCCCGCGACTGCTCCATCGTCACACCCGTGGTCGCGGCGTGACTGAGACAAATTTAACCCGGTGGCTCCCGCCGATTGGAGTATGCAAACGACGTTACGCCACCCGACCGACCGCATCTGCGAGCGGTGCGGCCGCGAGGAGCAGTGGGACGACAGCGTCGAGACGTGGCGCGTCGTCGACGACAACGCGGGTAGCATCTACTGCATCCACGAGTGGGACATCAACGGTTCGTTCGTCCCCTTCGAGGAGCACCTGTAAGATGCCGACCGTCTACGTCACCGCACCCGAGGATGCGGCCGACGAACTGGCGGCAACACTCGTCGAGGAGCGACTCGCCGCCTGCGTCAACGCTGTCGACTGTCAGTCGACCTACCGCTGGGACGGGGGTGTCGAAACCGACGCCGAGACGATCCTGCTGGTCAAGACGACAGCGGCGGGCTACGACCGCCTCGAAACCCGGATCGAGGAGCTCCACCCCTACGACGTGCCCTGTATCGAGCGCTTCGACGCGGCCGACGCACTCGACCGGTTTGCGTCGTG
>KI543199.1:0-1900 GCA_000496215.1 uncultured archaeon A07HN63
TGAGTACCCACGAGTGCGATGTTGCCATCGTCGGCGCGGGAACCTCCGGCTGTTATGCGGCCGCAACCGTCGCCAACGCAGGCCTCGATGCCGTGATGATCGAGCGGAAAGACGAGGAGGAGGCCGGCCATATCGCCTGTGGCGACGCGCTGAAAGGCGCCGACAAGTTCCCGAGTGCGATCCCGAAATCCAAGATCGAACCCGCCTTCACCAACACCGGTGTCGATCACGGCCGCTTCGAGATTCCGAGTCACGACACCGTCCTCGAAATCCCGGTTCCCGGCGAACTCGCCGTGATCGACCGCCTCAAGTACGGCCGGCTGCTGATCGAGGGCGCGACCGAGGCCGGTGCCGACATCCACTACAACACCGTTGTCAACGATGTCAAACAGACCGACGACGGGCAGATCACCGGTGTTGACGCCACCCGTGCGGGCGACCCCGTCGAGTACGACGCCGATGTCGTCATCGACGGCGCGGGCGCGCTCTCGCTGCTACAGGACAAGGCCGACTTCGAGAACGCGACCTTCGATACCAACGTCCGCTACTCGCAGTTCTGTTCGGCCTATCGGGAGATCGTCGAGGTCGACGAGGAAGTCGAGTGGGACGACGCCCTCGTCTTCAAGCCGACCGAGCGCGCCGCGGGCTATCTCTGGTATTTCCCGCGTACGTCGACGGAGATCAACGCCGGGCTGGGCTTCCAGATGAACGAGGAGCCGATGCAGATGATCGACGATCTCAAGGACGATCTGCGGGACCGCGAGGAGTTCGAAAACGCAGAGATCACCGACAAGCTCGGCGCGGCGCTGCCGACGCGGCGGATCTACGACTCGGCGGTCGCCCCGGGCTACATGGCCGTCGGCGACGCTGCGGCCCATGTCAACCCGACCACCGGTGGCGGGATCGCCGGCGCGGCCTACGCCGGCCAGTACGCTGCCGAAGAGGCCGTCGACGCCATCGAAGACGGCGACGTGAGCGAGGACGCCCTGTGGCGCTACAACGAGCGTGTGATGGATCACTTCGGCGCGCGATACGCCGGCCTCGACGTGTACAACATCCTCTCGACGGCGGTCGATGTCGACGACCTGATGGGGCTGCTTGCTGCGTTGCCAGGCAAAAAACTGGCCGAGGCACTCTACTCGGGGAAGACCTCGATGGGCCCGGTGCTGGCGGCCAAGACAGCAATCAAGAGCTTCGGCTACTGGCGACAGATCGCCGATTTCTACAGGGTCAAGCAGGTTGCCGAGGACCTGATCGATCACTACGAGCGGTATCCGTCGAACCCGGACGCGCTGGCGGCGTGGCAAAAACAGCGCGACGACCTGATGGAGACAGTCTACGAGGTCACCGGCGCGGAGCCGAAGTACTGAGCGTTGTCGCGGCTACAGTGTGCTCTCGGCGTCGACGTGCCCGGTATCGTTTTCGCGCTCGACTGAAAGCGTCCCATCGCCGTCGACCGCGAACTCGTTGATCGCGCAGTTGCCCTGTTCCTGATCCATGACCGTCGCCATGACGCCGAAGGACTTGATCCACCCCAGAACGAGATAGAGCGGCCCACCGTGGGTAACAACGATGACCGTTTCCCCGGGAGCAACCGAGTCTTTGAGCGCGGTCAGTGCGGCCAGCACGCGCTCGCGGTTGTCGACGAGGCTCTCGCCACCCTCGGGACGGGCCTGCGCCGCGGTGTAGCCGACCTCGGTCAGCGTGAACTCGGGATAGCCGAGAAACAGGTCCTCGTAATCGAGCCCCTGCAGGACACCGAAATCCCGCTCCCGCCAGCGACGGTCCTGCTCGGGTTCGCAATCGACCGCGCGACCGATGGGTCGGGCCGTCTCTAGGGTCCGCCGAAGGTCGGAACTTACGAGCCGGTCGACCGTGTACCGTTTGGCGATAGCGTCGG
>KI543199.1:4956-10618 GCA_000496215.1 uncultured archaeon A07HN63
ACAGGGCCGGCCTCCCGTATGGGGCGATGCGGGCCCGCTGGCGTGAGGTGACTATCGGGTTGCTCACGACGGCCGCTATCCTCACGCCGGCGGATATCACCACGATGTTCCTCGTGACGATTCCGCTGATGGCTGCCTATGGCGTCGGGCTGGGCGTGCTGTTCCTCGTGACCGCCGGCGGCCGACGTAACCTCGCACCGCCGGCTGAGATTGTCAGCTAATCGCTGTCGCCGTCGCTGTAACCTGCGCGCGTACCTCGTCTGTCACCCGAGCGAGACGAACAGGACACCGAGGACGGCCAGCCCACCGGCGAGTAACCGACGCCGTGCGTGTGGCTCGCCCAGCAGGACACTTCCGAGGACGACCGCCACGACGGCCTGTGTGTTGACGATCGGCGACACCACACTGGCCGGCAACCGGACGAACCCGACCGAGACAAGGTGTTGCCCCACCGCGAGAACACCTCCGGCCACCAGCAGTTTGAGCCAGTCGGATCGCCACTCGACGGCTGCCCGTCCGCGCCGCATCGCAACCGGGGCCAACGCGACCGGAACGAGTGCGAGCGTCAACACGACGAACCCACTGGCGGGGACAGCCAGCTCCTGCATACTCACCCGCTTGCCGACATCGACGACGCCGAACACTCCCGCGCTGGCGAGCCCGAACAACGCAGCCCGGCGGGACCGCAGCGAGCGAATGGGGGCCACCAGCGACTCCCCCCGGTAGTTGGCGACGTACACCGCGCTCGTGGCGACGCCGACGCCGACGACCTGAATCGCGGCGAGCCGCTGACCGAGCACCAGCACCTCCAGCGGCAGGACGAACACGGGAACGATCTTGCTGATCGGGGCGACATACGACACGTCCCCGATTGCCAGGCGTGGTAGAAGGCTGCCAGCGCGACGGCGATGAGCCCGACAGTGCCAGCGACGAAGCCAAATTCGGCCGCGGTCAGCGGTGGAAAGAGGTCGTCGAGTGTTCCGGCTGCTGTAATCGCCGGGAGATACCAGCCGAGACCGATCACGTGGACGACCGCGAGGTAACGTGTGGGCGGATAGTGACTGAAGTAATGTTTGACAGCGACGAGGTAGCCGCCGAGCAACAGTGCCGCGGCAATCGCAGCCACGAGTCCGCTGGTCATCGGGTTGCGCCGACTGGATCGGCCGTTTCCCGGTGGCACTGATACATGGGTCGTTCAGAGGACCGACGGTAGTTCGGTCAGTGACGCTATCTCGGCGGTCGGGGTGATCGGCAGCGAGACGTCTTGGTTGTGGTCCCGGCGCACGAAGACGGCGTCCAGCCCCGCTCGCGTTGCCGCCACCACGTCGGTGGTGCGGTCGCCGACGTAGACGCCGCCGGACCCGTCAAGAGCGTCGCGACCGGTCAACAGGTAGTGTGGGTTCGGCTTACGACGATAGAATCCGCCGACTCCCGGGTCACGACCACGGACGTACTCGAAGGCCGTCAGATCGTATCTATCCACCACAAACTCGGTGACGGCGTCGTAGTTGTTGCTGACAAGCCCGAGGGCATACTCGTCGTCCAGCCGATGGATTGCATCGGCATCAGGATACAGCGTCCGGTGCCCGGCGTCGAGTCGGTCGATCGCGTGGCTCGCGCTGTGCTGTTCCCGGCGATGGTAGAAGTCGACGGGGTCGACACCGAGGCGGTCACAGCCCCTGATGAACTCGGTGTCGTACTCGTAGCCGGCCAGCAGTGTTCTGGTTTCTGCGTCAACCGAGAGGTCGGCCGCATCGATGGCGTCGTCCAGTGCCTGCTCGTGAACCGCTGGATCGGTGCCGTGACCCTCTAGCACCACGCCGTCCATATCGAACAGCACGAATGACTGGGTGGGATCACTCATCGTTGACTTTCGATCGGTGACCATCCCCTGCTATCTGTGGACTCCTCACCGGCGTCGAAACTTGCTTGCGATCACTCATCTGCGTCCCCCATTGTCTGCGATCACTCATCGGTTACTGTGGGCAACCGGTTCCCGCGCCACTTGAATAATCATAATAGGGCTATGGTGCCGGTTATAGTTCTCGTACAGATATATATCGATCTCACCGCCTGCAGATCGACGAGACTGGCCACACCTCAAATTGATGACGGTCACATTCGACGAGAGGCAAGTAGAAGGATTCAAATATATTCTTGGGATATTATCCTGCGATGACCAAGATCAGTGTGGAAGTCCCGGACGAACTACTCGACGACCTTGATGCACACGTCGGCGAGGGGGGAAAGTTCGTCAACCGCAGCGAGGCGGTCCGGGCCTCGATCAGAAAGACGCTCGATATGCTCGACGAGATCGACGCGCGTCAGGGGCGGATCGACGATGAGTAGTCGTGCGGCTCCCGGCAATGCTACCGACCGACAGGCAATCGGCCAGATCGCCCTCGTCGGCCTGTTCGTGACCGCGCTGGTGACCGCACAGTTGACCGCCGCGAAGGTGCTCGCGCTGCCGCTGCCGACCGAGTTGCCGGTCGTCGGCGCGACCGTCACGCTCCCTGGCGCGGCGCTCGCCTACGCGCTGACGTTCTTTGCCTCCGACTGCTATGCGGAGCTCTACGGTCGCCACGCCGCGCAGGTGCTGGTCAACGTTGCCTTCGCGCTCAACTTCGTCGTCCTGCTGCTCGTGTGGTCGACGATACAGGCTCCGGGCCGCAATCCAGCGTTCGCCGAGACGTTCGCAGCGGCTCTCGCGCCGAGCATCAACATCGTACTGGGGAGCCTTGTGGCGTATCTCGTCAGCCAGAACTGGGACGTGATTATCTTCCACAAAATCCGTGCGTTTACCGGCCGAGAGCAGCTGTGGTTTCGCAACCTTGTCTCGACGGCGAGCAGTCAGGCCATCGATACGGTCATCTTCATCGGCATTGCGTTCTACATCGCTCCGCGACTGCTCGATGTGGGACCGGTGCTTCCGACTGCGGCACTTGTGGGACTCATCGTCGGTCAGTATCTGCTGAAACTGCTGATCGCCGTGGTGGATACGCCGTTCGTCTACCTCGCTGTCAGGCTGATCGGTCGTGTCAGCGCAAAACCCGATCCCGGTGCCTTCGGGAACTGATCGCTGCCGACTGGTCAGTGTGATTTGAGGTGCACTATTGCTGTTCCGGCTCGTTGGTCTTCCGTTCCTGCTCGGGGTGTTTGATGAAGACGGTCGTGTGGCTCGGCACGTCGTCGGTGACCCACGAGTTGGCCTCGATACTGACGTGATCGCCGACGGTGATCGGCCCGAGTACCTTACAGCCCGCGCCGAGAACGACGTTGTCGCCGATGGTCGGATGTCGCTTGTAGTCCTTTTTCAGTGTTCGTTCGTCGTCCTCGTCCTCCTCGAAGTGGAGCGCACCGAGTGTGACCTCCTGATAGAGGCGGGCCCAGTCGCCGATCTCGGCGGTTTCGCCGATGACGACGCCGCTGCCGTGATCGATGAAGAAGTAGTCGCCGATCTCCGCGCCGGGGTGGATGTCGATCCCGCTGACGGATTTGGCGGCCTCCGCAAGCTCCCGGGCGTAGACCTGCTCGCCCTCCGTGTAGAGTGCGTGCGCAACGCGGTGGACCATCGTGGCGACGAGTCCCGGATACGAGCGGATGATCTCGACGTAGCTGTTCGCGGCCGGATCGCCCTTGTAGGCGGCCTCGACGTCCTGTTTTAGCCGTTCGCGGATCGTCGGGAGCTGATCGATGACGTTGCCCACGGTACTGGAGAGACAGGCCGGCCCGTAGGGCCGAATCCCCTGACAGAAGAGGTCGCCGAGGCGGTTCAGTGCCCCCAGCGTCGCCGCCTCGTCGCCAACGAGATTGGCGGCGTTCCAGCAGCCGGGAAACATGAGTTCCCGGAGCACGCCGACCTCCGTGATCACGGCCTCGCGGTCGGGAAAGTCGGGCTGTTTCTGGGTCTGAAACCGCTCGTCGTCGGCCTCGTAGGCCGCCACCAACTCCGTGTGCGCTGTGCCAGTGTAGCTGAACTCCATCTACCTGCTGTTGGACGCGCATGGATATAGGTGCTAATATCCTCCGGGCAGCGGTCGCAGCAGATACCAGCATCTCACTGCCAGCAATTGTGGTGTTGCGGCCGTAGGAGCTGATACCTTGATAAACAAAGCCACCAGCACGGGATATCAGTGCAAATAAAACATTATAAAATTAGAGAATAATTTACCGCAGAAAATAAAGCAAAGATCAAATTTATAGAGGTTATAATAAATAATATAAACACAAAAACGTTATATAATATTACGAATGTCTAGTTGCCATGATTGTGCCGGGGTACCATTGGTATACTCACATCGTGCAGCATAGCTTAACGACTGTTCTTGGAGGGCGAAGATGCTAGCGCTCAGCGTCAACGTCACCGCTATCGCCAACAGTGTCAACAGCATCTGGGTGCTGACGGTGAGCTTTCTGATCTTTTTCATGCAGCCGGGGTTCCTGCTGCTGGAGGCCGGACAGGTGCGCGCGAAAAACGTCGCCAACGTTGCGATGAAAATCTCTTCGACTGGAGCACGGGGGTCCTCGCATTCTTCATCGTTGGACTTGGTATTGCGAGTGCCGTTGGCACGCTCACCTCTGATCCGGCTTCGTTTTCGCTGGCCGGCAGTTTCGGCTACATCACCGACCCGGGACAGTGGATCGGCTGGTTCTTCGGGGCCGTCTTCGCGATGACCGCCGCAACCATCGTCTCCGGTGCGGTCGCCGAGCGGGTCAAGTTCAAGGCCTACGTCATCTACTCGGTCGTTCTCACGATGGTTATCTATCCGGTTGTTGTCGGCCTCACATGGCAGGGCGGTCTGTTGTCCAGCGGCGGATTTCTCGGACAGCTACTCGGTGTCGGCTACCTTGATTTCGCGGGTGCGACCGTCGTCCATATGGTCGGGGGGATCGCCGGACTCGTCGCCGCTGCTGTCGTCGGCCCGCGACTCGAACGGTACGACGAGTCGGGCAACAGCATGCCGATCCCCGGCCATTCGGCACTGTTTGCCGTTCTCGGCACGCTGTTTCTCGCCTTCGGCTGGTTCGGGTTTAACGTCGGCACGCAGGCCACGGTGTTCGATCCCGAGCAGGGCGCGTTCCTCGGTGAGGCGCTGGGTCGGGTCCTCCTTGTCACGACGCTCGGCATGGCCGCCGGGGCGGTTGGATCCTCAATCGTGACGACGATCTCGCAGGGCAAACCGGACCCGCTGTTCACCGCAAACGGGCTGCTGGCCGGTCTCGTGGCGATCACCGGCGCGGCACCACACGTCACATGGTGGGGCGGCGTCCTGCTCGGCGGGCTCGGCGGTGCGATCGTCTACCCGACATACATCTGGACCGTTGACACGCTGAAAGTCGACGACGTGTGTGGCGTCTTCGCCGTTCACGGCGCGGCCGGTGGTGTCGGGACCGCGCTGATTCCATTTTTGCCGTCAGCTCCAGCGGTGGGTGGATGTTTATGGGCGTCTCACAGGTGCTCATGCAAATCGCTGGCATCGCCGTCATCGGAACGTGGACGGTACTATCGACAATTGTGGTGTTCTTCGTGATCAAGTCGGTGATGAACATCCGTGTCAACAGCGAGTACGAGGAAACCGGTCTTGACCAGACCGAACACAACATTCTTGCGTACCCACAGTTTGCGACCGACGGTGGTGTGCAGGCACAGTCAGGTGCCTCT
>KI543199.1:10638-17518 GCA_000496215.1 uncultured archaeon A07HN63
GGATCAGGCCATCAAGAACCAACAGGCAAAACTTGACTCGCTGGCCGAGGGGGCGCTCGATATCGACGACGGTGTCCCAGATCCGTCGGTCGAAACGGCGGAGACAAAACAGCTACAGGCCGCCTTCGAGGCGATGGACGACCACATTCAGCAGACGACCGAGAATATCGTCGCTATCGTCGAGAAACTCCCCGGCCAGTCCGAGGAACTTGCACAGACGAGCACCGAACTCAGCGAGTCCAGCGCGGAGGTACAGGCATCGATCGAGGAGGTCAGCGAACTTGCCGACACGATCGACACGAAGGTCGGGGGGCTGTCCCAGCAAGCGGCGGATGCGAGCCACAACGTGTCGGATCTCTCGGCCTCAATCGAGGAGATCACCTCCTCGACAACCGAGATCGCCGATCAGTCCTCGCAGGCGACCGAACTCACCAACGAGGCGGTTGGAGAGATGGTCGATACCGTCGGGTACATCCGCGAGGCTGCCGAACAGACGACCGAGGCCTCCGCGGCTATCGACGAACTCGAAGCGGACATGCAGTCCGTCTCTGAGATTACGACCATTATTCAGGACATCGCCAAACAGACGAATCTGCTCGCGCTCAACGCCTCGATTGAGGCCGAAAACGCAAACGAGAGCGGCGACGGCTTTGCTGTTGTCGCCGAGGAGGTCAAATCACTGGCCGAGGAGACGAAATCCTCTGCCAACGACATCGATAAAATAATTACAACTGCACGGGAGCAGACCGAGACCGTTGCCGAGACGATCACCGAAACAACGGAGGAGATCACGACCGGGGCAGATGCCGTCGAGTCGGCCGTTTCGGATCTCGAAAGGGTCAAAGAGCGGATCGAGGAGACGAACAATGGAATCAACGAGATCAGCGATGCCGTCGATAATCAGGCAGAGAACACACAGGAAGTCAGCACGGCTGTGCGGGCGGTCGAGGAGCAGACGACGACCATCGGTGACCTCTCAACGGAAATCTCCGGTGAGGTTGCCGATGAACGCGACGAAATGCAGGGTGTCGCCGAACTTGCCGATACCCTGAGCGAAATCGCCACCGACATGCACGCAAACATCGAACGATTCGATCTTGACAAGGGCCTTGCGGGATCGGCACCGAGTCCCACTGAGTGATCGGTGGCTCGCTTTCTGTCCAGAAGTTACTGAATCTCGACGTCGGTGAATATGAACTTGGCACCATCTTGGGTACTGTCTACGACCTGAACGTCCCAGCCGTGCGCGTCGGCGATCCGCTGCACGATTGGCAGACCCAACCCGGTTCCTTCCCGCGAGGTGGTCTCACCGAGTTCGAACACCTGACCGCGCTGTGACTCCGGGATTCCACGGCCGTCGTCCTCGATATAGAACGCGGTCCGCTGATCACCGCTGGTCTGTGTTGCTGTCGCCATCGTCTCGTGCAGCCCGACCCGGACCGTCACTGCCCCGTCATTGTGGTCAATAGCGTTTCTGAACACGTTCTCGACGAGCCGGGCGAAGCGGTCGCTATCACAGACGAGGTCGAACTCGTCGACAACTTGGAGTTCTGAGTCGTTCGTCTCGACGAGTTCCCACCCCGATTCGGCGAGTTTCGTGATCGATATCGCTTCGACTTCCTCGACGGCCTGTGCCTCCTTCGTGAGCGTCAGCGTATCGTCGATAATCTCCTTCATCCGGTCGTGGGCCTGCTCGATGAGTTCGATACACTCCTCGTTTTCTGGCTCTTTTAGCTGATCGAGATATCCTTCGGCGATGTTGATCGGGTTCCGGAGGTCGTGGGTGAGAATCGAGGCGAACTCGTCGAGCTGCTGGTTCTTCCGTTCGAGTTCCGCTTCTCGTTGCTTCTGGTCGGTGATATCGCTGTAGATGGCAAACGCGTAGCGACTCCCGCCCTGTTCGTAGGGGACGCCACGATAGAGGAACTCCCGTTCGCCGTCCGCTGTCGCCCGCGTCAGGACCGCATCGTTGTATTTGCCATCGCTGGTCCGAGAATCGAGATCGGCTGCTTCGTCCTCGTACCCATCCGGGACGATAAACTCGTTCAGCGATTCGCCACGAATGTCCGCGGGTGCGTAGCCGAAGACATCCTCGAATGCCGGATTGACACTCCGCACGATTGGCTCGCCGTCGATGATTTCGAGTTCGACGACCGCATCCTGAATCGAGTTGAAGAGGTGCCTGAATCTGCCTTCCTGTCTCGGCTCGTCAGTGAATTTGGGGGTACTCATGATGGTGGAATATGGATGCTACCCGTGATTTGATTGAAGTCTACGCAGTATTTGCTGTATAAGGTTTTCATTTAATACGTATAAGGACATATGTAGTAACAGATGAGCACGTGATCGACGAATCAGCTGTCGATATCGTCGGGGCTCGGCTGTGCGTATTCGCCGCTGGCCCGCTGTCCCCTCTATCGCTTTACCGGTTGAACTTGACACCCGATTTCGTCAGCGAGTGCCGGATAAAGCGGTGTTCGACGACCTTTTCGACCTTTCCGCGCGGCGAACACACCTTGAGTTCCTTGAAATCGTAGGCCTGCTGGATCTGCTTGCCGTACTTGTAGGCTGTCTTGACGTTGGGTGCGGAGGCAAAGGTAAACTGGTCGTGTTTTGGCACGACGACCCAGGTGTCGAGGAAGTCGCTTCGCTCGACCCGGAGCGACTCGAAGTTCTCGTTCCAGTAAATCTCGCCGACGCTGTTGTGCGTGTCCCACCGGAGTGTACAGGGATGGTGATCCTCGGTGAGTTTGTTCGAGGCCGCTCGCATCGCCGTCATCCGCCGGTCGTGAGTCGAAAATACGGTAGCGTTGCTGGGATCGCGGTGGAACTCCCGGACCAGGTATCCCTCGTCTGTTTCGAACACTTCGATTGGCTGCTTACACGGCGGCAGTCCGACATCGCCGACCGCCTCCGGAATCGGTGATCCCTCGCGATCAACTTCCGCATCTTCGCCCATCTCCCCGCCAGCGGGGCTCTTCGCCTGTCCACTCGGCCCGCTCGGGCCACCCGGGCCGGCTGGCCGGCCGCCGGAGCCGACGGGCGCAGCACTGGTGCCCGTCGGGTTCTCGTCGTCGGCCTGTGTGCTGCCGCCGTCCGCCGTGCTCCGTGGCGCTGGAACATCGGCCATCGCGGAGGCGAGATCGCGGATCGTCCGGTAGCGATCCTGCTTTTTCGGGGCCATCGCCCGAGCAACCACCTGATCGAACTCCGATGGTAGCTCGTCTCGATGCTCACTGGGTGCATCTGGCCCATCGGTGACCGCGTTGGAGATCTCGATGCGGCTACCGGAGTACGGTGGCTTGCCGACCGCCAGCGCGTAGATGATCGCGCCGACCTGATACACGTCGGTCATCGAGTCCGGCTCGCCGAACCCGTCGGGATCGAACTGTTCGGGTGCGCTGAAGGCCGCCGACAGCCCGCCGTCATCGGCGTCTTCGAGTGGCCGCCTCGACGTGCCCCAGTCGGCGATCTTGGCGACATCCCACTGTCCCTCCGGAGTGGATCGGAACAGCACGTTTCCGGGTTTCAGATCGAGGTGGGCGATCCCCTCGTAGTGGGCGAGTTCGACGCCGCGACAGATGCAGTCGGCGATCCAGCGGAGTTCGGGCACCGGGAGTTCGGTGCGACCGCCCAGCCGGTCGGCAAGCGTCCCACCGTCCATATACTCCATGGCGATCCACGGGAGCTCGTCGCCGGTGTCGACGATCCCGACGAGGTGCTCGTACTCCGTCCATAGCTGTTTGTTCCGCTCTCTGGTGTCGAGCTGTTCCCACGTTTCGGCCTCCTGAATGAACTCCTTGGCAGCCGACGCTGGTAGCGTTTGCTCCTCGTTTGCTGGCTCCTTGACGGCGACGTACTCGGGGCTGTCGTACCCCTTGACGCTCGCCTTGTAGACCGCCGCGTGGCCGCCGCCGCCGAGTCGCTCGACGATCCGGAGATCGTCGTACGTGAGCGACCGACGCGGCGGACTCGCCACAGACTCGATGTCCGGTCGGCGCGACGGTGGCATATGTTACCGTAGATGAGCCAGTGGTATAGATGTTAGCAACACTGGAGGATTCTGCTTTCTTCGCCCACAGTGCGGCAGCTTATCCCCTGACGTAGAGGTGTTCGATCCGGTCGCTCAACTGTTCGAGCTCCGCCTGCCACTCGGCATCCAGTGTGTCGGTGTTGTGCAGCCCGGTGGCCTTGCTCTCCAGCCGGGCGGTGATCTGATCGAGTTTTGCACACACCTGCTCGTACTTTCGATTGTCGAGCGGGTGATCGGCGACGAACGTCCGCAACTCGTCAACAACCGCCCGGGCCTCCTCGACCGAGCTGTCACTCGCGTTCCGGAGATTGGTGGCGATGGTTCTGGCGTGGGCCGCCGGCGAGACGCCGCCCTGTCCCTGTTGGGCTGCCTGCTTGGTGCCCGAACTCGCCGGCTCGTCGTTCTCGACGGTCGCCTGCAGTTCGACGTTGATTCCGATCTGAATGAAACAGTCGTCGTTGACGTGGGCCGATTCGCCGATTCTGAGCTCCTGTTCTTTCATCGTCGTCCGCAGTGTGATCGGGTTCGTACTCCCGTGGTTTTTGACGCCGATCCCCCGGGAGGTCGGCGCGAGTTCGATCGGTGGCTGGCCGGCCGTCTTCCGCGAGACGGTCGCGTCCTTGACGCCGAGATTGAGCAGGTCGTCCGTGGTTTCGGCGACGACGGTGTAGGTGCCGTTACCGATCCGATAGATCCCGACCGGGCTCTCGATCGGGACGCGCCGCGTTGCCGCCCCCGCGCTCGCGTCATCGGCCGGGAGCAGATACCGGTTCATGTGTCGGACCACGCATCAAGACTCGACTCCGTCGCGTCGACCGCCGTCTCTATATGATCTTGGGAGATCGGCACCACCTCGTCGGCGTCACGGGCGTCCTTCAGGGCGCGCCGTGCGGCTTTCGAGGCGATGATCTCCAGATCGCTGGCGGCGTAGCCATCGGTCAGGTCCTTGATCTCGTCCCAGTCGATCTCGTCGGTCACGACCGGCCGATCCCGGAGGTGAACCCGCAGGACGGCCGCCCGCGCCGTCGCGTCCGGCGGCGGTACCTCGATCCGCTCGTCGAATCGCCGCCACGCCGCGCCGTCGATCTCGTCGGGCAGATTGGTCGCGCCGACGACCACCACGTCCTCGCCCTTCGTTTCGGACATCTCGGTGAGGAACTGGGTGATCATCTGGCTCTCGCTCATCGTCTTGTTGGTGTCGCCGCTCCGCTCGGCGGCGATGGCGTCGATCTCGTCGAGAAAGAGCAGGCAGGGCTGGTTGTTTCGTGCGATCGTGAACAGTTCGGCCATGTTGTCGGCGGCCTCGCCGACGAGCGAACTCGTGATATCGGAGGCCTGTGCGATGACAACGTTGTAGCCGAGTTCGCCCGCGAGCGCCTCGGTAATGTAGGTCTTGCCGGTTCCTGGCGGGCCGTACAGCAGGACCCCGTTGACAACGCCGAGGTCGTACTCCTCGTAGAGTTCCGGCCGCTGCAGCGGGTCGATGACCTGATCCTTCAGTGTCTCCTTGAGATCGGTCATCCCACCGACATCGCTGAAGTCCTTCTCGGGTGCCTCCTCCAGAAACGTCGACGGGTCGACGCCGTCGTCCTCGTCGTCACCACCGCCGGCCGACCCGGGCGGACCGCCGGCATCAGCGTCGCCTGTCGCTGTCGTTGTTTCGGCTCCGCCGGTGCCGCCGCTGGCACCGCTCTCGTCGACGAGCGGCTCGTCGTTTTCGAGCCGGTCGGCCGCGGTCGCCAGATTGGCCGCCAGCTCCTTTCGCTCGGTTGCGAGCCGGTCGTTTGTCTCCAGCTCGGCGAGATCCTCGAGGACGCCAACACACTGGCGGTAGTACCGGGCGGCTTTCACCGCGTTGCCCTCGTCGCGTGCGGCCTCGGCGCTCTTGCGGTATCGCTTGTACTCGGATTCGAGGTGGCTCTTCTGTGCGCTCCGCTTGAGAGACATATCAGAGGCTTGGCTCCGACTCCTCGATGTCGATATCGAGATCGTCGAAGTCATCGTCCAGCTCGTCGTTCTCGACGGCGCTGTTGAGATCGACCTGTTCCTCCGATACCTCGCCGGCCTCCATCTCACGCATCAGCTCGAGTTCCTCGTCGGCACCGGTTTCGAGCTCCTGATCGAGAATCTCGACATCGAGGGCCTCCTGCACCTGCTTCATATCCTCGATTTCGAGGCCGAACTCGGCCATCTGGTCCATGACCTGCTGCTGGAGTTCCTGTGCGTTGAGCTCCTCATCCATCAGCCGGTCCAGTTCGTAGGATTCCTGATCGCCGTTGTGCATCGATAGCACGTCTCTCATCCCCTCGATAGAGATGATCGTCCCGAGCTTGATGCTGTTGGCCTTGTGTTTTTTCTTCTTGACCTCGTATTTCTTTTTCTCGAATTTCGCCTTCTGTGCGTACTGCTTTCGCCGGAACTCCTCGGCTTCGGCGCCCTTCTGGAGGAGTTTCTGGTATCGCTCCCCGTGTTTCTCCATCTCGTTTTCGATCTGTCTGAGGTTCTGTTCGAGTTTCGTCTTGTCCTTGCGGAGCTCTTTCCGACCGTAGACGCTCTCATCGAGGAGCGTCGCCGTGTCGTCGGTTCCGAACCGGTCCTGAACCCATGCGCTGATATCCATTATCTCATGTTACTGTCTCCCACTATAATGGTTTTCTGCTTAATTCGCTGGCCCAGCCGGGGCACGCACCACCCAAATATAATATTTGATAACCAAATTCATCCCACAAATCCATTAGGGTGAACACATAAAAATCAGTAATTGTGACAGTATCGACTCCGCTACCACCTGTGTCCGAACCAGCCGCACCTCAACTTTCGCGAGAATCGACCCGTTCAGTGGCTCGG
>KI543199.1:17603-27192 GCA_000496215.1 uncultured archaeon A07HN63
CTTCGCAAGAAACCACCCACGGAAGTCCTCCGCAGGCGGCCCGTCGGGAAGAAACGGCTGCGGCGGTCTCACCATTCGTTTCACCATGACAGACTGTCAGGACTGGCTTGCCGATGTCACACATACGGCCAATCGCATTCTCAACGAGGATCTTGCAGCCCTCAAGCGGATGCCCGAGGAACGGCGACTCGACCGATACGAGCAGCTCACCGCCGACGAGGACGAGTTCCGCTGGGAGTTCACCAAGGAGTGCAACGGGTTTCTCACCGGCACCGAGGAGGACCGCCTCCGCGGCGAACTCCGCCTCGCACAGTTGCTGGTGGCCGCGAGCTTCTACGCCGACGGCGAGGTGCCGGACCCGATAGCCGGCGACTTCATCGAACCCGAGCTACAGGCCGTCGTCGAGTTCGATCAGTTCAAAACGTTCGACACCCTCGACGACGACCAGCTTGACGAGCGCATCCGGCGGCTGGACGGCGAGGTCGCCGAACTCATCGAGGAGTACGCCTCGACACAGATTGCCAACATCGACGACCTGCTCGACAATCCCGAGGTCCAGCAGGATGTGGTCGAACGCCTGCTCGAACGGTACGAGGATCGCCGCGAGCGTATCCGGGCTGGCGTCTCCCGGTACGCCGAAACCCACGGCCTCGATCAGGTCTCGACCAGTATTCAGGCCGACACGGCAGCCGGCGCCGAGATCGAAGCCGATGGGACAGGATCACCGCCCGGCGACGGCGCGACCGCGACACTGTCCGGCGATCAGCAACCTGCCGGCAACGCGGCCGCCGGTCCGGAGTCACCCCCGGCCGGGGGCGACGAACGCGACGGAACCGACGTCGTGACCGCCGGCACCGCGCGGCTCTTCGAACTCGACTATCTGGGTCGGTTTGCGACGACGATGTACGAAATCGACCGGATTCAGCTTCCAGACGAGACGTTTCAGGTTCCCCGAGGACTACTGGGACGGCCGCCACGGCCGCCGCGACGAGGCCGACCAAATGGAGGCGTTGCTGGCCGACCACGGCGGCGTGACCTCGACGCCCACCCACACAACCCGAGTGCGCGCTACGAGATCACTGCGCCGAAATACTTCGGCCTCGGCAAGCAGACCCGGATGGTTATCGAGGCGACCGTCTACTCGCATCTCGAAACGCACGCGGCCGATGGGTACGACGCGACCCCGGCCGGCGTTGACGATCTCGTGAGCGTCGTCGGCGACGCTGTCCGCGAGGCGGCCAGCGAGAACACGCCGTATCTGCTCGGCATCGCGTCACCCACCGGCTGGACCGATGATGTCGTCAGCCACGTTCGTGACGACGACCTGAGTCGCACCCGGTACAGCCGGCAGGTCAGTGTCTGTCTGATCGATCTGCGCCGCGGAACGCTGATCTACGACGAGTCTGATCCTGTCGTCGCCGACAACACGGGTCTTTTCGAGCGATCAGTCAACGCCGAGGCCGTCGCGAACTGTGTCTCACTGCTCCGCGAGGAGTACGTGGACTCACTGGAGCACGGCTCTGTGTTGCTTACGGAACTCGTCGATGCGACCGAGTTCGACCGTCACGTGGTCAAACAGGCCTTCGCGCGGGTCGAGGACGACGGCGACGCCGAGCAGTTCTATCTCGACGAGCAGGGCCTTGCGCTTGACTTTAGATGAGTATTCGGAGATTCAATCTAATGATATTAGAAAGGGATGGGGACGGAGGGATTTGAACCCCCGATCGACTGATATCTCCGGTATGCGCCTCGGAACTCCAGAGGGTCGTCAACACGGCCGATGATCAGTCGGTCGCTCGGTATATCAGTCTGGAGTGTCGTCCCGGGCGCGTGGCCTCTGGAGTCAGTCGCCATGCCTGGCTTGGCCACGTCCCCGCGCCCAGTTCTTGTCCGAACCACAGTAAAGGGGTTTCGGTCCCACCAGACGGCAGCCGATCAGCCAGTCCGGAGCCTGCGGCCGACTATTCGTCGCTTTCAGTGTCACTCCACGCGCAGTCCTGACACTTGTAGCCGGTGAGAAAGTCGGTGACGCTCGGCATGTAGCCCACTTCGAGGACATTCCCGCCGCAGTCCGGACACTCCCGGTCGGCGTCTTCGATCTCGGTTGCTTCCATCGGGGTCTCGCCCTCGATCAACTCCGCCAGCGATTCGGCCGTTACCATCCGTCCCTCGACAACGCGATTGCTCATACAGCCCGCTTGGCCGGGCGACACAAAGGGTTTCCTCCATCGTTCGAACGAGGCTTCGCTATTTGTCGGATACTGCTGAAACTGATTCGATTGGATCGAGCACACCTCGAAAGTCCCGAGTCGCTTTCAGTCCCGCCCGAGATAGTTGCTTGCCCCACCTCGCGGCCTCCTAGGCGATTCCCAGTCCGCCGAGAACGAGCCGAACCCCGATGACGGTGAGCATTCCGAGAACGGCGATCTCGCGGTGGCGACTGCTCACTCGCTGGCGGAGTTTCCGGCCCGTAGCGACGCCGAGCACAGCCGGAACGACTGCTGCAACCGAGAGACCGAAAATGGCCGCCGACGGGTAGAGCCCGAGCGCGCCGGCCGCACCGACGCGGATCGCGTTGATGCCGAGAAATACCATGGCGACGACGCTGACGAACAGCCCATGCGAGAGGTCGAAACTCCGGAGGTAGGCGACCAGCTGGACACCGACGTTCGTCGCGCCGAAGAGCAGCCCAGAGACGCCGCCGACAGCGACCATGACGCCGGTGCCCTCGCGGTCGATATCGCTGCCGTCACCGATATCAGGCACCGGCACGACCGACTGTCGGTTCAGCACGAACGCCAGCGTGATCAGCCCGAGGCCGACTCGGACCGGCGCGCCCGGCAGCCGGTCGATGACGATCATCCCGAGTATCGTCCCTGCCAGCGCCGCGAGTATCAGCGGCCAGAACCGCCGCCTACAGCTCTCGAGTTCAGCAACTGACAGCTCGCTGACCAGTGTCGCGTTCGCCGAGAGGATCGGAATAATCATCAACACGACCGCGGTCGAGGGCGCGATCACGGTCGCCAGCGCCATCGTTCCGACGAGCGCGAAGCCGAAGCCGGCCAGCCCGTTGACCGTCCCCGCGACGAGTAGCACGACCGCGAGAATCACGAGAAAAATCGGCGAGAAGCCGGCGATCATCGGCTCCACCCCACGCTCGGTGTAGCCGCCGTGCTACGGTCCGCGTTGAAAACCGCCGACACCGTGAACTCCGTCACCACAGCAGGATGTTGCGGCGCGGTGGAATATGTCTCCCCCGGTTGTGTGCCCGAAGCGCGACGCCGATCCGGTGGTGGCTCTCTCACGTCATCTGCCGCTCAACGAACTCGATCACGGCCTCGTGTTCGGCAGGGCCGATCCCGTGACCGCCGTCGTAGGTGCTGAACTCGACGGCCGCTTCGAGCGCCTCGAAGCGGTCGGCGGCCGCCTCGGTGCGGGACACTGGGATGATCTCGTCGGCTGCGCCTGCGGCGACGAACACTGGCTTGTCCGTGATACCGTCAGGATCGCGGTCGCTGTGCGACTCGGGCAAATAGCCATGTAGTGCGACGACCCAGCTACAGCGATCTGGCTCGTCGAGGACGAGCGAGAGGCTCGTGATCGCGCCCTGACTGAACCCGAACAGGCCAACGCGGTCGGCGTCGATCTCGTAAGCGTCGACGGCGGCGTCGATACTGTCGCTCACGAGCCGACGGCTTCGCTCGAAGTCGGCGGCGTCGGGCTGACTCTGGTGGAGGCCGCCGCCCGAGAGGTCGAGTTCGTACCACGTGTAGCCGCCCTGCAGGCGGTCGGGTGCCCGCAGGCTGACGATGTGGAGTTCGTCGGGCAGCGATTGCGCAACCGGGAGCAGATCCTGTTCGTTCGCGCCGCGGCCGTGCAGGACGACGACCGCGGGCGCGGGCCCGTCGCTCGGCGCGTCGGGTTCGATGTGGACGTGGTCGAGTGGGAGATCGCTCATGGTCGCCGTAGGGGTCCCGGTTACATGAAGCCCGGAGTAACACCGACGCCACCGGTTGCCGGTCGCCGGACACGTAACCATCAGGGCACACATCGTGAACCCAACGAAACGCCGTGGTTATACGTCTTGCCGCGGAAAGGTCGTCAATGAGCCACGACGCAAGCGACGACGGCTACTCCGAGGGCGACCTCCGAAACACGGGGATGGATCTCCGCCACGACCGCGAGTGGGATTACGAACTAGAGCGGATCGTCGACGAGATCGAGGAACGCGACGCCGAGAAGGTCGGCCTCCAGTTTCCCGAAGGCCTCAAGCGCCGCGGTCCCGCCGTGGCCGACGACCTCCGCGAGATCGTCGACGACGACGTGACCTTCATGCTCTCCGGCCAGCCCTGCTACGGCGCCTGCGATCTCGACACCTATCTCATGCGTCGGACGGATGCGTTCATCCACTTCGGCCACTCGCCGATGAAGGAATCCGATCAGATCGTCTACGTTCCGCTGTTCTCTAACGTCGACCCCTTCCCGATTCTCGAAGATTCTCTCGACGAACTCCCTGATCCCGACGACGACCCCGCGGTCGGGCTGGTGACGACCGCTCAGCACATGAACCGTTTCGACGAGATGGTCGAGTGGCTGGAAACCCGCGGCTACGAGGTCCACACTCGCAAGGGCGACGACCGACTGACACACGAGGGGCAGGTGCTGGGCTGCAACTACGCCTCCGCCGATATCGACGCCGAGCAGGTGCTCTACGTCGGCGGCGGGAAGTTCCACCCGATGGGGCTGGCGATGGAGCATCAGGACAAACACGTCGTTATCGCCGATCCCGGTCAACAACGTGGTGACAATCGCCGACCCCGACCAGTTCCTCAAGGAGCGGTACGCGACCGTCCACAAGGCGATGGACGCCGAGAAGTGGGGCGTCATCTTCTGTACCAAGATTGGACAGGGTCGCTGGGAGACAGCGGAGGAGATCCTCGACAACAATGACAACGCCTACCTGATCACGATGGACGAGGTCACGCCGGACCGGCTGCTCAACTTCGATATGGACGCCTTCGTCAACACGGGCTGTCCGCGGATCACAACCGACGACGGTCCGCAGTTCCACAAACCGATGGTGACGCCCGGCGAGTACGAGATTGCGATGGGCAACAAACCGCTTGAGGATCTGGAGTTCGACACCTTCCACGGTACGTGGTAGTGCGAGACACCAGATAGTTCGCTTTTCGCCCGGTCTATTTTACCAGCTCACTATCCACAGACGGCGTTGGCGAGTTTCGGCAGCACGTCGGTTACGTCCTCCCGGATATCGTAGTCGGCGTTGGCTGTGAACGGTGTCGTCTCCAAATTGATGACCGCCAGCGTTGCGCCCTGCCGCTGGGCCGGCAACGACGCCGCCGGATCGACCTGTAGCGACGTGCCCGCGACGAGCAACACGTCGCTGCCAGCGACGAGCCGGCGGGCCTCGCTCATGCTGTCGGGATCGAGCGATTCACCAAACAGCACGACCGCCGGCTTGTAGATTCCGCCGCACGAGCAGGTCGGTGGATCGCCGCTGCCCGTGGCGACTTCGTGGGCCCACTCGGCGTCGCGGCGTTCGCCACATCGGTGGCAGATCACGCGCTGGGCGTTGCCGTGGAGTTCGAGCACCCCGCTGGAGCCGGCGGCGCTGTGCAGGCCGTCGGTGTTCTGCGTGATGACTGCCGACAGCCCGCCGCAGGCCTCCAGCCGGGCGAGCGCCTTGTGGGCGGCGTTCGGCTCGACCGCGCCGGGACGCATGTGCTCCCGCAGGCGAATCCGGTCCTCCCAGAACCCGACAGGGTCGGTTTCGAATCGCCTGATATGGAAGGCTTCGGGATCGAACTCGTCGCCCCAGATACCGTTCATCGCCGCGGAAGGAGGGAATCCCAGAAGCGGTGCTCAATCCTGCGCCGGTGAGTGCGACCGCCACGTCGGCGGTTCGAAGGTCACCGGCCAGCGACCGGATCGTCTCGTCCATACGCCCTCTTATGCAGCAGTCACAAAAGCATCGGTGCCGGTGACCGAACCTCACTCACTGAGAACGCACCGGTGATTCATCACCCTTCGACCGTAACCGCTGTACATGCCGACTGTCGTTGCAAACGACCACGCGATGATCCGGGCTGCAACCCTCCGCACCGTTCTTACTGACGATGTCTCGGTCGAGACGGCTGCGCTGGACTCGACGGCCGATATCGTCGAGGCCGCCAGCGACGCAGAAGCGCTCGTCGTCGATGTCAACACGCCGGTTCCCGCCGAAGTCTTCGAGCAGTGCGACCAACTCCAGGTCGTCGCCCGCGCTGGCGTCGGCGTCGACGGCGTCGACATCCCCGCGGCGGCCGACCACGGCGTCACCGTCGTCAATGTCCCCGACTACTGCCGCGAGGAGGTCTCGACGCACGCGGTGTCGCTACTGCTGGCATCGATCCGCCGGCTCAACGTCTACGACCGCGCGGTCAAACGTGGGGGGTGGGACTGGGCCGACGGCCAGCCGATCCACCGCCTGACCGGTGAGACGGTCGGCTTTCTCTCGTTCGGCCAGCTCGCCCGCGCAACCGCCGAGAAACTCGACGGTTTCGACTCTGAGATCGTCGCCGCCGACCCATACGTCGACGCCGAAGAGATAGCCGACCATGGCGTCGAGAAAGTGCCGCTCGACGACCTGCTGGAGGTCGCCGATCACATCTCGATTCACGCGCCGCTAACCGACGAGACGCGCCACATGTTCGATCGTGCGGCCTTCGAGCGAATGAGCGACACGGCTGTCCTCGTCAACGTGGGCCGCGGTGGGGTCGTCGACGAGGACGCGCTGGCGTGGGCCCTCGAAAATGACGAGATCGCCGCCGCCGCCCTCGACGTGATCGAGGACGAGCCGCTGACGGACTCGCCGCTGGCCGACCGCGACGACGTGATCATGACGCCGCACGCAGCCTTCTACTCCGAGGAGTCGCTGACAGCCCTCAACGAACACGTCGCCGAGGACATCCGCGCCGTGCTCAACGGCGACGAACCCGCGGGTTACGTCGATCCCGAGGCGGACTGGTTGTAGCCGCGTTCACGGTCGGTACGGTATCGGCCGCGACGGCAACGTTTAGAACGGCCCGGGCCGCATCACCGCCCATGACAGTCAGCGACTGGGGCGACTGGCTTCCGAACGCCGTCGACGATGCCGACCCCGAGACCGTCGCCGTCTGGTATCTCGGCTGTAACGGCTTCGTGATCAAGGGTAGCGCGGGCACGACCATCTGGATTGATCCCTACGTCGGCCTCGGCGACCCGCCGCGAACGATCCGGATGATCCCGGTGCCGTTCGATCCCGAGGACGTGCCCGAATCCGGAGCCGACGCCGTGCTGGCGACCCACGAACACACCGACCACACTCACGGCCCGAGTCAGGGGCCGATCCTCGAACGGACGGGCGCGGACTTCTACGCGCCGGATGACAGCCTCGAAGTCGCATTCGACGATGAAGCGTGGCTCGATTCCTACGATATTAGCGAGCATCAGTTCACCGAAGTCAGCGAGGGCGACACCTTCGCTGTCGGCGAGTTCACCGTCGACGTGGTCGAAACGCAGGACGCCGACTCGACGCATCCGGTTGGCTACATGATCCAGCACGAATCGGGCACAATCTTCCACGGTGGCGACACCAAACCCGCCGACAACTTCGCCGATCTCGGCGAGGCGTACGACATCGACCTCGGGATTCTCGCCTTCGGTGCTATCGGCAACATCCCGGACAAGGAGACACGCGAGCCGGTTCGCACGAAGTGGTACGCGACCGAAAACGAGACGATCAACTCGGCCTCGGACCTCCAGCTCGACCGGCTGCTGCCGAGCCACTGGGACATGTGGAAAGGGATGACGGCCGATCCAACGGTGCTGCACAATCACGCGGCCTCCTACGAGCACCCCCAGCAGCTCGAACTCGTCGAGATCGGCGACCGCGTCGAGCTGTGACACTCGAATACGTAGAACAGAACATCAATACCGATAATATAACGACAATCGGACAAATTCGATCCGGCTTGGGATAATATTTTTCGCTAATGCGCGCGATTCTCAAAACAGACAAACAGTTAAGTGAATTCCATTCGTTATATCACATGTAGACCGGGCTCGGGCAGCGACCCCATGTCGCGGGTCTACAGGGGGCATCCCACCATGATCACCGATTACGACCTTCCAGTGTGGTTCTGGGACTCCGAGACGACGGACGAGGACCGTCATATCTGGATGACGCAGGAACGCTGTCGGCGGCAAGCGATGCGGCAGCAGACGGCCTATCGGCAGCGGGTCCAGCGACAGGCCGAACGAACGGCCAGACGCCAGCAGGCCCATCCAGCCACGGTCAGCGTCGCGGAATATCGCTGATCCACCCGTTATTTTTACGCACGCACCGACCCTTGTGACAGCCGATTATTGACTGTGATATCGCTAAGTCCACCGTAGCAAGCCCGCACATTTTAAGTCACTGGTTGAATAGTCGTTTTTATGAGCCAGGGGTCCGACAGTAACCAGCCCGTGACGGTCTCTAACGACGGGATCAATATTGAGAAGAGCGTCACTGCCGACGAGTTCCCCGTCCCGGCCGTCAAGTTCGTCCTGACATCGAACGCGGCGTCACCGGTCCGAATCCGACTGACGGACCAGATTCCCGAATCCTTCCCGATGGAGCGTGTGGGGTTCCATCCGGATTTTCACAGCGACTCGTGGACAGCCTACAAGAACCACCGGGTCGAGTTTGAGCAGGAGCTCGATTCCGGCGAATCGTTGACGACCGTTTACGGGATCCGCACCGACGACGAAGAGGAACTGCAACAATTCCTCGGCGAGCCCGAGGTCACGGAGATCGCGCCGACAGACGGCGAAGACCCGAATCTCGAAGGCGTGCTCGGCCCAGACAACAGCCAGCTCATCCGGGAGGTGCTCTCCGGGGAACGCTCGTCGCTGCCCGGCAGCGAGGCCGGCCCGCTTGATGGCCCTGTCGACCCCAGTGACACCGATCTCTCGCCGGAGGAAGCCCACACACCGCCGTCGGAAACCGACGACGCAGCCGGGTCAGCGACAGCCGACGCCGAGGAACCGTCAACCGGCGAATCGACCGAGGGCCCCGAACCGACCCCTGATACGGACGCGGAGCCAGCAACCGCGGAGCCTGCGGCCGACACGGCGCCGTCCGAGTCGACCCCTGACGAGTCCGTCGCCAGCGACCCCGACACGACCTCCGACGAACCTGCGGATGATGATGAGATGGAGACGACAGCGTCGCCGTCCACTGACGTGGAATCGGCGGCTGACTCCGATACCGGCGAGGCCGCGGCCGACGCGGACATCGGCGATATCGAGGACGATGTAGACGCAGACGACGACGCGGACTGGAGCCCAGAGACCGGCCCCGATGCCCCCAGCGAGACGGACGACGCCGATTGGACCTCCGAAACCGGCTCCGAACCCGACGAGGAGCCCGATGAGAGTGCGGACTGGAGCCCGGAAACCGGCCCCGATGCAGAAACCGAGGCTGACGAGGATGGAATAACCGACACTGAGGCCGAGGCTGACGAGGCTGCTGCCACGGAAACCGACGACTCCGACGCTGCTGTTG
>KI543199.1:27408-28848 GCA_000496215.1 uncultured archaeon A07HN63
TGCAAGATACAGAGATTGACGTTATCAGTCTGAATCTAAGCTGCGGTCAAACAGTAGTACGGGAACAATCACTATCAATGCAAGCAACAGACCGGCTCCGATGATACCGAGAAACGCATCTGATAGCCCCTCTGTTGTCACGTACTCATACGACAAAGCAATCGCTGTGAGTATCGAGGTTCCGATGAACAGTAGTTGTCGAACGTCTGAAGACCAGTGCATGGAGGGGACGTTCATATTACGTGGTATAACATCTGTAGGCAAATAATTGTGTGTAACGATTGCTTAGTGCACCAACTGTATTGGCCGAACCAACCTACTCAATCTGGGGCTCATTGTGTGCGAGATATGCGCCATACATCATACATACCAGTACGAATACCATTCCAATCTGGTGGGTGTCTCGCTGCTCTATCTACACGTCTACCTTCGGTTGAGAACAATTCTATGACACGCTGTGCTCCTCGCTCAGGGTAGTTGCAGCGTCCCCTCGTAGTGATGGGTGCCGTCGACCGACGTGACAAGCGTGTATTCGTCTGGCGGCTCGATCCCCCACTTCCGCAGTCGCTCATCGACGCCATCGACGATCGTGGTCACGAACGAGCCCCGGTCCCGCAGTGTGGGCGGCGACTGTGTATGCTCCGTTTCGTACCGACAGGTGGCAGTCGAAGCATCCTCCGGCACGACCTCGATCCGCAACTCGCTTCTGAGCCTCCCGCCAATCGGGTCCGGCGTTCCATACAGACAATCCTCTCCAAACTCGTCGATTGCTGTCAGTATCTCATCCGGAACGTGATTCATCCACACCGGAACCGACGCACCGAACGGGCAACTGCATTGTGCCCGCTATCGATCAGTCACCGTCGATACGGGTGCCCGGCGCGTCGCCGGCGAGAAACGGCCCGACAGCGTCAGGGCCGAAGATCTGTGCTGTCCCCGACAGCCCGAGCAACTCTCGGACCTTGCCGGCCATCCCGCCGCTCACGTCGGTCGACTCGCTGTCGCCGAGGGCGGCCGCAACCGAGTCGAACTCGGTGATCGCGTCGATCACCTCGCCGTCGGCGTCGAGCACGCCCGGCACCGTCGAGCAGAGCCCGACGCGGCGTGCACCGAGTCGGTCGGCCAGCCCGGTCACGAGTTCATCGCCGCTGAGGACGGTTACGCCCTCGCCGGCGTGGGCGACGACATCGCCGTGGAGCACCGGCACGAACCCCTCATCCAGCAGGCCCTCGACCGCCCCGGTCGGCAGCGATAGCTCCGCCTGCTCATCGCGAGCAACGGCTGATAGCGGGTGCACCGGCACGGCGTCGATGCCGGCGGCCTGCAGCCGGTCGACCACGACGCCGTTGAGTTGTTTCATCGCGCCGTGGATCGCGGTCACGGCGGCTGGATCGTGACTCCCCTCGGTCGTCGAGACGCCGTGCTCGGCGGCGTGGACGT
>KI543199.1:28868-35235 GCA_000496215.1 uncultured archaeon A07HN63
GCGGAGACAGCCGAAACCGCCGCCGACGCCGAGGAGATCGATGCGCGTCTGGGGTCGGCTCGACGACTAGCGGAAACAGCTGAGACGGCTGCCGACGCCGAGGAGATCGAGTCCCTCCATGACCGCATCGACGAGTTGGCGGAAACAGCCGAAACCGCTGCCGATGTCGAGGAGATCGAGTCTCTCCATGACCGCATCGATGAGTTGGCAGAAACAGCCGAGACGGCCGCCGACGCGGAGGAGATCGAGGCGCTCCGGGACCGGCTTGCGGAGACAGAAACCGAAATCGACGAGTTCGACGACCGCATCCACGAGACGGAAACCGTCGCCGAGCAGGCGGCCGACACCGCCAGCGATGCCGAGTACGAACTCGAAGCGGTCGACGACACGCTCGACCGGATCGATACAGAAATCGACTCCGCCTTCGACGGCATCACCGAGTTGACCGACGAGATCGATGCGGTCGCGGCCGATCTCGACGAGGCGACCGCTACCGTCGACGAACTCGATGCCGATGTCGACGATATCGACGCCACGGTCGAGGGCCTCGACGAGGAGATGACGACGGTCCACACCGAGATCGACGCACTGCGCGAGGATATCGAATCGGTCGAAGCCACCGTCAGCGAAGAGATAGAATCGCTAGAGGACCGACTCGACGAGGTGGCGGCGACAGCCGAGGACGCCGCCGACGCCGAAAAGATCGATGCTCTCAACGAAGAGATGACCACAGTCCATACCGTTGTCAACGGGTTACGCGATGATGTCGAGTCGATCGAGGTTGCCAGTGATGAGATTGACTCTATCCAGAACCGACTCGACGACCTGGCGGCGACAGCCGAGGGCGCCGCCGACGAGAACGAAATCAAGGCCATGCAGCAGCGGATGAACGACATCGAGGACAGCATCCAGGCACTTGAGCAGTTCCGCGATGGCCTCAGCACCGCCTTCGGCGGCAGCGAGTAGTAAGAGCAGCCGGTTTGCTGGCTTTGTGAGTTGGTCCCGCACCACCGTCGAAACGGAATCTGTTTTGCCGGCGGCCGTGAGGGTCCGACAATGAGTCAGACGGTTCCGGTCGCCGTTCCGCGCAAGGGCCGCCCGCTCGAGGCCGTCTTCGAGCGACTGGCGACGATCACCGATGTCGAGGCCCTCGCCGACAGCGTCGTCTCGACGCTTCGCTACGAGAAAGCCGTCACGAAGGGCGACCAGACCGCCGACCGCGGTCTCTACGACCGGCTGGCCGCCTACAGCGAAACCGCCGAGGCGACCGCCGCCGAGTACACGCTGTTGCGCGACGACCGCGATGGCTACCCCCGCCGGATCGTCTTCGACAGCGCGACCGTGTCGGTTGGCGAGTACGACCTCCGGTTGATCGGCCGTGAGGAACCGTTCCGATCGCTGCGGACTCACGAGTTCGCGCTCGGTTTCGACAGTGCCGACCTCGTTCTCGAAGAGGTGGTCGAACTACGTCCGCAGGGATCGGCTCGATCGACGAGATCAACGCCCGGATCGATCCGAAAGACACCGACGTGGCTGTCGTCACCGGCCTCGGTGACACCGTCTATCACACACTGATGGCAACGCCGGAGGTACTCGGCGATGGCGACACCCTCGACCGGGCGTTCGTCGACGGCCACGACGGCCCACTCTGCATCTCCCCGCGATACGAACGCCTCGTCGAAGCCGTGCTCGGCACCGACGCCACCGACGGTATCGAGTTCGTCTACCCGGGCGACGACAGTGAGGAGGAAGCCGCCATCGCGGACACCGGGCTGGGCGTCTATCTCACGGTCACCGGCTCGACGGCCCGCGATCACGGGCTCGTCCTCGGCGAGCATCTCTTCCCCAGCGAGACGGTGCTCATGGAAAACACCGCAGAGACGGGCGCCGCCGCTGAACGACTCACGAATCTGCTGACCGAACCGGCAATCGAAACCGAACTTCGCGTTGACTGATCTCTGTTCCCGGTGTCACCGGCAGAGCTCCACTGCTGTCACTGTTCAGGGGCACTTTTCGCGTGACTGCGAACCTGCTGGCGGCGGATAACGCCGATGTTGTTGGCGACGTTTTTTGTCAGCGTGCGAAACGCGTCGGCCGAATCGCTTTCCTCGCGGACGATGGGATTGCCGCCGTCGCCGCCGGCCCGGATGGCTGGATCGAGCGGGATCGACCCCAGAAACGGGAGGTCCTCCTCCTCGGCAAAGGCCTCGCCGCCGCCGCTGCCGAAGATGTCGTGGCGACCGCCGCAGTCGGGACACCGGAACGAGGACATGTTCTCGGCGATGCCCAGCACCGGCGTCTCGTGTTCGCCGAACATCCGCAACCCCTTGACAGCGTCGTCGATGGCGACCTGCTGGGGCGTCGTGACGATCACCGCGCCCGTGAGCGGCAGCGTCTGCAGCACGGTGAGCTGTGTATCGCCGGTGCCGGGCGGCAGGTCGACGACGAGATAGTCGAGACTCCCCCACTCCACGTCCTCGACGAGCTGTGTGAGTACCTTGTGGACCATCGGCCCGCGCCAGATCACGGGGTCGTCCTCGCCGACGAGAAAGTCCATGCTCATGAGCTTCATCCCGTACTGCTCCGGCGGATGCAGCGTCTGATCCTCGGTCGTCTCCGGGCCATCGTTGCTCTCGACCATGCGGGGCACGTTCGGCCCGTAGATGTCGGCATCGAAGAGGCCGACCCGCGCGCCACGCTCGGCCAGCCCGGCCGCGAGATTGACCGAGACGGTCGATTTGCCGACGCCACCCTTGCCGGAGGCGACAGCGATGATATTCTGAATGCTCGGCAAAACCTCATCCTCGGTCCGTAGCGCCGATGGCATCGCGGCTGTCAACTCGATTGTCCGGTCGGTATCGGCGAGCGCTTCGCGGACCGCCTCGGCGATCCTCGTCTCGTTGGGTGCGTAGGGCGCACCGAGTGCGAGCGAGAGCTTGATCGACTCGTCGGTGACGTCGACCGCGTTCACGAGCCCAAGTGAGACGATGTCCTCGTCGAAATCAGGGTCCTCGACGGTTGCGAGCCGGGACCGTACCTCGTCGGCATCCATGCCACCAGTTCGGTGTGTCCGCAGAATAAGGGTTTGGTGCTACACTTCGGTGGCTCAGTCCTCTGCCTCGACCGGTTCGGCCTCGGCCTCGGCGCTCTCGTCGTCGTGGGTATCGCCCTCGTCGGAGCGAGCGGCGACCAGCGCCCCGCTGGCGACGCTGAACATCGGTTCCTCCGGCGAGCTCACGCCGCTGATGCTGAACGGAATCTCGGCGTCGCCGAGGTGATCCTCGAAGAGATTCTCGAAGCCATCCGGGCTCGACGTGCCGCCGGTGACGACAACCGGAACGTCGAGTCCCTCCTCGATGTCCTCCTCGTCGACCTCCTCGGTGATGTTCTCGATGACGTATTCGAGCAGGTTCTCGTAGTGGATGGCCAGCGCACCCTCGACCCCACCGACATCGGTCTCGAAGTCCAGCTCGAAATCGTCCTCCTTGATTGAGGTGACCTTGTCGACGGGGGTGCCGGTCGCCTGTGCGGTCTGTTCGTCGACCCAGTCGCCGCCGCGGGCGATGGAGAACTTCATCACCGGCACCGCGTAGTAGGCCAGACAGACGTTGGTCATCCCCGCGCCGAAGCTGATGCCGAGCCCGGTGAAGTCGTTGTCGGCGAGCTCCGAGTAGATGACGGCCATCCCCTCGTTGATCGGCTCGGGATCGTAGCCCATCTCGCCGAGCATCGATTCGAGTGTCTTCTCGTGGTAGAGCGTCGACAGCTCGGAGTCGATGGGATCGGCCGGACTCGAATAGTAGAGCCGCTCGTTCGGCCGCGACGGCTCGCCAACCACCTGTTCGGTGATGAGCTTGATCATCGGAATCGCCGATGACTCCTCGCTGGAGAGGATACCGGCCTGCATCGGCCGCCGGGTCTCCTTGTTAAATATATTCGCGAAATTGAGTGCGTCGTCGCCGACAACGTACACCTTGTCGTCCTTGCGGATGTGGAGGACCTCACTTCGCGACAGCATCTGATCCGCCATATCGCTGTACTCGATCTCGACGAAGGAGTTTCGTTGCTGCACAAACACCGTTTCGTTCCCGTCCTGCCGCCCCGAGAGGACGTTCATCGTCCCGACATCGATTCCTTTGGCCATACATAAATATGCCATTTCAACCGTGATAAACTTTCGTGACAAATAAAATGAATTACAAACTTAAGCTATATGTAGTGAATATATAGCTATTTTCCGACCAATATATTCCGAATTCGTTCGAAAAACGTCGGCTCCGGCTCCGCCGTTGCCTGCTGTTTTTGCTTGAGTTCGCTGAGCGCTGCGGCCTGATCGTCCGTGCTCTCGCCGCTGGCTGTCTCCATGTTGCCACCCTGCAGCCCTTCGAGCTGCGAGACGGCGTCGGTGACGGTGCTGTCGGTCGTTCGCGTCTCGACACTCGACTCGGGGAGGTTCCGCCGGTCGACATCGTCGAGCGCGCTCGTATCGAGCTTGAGCCGCCGGGTTTCGCGCTTATCAACGCCACCCCACGAGAGTTCGGCGTCGTCGAGTTCGCGCCTGATGTCCGCCTCGACATCGGCCTCGCTCACAGTCTCCTCGTCGTCCTCGTCGTCGGCCGCCGGCGCGACGCTTTCGCTCGCCTGTTCGACACGGTGTGCGATGAGTGCGGCGGCCGTTGCGGCAATGACTACCACCAGCCCGACGCTGTAAATACCAACAACCTCTGCCGTTGCGTCCTGCGCACCGACATTGAAATTCCTCGGATAGGCAGCGACGAATCTCCCGACGCCTGCGAGACAGATCACACTTCCTCCGGCGGCGACCGCGAGCATCCGTCTGTCGACCGGCAGGAGCACGACGATCCCGACCAGCAGTGCCGGCGCGCCGACCGCGCCCGTGACGACCGCGATCTCACGGAGCGCATAGGCCGTCTCGCTCAGGGTCGCGCTGTAGAGGAAGATCACGATGCCCGCAAGCCCGAGGCCGAGGCCGAGGAAGAACGTCCCGAACCCGGCGTAGATGTCAACTGTGCGGTCGGGATCACCGATATACTGGTGATAGTAACTGACGAGCTGGTTTTGCCCGGCGTCTTCGCTCATAGTTCGATATTTGCCTCGGGCGTAATCACTGTTCCCCCGGTTACGCGGGTTGTGAGACTCTGAACCGACCCCTGTCTTTTAGTCGGCTCTTCGCGAAGTTCTATCTGAACGCGTGCCAGATGATTGTCCACGGTGCGATGCACCACTTGAGCGGTTACAGCTTGGCGACAGCGAGACAATCACCTGTACGTCGTGTGGGTACGCCAGTATCGACGCCGACCACTCCAGCGAGCCGGCGGTGGTCACCCGTGACTGCCCGCGCTGTGGGGCTCCACTTGATCAGTTTGAACTCGGTGACAGCGAGACCGTCTCGTGTTCAGCCTGTGGGTACGCGGGCATCGATGCCGATCACTCCGGCGAGCCATCGGCAGCCGAGTCGTGGGACGACGCCATACGGCGATTTAACGCCGAACACTGAGACACCACTATGGATGACGTTGAGCTAACTGACGCGCAGTTGAAACGGATTGACTCACTACGGGCGGAACTTGCGTCGAAAACCGGCCCGTACGCGACCGTGACGGCCGGGGATACAATCGAGTATCTGCTTGACATCGCGGCGGAGATCGATAACCCAGACCCGGTGTCGACATCGCTGGCCGAACAGTTGGCCGAGTCAACCGCATCACAACCATTTCCACGGGCCGCGCTCCGTGACCAACTGGAAACCCGCCGGCTTTCGCATGGCGATCAGGACGACGCCGAGCGGATGGATCTCTACACGATTGCCGTCGAATTCGATATTCAGGGCCGGAGTTCAATGTCGAAAGCCGAACTCATTGACGCGATCCTCGCCGCCGCCGAACAGCAGTACACCAACCCGTTCGTGTCGGTCGATATCGATTTTCCCGGCGCGACGGAGGCAGACACGGAAGCGGCGGACGCCGCTGCCGACGACGACGCAGAAACTGACAGCGGGGTAGACGACTCCGACGATACAGATGAATCTGGTGATGATGACGAGACTGCGTCGTCCGACGATGACTCCGGCCAACTCAACGCCATGTTGAGCCTGATGGAGACACACGACGACAAGTGGTGGTCGACTGATGGCGACGCCCGATACAAGGTGGAACTCCCCGACGGCAGCGTCGAATCTGCCCGCACGAAGGACGATGTGCGGGCGACATTGTTCAAGAACTACTGATTTTCCGATCGGACGGGGCAAAATACGTAGTGACCGGTTGTTGCTTACTCCTCAGCGTATCATAGAGTGCTTGCCACGAAGATTTGTTTAAAATAGCGTCAGGAGTCGCGTACAGGGCAC
>KI543199.1:35255-53528 GCA_000496215.1 uncultured archaeon A07HN63
GACCGCGTTCACGAGCCCAAGTGAGACGATGTCCTCGTCGAAATCAGGGTCCTCGACGGTTGCGAGCCGGGACCGTACCTCGTCGGCATCCATGTCACCAGTTCGGTGTGTCCGCAGAATAAGGGTTTGGTGCTACACTCCGGTGGCTCAGTCCTCTGCCTCGACCGGTTCGGCCTCGGCCTCGTCGCTCTCGTCGTCGTGGGTATCGCCCTCGTCGGAGCGAGCGGCGACCAGCGCCCCGCTGGCGACGCTGAACATCGGTTCCTCGGGCGAGCTCACGCCGCTGATGCTGAACGGAATCTCGGCGTCGCCGAGGTGGTCCTCGAAGAGATTCTCGAAGCCATCCGGGCTCGCATGGCGATCAGGACGACGCCGAGCGGATGGATCTCTACACGATTGCCGTCGAATTCGATATCGAGGGCCGGAGTTCAATGTCGAAAGCCGAACTCATTGACGCGATCCTCGCCGCCGCCGAACAGCAGTACACCAACCCGTTCGAGTCGGTCGATATCGACTTTCCCGGCGCGACGGAGACAGACACGGAAGCGGCAGACGCCGCTGCCGACGACGACGCAGAAACCGACAGCGGGGTAGACGACTCCAACGATACAGATGAACTTGGTGACGATGACGAGGCTGCGTCGTCCGACGATGACTCCGGCCAACTCAACGCCATGCTGAGCCTGATGGAGACACACGACGACAAGTGGTGGTCGACTGATGGTGACGCTCGATACAAGGTGGAACTCCCCGACGGCAGTGTCGAATCTGCCCGCACGAAAGACGATGTGCGGGCGATGTTGTTCAAGAATTACTGAGTTTCTGGTCGGACGAGGCGAAATACGTAGTGACCGACTGGTGCTTGCTCCTCGCTCAGGGTAGTTGCAGCGTCCCCTCGTAGTGATGGGTACCGTCGACCGACGTGACAAGCGTGTATTCGTCTGGCGGCTCGATCCCCCACTTCCGCAGTCGCTCATCGACGCCATCGACGATGGTGGTCACGAACGAGCCCCGGTCCCGCAGTGTGGGCGGCGACTGTGTATGCTCTGTTTCGTACCGACAGGTGGCAGTCGAAGCATCCTCCGGCACGACCTCGATCCGCAACTCGCTTCTGAGCCTCCCGCCAATCGGGTCCGGCGTTCCATACAGACAATCCTCTCCAAACTCGTCGATTGCTGTCAGTATCTCATCCGGAACGTGATTCATCCACATCGGAAACGACGCACTGAACGGGCAACTGCATTGTGCCCGCTATCGATCAGTCACCGTCGATACGGGTTCCCGGCGCGTCGCCGGCGAGAAACGGCCCGACAGCGTCAGGGCCGAAGATCCGTGCTGTCCCTGACAGCCCGAGCAACTCTCGGACCTTGCCGGCCATCCCGCCGCTCACGTCGGTCGACTCGCTGTCGCCGAGGGCGGCCGCAACCGAGTCGAACTCGGTGATCGCGTCGATCACCTCGCCGTCGGCGTCGAGCACGCCCGGCACCGTCGAACAGAGCCCGACGCGGCGTGCACCGAGTCGGTCGGCCAGCCCGGTCACGAGTTCATCGCCGCTGAGGACGGTTACACCCTCGCCAGCGTGGGCAACGACATCGCCGTGGAGTACCGGCACGAACCCCTCTCCCAGCAGGCCCTCGACTGCCCCAGTCGGGAGCGAGAGCTCCGCCTGCTCATCGCGGGCGACAGCCGATAGCGGGTGCACCGGCACGGCGTCGATGCCGGCGGCCTGCAGCCGGTCGACCACGACGCCGTTGAGTTGTTTCATCGCGCCGTGGATCGCGGTCACGGCGGCGGGATCGTGACTCCCCTCGGTCGTCGAGACCCCGTGCTCGGCGGCGTGGACGTGTCCGAAGCTCCCGCCGCCGTGGACGACGATCAGGCCAGCAGCATCACCGGCAGCTTGATCGCCGTTGCCAGCGGTCGAACCGGCGTCGGCAATCGCCGACACGACATTGTCGAGGGCGTCGTCGTCGACATTTCGGGGGTATCCTTGTCTGTAATGACGCTCCCGCCGAGTTTGAGGATCCTCAGGGCACCGTTGTCCGGGCTTTCGCCGTCGCTACCAGCCACGATCAGGCTTCCTCCACACGGACGCCCTCGGTGGCGAGTTCGGCGCGGAACGCCTGCTCGCAGTCAGGCGTGTAATCGAGGCTGGTCGCTGTTTCGTCGGTCGCATCGAGGGCGACGATACAGCCACCGCCGCCCGCGCCGGTGAGTTTCGCGCCGTCGGCACCGGCCTCGCGGGCAGCCCACACCATCGTATCCAGCGACCGCGAGGAGACGCCGAGTGCCGACAGCAGCCCGTGGTTGATATCCATCAACTCGCCCAACTCGCCGATCAACCCCGCGCTCGGATCGGCGTCGGGGTCGGCGTCGGTGAGCAGCGACTCGCCTTCGCGCACGATATCGCCGATAGCCTCGACGGTATCGGCGGCGAACTCGTAGCGGTCTCGCAGCGTGCGAACGCCGGCGACCAGTTCGCCGGTATCGCCCGCGCCGCCGTCGAAGCCGACGACGAAGGGGAGTGCGGGCGCCGTGATCCGGCTGCAGTTGTCGCCCTCGACGCGGACCGCCCCGCCCATCGTCGAACAGAAGGTGTCGGCCCGGGAGGCCTGTCCGTCTTGTACGTCGTACTCGGCCTGATAGGCGCGATCCGCGAGCTCGCGGCGGTCAAGCGGCTCGCCGAGGGCCTGTGTCGCGGCCTCGATCCCGGCGACGACGACCGCGGCTGACGAGCCAAGCCCCGCGCCCAGCGGGATGTCGCTGCTCACGGAGATATCGAAGCCGGCCGCCGGCGCGTCGGCCGCATCACGGGCCTGCTCGACAGCGGCGTCGACGTACCCGGTCGCCGCGTCGAGGAGTGGTTTCGGTACGTCGACAGCTGATCGCTCGTCCGGTTCGTTGGCGTACTCGACCGCAAACCCGTCGAGCGTGAGATCCTGTGCCTCGACGCGCACGTGATCGTCGTCGCGCGGCTCGGCCGTCACCGTTGCCCGCCGCTCGATGGCACACGGGACGGCCGGCTCGCCGTAGACGACCGCGTGCTCGCCGAAGAGATACACCTTCCCCGGCGCGCTGACGACCGTCATCGCAGCCCCCTGGCTGCCGCGCTCCCGTCTGGTGTGACATACCTGTCAGTCTGTAGCGAGGGTTTTTATATATCACCATGTGAAAGAGGAACATGTGAACGCTGGCTAACCGATGGCCGGCACTCACGCGTTTGAGGTAGTGTGACTGCCTCAGACGGAAACGGGGAATGGACGCGCAGGTCCGCACACCGCGGACACGATTTTCTCGATGCTACTACTCCGCCCCTCAGAAGCTTTGCAGTCGCATTGCTCGGCGGCCGTGCGAACAACAGAAAACGAATATAACTGCGGCCGATCAGAGGGCGTCTTCGAAGTCGTCGAGTTCGTAGACCGTGCCGGCGTTGCGTCGGTCCAGCGTCTCGTTGGCCAGCAGCCAGTAGACGACGCTCAGCGCGCGTCGGCCCTTGTTGTTCGTCGGCACAACGAGGTCGACGTTGCTGACCTGATTGTTGGAGTCACACATTGCGACGACCGGAATCCCGACCGTGATCGCCTCCTTGACGGCCTGGGCGTCGCCAATGGGATCGGTGACGACGACCACATCGGGCTCGATGTAGCCCTCGTAATCCGGGTTGGTCAGCGTGCCCGGGATGAATCGCCCGGTGCGAGCGCGTGCGCCGATGGCCTCGGCGAACTTCTCGGCCGGGAATCGGCCGTACTGTCGTGAGGAGGTGACGAGCACCTGTTCGGGGCTGTAGTTCGAGAGCAGATCGGCGGCCGTGCGGATGCGGCTGTCGGTCTGGCTCACGTCGAGGACGTAGAGCCCGTCGTCACGGACGCGGTGGATGAACCGCTCCATGTCGTTGGTCTTCTGCTGGGTCCCGATGTGGACACCCGCGCTGAGGTAGTCCTCGACAGGAATGAGGAGATCGGCCTCGTCGTCGGGCATCACGTCGTCATCGAACGGTGACTCCTCGTCCTCGGCTTCGTCAGCCTCGGCGTCACCGTCGGCAGCCGCGTCGGCTGCGTCTGCCGTCTCGGCCGCTTCGTCGTCGGCAGCCGCTTCCGCAGCCGCCTCGTCAGCAGTCGGCCGCTTCGGCATCGGCGTCGGTGGTTGTTTCGGCCTCGTCGACCCCCTCGTCGGCGGCCGCGTCGGCGTCCGGTGCGTCATCGACAGGCGCGTCATCGTCGGCAGCCGCGTCGGCTGCGTCGTCGTCCTGTGTGTCAAGTTCTGTGTTGTTGTCGCTCATACTGCGTCGTCCGCGATTCGGATCAGTTCGTTCAGCTTGGCGGTTCGTTCGCCGGCAACGGTGCCGGTCTTGATGTAGTCGGCGTCGGTCGCCACCGCGAGGTGGGCGATGGTCGTATCCTCAGTTTCGCCCGACCGGTGAGAGATAATCGTCTCGTAGCCGTTCTGAACCGCCAGCTCGATCGCGTCGACGGTATCCGACAGCGAGCCGATCTGGTTCGGCTTGATGAGGATGCTGTTGGCCGCGCCGGCCTCGATCCCATCTTCCAGCCGCGAGACGTTTGTCACGAAGAGGTCGTCGCCACAGATCAGCGTCTGGTCGCCGACCTGTTCGGTGAGGTCGGCGAAGGCCTCGTAATCGTTCTCGTCGAGTGGGTCCTCGACGTATGCGAGGTCGTGTTCCTCGACGAGCCCGGCGACGTACTCGATCTGTTCGTCCGTCGACTTCTCGCCGTCGCTGTACTGGTAGGCGCCGTCCTCGTACATCTCGGCGGCGGCCATATCCAGCCCGAACTTGATCTCGAAGCCGACATCGTCGGCGACCCGGTCGGTCGCCTCGGCGACGATCTCGAAGGCCTCGCTATCGTCGATCGCTGGCGCCCACGCGCCCTCGTCGCCCTTGCCGGCGCCGATATCGCGCTCGTCGAAGATATCGCCGATCGTGGCGTGGACGGCGGCGTTGGCGAAGACGGCCTCGGAGACACTCGGCGCGCCAACCGGCGCGGCGAGGAACTCCTGAATGTCGGTCGCGTCCTTGGCGTGTTCGCCGCCACCGACGACGTTGCCGAGCGGGATCGGGAAGTTGTCGCCGCGGAACGCGCCGCCGAGATGCTGGTAGAGTGGCGCACCCAGCGTGTCGGCGCGGCCTTGGCGGCGGCCATCGAGATGGCGACCGCGCTGTTGGCCCCGATCTCGGAGAAGTCGTCGGTGCCGTCGGCCGCCCGCAGCGTCTCGTCGACGGAGCGCTGATCGCCGGCGTAGACGGAGCCGACCAGCCGCGGCACCGCGTGCTCGCGGGCGCTGGCGATGGCTTCCTTCGGTGGGAGTTCGATAGCCTCGTACTCACCGGTCGAGGCACCCGAGGGTGCGGCGGCGCGACCGAAGCCACCGGTGTCGGTGAGGACATCTGCTTCGACCGTGGGGTTGCCACGGGAATCCAGTACGCGTCGGAGTGAAACTGAGCTTATCTGTGTCATGGTTACTCTCTGTTAACGGTGAACGGTAGGGCGCCCGCGTCGTACTCCTCGGCGGCGATGAGGATCGGCTCGCTGCGGTCGGTCTCGACGAGCACCGGCGCACCGTACGAGATCTGCAGCGACCGCGCGCCGAGAATGCGGGCCTTCTCGTAGCGGTTGTACTGTTGTGTCATTGGTAGGGTGCAACGACGTCGACGAGGTCGGTGTGCGACACCATCATCCGGCGACAGCAGTGCCGGGTAAGCCCCAGATCGTCGAGGACCTCGGCTGGGTCTTCGTCGCCCTCCTCGGCGCGGGTCTTGAACTCCTCGTAGTGTTCACCGATGACTGTGCCACAGGTGAAACACCGGACTGGGATCATCATACGTGGATCACCTCAGCGGTAGGACTTCTGGTAGCGAGCCCGTGCGCCGGGACCGCCCCACTTCTTTTCTCCGACTGCCGGGTGTCGTTGACCAGCAGCGAGCGGTCGAACTCGCGGTAGGCCTCGCGCAACTCGGCGTCGTTGAGATGCTGGACCAGCCCGCGAGCCAGCGCCGTGCGAACGGCGTCGGCCTGCCCGCTGAACCCGCCACCGTTGACGGTCACGTCGATGTCGACGCTATCGCGGAGTTCGTCGCCGGCGATGCGGAACGGCTCGAGCATCTTGAGCCGCGCCAGCTCTGGTTCGACCAGCTCGACCGGCTGGGAGTTGATACGGACACGGCCCTCGCCGTCGCGCACGGTTGCGCGGGCGATGGCCGTCTTCTTCTTGCCTGATGTGTTGGTTACCATGTAACGTTCGCCCCCAGTTTCTCGGCGATCTCGCCAAGCGAGATGAACTTGATATTCGAGAGTCGATCCAGCGATGTCCCGTCGAGTACCTCGCCATCCTCATCGTACGGGTTCCCGAGGTAGACACGGACGTTCTCGAAGGCTTCGCGGCCGTGATCCTGCTTGTACGGCAGCATCCCACGGATAGCTCGCTTGAAGATGCCGTCCGGCCGTTTCGGGTAGTAGGGCCCGCTGTCGGAGCCGATCTCGGCGCGTTGCCGGTATTTGTCGATCGTCGACTCCGGATTTCCGGTGATGACGGCGTCCTCGGCGTTGACGACGGCGATGCGGTCGCCGTCGAGGGCCTGCTGGGCCACCTCGCTGGCGACCCGCCCGAGGATGCAGTCGCGGGCGTCGATGACCGTGTCGACCTCGAACTCGGCCGCGCTCATCGAACCACCCGTACGTTGGTGCCCTCGGGATTGTCTTCGAGGGCTTCTTCGAGTGTCACTGCGTCGCCGACCTGCCCGATCTTCGTGCGGGCAGTCGACGAGAAGTCGACGGCGGCGACGGTGACGTCTGTTTCGAGCACACCACTGCCGAGGACCTTGCCGGGGACAACGACAGTTTCGTCCGACTGGGCGTATCGCTCGATGCGGCCCAGATTGACCTCCGCGTGGGTGCGCCGTGGCTTTGCGAGACGGTCGGCGATGTCGCGCCAGACAGCGGCGTCTGACTCGCCAGCGACCGTCTGTAGCTCGGCGATGAGACTCTGAAGTCTCGGATTCGTCTTACTGCTCATGAGTTTGCTCCTGAGAGAAATCGGAGTGCAGGGAGCAGGATTTGAACCTGCGGACCCCTATGGGACAGCGCCCTGAACGCTGCGCCGTTGGCCAGACTTGGCTATCCCTGCACGCACTCCGAGATATCGCACACCACGGCTTACCTGTTTCGATCCACCCGCGCTCAGTCATCGAGCGACGGCGACCGCGGGCGACCACAGCGGCGGCTGCCGTCCGGGTCGGGCGAGCGGTCGTGGGGATCGAGTGCCGTGTCATGTGCAATGGGTGTTCTTAGGCTGTGACTGCGTCGTGTAGTTCGTCCGCGCGGGCGCCAAGCGTTTCGGCGGCGCGAAGCACCAGTTCATCGGCCGGGAGCGAGCCGTCGCTTTCGACATGGAACACGTAGGCACCGGGCACGTCTTCGACGGTCAGCTCCTTGCCGGGATAGCGGTTCGTGAGGTCGTGATCGAACTCGTCGGTGAGGACGACGTCGCCGTCGTCGGTTTCGATCGCGCCACGAAGAATCTCCGGCTCTTGGTCGTCGAACTCGCCGATGTCGTCACCGACCGTCACCGACTGCAGGTGTCGGAAGCCGACAGCGACGCCGCCCTGCTGTTTGGCGTGTTCCTTACCGGTCTCGAGGACGGCATCGGCCTCGAATTCGAGGTGATGACCCTCCTTGAGTTCGACGATGGGGACGTTCTCGTCGGCGGGTTCGACCATCGCGTCGGCGGATTCGATATCGCCGGAGTAGGCGGTTGCCGGCCCCTCGATATCGAGGGCGACGGTGACGGTGTCGCCGATCTCGAAGTCGTCTAGCGGTGTCGTCAGCGGGATGAGACCCAGCCGCAGGGCGATCATCTCGTCGAACATCACCGAGGAGTTCTCCACGAACCGCACGTCGTCGATCGAGAACGTCGGCACGTCAGCGATAATCGCCCGGCGGATACCGTTGGCGAGCGCTGGCGTGAGCCCGCGAACAACGAAGCGGGCCGAGCGATTCTCGCGTTCGATGAACTCAACGTCGAATTGCCCTGACATACTAGAGTCGCTTGTTTTTCGGCGCACGGGTCCCGTCGTGTGGGATCGGCGTGACGTCCTCGATACGACCGATCTCGATGCCGGCCCGGGCGAGGGCGCGAATCGTCGCCTGCGCGCCGGGACCGGGCGAGGAGTTGCCGTTGCCACCGGGGCCGCGCACGCGAACGTGCACGCCCTCGATGCCGGCGGCCTGTGCCTTCTCGGCGACGACCTCGGCCATCTGCATGGCGGCGTACGGCGATGCCTCGTCGCGGTTCTGCTTGACCACGGTCCCACCGGACGATTTGGCGAGCGTTTCCGCGCCGGTCTGGTCGGTGATCGTGATCAGCGTGTTGTTGAACGAGGAGAACACGTGGGCAATGCCCCACTTGCCGTCCTGTGATTCACTCATTGGTTACTCCTGTGCCTCCGCCCGGGCCGGGTGGAGTTCGTCGGCCAGCGGGCTGGTTTCGTCGTAGCTGAGCGTCGATTCCTCGGCCACCTCGATGGTGCGGCCGGGCGTCGTCGCCCGCGCGCCGCCGAGGGTGATGTGACCGTGGGCGATGAACTGCCGGGCCTGCGTCGGCGTGCTGGCCAGTCCCTCGCGGTAGACGACCGTCTGGAGTCGTCGTTCGAGGATGTCGGTCACTTCCAGCGAGAGCACGTCCGTGATGGTGTCGTGCTCGTCGAGGATGCCGTAACGGCGGAGCTTGGCGAGGAACTCGCTGCCGGCGTCGGCAGCGACCTCGGTGTCGCCCTGTGCCTCGCCGATGAGGCGACGGGCCTCACGACGGATCGAGCGGAGCTCAGACTGTGCGCGCCAGAGCTCTTCTTTGTTCTTCAGGCCGTAACGGCCGATCAGTCCGCTCTCCTCGGCGATCCGTTCACCCTGATAGGGGTGGTTCGGCGTCTCGTAGCCGGTGGTGTTTTGGCCGGTTGTCATTCTTCGTCATCCCCGACAGCCGCTGCCTCGTCCTCGTCTTCGGCTGCCGCTTCTTCTTCGGCTTGCTCCTCTTTGATGCGTTCGACGTTGACACCGATTGTCCCCTCGGTACGACCGGTGGACTTGGTGCGCTGGCCGCGGACCTTCTGTCCGCGCTTGTGTCGAATGCCCTTGTAGGAGTCGATCATCTGCATGCGGTTGATATCCTGTCGGCGCTGCTCCTCGACATCGTTGCCCACGATGTGGCTGGACTCACCGGTAAAGAAGTCGTCTTGCCGGTTGACCATCCACTCGGGGATGTGATCGTCGAGATTTTCGACGGTATCGACGAGGCTGTCGATCTCGTCGTCCTCGAGCAGGCCGAGTGTGGCTGTACGGTCGATACCGGCCTCGTCGGTCACGATGCGTGCCGTGCGCTGGCCGATACCCTTCATGTCTGTGAGACTGCGCTCGACGCTCTTCGTCCCGTCGAGATCGGTCTGCCCGATCCGGACGAAGTATCGGAGGTCCTCTTGTTCCTCCTCCGTCAAGCCGTCTTCTGTGTCTTCTGCACTCATAGCTAGTATCTGTGCTGCGAGCGTTGCGGCGGGGATTCGAACCCCGGAGGCAGTGACGCCACAGAGTTAGCAACCCTGCGCCTTGGGCCATGCTTGGCTACCGCAACCCGCGGTTATCGGTCGTATTGTCGCCCATCACGGACTCGGGGCCCGACGCCCCTGCAGTACTACGAGTGAGGAAAACGCTGTTGGTTACTTAAGGGTCACGAATGCTGGATGGCGTGTCGCGGTGTGACATGCCAGTTCTGTCCACCGTGTTTACTGCTCGGGTGCGGGTTCGATGATGTCGATATCCAGCAGTTGACGGATCGGAGCGTGGTCGAAATCCGCCACATCACAGGTGACAAACGTCGCATTGTTTTCACGTGCCGTTGCAGCGTGGAGGAGGTCGGCGAGAGCCAGGTTGATATCTTGCTGTGTGAGTTTCTGCCCCAGCAGTACAGCTTCGACCGCAACAGCCTCGTTCAGCGGTAAGACACGCTCTATCCGTTGGGTGAGGGCGTGGTGTTGCTCATGGACAGCTGACTGTGATGAATAGTACTGGAGATATTCGAACAGGACGGTAGCTGGAATCACCCACGGTTCGGACGCGTTCCGTTCCAGATACGAGACGACGTTCTCGTCGGGATCGGACCGTGCGAACTTCGCCACGACGCTGTTGTCAAAACACAACATCGTCAGCGACGGCTGTTCGCGTCGAGCGATTCGGAGAGATCACTGTGTGTCTCGTCCATCTGGTCCTCAATACCCTCGTCAGCGAAGCCAGCCATCGCCGCAACATCGTCCGGCGTCCGGGTCACTGCGAGCCGGTCCAATAGCTCGTCAAAGGTTTCATCGTCTCGCTTCACCGCCTCAAGCTTCTGTTTCGTCTTTTCCGTGATACGGATGGACGTGCTCATACGAATACATTGTATGCAGAGTGCTGTAGATGTTTCGCCCGTCATATTCGAGGCCCCCGTGGCAACCACTCAAGTCGCTGGCGACGAAATCCCCGTACCGATGACACACGACACACCCGGCGACGACGAGGCCGAGCGACGGTGGTGTGATCGCTGCCAGCTCGCCGTCGAGCCCCAGCCGGACGCCGAGACGCCCGAATGTCCGGCCTGCGGAAGCGAACTCGACTGAGCGGCGACCGGTCACTGAAACCGGATTTGTTTTCACGTCGCAGTCATACCCCCGACTATGACCGACGAGAGCGACGATCCCGCGGTGCCGATTATCTGTGAGGAATGTGGCACCGAGACGACGGTGCCGCTGTCCGATCTCGAAACCCAGCTCGACCGGCACAACGAGACCCGCCACGACGGCGAGGACCACGCAACCGTCGACCCCGCGCTGAAATCCCAGCTACAGGATCTCGTTGCCGAGGATCTGGGGCTGTTCGAGGAGTCGTGACACCAGCCGGTACTGCTCAGCACTCGACACCACTACTGCCACGCCGCCGCAAGCAACCACACCTCGTAGCCGAAGGCTCCCAGCACAGCCGCTATCGACCCCCAGACGAGGACGGCAAACAGGAGTTGCCCCGCCATCAGTCCGACACCTCCGGGGTCGCCGTGGCGTCGTCGGCCGGCTCCTCGGTCGTCGAGTCGAAGGACCGAATCTGGGTCGCCAGCGAGTCGAAGGTAAACTCGTCGCCCCCGACCGCCGAGCCGAGAGCCGTCACGGCGGCCGAGACGGCGGTCGCGCCGAGGAAGGCCACGAGCCGATCCGGTGCCGGTAGCAGGCCCGCCACACCGGGGATCGTCGCCACGACGCCGCGAAGCGTCGGGAAGAACGCGAGCCCGACGGCCAGCCCGGCCAGACTCGCCGCGAGCGCGGCGCCCTGTGTGAGATCCCGGGAGTACAGCCCCCAGATCAGCGGGACGAAGACGGCGGCGGCAAAGAGGTCAGCCGTCAGAAACAGCCCGAGCACGCTATACCCCTGTGCGCCGATGATCACCGCGCCGATAGCGACGGCGGCGGTGAGCCCTCGGCCGATCAGCTGGAGCGATCCCTCGTCGTCGACATCGACGAGGCGGGCGAGATCGACGGTCACGAGACTCGAAATCGCATTCAGCATCGTATCGGCCGAACTCATCACCAGCAGGACCGCCAGCAGGACGACCACGAGAGCGATGGCATCCGGTAGCGCCTCCGTCACGACGAGGAAAAACGAGATGCCGGCGGGCTCGGCCGAAATCTGTGGGAGCCCCGCAGCAGCAACGCCAAACAGCCCCGACAGCAGCACCATCGGAACCACCGTCAGCCCGGCCACACCGAAGGAGCGACCCAGTGTCGACTCGCTGTCGGCCGCATAGACCCGTTGCCACATGCCCTGATTCAGGAAGTTGGCACCGAGGACCGCAAACACAACGTAGAATCCGAACTTGAGCCCACTCCGGTTGGTCGGATCGAGCAGCGACGGATCGGTCGCCATCGCCGTGGTGTACAGCTCGTCGACCCCGCCAAGCGAGACGATGGCGGCCGCGAAGCCGACCGCCAGCAGCGGCAGGATCACGAGCGTCTGGACCGTGTCGGTGAAGATACTGGCCACCAGCCCGCCGTACGCCGTATAGAGCAGAACGAACCCGCCGATGACGGTGGCGGTCTGCCACGGGGGGATGCCGGCGATCAGTTCGAGTGCACCGGTGATACCCGTCATCTCGGCGGCGAGGAAGATGAACATGTAGAACACCGAGACGACGAGCACGAGGACGTACATCGCCGGCCCAAACCGGACGAGAACGAACTCAGTCAACGAGTGGCCCGTCGGCATCAACTCCCGAATGCGCTTGCCGACCGGGATGAAGAGGAGCAGCGGGAGCGCACTCGACAGCGCGTAGCCGGCAACGGCCGTGATCCCGCCTGCGGCCGCGCCCGCCTGTGCGGGGCTGAAGAGAATCCACGCCCCCATCGTCGAGGCGATGATCGAGGCGGTCGTCATCCCGACTCCCGAGGAGTTGCGCGCGGTGAGCAAATCCTCGATGCCCGCCACCCGCCTGCGGGAGTACAGCACGCCAGCGATGGTAAACACCGCAAGCGTGGCCACCGTCAGTCCGAGGCCGACGGTCGTTCCAACCATGCTACGCGCCCCTCCTGCGACCGAACCGTGTGTGCTGTCGCCGGTACATCTGTCGTACTGAATCGAAACGAACTCCGACGTATATAATTGACGAATATAACCACCGAATACACGCCTCGGATACCAGTGTGATACACGTCTGTCGCGGGCGTAGCCCCGAGGATCGCCGCAGGTGAGCCAGCGGTTGCCTCAGCAGACCCAGCGGACTGGCTCAGGAGATCTCGACGCGAAGCCCGTCGCGGGCGACGTGGACCTCGCCGTCGAAACTGTCGGCGACGCTTGCACACAGCTGCTCGTGCTTGCCCTCGGTGTGCGGATAGAGATGAGTCAGGTAGAGGTGGTCGACGCTGCTGTCGGCGAACGCTTCGCCAACTTGGCTTGCCGTGGGATGACCGTCCACGTCGACTGAATCGGGAAACGAGCAGTCGTGGGCGACGACGCGACAGTCCTCGGCAAAGCGGGCCAGCCCCGCAAACGCCTCTGTATCGCCCGAAAACACGAATTCGGCGTCGGTTTCGGGGCCGGCCGCGAACCGGTAGGCAAGCCCGTCCATCGAGTGGCGCGTCTCGCGGCTCTCGACGCCGAATCCGCCGACGGTGACGCGTTCGTCGGCGACAATCTCGCGGGCTCGGAGATCGACCCGGCCGTCGAGATAGTCGTGAACCGAGAGCAGGTCATCGAGCAGGGTCTTCGTTCCGAGTGGGCCGACGACTTCTAGGTGGTCCTCGCCGGCGAGCCACCGGGCCTTGAGCAACGGCAGCAGGTCGGAGACGTGATCGAGATGGAGATGTGTGAGCAGGACGGTGCTCACGGCTTCATAGCCCACGTCCGTCGAGGCAAGCCGGTGGAGGACGCCACTCCCGCAGTCGACCAGCAGCCGCCGGTCGTCGTGGGTCACCAGCAGTCCGGTCTGTGCCCGGTCGCCGGTCGGCATCGCGCTGCCGGTGCCGAGAAACGTGACCTCCATGGCCGGGCCAAGGCGGCTGGCGTGGAAAGCCGTTGCGACCCGGCTGCTGGGGAGTCGCCTCCATCCCCGCAACCGACTTACGGGCGCGCAGACAAACCGAATCACCAATGGCCCGAAGCGGGCGGGATCGACTGCTCGAAAGCGCGGCCGACTACGACTTCGATCCCGAGACCGTCGATATCGCCGACGAGGACGTGCTCTCGTCTGTTCGAACCCACTGTCGCCGACTGGTGGGTCGATGAGTTCGGCGCGTACGTCGCTGGCAACGGCGGTTTCTTCACGCCACCACAGCGCGGCGCGATTCCGCATATTCACGACGAGCAGAACGCCCTGATCTGTGCGCCGACCGGCTCGGGGCAAGACGCTCGCCTCGTTTGCGGCGATCATCAACGAACTCTTCGCCCGCGAGCAGGCCAGCGAGGATGGTCTCGACAACTCCGTATACTGTCTCTATATCTCGCCGCTGAAATCCCTCGCTAACGATATCCATCGGAATCTCACCGTCCCACTTGAGGGAATCGCCGACCGGCTGGCCGACGATGGCGTCGAGACCGACATCCGGCATGCGATCCGCCACGGCGACACCAGCAGCAGCGACCGGCAGGCCATGCTGGAGACGACGCCACACATCCTCAACACGACGCCGGAGACGCTGGCGATCCTGCTCAACAGCCCGAAATTCAAGCAGAAACTCGAATCCGTCGAGTACGTCATCGTCGACGAGATTCACAGCCTCGCCGAGAACAAACGCGGGACTCACCTCTCGGTCTCGCTGGAGCGGCTGGAAGCGATGGCCGAGAGTTCGCCAACGAGAATCGGCTGTTCGGCGACGGTCGAACCGCTGTCGACGGTCGGCGAGTTCCTCGTTGGTCGCGCGGAGCCGGGCGGCGAGCCACGCGACTACGAGTTGGTCGACAGCCGCTTCGTCCGGGAGTTCGATATCGAACTGGAGTGTCCGACCGACGACCTGATCAACACCCCCAGAGAGGTTGTGCAGGGCCGATTTTACGACCGGCTGCACGAACTGATCGACGACAACGAACAGACGCTCGTCTTTACCAATACCCGGTCGGGAGCCGAGCGCGTTCTCCAGACGCTTCGGGAGCGGTTTCCCGGCGAGTACGACGACGACAACTCCGGCTGTCACCACGGCAGTCTCTCGAAGGACCGCCGCAAGGAGATCGAATCCGGGCTGAAAGCCGGCGATCTCGACGTGGTGACGACCTCGACGAGTCTCGAACTCGGGATCGACATGCCGCATCTCGATATGGTCGTGCAGGTCGGCTCGCCGAAATCCGTCGCCGCGCTGCTCCAGCGAATCGGCCGGGCGGGCCACCAGCTCGGCCAGACGGTCGCCGGCCGGGTGATCGCACTCGACCGCGACGAACTCGTCGAGTGTGCGGTGATGCTCGGGAAAGCCGAGGAGGGGTTCGTCGACCGCGTGTTCATCCCCGACAACGCCGCCGATGTCGCCTCCCAGCACGTCTACGGGATGGCGATCAACGACGTTCGCCCCGAGGCGGAGATCAAATCGATCCTCCGGCGCGCGTACCCCTATCGCAACTTCGATGACACCGAGTGGGAGCGACTCATGCGGTATCTCACCGCCGACTACGCCGGCCTCGAATCGAAGGACGTGTACGCGAAAATCTGGCGGGATACCAACGACAAACCGGACGGCGAGTACCACTACGACGAGTTCCCGGTTGGCAAGCCGCTGATCGGCAAGCGCGGGCGGCTCGCGCGGGTGATCTACATGACCAACATCGGGACAATTCCCGACTCATTTAGCTGCGACGTGCTCACCCGGCAGGGCGACGAGTGGGTCGGCAGTCTCGACGAAAACTATCTCGACACGCTGGAGCCGGGCGACGTGTTCGTCCTCGGTGGGTCGAACTACGAGTACAGCTACCGCCGCGGGTCGAAGGTATACGTCGACCCGACGAGTGCGCGGCCAACCGTTCCCTCGTGGTTCTCCGAGCGGCTGCCGCTGTCGTACGATCTCGGCCGCGAAATCGTGGACTTTCAGGGCGAACTCTGTGAGCGATTCGATTCCGGCGGCGTCGCCGGCTGTCGGGAGTGGCTGCGGGAGTTCCCTATCGACGAAAACGCGGTGCGGGCGATCAGCCGGCTGTTCGCCGAACAGCACCAGTACCTCGGCGCGGACGCGATCAGCACGCCCGACCGGATCGTGATCGAGGAGGAACTGGATCGCGCCGAGTACCAGCGGCGGTTCTACGTCCACTCGAACTACGGCCGGCAGTTCAACGACGGCCTCTCGCGGCTGGTCGCCTACCACTGCGCCCAGCAGGCGACCGCCAACGTACAGGTCGCCGTCGCCGACAACGGGTTTTCCGTGCAGATGCCGCTCAACCGCAAGGTCGATATCGCGGGCATCATCCGCGATCTCGATCCCGGCGACGTGACGACTGATCTGCGGGCCTCACTCGACGGCACCGACCTGCTGCAGCGGTATTTCCGCATCAACGCCACGCGGTCGCTGATGATCCTCAAGCGGTACAAGGGCCACGAGAAATCGGCGGCCCAACAGCAGGTCTCCAGTGAGATGCTGCTCTCGTTTGCGCAGGATCTCGATTCCTTCGCCGTAATCGAGGAAACCTATCGAGAGATCATGGAGGACAAACTCAACGTGAGCGGGATTCAAGAGGTGCTACAGCGAGTCGACCGCGGCGAGATCGAGATCGTTGCCCACGAGGTCGACTCACCGAGCCCGCGCGCCTTCGGGCTGGCGACGCTAATGGCCAGTGACGTGGTGCTCGCTGAGGACGAAAGCGCGGTGCTACAGGAGTTCCACGAGCGCGTGCTGGAATCGATTGGCGAGGAGCCGACGGTTGGCTCGGAAGCCGTCGGCACCGACTGACCCACCTCAGAGCACTTTCGTCAGGTCGTGGATCGTCTCCGCGACGGCCCGCTGTGTCTCGGAATCGAGTTGGGCGACACGCTTTTCGATCTCCTGTGCTGGAAACACGTGGAGCGACCACGGACTCACGTAACTCGGATACGATTTGAGTTCACCCTCCGTCAGCGATGGCTCGGTCAATTCGATAGCCTGTTCGCGCTCGGTCGAGGTGATGACTGCGACCGTGTACCGCTCGCCGTGGAACGGTCGGTTCCGGTTGGACACGACGAGATACGGGCGGACGCCACGCTTGAACGTCGCCGGTGCGAGCACGATACTCCCCTGTGCGTAGGCCATTGGTTACGCGTTTTCGCCCAGATCTGGCACCGTCTCGGCCCATTCGTCGTCGGTGCCGTAGGCATCGTCGCCGTACTCGGCGTCGATTGTGCGGAGACTGACCACGCTGGCGAGCCGCGAGGCGGCAACGTCCTCGGCGACGGCCCAGTACGAATCGACCTGTCGAACCAGTTCCTTCTCCCGGAGGCGTGCGAGCGTCTTGTGCACGCTCGAATGGGGCACCTCGGTCATCTCGGCCAACTCCTTCGGTGTGAACCCCATCTCCGGGTGGTCTGCGAGCACCGCGAGGAGTTCGTGCGCGTTCGTTCCGGGGGTAACCGGTGGAACCTCCTCGTCCGAATCTAACTTGATCGGCATAGTGTCTGTCTATGTCAGTGTTCGTCAGCATACAACATAAATATGACTCCCGAACAAATCCGGGGCTGTGCAGTTCGAGCGCGTGTCGATTCCGGCGATCGACCCCGACGCACTGAGCGACTGGTACGGTCGCACGCTCGGCGTCGACAGCGACAGCGGCGACACCGGCACCGCAAGCGTCGACCTCGGCGCGACGACACTCGACTTTGAGCCGGCGAGCGAGCCGGGAGCCATCCACCTCGCGCTTCGAACTCCCGCCGATATCGACGCCCTGACCGCGTGGTTCGGCGAGCGGGCAACGATCCTTCCCGTTGAGGGCGAGCCGTCCTGCCGGTTCGATTTTCTCGATGCCGACGCCGTCTATGTCGCCGACGGCGCGGGCAACGTCCTCGAATGTCTCTGTTACGATGGCGACGCGGCACGGCCGGTCGACGGCGCGGTGCCGATAGCCGGCGTGACCGAGGTCGGGCTGCCGGCCCCCAAGACGCTGGCGCTGGTCGACTGGCTGGAGTCGACGGTCGGCTGTACGGCGTGGGGGTCGCCGAGCGAGTCGTTCGCGTGGGTCGGCGACCGCGATGCGCGGTTCGTCGTGCTGCCCGCCGGCAGCGAGTGGTATCCGACCGCGCACGCGGCCGAGATCGAGCCGATCAGCGCGACCGTTGTGGACGGTGCGGCGACACCGGGGACGCACGAGCATCCGGAGTTGCCGTATGAAATAACGGTTAAAATCCAGTAGAATAACGACATCAATCAATAATTTCCTGTCACAGATAATTATCAATAAAGCAGTATAACGATACTGTATGGAACCAGATATTAAGGAATTGTTCGCTAAGGGCGGAGTGATTGCGGTGCTGCTATTCGCTGGTCTTTGGTGGCTACCAGCGATTCGTGAGAATGCAGGAGACCCCTCTGCGAGTGTAGATGTGATTGGTGATGGAGTTGTTATACTGATTTACAGCGTACTGCCAGCGAGTGAGCTTGCAATATTCGTGGATATTACGGTAGCGTTTATTGCCGCAATAGTATCCGTGGATAAATTGAATGCTCGTGCAAAGGGTATCGTAGTTGCTGCCGGTGCAGCATGGGTTATTTCCAATATGATAATGACTGCTATTTTCCCACCGGTATAATTC
>KI543199.1:53548-63937 GCA_000496215.1 uncultured archaeon A07HN63
GATAGAATAATTATCCCTGTTTTTTTATCATATGACCACCATGCTGTAACAGGTCTATCCTTGGTGGGAGTAGGTAATATCTCTCTCTCAAAGACCTGGTTGGGAATACTGATACGTCTCATTGCACCTAAATCGGATATTGACAAATACACCCATTCTTCACTCATATGCTGACTCTTCTATAGGATTTTTATAATTCTTATTGTGTGTCTGGGACATTATTTTGATATTGTAGGTCTACCATAGGCTACAATAGGTGTAGATTATACAATGGTGTACGCTGTTCCACTGATATAAATCCTTGTCCATCATCCTTACTATTGCTATGGGAAAGTCTCCAAAAACGGGTCGTGAATTAACTCCAGAACGTGGGCACAAAGGTCCAAGAGTATTTCATGCAATTCGTTCCTTCGGAGGCCGATTCACTAACTCGGATAGCGACTCTGACTCCGAATAGCGGAAAATTTGGACGTTTTGGGCTGGCTCAACATTCTCTCAGGGATAAGTGGATTAATTCACCTTATTAGCTAGACGGTTCCGCGTTCACCGATCCGCCCACTCTAGCAACCGCTCGTAGAACGGCTCACTCGACAGCGCGGCCCGATCACCGACCAGCACGAGCCCCTTTTTCGCCCGCGTCAGCGCGACGTTGATCCGGCGGTAGTCGTCAAACAGCGGCCCCGCCAGTTCGCCGGTGGCGACAAACGAGACGATGATGACCTCCTTGCTTGAGCCCTGAAACCGGTCGACGGTGTCGACGGTCACGTCGACCCGGCGGCTGATCTCGGCGACCTGCGCGCGGAACGGCGCGATCACGCCGATGGCCTCGGGGTCGACACCCGCGGCGATGTAGTTGTCGACCACTTCGGCAACGCGGTCGGCCTCGATGGGGTTGGTGTTGCCGACGCGCTCGCCGTCGGGATCGACGAAGGCGACGCCGTCCCGCAACGCCGCCGGCAGCGACGCCGGATCGACGAGATCGCCGACCGACTGGCCCGCCACGTCGCCGCTGGCCGGCCGGAGCGCGCCGTCGTAGAACTCCGCCGAGGCAAACGACTGAATCCGCTGGCTCATCCGGTACTGCTTGGTGAGCATCACGCTCGCGTCGGGATAGGCCTCGATCAACCGCTCGAACAGCGATGTCGACAGCGGATTTTCCGACTCCGGTTCGTCGGCAACACCGCCCTCGCCGCCGGGATCGGCGGCCTGCACGACCGGCGGCAACTGCTCGTGGTCGCCGACGAGGACGAACCGCTCGGCGCGATTCAGCGCGGCCAGCGCCGACGGCTCGGTCAGCTGGCTGGCCTCGTCGACGACCGCCACGTCGAACTCCTGTTCGCGCATCACGCGGGAGCCACAGCTCGCGGTTGTCGCCGCCACCACGGGCGCGCTGTGGAGCGCGCTGGCCAGCTCGCCGGGGTCGCCCTCGGTGTCGAGCCGCACGTCGAGCATATCCTCGCGAATCCCGGTCGTCGTCCCGACGCGCTGGATGTCCTCGAAGCCCTGCGCGCGAAGGGCCTCCAGCGCGTTGTCGACCGCGCGATTGGTAAACGCCGTGAGCAACACCCGGTCGCCGCGGGCGACGAGCGCGCGGATCAGCCGCGCGATGGTGTAGGTCTTCCCCGTCCCGGGCGGGCCGTGAATCAGCGCGCAGTCGTCGGCGTTGACCGCGAGATTCACCGCGCGATTCTGCCCTGCGTTGTTGTCGATAAACGTCTCCTCGCCATTACCAAATTCTGGCTCGCGTCGCCCGAACAGGATGTCCTTGCGGTCGTCGCCACCCTTCAGCACGGCATCGTGCAGCGCGGTCAACATCCGGTCGACCGAGAGTTCGGAGGGATAGACGTCGAGCCGCCGCACATCGACCGGTTCGTCGGCCGTGACGACGATCTCCTCGTCGAGTTTGGTGATGCGGCAGAGTTCGGCATGCCCCGAAACTGGGTCGCCGTCGCTGGCGAGCGCAACGTCGCCCTCGCGGAGCTTCGACACCGCTTCGGCCGGCTTCTCGGCTCGAAGTTTCCAGCGGTTACCGTCGATCTCCTCCCGGCCGAGGGAGTCGAGATCGATCAGCGCGCGGTCGTCGTCGGCCCGCTCTTGTGCATCCTGTTCCCAGAGTTTCCGATACTCGGCGTGAACCGCCCGCCGCTCGGCCTCGATAGCGTGATAGAACCGCTCGAAGTACTCCTGTTCCTCGTCGGGCACCGCCTGTCCGATCTGGCCGGCTTTCGATTCCTGATCGAGCCGGCCGGAGACGACCATGCAGGTGTCCTGCTCGAAACAGTACTCACAGGTTGCGTCGGCCTCGTAGCCGGTCGGCACTTCTCTCCTCGCTTCCATCGCTGCCAACTCGTTGCGACTCCGGACGACAAAATCGAGCAGCCCCTTCCCGACCGAGAACTCCTTGGCCGGCGAGAGGTCGCCGGATTCCTCGGTTCGCTCAAGCGTCGTGTTTTTCGTATAGAGCAAGGTTCCGGTGTCGGCGTCGATGCCGCGTTCCTCCAGCATGAGCGCGTAGCAGGCGGCCTGAATCTTGTCCTGAAACCGTGGGTCGCGGTTCGTGTTTTTCCCCGTTTTGAGTTCGACCGGCATCCCGCGGCGGAGCGCGTCGGCCCGCCCCTTCAGGCCGAATGTCGGGCTTATGAGCGTGTACTCGGAGCGCCAGTTGTCTTCCTCTGTCAGCGTCCCCTGCTGGAGCCAGCCCTCGATAGCGGCAGCGTTCTGTTTCACCTCGCCTTCGACTTCGGCCACGTCACGGCCGAGCACGCCGAGTTCGAGGCCGGCTTCCTCAACGCGGTCGGCGACGGCGGTATCGAGATCACGGCCGCGGAGCAGATCGCCGAACACCTCGTGGACGATGGTTCCCTTGACCACAGGGTAATTGAGCGGAATCGCCGAGAGCTTGTTGAGGTAGTACATTCGCGGGCACTGCACCCACGACCGGATCGAGGTCACGTCGACGATGAAATCGGGTTCGAGAACGACATACGAGTCGCTACCGGTGCTGTAGGTCGTCGACCCCTGATACTCGCCTTCCTCGGGATTCGTGAGCAGGAGGTCCATCCCCGCCTCGGCTTCCTCGGCTGTGTCAGCCCACTTGCCCCACAGCGTCACGTCGACCGCGCTGTCTCCGTCGGTCGGCGTCTCGTCGGTCGGTCGCACGCGGAGTTCCGCCAGCCGTCGCTCGCCGTGTTCGGTCTCGACGGTCGTCGGCGCGTTGCAGGCGACCAGTTCCCCGCGAAGGCGATCAGTCACTACCGGCACTCTACGCGGCGGGCTGAAAAACGCTGTTGGTGCTGTCGGTCAGGGCTACCTCTGGCCGGGCCCATGGAGCGCGTGTGCCAGCACAACAGCGGCTATCCGCCCACCGACTGTCTCTTAGATACCAGACTGGTTGACGGTAGTGCGGCGTTCCTCCCAACCTGTGGCTCTTGCCGACACCAACCTGCCAGCTTAATCCTTGTCTTGTCTCTCGGTCTCGATCTCGAACCGCGCTCCACCATCGTGTCCCCCTGTGGCTGAGATCTCCCAGCCGTGGGCGGTCACCAGCTCTTTGACGATATAGAGGCCGAGCCCGGTTCCGTCGTCACTCGTCGTATGGCCGTGGTCGAAGATTTCCTCACGCGCATCCTCGGGAATACCATCGCCGTCGTCTTCGATGTAAAAGCCGCTGCGACCGTCATCCAGTGTCCCTACACGAACCGTCAGTGGTGGCTCGTTGTGATCGACTGCATTCCGAAAGAGATTCTCGAAGACGTTCAACAGGAGGTCACGGTCGCCGGTAATCCGTGCCTGTGAATCGATCATCATCTCCAGTGTCGCATCCTCGGTCTGGGCCATTCGCCATGCCTCGTGCGCTAAGACGACGAGCTCAATCGGCTCTCTATCTTCGACGACGGTGTCTGCACCCGCCATTGTGAGCAGTTCCTCGATCATCGTGTCCATTCGCCCGAGCGCCTTTCGGATCGTCTGGAAGTCATCCGGGTCGCCGCTTTCCTCGGCGATATCCACGTACCCCTCTGCGAGGCCAATCGGATTTCTGAGGTCGTGGCTGATCACACTCGCGAACTTTTCGAGACGTTCGTTCTGTCGTCGTAGCTTCTGTTTCGACTCCTTTTGCTGTGTCACATCACGAGCGTGACTCAGGAACAGGTCCTGCCCGTCTGTCTCCAGCAGTGTAAAGCGGACTTTGACCGGATACGAACTGCCGTCAGCACACTGATGCCGTCCCTCCAGTTCCATTGGTTCTCCTTTCTCCTTGACCATCGAGTGAAACTCTCGTGCATCGGACCGGTCAATCTCCGCGTCGATATCAGCCACCTCCATCTCCAGCAGCTCTTCCTCGGAGTAACCCAGTTTCGCTGTCGCCTTCTCGTTTACCTTTGTGAACTTTCCGTCCGCGTCTGTCACAAAAATCGGGTCGGGTGCGGTATCGAACAGCACCTGCAACCGCTCACGTTTCTCCTCGAGTTCACGTTCCTGCTGCTTGCGGTCAGTGATGTCACGGGCAACCCCGGTAAACCCGACTACAGTTCCGTTCGCATCGTAGAACGGAGCCATACTGAACTCATACGGGATTTCGTCACCTGCCTTTGTCTGCAGGTGCGCCTCGAGACTGTCAATCTGCTCCTCGGATTTGGTCATCTGTTTGACAGCGTTTCGAATCATCTCCTGTTCTGTGTCCGGGAAAAAATCCCACGGAGCCATCGACTCCAGCTCCTGATGATCGTATCCAGTCACAGCACTTGCCTTCTCGTTGTATTCAATGAGTGACCACTCCGTGTCGAAGGTGTAGAATATATCCGGCAGGCCGTCGACGATGCCGTCGATAAACGCCCGCTCCTCCTGCAGTGCTCGCTCCTTTTGTTTCCGGTCGGTGACGTTCTCGATGATCCCGACAATCTGGTCGTCGCCGTCTATCTCGGTCAGTTCTGCTGTTACACTGCCCCAGATAGCCTCCTCGTCAAGTGTCAGAAGGACTGTTTCGTACTCCGTCACCGCTCCATCCGCAACGATCTGCTCCCCGAGTTCGACCTGTTCGTCGGTGTTCGCGTACAGACCCTGTCGAGAGTGGGCTTTCAGCTCTTCCTTCGAGTCAGCGTTGAACATGTCGACCGCAGCCTCGTTGACGAACTCAAACTGACCCTGCGCTTCCGGAGAGCTGATCCACACGGCCACCGGGAGTGTCTCGCACAATCCCTCGTACCGTGCAAGCTCCTGTGACTTCGGGTCGGTAACCGGTTCGGACACGACGATCACGCCGGTGCCAGCCGTCAGCTCGCACGGTGAGCACCGATACTGTCTCGTGGTCGTCCCATTTGAGGTGTCGATATCAAGTGTGACCTCGAATGGGAAGTCGCCGGGGGCATCCTGCTCATAGACCGTTTCTATCGCCTGTCTGAACGTTGCATGCGATTCATCGTCTGCAGCGATCTGCGCTATCAGATCCATCACGTAGCCTCCACGGTAGGACTCCAGCGACACATCTGGCTGTGGGAGTGACTCCCGGTTGGTATACGCTATATTCCAGCTACTATCAAGCAGATATGCAGGCGCAGATATACTGTCAATGATGCCTCGGTACTGGGTCCCGTCTGTCGACGTCTCTTTCATTATGATCTACACATATCTGATTGCTCGATCATACATTCAATCCTGTGACAACAAATTGATGTAATCGTTAATAAACCTATTGACGCATATTATTCGTTATGCAACTATTGAGTCTCATCGGTGATATCTCTGAATATGGCAAGAGCGACACGGCCTGAATTCAATTCCACGGTGTCGACATTGATCTCAACTGGAATACGTTCCCCTGTACTGGTAACGACATGAATAGGGGAGCCATCGGGGAGCGTTCGCAGCGGTTCGTCGGCCAGCGCCTCTGTTTCGAAAAACTCCTTGTACACTGCTGACTGCTCGTCTGGGTGTAACTCGGACTGGTGCTGGCCAACAATCGATTCGCGAGGCTTCCCAAGCATCTCCTCAGCCGCTGCGTTCGTCTCCAGTAGCTCACCGCTCTCGTAATCTGCGACGAACGCGGGATTGGGAGCGGCTTCGATCAACGCCTCGTACCGTTGCTTCAGTTGTGCCAACTCCTCTTCACGCTGTTTTCGTTCGGTGATGTCGCGGGCGACAACGACGGCTCCCTCCGAGTGCGTGAGCTCAGTAACCCGCAGATTCAGTACAGCCGGACCGTTCGCCAATGTCGCATCAACATCCATCTCGCCTTCCGCGATCGTCCCGGAGATCACATCCTCGACCAGTGAATCCCACTCCTCAAACGTTTCATCGTCAGCAAAGAGATCGCTAAAATCGGCCAGTGGCGTTCCGATAGCTTCCTCGCGTGTCGCGGAGACCTGTTCGAGAAACGTGTCGTTGACGAAGGTGAGTTGTTTCTTCTCATCAAACACCCACGCACTGTCGGTTCCGGTCTGGAGGACCGTCTCGTAGCGTTCAAGCTCCGTTTCCCGACGCTTCTGGTCGGTGATATCTCTGGCCACCGCCATCAACCCGGTACTGTCGCCGGTCTCATCACGTAGCGGAGCGGTAGAGACGCTCAAATAAATCTCGTCGCCCGATTTCGTCTGTCGACGCACCTCGAAGTCGGATACCTGCTCGCCCGCCAACGCCTGCTGAAACCGGTTTATGACCTCTGACTGTTGGTCCTCGCTGTGGAGGTCAAGCGAGAGAATCGAGTTACCGATGACCGACTCGCGCTGATACCCGAACAGATCCTCGGCGGCCTTGTTCCACAGCTGCACACTACCCTCATCGTCGAGTGCAACGACCGGATCCGGACATGTTTCGACAACCGCCTCAAGACGTTGCGTCGCCTCTTCAAGTTCGCGTTGTTGTTTGACACGCTCTGTGACATCCCGTGCAATGACCAGATGTTGCCCGGGGACGATGTTGGCTGCGGAGGAGATTTCGATCTCCCGTTCGGTCCCATCGTTGGTGATGATTGTGATCTCCCCGGGGTCTGTATTCGGTTGTTTGAGGAATTCTTTCACCGCCTCAGGATCGTACTTGTCTGGCAGGAACTCAATGATCGACCGTCCACGGAGTTCCGCCGCATCAATGCCGTACAGTTCGGCTGTCGCCGGGTTGGCCCTGAGGATTCGTGCGTCGTCGTTCATAATATAGACCGCGTCGATAGCCTCCTCGAAGGCAGCCTGATACTGGTCCCGTGCCCGATCTAGATCGTCCAGTTCGGGTGTGTCGCCGCCGGTGGTCGACCGTGGAATGGAGACGGTCATCGTTGTGCCAGCCTCGGTGACCGTTGACTTGATGGTGCCGCCGTGACTGGTGACGACCCAGTTGGCAAGCCATAGGCCCAGTCCACTGCCGTGAATCAGTGGTGTTTCGACACCCGTTGTGAGCACCTCCCGTTCCTGTTCGGAGAGCCCGGGGCCGTCATCCGTGATCTGCAGCTCGACAGTGTCTGGCGTCGCCGAAAGAGTAACCTCAACGGCGGGCGCGTCTCCACCGTGTTTTGCGGCGTTTTCGACCAGCTCTCGGACGGCGCGCTCGAATGTTGGGGCGACAGTGGCAGTGACTGTTTTCTCCGCATCGACGGCGACTGTAGCGGCCGGAAACACTTTCTCGATCTCACCGGCAACGTGATCGACGAGTCCCACGATATCTGTCTGTGAACGCTCCCCGTCGCGACTGACGACCTCTTCGAGTTGTCTGGCTTTCTCACTGAGCTCGATCAGGTCATCGATCTTGTCGACCAACACGCCCTCGGTGGCGTCGTCTTGCACCTGTTCGGCCATGAGCTTGGCACGGCCGCGAATAACCGACATGTCGTTGCGCAGGTTATGCCTGAGCACCCGGTTGATGATATTGACGAGATTGGTATGTCGCTCGAGTTCGGCCCGGTGCTGCTCACGTTCGAGTTCCCTGGCCAGTAACTGACCGATGAGTTCGGCAAAGAGAATTTCCTCCTCACTGAACGGCTCCTCCCTGGCGTCTTCGCCCACGAAACACACGGTTCCATACGAGTTGTCCGCCTGCGACAGCTGTGTCCCGAGGTAATACTCCAGTCCGTGTTCCTCGTAGGCTGGATCGTTCTCCCAGCCCTGATCCGAGGCGTTGTGTAGTGCGATCGGTTCATCTGCCTCGACGGTCCGCCGACAGTAGGTTTCATCGACTTCGGGGGCCGAATCTTCCGGGAACGCCCCGTCAGCCGTGAAGGTGCTGACAGGGATCTCACAGTGGCTGATCTCGGTGTCGATCAAACTGATATACGCATTATCAGCTTCGAGATAATTTTCACCGAGTTCAAGCAGTCTTCTGGCCGCCTGCTCGAAGGACGCGGCTCCGTGGATGGCGTCGTAAAGCTCATTTCTGGCGCGTGATACTGACAATTTTGACGTAGCCATTGTTCACGAAAGCGTACATTACAAAACGTGATAGATTAATATCAGTGTTTTGATTAATGTTGGTTATCGCACACTTCTTTTCCATGACATACCATGGGGTCCGAAACATTGCGAGAAGCCACTGGCAGCCCCCGGGAGTGATACTATATGATCTTGAAGATTCTTTATTACGCCGAGCATAGTCGGCGGCCCGGATACGCCGGTGGCTCAGTCGTCAGTTGCCGTGTTTCGTCTCGACGATAGTGCATCCGTCAGGAGACGACCGGTTCGATCAACTCGGGATCGTCGTTTGCGGGCGTGTTGACGCGTTGCGAAACGCGGAAATACTCCAGCTTGTCGCCGGGATACGGATCGAGCAGGTCGCCAACCTCGTCGGGATCGCCGTTGAGCCATCGCTCCTCCTCGTCAGGCGCGAGGACGACGGCCATCCGGTGGTGAAGCTCTGCAATCAGGTCGTTCGGTTCCGTCGTAATCACGGTAAACGTTTCCAGCGGTTCGGGCTCGTCGCTGCCACCACTGCCACCGAACGAGTCAAGCCCAAGTTGCTGGGTCGGTGGCTCCCAGCGCTCCCACAGCCCGGCCATCGCAAACGGGCGGTCGTCCTCGAACGCGACCCGATACGGCTGTTTGCCGTCACCGAGATCAGCCCACTCGTAGAACCCGTCGGCGGGAACGAGACAGCGCCGCGACTCGTAGGCGTCGGCGAAACTCCGCTTCTCCCCCACCGTCTCGGCACGGGCGTTGATCAGCCCCTTTTTTTCGTCGGCCCACGCTGGGGTCAACCCCCACGTAAACCGCTGAACGTGGTCTGGCTCGTCGCTCGTGATGATCGGCAATTCCTGACCGGGCGCGCAGTTGTACCGCGGCTCGAACGACTCGGGAACCGTGATGTCGAACCGCTCGGCGAGTTGGTGTGGTGACGTGTGGAGCGTGTACCGACCGCACATAGGTCACCCTCGGCCTGCGGCGGCTTAGCTACCATGATCCACCCCGAGCCGGAGAATTAAATACTCCCCGTCGCGCCGATGTAGGTGTGCGCATCGAGAACAGCTTCATCCCGGTGGGCGGCGTCGGCGAGAAAACCGAGCGGAAACTCTGGGCCAGCGGCGCGACCGACTGGGACTGCTTCGATCCCTCGCTGGTCGGCCCGACGACCGGCGAGAAAATCGAGTCGTTCATCGACACCGCCCGCGACCATCTCGCTGCAGAGAACCCCGACTTCTTCGATCAGGTGTTCCCCAGCAGCGAGCGGTGGCGACTCTACGAGAATTTTCGGGACGATGCCTGTTTCTTCGATATCGAGACGACCGGACTGGACGAACACCGCGACGTGGTGACGACCATCAGCTACCATCAGAACGGCGAGACGGAGACGCTCGTCCGCGATGACGATCTCACCACCGACCGGGTGCAGGCGATGGTCGACAACGCCAGCCTGCTGGTCAGTTTCAACGGAATCCGTTTCGACCAGCCGTTTCTTGAGACCTCCTTCGGCCTCGATATCGACACCCCACACCTCGATCTGATGTACCCCTGCAAATCTGTCGGCCTCGATGGCGGCCTCAAAGCGGTCGAACAGGATATCGGGGTTGAGCGCGACCGGCCCGACATCTCCGGCCGCGATGCCGTCCGGCTGTGGCGCGAACACGAATCCGGCGTTGACGGCGCGCTGGACACGCTCATTTCCTACAACCGAGAGGACGCGGTCAACCTGAAAACGCTGGCCGACGAGGTGACGACGACGCTCCACGAGCAAGTGTTCGAGCAGGCCCGACAGCAGTCGGTCGAGTAGCGGGGTCAGGAATCGGCGTCCGTCGCGTCCGGATCGGTGTCGCCGCCGTCGTTTTCGAGCGCGATGTCGTCGCTCTCGGCGTCGGTGATGATGACCGCGTCGTCGCCGGCTCCGTCGGTTTCGTTTTCGGATGTGTCGACTGTCTCGCCATCGGTCTCGTCGCCTCCCTCTCCGGTGTCTGCATCCGCGCCGTCAGCAGCGGGTTCGTCG
>KI543199.1:63957-71084 GCA_000496215.1 uncultured archaeon A07HN63
CGACAGTCGGCTCGTCGGCGTCGGTTTCGGTGCCAACCGTGTATGCGGCTCCAACCGAATCGCCGGCCTCACCTATCGTATCGGGCTGCTCGTCCGCCTCGGGGTCGCCGGAATCACTGGCGTCGTCGCTGGCGTTGGCCGCGTCACTGTCGTCGCTGCCGGCCGTGTAGGCCATCTTCAGTCCAGTCTGATCGGCATCCGACTCATCGTCCGAATCGGAATCATCGACCGCGCCGTCACCTTCGGCGTCGTTGATCGCGGTGTCTTCCTCGGTAGCCTCGTCGTCAGCGCTCTCATCGCCTGTATCGTCCGCGTCGTCGGTCTGCCGAACCAGCTTCATCTCGCCGCGCGCACGGAGCGTGCCGTCGACCTCCGCACCCTCGTAGATGACCAGATCGTCACAGGCGACATCGCCGCGGATATGCGCCCCCGACGCCACGGTAACCGTCCCGCCGCGGGTCGTCACGTCGCCGATGACAACGGTCCCCGCGTCAATGTCGATATCGTCGCGGGCACGCAGACTGCCGAAGACGGTCGTCTCCTCGCCGATAGTGATCGACTCCGCGCGGATGTTGCCGTTGAGCCGGCAGTCGCTCGCCGATCCGCGCCGGTGTCGAGACGCGCCACGCGTCATCGGAGACCGCCGATCCGCGCGGCAGGACGAGCGGTGATTTCTCCTCGATATCCTCGCCGGCCAGCGCCGAGGCGAACTCGTCGGCCTTGTCGGTATCACCCATCCGGAGCAACTGCGAGAGGATCATGAAGTAGAAGACGAGAACAGGGACAGGATTCCGGGTGACGATCCAGCCGTTGGCCTCGAAGCCTTCCTCGATACTCACGTCGTCGCCGATGTCGAGATCACCCGAGACCAACAGCTGGCCGTTGATCTCGACGCGCTCGCCGATGTAGGCGTCCTCGCCGGCCAAGACGCTGCCGTCGGTTTTGCACCACATGTCGAGGCGGCAGTCGCCGTCGGCCTCGATCTGGCGGCCGAACTCGACACGCTCGCCGGCGGCGATGGTCCGGCCCCGAAGTCCGAAGTCGACAGTGCTGTTGCTCCCGATGAGGATATCGCCGTCGGTGACGACGTCGTGTTCCTCGACGGTGGTCCCGTCGGGAATCCGGAGCTCGTCAAGCGGGTCCTGCCGGGGTGTCACAGGCCGACAGAGCACACCATGAGTAATAAAGCGTCCGCAAAACACGCGACTGCATTTGGTCGTCAGCGCGCGGAAGCCGGCTCTCGGTGGTTGCCATCGGAATAAATCGGTACGAACAGAGGGGGACCACCCCAACGGATTTACTCTCTGCTACCTTGGAGGAGGTATGCGACTCCCAGAGACCCGCGACCTTTTTGCACGCAAACTCCAGTTTCCGGTGACACGAGCCCTCGTGTTGGAGACTGTCGGTGATACCGAACTCCACGCGCCGGGCGGCGAGAACAAGACGATCAGCGACGTGATCGAACGGTGTGAAACCGAGGAGTTCGATTCGGCCGACGATCTGTACGATAGCATGATGACGTTCGTCGGCGACGAGTTCATCGGCCGCAAATATTACGACGACCGCGGTGGGATTGGTCCCTCACACGAGGGCGACGGGGAGGTGAATTTCTGATGAGTGTAACCCTCGTCTCCGGTGTTACCGGCGTCGGCCTCTCCAGTGTGTGTCAGGCCGTTCGCAGCACGCTGGACGACGAGTACAAGCTGATCAACTTCGGTGACGTGATGCTCGAACAGGCAGCAACCAGCGGGATCACAACCGACCGAAGCGAGCTGGCGACGCTCTCCCAGACACAGACGCGTCGCCTTCAGCGCCGAGCCGGTGAGTTCGTCGCCGACGAGGCCACACAGACGAACGTGATTCTCTCGACCCATCTCGCGGTTGAGACCGACGTTGGCTACGTGCAAGGGCTGCCCGAGGAGGTCCTGCAGGACGTGTCGCCGACGGCGTTCATCCTCGTCGAGGCCGACCCCGCAACGATTCTGGACCGTCGCGGTGAAAGCGACAAAGAGTTGCCGACGACCACGGAGCGAAAGATCGGGTTCGAGCAACACCTGAACCGCTCGGCGGCGCTGCAGTATGCGCGTGATCAGGACGCCCCCGTGCAGTTTATCGAAAACGAGGGCAGTATCGAAGACGCGGCCGAGCGCATGGCCGATAACCTGTAGACACCGGCAAACCAACCGCAATCTCCGTTTTCGAACCGAGTTAGACTGCCATTGCTCGCTCAGCCATGTCCCGGCGTTTTTATCGCCTGCCATCGAACAGCAGCTATGACCGCACTCGCCTTCGACGAAACCGGTGTGGATGTCGTCTACGAGGGCACGGAGTTCCGCCTCGACAAGGAACTTATCGAGGACGCCATCCAGAAGCCGTATCCCGAAATCACCGACCACGAGGTACTGCAGATCGTCGAAGAGACGCCCGACCTCTCGGGCGAACCACAGCAGATCGCCGATATCATTGACGCCTGAGCGGGGAGCGATTCCACGGCGAAATCGGGCCGGGAGACCGAAAGGCAGTTTTGGCCACCCGCGAAACGCGTGGCATGCTCTCGCTCGCCCTTGCGGGCAAACCCAACGCGGGCAAATCCACGTTCTACACGGCGGCGACACGTGCCGATGTCGATGTCGCCAACTACCCTTTCACGACCATTGACGCCAACCGCGGCGTCGCCACGGCCCGCACCGACTGCCCCTGTCTCGATCTCGACGAGCGGTGCGACAACGACCGCTGTCACGACGGCAAGCGGTACGTCCCCGTCGAACTCTACGATGTGGCCGGCCTCGTTCCCGGAGCCCACGAGGGCCGTGGCCTCGGCAACCAGTTCCTCGACGAACTCACGAATGCCGACGCGATCCTCCACGTGCTCGACGCATCCGGCGGCACCGACGCGGAGGGCGAACCGGTCGAACCCGGCAGCCACGACCCCGTCGAGGATGTGGAGTTCATCGAGGAGGAGATGAATCAGTGGCTCACCGGCATCATCGACCGAAACTGGGAATCGGTCGAACGCAAATCTCGGTCGCCGGATTTCGATATCAACGACGCGCTCACCGACCTGCTGACTGGGTTCGGTGCGACGACAGCCGACGTGGCGAGCTGTCTCCGCGATGTCGAGTACCCCGAGGACCCGATCCAGTGGGACGACGACGATATGGCCGCCCTCGCCGCGGCGGTCCGGGCGCAGACGAAACCGATCATTCTCGTTGCCAACAAGGTCGATATTGCGCCCGACGAGACACTCCAGCGACTCCGCGAGGCCGCGGAGGTCGTGATTCCGGCGACCGCCGACGGCGAACTCGCGCTCCGGCGGGCGGTCGACGCCGGCGTCGTCGACTACGATCCCGGCGACGACGACTTCGAGATCGTCGGCGATATCAGCGACGAGCAGGCTGCTGGACTCGACGAAATTCGCGACGTAATGTCCGAACACGGCGGCACCGGCGTCCAGACCGCGCTTAACGCGGCCGTCTTCGATCTGCTGGATCACCTCACCGCCTACCCGGTCGAGAGCGAGTCGAAATGGACCGACGGACAGGGGAACGTCCTCCCCGATGCGTTCCTTCTCCCGGAGAGTTCGACCCCGACCGACCTCGCAGCCAAAATTCACTCGGATATCGCCGAGGGGTATCTCCACGCGGTCAACGCACGAACTGATCGTCGCATCTCGGATAGCTACGAACTCGAAGAGGGCGACGTGATCAAGATCGTCAGTACGGCGTCGTAATCAGCGCGATCGCCTTACCACACGTCCAGAATCTCGACCTCGAACTCCAGTTCCTTGCCCGCGAGTTCGTGGTTGAAATCCACCTCGACGACATCGTCGCTCACGGCCGTCACATCCCCGTGGAAGCCGTTTTCGGCGTGGACGTGGAGCCCGACCTCTGGCTCCCTGCCGACCATGCCTTCGAACGTGTCGGGGTTGTACTCCCGGACGCGTTCGGGGTCGAACTCGCCGTACCCCTCCTCGGGTGGGACAGTAATCGTCTCCGTGTCGCCTGCTTCGAGCCCGATCACGCCGTCTTCGAGGCCCTCGATCACTTCACCCTCGCCCACACCGAACGAGAGCGAGGTGTAGTCCTCCTCGTCGCTCTCCTGTGCTTCGGCGAGGCCGTTCTCCGTCGCAACATCGTAGCGCGATGTGTCGAAGACGCTACCATCCGGGAACCTGCCGATGTATTCGATGACGACAGTGTCGCCCGATTCGATTGCCATACCGCCGGTCGGGACAGCGGACAAATAAATCCGTCTTTACGCTGGTGGCGTTATCCTTCGACGAGTCGCTGCAGGTGTTCCGGCGGCACCGCACCGCGGGCGGCGTGCCCACCGTAGGCGAACGTCGGTACACCCGTCACACCGGCCTGCTGGGCGGCGACGAAGGCGTCAGTTAGCTCGTCGCGGAGCGTCTCGTCGTCGAGCGCAGCCGCGATCTCGTCGGCGTCGATCCCGACATCGTCTGCGAGATCGGTGAGGACAGCCTCGCTACCGATGTCTCGGCCCTCGGTCCACAGCGCCGCGAAGATCGCCTCGTCGAAGGCCAGCCACGTCTCGTAGTCGTCGTGCTCTTTGACGTAGTATGAGGCGACCTGTGCGTTGAGTGAGTCGACCTCGGTAGCGAGATCTAGCGACATCTCGACATCGTATTTTTCCTGCAGCCGGCGAACGGACTCCTTGGCCTGTTCGAAGTACTCGTCGTCCTTGCCGTCGTCGACCGAGTGGTCGATGCTGCCGTCGGCGTTGCGTTTCCCGCTACGGAGGTCAAACGGCTGCCAGTCGATTTCGAGGGCGGCTTCGCGGTCGGCCTGATACCGCGAGAGCGATTCCCGCCCGAGATAGCAGAACGGACAGACGTAATCTGAGTAGACGGTGATCGTTTCGGCCTGTTGGGTGCTCATACCTCAGCTAATGCCGTTGGCTACAAAAGCAAGCGGGTGGGCTGTCCCGGCGCCGCACAGCCGGCTCTCGATGGGTCCCGACGTGAGCTATATACGGCCTGTCGACAGATAGCCAGCGGATGCCCGACTCGGATTCGACGCCGACCAACGAGTGGGACGGCAGCGATTACGACGCGACCTGTGGGTTCGTCCACGAGGAAGCGACGGACCTTGTCGACGTACTCGATCCTCAGCCCGGCGAGCGCGTGCTCGATCTCGGCTGTGGCACGGGCCACCTGACCGACGCAATCCGCGAACGCGGCGCGACCGCTGTTGGAATCGACAGCGCCGAATCGATGATCGCCGAAGCCCGCGAGCAACACCCCGAGTGTAAGTTTGTCCACGCCGACGCCAGAGCGCACGAACCCGAGCAGGCGTTCGACGCCGTGTTCTCGAATGCCGCCCTCCACTGGATTCCGGACGATGATCAGGATGCTGTCCTCGATACTGTCGCCGACGCACTGGAGCCGGGCGGTCGCTTCGTCGCCGAGTGTGGCGGCACTGGCAACGTGACGGCGATCACGACGGCTGTCGAGACCGCGCTCGCCGAACGCGGATACGACACTGCTCACCCGTGGTACTTCCCGAGTATCGGTGCGTACGCCAGCCGGCTCGAAGCACACGGTTTCGAGGTTCGGATGGCGGAGCTGTTCGACCGGCCGACGATGCTGGAGCACGGTGACGACGGCCTCCGCGAGTGGCTCGATACCTTCGGTGACCACTTCTTCGGCCCTCTCTCCGCGGCCGAACGCGACGCCGTCCTCACCGATGTGGAAACCGAGCTGCGCGACGAGCTGTTCCGCGACGGCTCGTGGGTCGCCGACTACCGGCGGCTCAGATTCGTCGCTGTCAAATCGTAGCTTCATTTCTTTCGGTCATCGGAACCCGCCGTCGCTTACCGATCAGCGAGATCGACGAACTGCCGCCACGACGCGTCGATGTCCGGGACCACGATCTGCATCGGAATCCCCGCGTCGTCTGTCGGCGGCTCGGTCGGTAGCGACGTGAGCGTATATTGGCCCGCGGCAGTCAAGACCAGCGCGTCAAGGATATCATCGCGGGCGACGTGCTTGCGATAGTAGTCATCGAGCGCAGCTTTGTAACAGGCCTGCCAATCATCTAGATGGCTGTCAAGGATGCCGAACCGGGCGGCCCGTCCCGCTGACTGTCCCTTGGGCTGGGCAACCGGATAGCCGTCGTTGAGCGCGGCGAAGCAGCACTCGGGATGGCTCTCGACGATCTCGATGCTTGGCGACTCCTCACGGAGCAGTCGGTCGACGGCAGCGATCTTCGGGGTGATGTTCCACGCCTGTTTGGAGAGTCCAGAGCCGAGATGGGTTCGCTGTATCTCGTTTGCGCGGTCGTAGTCGGCGTCGTGGTCAGCATCGTTGAGATGTTCTATCACCGGTCGACAGGGAACCGGAAACACTGACCGCCCACGCGCACCCAGTTGCTCGCGGGCGAGCGTGTCACAGGCTCTCGGCTCGTTGCTGGGCAGCCCGGTCGGCATGTCAACCAGCACGCGCTCGGCGGCTGCGTGGTCGGCAACGACGGCGGCGAAATCGTCGTATCGGTCGCTCCGAAGCTGGCCGGATTCGGTGTGCCATACCGCGAACCAGCCGCTCGCACAGCCATCGACGCCGACGACGTATTCAGCGTGATCGGTCATTGCAACAGCTTCGTCGCCCACAGTAACAACCACTGCGGTATTCGCTGCGACCGGAAGCCGTGTCCTTTTGTGGACAGCCCGGGGAATCGAACTATGATCGAGGTGGCGGGCCTCCGAAAGACCTACGGCGATTTCGCCGCCGTCGTCGGCAGCGATTTCGAGATCGAACGGGGCGAGATCTTCGGCGTCGTCGGTCCCAACGGCGCGGGCAAGACGACGACGCTGAAAATGCTGGCTGGCCTCATCGAACCCACCGCCGGCACCGCGACGGTCGCCGGGTTCGACGCTGGCGACCCCGAAATGCGCCACCAGCTCGGGTTTCTCCCCGAGGAATCGCCGCTCTACGAGGATATGACAGCCCGCTCGTATCTCCAGTTTTTCGCCGACCTCTACGACGTGCCACGCGAGGTTGCGAGCGACCGCATCGAATCGACACTCGACCGGCTTGAACTCGAATACCGCGACCGCCGGCTCGGCGATGTCTCGAAAGGGATGAAACGGAAGGTCGCCATCGCACGCTC
>KI543199.1:72879-104435 GCA_000496215.1 uncultured archaeon A07HN63
TTCATCTTCCTCGTTCCGATGAACTTCATCATTCAGGCCTACGGTAGCAGTATCCTCAACGAGCGCATCAGCCGTCGCGGCGAACTCCTGCTGGTCGCGCCGGTCGAACGACTCGATATCGTCGCCGGCAAGACACTACCCTACGTCGCCGTCGCCGTCGCCGTGACCGCCGCTATCGCATTCGGAATCGGCGGCAGCCTGCTTTCGGTGTTCGCCGTCATTCCTATCGCGCTGACGTTCCTCGCGGCGACGTTCGTCGGCGCGATGTTCGCCCGGTCGTTCAAAGAGTTGACGTTCGTGACGGTGACGATCACCGTCTTTCTGACGAGCTATATTTTCATCCCGTCGATCTTCACGAACGTGACGCCGATCGCGCTCATCTCGCCGCTGACGCTCGTGGTGATGGAGTTGCAAGGCGAAGTGGTCGGGCTCGGCAGCTACGTGTTCTCGACCGCGCCGTTCTATCTGAGTTCCGGCGTGCTGTTCCTGCTTGGAACTGGTGTCTACCGTGAGGAGGATATGTTCTCCCAGAAGCGGGTGCCGCTGAAGTTCCTCGATGCGCTCGACGCACGGCTTAGCGGTCTCCGGTCTGTTGGCGTGTTGACCGCACTGTTCGTCCCGTTCGTATTCGTTTTCGAGCTGCTCGGCGTTGCTGTCCTGTTTATCCTCCCGATTTCGATCTCGATCCCGGCCATCCTCGTCGTGGTTGCCGTCGTCGAGGAGATTGCCAAGAGTATCCATATCTATGCAGGCTTCGAGAACGACACCTTCGACCGGTCGATAGCGACCGCCCTGCGGCTTGGTGCGGCCTCGGGGGTCGGTTTCTTCGTCGCCGAGAAGTTTACTATCGTCGCGCAGGCTGTCGGCTTGCCGGGCCTCGAACTCGGGCGGGCGGCGTTACAACCGGCCGGCGTGACGCCGTCGACAGGGACGCTGCTGCTGCTCGGCCCACTCGTCTTGCACATCGTGACGACCGGCATCTCTGCGCTCGGTGCGCGGCGAAACCTGCGGCAGTACGTCGCCACTCTTCTGGCGGCGGTGGCGATCCACGTCGCCTACAACTTCGGGGTGGTGCAACTCTATGGCTGATCAAGCGTCGATCCGCGAGCGGCTCGCCGATCTCGTGAGCGATCAGCGACTCACGATCGCCAAACGCGAGCTACAGGTGCTGGGCCGCGAGAAGACGATCATTCTCGCACTCGTCATCCAGCTATTCGTCGCCGCCTTCTCGGGCTTTCTGGTCGTCGGGCTCGTCTCGCTGTACGATCCCGGCAGCGTCGAGGGCTACCAGATCGACGCCGCTGTCACCGGCAACGCCAGCGGTGAGATGTTGACCGCTATCGACCAGCGGGCCGCTGTCAGCGGTGCGCAATACCAGACGACGGCAGGCGCGTTCGAGGACTTCCAGTCCGGACAGATTGATGTCGTCTTCGAGACCAGGCGGGCGAACGACCGCCTTTTCGTGACGATGACCGCCCCGGAAGGGAGTATCGAGACGACGCTCATCGTCTCGGAAGGGCAGGAGGCGTTGCGCGCACTGGAGCGACAGCTCCGCGTCGACCGGGCATCGTCGCTGTCGAACGAGCCGTTGCCGTTGCCGCCAGATACCGGCGGGAACCCGTACTTCGATTTCACGTACACGATCCTGCTGCCGTTACTCGTCTTCCTGCCGGTGTTCATCAGCGGCTCGATCACCGTCGACTCGATCACCGAGGAGGCCGAGCAGGGCACCCTTGAGTTGCTTCGCGTCGCGCCGGTGACGCTGGTCGATATCGTCGACGGCAAGTCGGTCGCGATGATCGCTATCGCGCCGCTACAGGCGATGCTGTGGCTGTTCTTGCTCACCCTCAACGGCGTCGCCATCGCCAACGCCAGCTGGCTGTTCGGGCTGGTGGCGGCAACGGCAACCATCGTGGTCTCGCTGTCGGTTGCGGTCTCGCTGCTGGCACCGGACCGGCGGTCGGCCCAGCTGCTGTTCTCGGTTGGGGTCCTGCTGTTTTTCGCCGGTGCGACACTCCTGCCGGCTGATCCGGCGAACACGGCCGCGCGGCTGGCTATCGACAGCGCGACGCCGACCACGCGGCTGGCGGTGCTCGTCTACGGGGCTGTTGCCATCGCCGCGGCCGTGGCGGTCAGACAGCTCGCAAAACGAACCGATCCAAACACACTATAGCCCGTCTCACCCGGTCTGGCGTCAAGCCACCGAGTTTTGCGAACGATCTTTCGCCCGCAACCCAGTTGCTGGGAATCACCCCCGGTGCTATATGTAGGCGGATTCACTACGACTAGATATGGTACCGACGATACTCACAGAGGCGCTCTCGCAGGCCTTCGAGTACCGCATGTACTTCCTCGGCGTCTCGGGGTTCGTTATCGCCGGGCTCGCGGTTACCTACGGCATCCAGACGCAGGATACGGTGGCGGCACTCGGCGCGCTCCTCTTCCTCCCGAACGCGGCCGTCCTCCTCGGCATCGGCCTTCGTGAACGCGGCCTGATCGGTGACGCGTCAGCACAGGGGTCCAGCTCTGAGTAATCTCCAACTGAGCCGGGGTTACCCTGCTGTATCGGCGGCGAGTCGCTGCTGGATGAGCTGGTCGACGTTGTACAGCAGCACGGCGACCGACACCAGCACGGTCGCAAAGTAGACGATGAGCTCGGGCGGTCCCGAAACAGCCCCACCGAGGGCCGTCCCACCGAAGCCGACGACGACGAGTTCGACCCACGTCACGAGGATGCGGGAGACGAGCCACGGCCCCTGGCTGTCACCCACGTCAGTAGGCCTCCTCGGGGGTGATCGGGCCGCTGAACGCCGAGTAGAGAACGACAAAGTACGTCGCCACCAGCGGCAACAGCAGCGCAGCCGCGATCGACATCAGATTCAGCGGGAGCGTCGAGACGATGGTCTCGCTGACCGTCATTCCGGTCGCGGGGTCGATCGCGGGATACATGATGATCGCCACGACCGCAATCAGCCCGTAGGTGAGCACGGCCGCCGCGCCGAGCGCCAGCAGGCTCTCCTCGCGTCGCATCGCAACGATGTAGCCGGCTGCGAGGCCGATCGAGGCGACCACCAACAGGAGGATGACCGGATGGAGCAGCGTCGACAGCCCACCGGGCAGCCGTACGGCAAGGAGCGCCAGCGTCGCCACCACCGCGACCAGATAGCCGACAACGGCGTACTGTCCGTAGGTCGATACCTGCTCCGGGGAGGTCGGTCGGGGCTTTGAGTCGGAGGAACGCGGCCCCGGAGACGACCGTTAGCAGCGTCAGCGTGACACCGACGACGAGACCGATCAGCGTAATGAACCTCTGGTTGCCGACGAGCCAGTTACCGGCAAGATGCCCAGCAGGAACGGCGCGAGCACGCTGCCCGCGACGAAGGCGACGCTCCACGCCTGCTGCCAGCGGTCGTCGTGGCGCTGTTCGTACATCTCTGGGGCCAGCCCGCGCAGGATCAGCGCACCCAGAATCCCGAACATGAGCAGGTAGTGTCGGCTGAACAGCGTGGCGTAGGCTTCCGGAAACGCCGCGAACAGCGCGCCACCGAAGACGACCAGCCAGACCTCGTTGCCGTCCCAGAACGGGCCGATAGCGGCGATGACAGTCTCGCGTTCCCGGTCGGTATCAAGCAGGCCGAAGATCGCGCCCGCCCCGAAGTCGAACCCATCGAGGAACAGGAACGTCGCCAGCAGCGCGAACATGAGCCCGAACCAGAGCTCCGGCAGCGGGAGGCCGAAAATCGGGCCCGCACCGAGTGATTCGACGCTAACCATCGGTACTCACCCCCGGGCGGTCGCTGTCGGTCTCAGTCATCGTCGGCCACCCCCACAGCCGGGCTGTCGGGCATCGGCGCGCGGTCCGACCGCTCGCGGAGCTGGTCGCCGCCCGGCGGGCCGTTGCGGATGATCCGGGCGATGACGTAGGTGTACAGCCCGAGCAACGCGAGATAGACCACGCCGAAGCCGGCCAGCGTGAGCGTCGCCTCCGCCCCGGTCAACCCGGGCGAGACCCCCTCGCTGGTCTTCATCACCCCCTGAATAATCCAGGGCTGTCGGCCCACCTCGGTGACGACCCACCCCAGTTCGACGGCGACGATGCCGAGCAGGGTCGACCCCATCAGTGCCTTGTGCAGCAGGCCGTCCTCGAACAGTTCACCCTTGTACCACCGGTAGCCGCCCCAGAACGATAACAGAATGAACCAGAAGCCCATCCCGACCATCGCCCGGAAGGCCCAGAAGACGATCGCCACCGGTGGCGACTCCGTCTCGAACTCGTTGAGGCCGGTTATTTCGGCCGTCGGATCACCCCCGCTGGCGAGCCACGACGCACCGCCCGGTATCCCGATCCCGAACAACTCCTTGGCGCGTGGATCAGTGATCGAATCGAGATTGGTCGGGACCGCGGCCAGATACTCGGGCACGTAGGAGTCAGTCTCCCAGACGGCCTCCATCGCGGCGAACTTCTGTGGCTGGGTTTCGGCGACGTGCCGGCCGTACATGTCGCCGTGGAAGACCTGGAACGGCGCGGTGAGCAGCAACGCGATGAGGCCGATCTTCAGCGTCGTCTCCCAGAAATTCACGTTGTCGACCTCGATCCCGCGAACGTGGTGTTTGAACACGTAGTAGGCGGCGATCCCGGCCATGAACAGCGCGACCGACTCGACGGCCGCGTTCTGCATGTGGACGTACATGTAGCCGAACCGCGGGTTGAGATAGGCCGCGATCGGATCGACCAGATGGACGACGGTCTGGCCGCCCTCGGTGACGGTCTCGAAGCCGCGGGGCGTCTGCATCCACGAGTTGGCGATCAGGATCCAGACCGCCGAGAGCCACGTCCCGAGGCCGACGGCGACACTTGAGACGAAGTAGAGTTTGTCACCGACGCGCTCCCGGCCGAAGACGAAGATGCCGAGGAACGTCGCCTCCAGCATGAACGCCATCATCCCCTCGACGGCCAGCGGGCCGCCAAAGAGCTCGCCCGCGGCGGTCGCAAACGCCGCGAAGTTGGTCCCGAACTCGAATTCGAGGACGATGCCCGTTACCGTGCCGACGACAAACGAGATGGCGAAGATCTTGGTCCAGAACCGACGCAACTGTTCGTACACCGGTCTGCCAGTCCGAATATCCTTCCACGTGAAGTAGATGAGAAACGGGGCCAACCCCATGCTCATCACCGGGAAGATGATGTGGACGATGGTGGTCAGCGCGAACTGGAGCCGGCTGGCGATGAGTGGATCGACCATGGCTGAGTGGTGGCTACAGATCGAATCTATAGAATATATCGGCTTAAGCGTATTTGTGGTTCCAAGCCGCTGGGAACCCACGCACTGTTTATACGGTTCCCACAGTGATATACAGTATGGACGCCCGCCGTGGTGCCTTTGCGCTTGTCACGCTGGTGACGGCGATCATGGCGATCAGAGGGCTGGTCGCGTTTCGCAACGGCGATCTCGGCACGGTCGGTCGACAGCTCGGCGTCGGCGGGATCGTCCTCGCCTTCGGGATCGGGCTCGTCCGGCACTGGGACGACATCGGGTAGCACCCACCGTTGATGGCGGGTGCCGCCGAACCCGCACAGCACTCAGTTCATAACGGCCGTGTTACCACGCGTTTCGATCAACTCGGCGTCGACCTCGTCGGCGAGTTCAGCCGCGAGGCTGTCGGTGTCGTCGCTCCCGCGGGCCGCACGGAGGAACTTGACCTTGACCAGCTCGTTCTGTTGCAACTGATCGGCCAGCTCGTCGGTGACAGCACCGATCCCCTTCTTGCCGACCCAGACGGTGACATCCAGATCGTGAGCCTGCTTTCTGAGTTCGTCGGATACCATTGCCACAGATTACTTGTTCGCCGGGTTTCAACGTTTAGAAATGGTGCTCGCTGGATACTACGTCCTTGCGGCCCCTCGTCGCGTCTGACATAGGTTAATAAACCCAGAGCTATTGAGTAGCAGTCAACGTATGTTATCGCTACCGTCTCACGAGCGTCTGCGGGGGATCCAATGAAACTCGCAACAATCGGCGTCGGGAACGCGGGCAGCAAGGTCATCGACCGGATGATCGAGTTCGAGCAGGATACCGGGCGTGATCTCTGCCGGCACTCGCTGGTCATCAACACCGCACGGACCGACCTTGCCAAACCGGAGTACATCCCGGAGGATCGCCGCGTGCTGATCGGCGAAACCCACATGAAGGCAAAGGGTCACGGCGTCGGCGGCGACGCCGCTATCGGCGCGGAGGTGGCACAGAAGGATATCGACGAGATTCGCCGTATCTTCGACGACGTGGAGATCCACGAGGTCGACGCGATCCTCGTCGCGGCCGGGCTCGGCGGCGGCACCGGGAGCGGTGCTGGCCCGGTCGTTATCGAGGAACTGCAGACCATGTACGACGAGCCGGTCTACGGGCTGGGTATGCTCCCGGGCAAGTACGAGGGTGGCCGCCCGGCGCTCAACGCGGCTCGCTCGCTGCAGTCGTTTGTCACCAAGGTCGACAACTTCATCGCCTTCGACAACGACGCCTGGCGGTCTCGTGGCCAGACCATCGAGGAGGGGTACGACGAGATGAACCAGGAGCTCGCCACGCGGATCGTCACACTGCTGGCGGCGGGCGAGGTCGACGAGAGCGATGTCGGCGAGAACGCGATGGACTCCAGCGACATCATGCGGACCATGGAGATCGGTGGCGTCTCCTCGATCGGCTACGCGTCGACCGATATCGACGCGCCCGACGAGGGCCTCCTCTCGAAGTTCAGCGAGGAGGAGGTGTCGGAGATGGAATCGACCGATGCCGCCAAGATCAAGGGGCTCGTCCGGCGGGCGGTCAACTCCCGGCTGACGATCCCCGGCGATGTGGCCAGCGCCGAGCGCGCGCTGATCGTTTTCGCCGGCCGACCGGAGGACATCTCGCGGAAGGGCGTCGAGTCGGCCCGCGACTGGCTTGAACAGGAGACCGAGACCGTCGACGTGCTGGCGGGCGACGATCCACGGCCAAACTCCGACACACTGGCAGCGGTCGTCCTGCTCTCGAACGTGACCGAGACGCCCCGGGTCGACGAGATTCAGGAACAGGCGGTCGACGCACAGGAAACCATCGAACAGCAGGAGGCCGTCCGTGAGGAGGAGATCGAGTCGCTGATTACCGACGATGACAATGATCTCGATCCGATCGTATAGCGTCCTCCCGCGGTTGCGCCGGGCGGAGGCCACGGCATGAAGCTCTCGCTGTTCGGGGTTGGCGACGCCGGGACGCGGCTCCTCAACGAGTTCGTGCAGGGAGAAGCCGACACGGGCCGGAACTTCACCAACGGCAACGTGCTCGCGTTCAATACGGCCGCCGAGGCGTTCGGCGAGGCGACAGTCATCCCCGAGGAGCGACAGATTCTGATCGGCGATACCCATCCCGAGGTCAATCAGTACGTTGACCCGGAAAATGACGACCCGGAGTCGGCACCCGGTGAGGGCGAGGCCGCACCCAGTGACGGCAGTACGGCACCCGGCGTCGACGGCGATCCCGACCTCGGTGCGACCGTCGCGGGTGACGAGCTACCGGAGATACGGCGGGCACTGGATCTCGTCGACGACACCGAGGTCGACGCGGCGATGCTCGTCGTCGGACTGGGCGGCGGGACCGGGGCCGGTGTCGGGAGCGTCCTGCTTGAAGAGCTCGAATCGATCTACGAGTGTCCGATCTACGTGCTGGGCGTCCTGCCCGCGTCAACCGAGTCTGACCAGCGGCGCTGACCGCCGCCCGTGCGCTCCGGACGTTCGTCCCGATGGCCGACGCCGTTCTCCCGGTCGACAACGACGCGTGGCGACGCGACGCCGACCAACTCGCCGGGCAGTACGACCGGATCAACGAGGCCGTCACCACCCGGGTGCTGTCGCTGTTTGCGGCCGGCGAAACCGAGCCGGAGTCGGTCTCGGAGATGCGGATCGATCCCGCCGACATGCGGCGCACGCTGGCCGTCGGCGGCCTCGCCTCGATCGGGTATTCGACGGTCGAGGTCGAAACCGATTCGGACGGCCTGCTCGCCAGCCTGTGGCGACTGCTGGGCTTGGCTGACGAGACACCGGATACGAAAACTGACGCGGCGACGATCAAGCGGCTCGTGCGGCGCGCGCTGGAATCGAAGCTGACGCTGCCCTGTGATATCACCTCGGCCGACCGCGTGCTGCTCATCCTCTCGGGGCCGCCGGGGGATATCTCCCGGAAAGGATTCGAGACCGGGCGATACCTGCTGGAACAGGAGACGACCACCGTCGAGGTGCTGGCCGGCGACGAGCCGGTGCCATCTGCCTCGACGATCACCGCGACAGTGTTGCTCTCGAACGTGACCGACGTGCCCCGGATTGACGAGCTACAGCGTCGGGGTGTGGACCATCTTCCCGACACCGAGACAGCGAGCGAGTCCGGTTCTACGACCGACGGCAACAGCGAGGATCACGGCTTCGAGTTCCGGGACGGCGGTGTCGACCCCGACGAGGCGGAACCAGCCACCGAGAGTGACGCTGATTCCACGGATGGTGCTGCTGGGTCGGACGCCGAATCTGCCGCCGCCGCTGATGAGGTTATCGACGACGATGCAGACGAGGCTGCCACGGCGGACGCCGCTGACAACGAAGTGGCCGACGGCGACGAGAGCGTCGAGTCGACGCCTGCGACCGCCGACAGCGAGTAGCGACCGCCCGGCTGGCTGGCACACGATTATCCCGGTGAGCGGTGCGTCAGGTCCGATATCCTGATAGCCCCACGCCAGAATGCCGGGGTATGGACGTTCATGTCACTCCCTCACGGCTCGGGGGCACGGCTCGCGCACCGCCATCGAAGAGCTACACCCACCGGGCGATCCTCGCGGCCGGCTACAGCGACGGCGCGACGGTCTACAATCCACTCGACAGCGCCGACCCGCGAGCGACACAGCGGGCGGTCGAGGCCTTCGGCGGTTCGGTCGAGTCAGTCGGCGACGACGCCCTCGATATCACCGGGTTTGACGGGGTTCCCGACGTGCCGGACGACGTGATCGACTGCGCCAACAGCGGGACAACGATGCGACTCGTCACCGCGACGGCGGCGCTCGGTGACGGGCTGACGGTGCTGACCGGCGACGACTCCCTGCGCTCGCGGCCGCAGGGTCCCCTGCTTGAGGCCCTCGCTGACCTCGACAGTCGGGCCGAGAGCACACGCGGCAACGGACAGGCCCCGCTGGTCGTCGGTGGCTCACTCGACGGGGGCACGGTTGCTATCCCGGGCGATGTCTCCTCGCAGTACATCTCGGCGTTGCTCATGGCCGGCGCGGTCACCGAGGAAGGGATCGAACTCGATCTGACGACCGAGCTCAAATCCGCACCCTACGTCGATATCACGCTGGAAGTGCTCGACGACTTCGGCGTTACCGCCGAACCGGTTGGCGCCAGCGGCGGCGAGATTCGGTCGGCTGGCGCCGACGGTTTCGTCGTCGAAGGATGCCAGACGTACGCCCCCGAGAACGGCGAGTACCACGTCCCCGGCGACTTCTCGTCGATGTCGTACCTGCTGGCCGCAGGGGCGGTCGCCGCCGGTGAGGACGAGACGGTCGTCGTCGAGGGTGCCAAGCCGAGTGCGCAGGGCGATAGCGCGATTGTCGACGTGCTCGACGCGATGGGCGCCGACATCGCGTGGGACAGAGACGCTGGCGAGATCACCGTCTCAAGGTCGTCGCTATCGGGAACCACCATCGCCGTTGGCGACACGCCCGATCTGTTGCCGACGATTGCGACGCTCGGGGCCGTTGCCGACGGCGACACCGTCATCGAGAACTGCGAGCACGTCCGCTACAAGGAGACCGACCGCGTGAGCGCGATGGCGACCGAACTCGAAAAACTGGGTGCGTCAGTCACCGAGGAGGAAGCCACGCTGACGATTCACGGCAGCGACTCCTCGCTGTCTGGCGCGACCGTCGAGGGGTACCACGACCATCGCGTCATCATGTCGCTGGCGGTCGCCGGCCTCGTCGCCGACGGGACCACCACTGTGACCGGCGCGGATCACGTCGACGTGTCGTTCCCGGGGTTTTTCGAGGTGCTCGGGTCGCTTGGAGCCGAGTTCTCTCGTTCGGAGTAGTTTCTGGGACGACGGTAGATTTTTGCGACCGCTCGGTCTCAATCCGGTATGGCCGGCCCCCCACTGGTGCTGGGAACGGTCCCCGAGACGCTGCCGATCGGCGGGATCGATTTCCTCTCGGTCGGCTCAGTCGTCTTCAGTGCGGTCGCCGCGCTGGGATACGGGCTGGTGACCCTGCTTGTCGGGACGTTTCTGGTCACACGGCGCGAGGGGCCGCTCAGAGAGATCGATGCGACCGTGCAGGCCGAGCCGCTTCGCTCGCTATTTTGGGGGCTCGTCGCCATGGCTATCCTGATCACCGGCTACCTGCTTGTCGGCGTCACTGTCGGAGTACTCGTCGAACTCGGCGCGCCCCCACAGGTCAACGGACTGCTCTTGCTCGCTATCCTCGTCGGAGTCCTCATTCTCGTCGTCGCCACCGCTGCCGGTCGGTTCGTCGCCGGTAGCTTCCTCGTCAGGCGTGTCAGCGATGACCCGCCGAACCGCTGGCTTGCGCTCGGCGCTGGCGTCGTTCTACTCGGTGTGGCCGGCTTGCTGCCTTTGATCAGCCTTGCCGGGCCGGTGGCGACGTTGCTCGCGGTTGGCGGGATCGTCGGGCGCGCACTCGACGACGCTGACGTGCGTCTGTGGGATGACTACGTCGCCCACCGGGTGGAGCGCGTCGATAGCCAGCTGTGGGATCAGTGACGCTGGCCGCGGACGGCTGGCGGGCCGACGGAACCACTCAGGTTTTGCCTCCCCCGGTCCACCAGATTGTATGGACGACCGAATTCGCGAGCATGCGTCGATTCTCGTCGACTGGAGTGCCCGCGTCGACCCCGGTGACAATGTCGTCGTGAGCGTCGCCGAGGGGGCGCACGACCTCGCGGTCGCTGTCGCCGAGGCACTCGGTGAACGCGGCGCGAGCATGGTGACGACCTACGATTCGGCCGAACTCTCGCGGGCGTATCTGCGGGCCAACGGCGAGGACAACAGTGAAGCCGCCTTCGACGATACCCCGTCGCACGAACTGGCGCTGATCGAGCACGCCGACGTGTATCTCCGCCTCGGCGGCGGGCGAAACACGGCGGCGACGGCTGACGTGCCCGCGGCGACGCGACAGGCCTACCGCCGCTCCCGGACCGACATCCGCGAGGCACGGCTGGCTACCGACTGGGTGTCGACGGTCCATCCGACGCGGTCGCTCGCCCAGCAGGCCGGGATGTCACTGGAAGCCTATCGGGACTTCGTCTACGATGCTGTGCTCCGCGACTGGGCGTCGCTGGCCGAGGAGATGGCCCAGCTCAAGACGATTCTTGACGACGCGGACGAGGTCAGAATCGAGGGTCCCGAGACTGATCTTCGGCTCTCGATAGCGGATCGTACCGCGGTCAACAGCGCCGCCTCGGTCGCCTACGACTCACACAATCTGCCATCGGGCGAGGTGTTCACCGCACCCGCCGAGGCCGAGGGGACGATCCGGTTTGACGTGCCGATGACCGTCGACGGCAGCCCGATCCGCAACGCCGCGTTCACCATCGAGGAGAACACGGTCGTCGACTACCGGGCCGAGCAGGGCGAGGCGGTCCTCGGCGACGTGCTCGACACCGACGACGGCGCGCGCCGACTGGGTGAACTTGGGATCGGTATGAACCGCGGGATCGACCGCGTGACCGACCGGATTCTGTTCGACGAGAAGATGGCCGAAACCGTCCACCTCGCGGTGGGCCGTGCTTATGACGCCTGCCTGCCAGAGGGTGATTCCGGCAACGACTCGGCCGTTCACGTCGACCTGTTGACCGATATGAGCAAGGAGAGCCGACTCGTCGTCGACGGTGAGACGATACAGCGAAACGGAACCTTCCGCTGGGAGGACGGGTTCGACGCCGAGAGCGCCTGAGCGGCGACCTCCACGCGAAGCACTCCCGTTTTCACTACCTATGAGTCAGTTTGTCACACCGTTATCGATACGACTGGTCAGTCACGGGAATACGGAGATAGTTCAGGTACCACGCTGGCGACGGGCGGCCCACTCGTCTTTTGAGACGACGTACAGCATTACCTCGGTCAGGAGCTGTGTTTCCCCGCTGTCCTCATCCGGTTCGATCATCTCGTAATGGACGGCCCGGTCGGTGACGCGGAAGCTGATGCTGTCGTCGTCACGGGTGCTGTCTTCGTCTCCCGGGCCGCGACCCTCGGTCGAGAAGTTCGTCAGACTCACCAGATCGCCAACCTGTGGGATCGGCGGTGAGATGGCGCTGGCCGCGCCGATCTCCATCTCGGTCTGATCGTCGAGGATGACGATCTCGGTCTGTTCGGCTCGGTCTTTGAACCCTGTTTTAGAGACGTTCTCAGCCATACCCAAGGGAACAACGATGGACCAATTAAATCACTGGGGTTAATTGTCAAATCACTAATAGTCACAACGATGTCTTTCTTGCACCGACACTACTCCGACTCTTCCAGCGAGTGTGTGTGGCCACAGTTGGGACATTCGACCTCCTCGCTCCGGAGTTCCGCGCTCTGCTCGCGCACGTCCCGCATCACAGAAGAGATCCGTTCCTCGGCGTCGAGTTCGTCGGCGACAGCGAGATCGACGCCCTCGACCTCCAGCAGGAACTTGGCGACCTCCGTGACCTCGTACATCAGATCGTCGAGTTCCTCGGCGGTGAAAAACCCCGACATCGCCCCATACAGGAATGTCGCGCCGGCCTTCGTCACCTTCCCCTCGAAGGAGTCTCGCGCCTGATTAACCGCCTGTGGCGTGTAGGTGTCGGTCATAAACGGGACGAGTTCGGGCAGGTTCTCGCCGATCTTCGTCATCTCGACGCCGGTTTCGGTCCGGAAATCCGCACACAGCCGGGCGATAGCCCATTCCCGGGCGGTGATGTAGGTGCGATCGCGCAGGAACTCGTTGACGCGGTCGTACTGGGAGCCGTCCATCTTGGTGAACCGCTCGTACTTTCGCACGTCGGTCGGCACCTCGTCGTTCGTGGCCGATTCCTCGTCTCCCGCCTGCTCATCGTCGGTGTCGGCTGTGTCCGTAGCGTCGTCCATCCCCGCGTCGTCAACGTCGCTGGTGTCAGTGGTGTCCGTCGCGTCGTCCACATCCGCAGTCTCGGCGTCGCCGGCCGGCGGGTCGTCGGCTGTGGCGGTGTCGCTCGCGGCGGTATCGCCCCCACTGGCCGCCGTGTCGGTCCCCTCGCCGGCTGTCGGCTCATCATCCATAGCGGCTCTGCGGCCGGCCGGCTGAAAAACGTTGTCGTGGCTGTGACGAGCGGTCGCACCGACAGGCAAGCTTTTAGCGGCGTGCCGCACGGAACATATCTATGGACGTGCTAGTAGGGATCGGCAGCCCCGACGAGTCGGTTGCCGCCCTCGAACGAACCGCCCGACAGGCGGCGGCGACCGGCGACAGCGTCACTGTCGCCATCGTCGGTGACCACCCCGCAGAGGCCCGGGAGCGACTCGAAACCGAGTCGAGTTCGGTCGCCGACGACGCCGGTATCGACGTGTCGATCCGCCATCTCGACGGCGACCCCGGAAGCCAGCTCGTCGACGTGGCCGAGGCCGAGGAGTTCGACGAACTCGTCATCGGCGGCGGCTCGGAGAGTCCGATGGGCAAGATCACGATCGGATCGACAGCCGAGTTCGTGCTGCTGAACGCACACACCACGGTGACTCTTGTCCGATGAGCAGTGATCGACGCTATCCGGACGAGATCTCCGGGCCGTTCCCGACCCCGCCGATCACGTTCACCGACGCCGAGGACCGCGACATCGAGATCCGGCCGTACGACAGCACAGACCACGAGTACGAGGCACTTGCCGAGATGTACGTCGAATTCGACCCCTCGGATCGCGCACAGGGGATTCCGCCGGGCAAGGAGCCGCGCATCCGGACGTGGCTCGACGGTATCCTCGCCGACGACTGTTACAACATCATCGCGTGGGACGGCGACACCGCAGCCGGTCACGCGACGCTCGTCCCCGACGCCGAGGGCGACAACTTCGAGCTTGCTATCTTCGTCCTGCAGGAGTACCAGCAGGCCGGGATCGGTACGAACCTGATGGAGGCACTGCTTGGCTACGGCAAGAGCGTCGGAATCGCCAAGGTGTGGCTCACAGTCGAGCGGTGGAACCATCCCGCCGTCTCGCTGTACAAGAAGATCGGCTTCGAGACGACGGGCGCGGAGAACTTCGAGCTTGAGATGGCGATCCGTATCGGCGAGGACGCGGCATAGTCGCGGCCGGACCGCTCAGACCGATAGCACGGGCTGGCTCGCGTACTGCAGGACGTACTCGGCGGCTTTTTCGAGCACGTCGCTGTCTGGGTCTGTCGCCGGTTCTCGCGGGACCACGATGAAGTTCGCGTCCAGCTCGTCGGCCGTATCGAGAACGACGCTCCCGGGGTGGAGCGTCTTGATCTCCGTCGAGAACCCCTGTACCACAGAGGTTGACAGCGACACATCCCCCTCGTTCGCGATGTCGCGGACGATCTGGCCGAAGGCTTCGGTATCGTCGGCGACCGTCCCCTCGTCGACCGCGCCGGTTTCGATCCCTCTGACGGTCGGCTCGCCGAGGACGTACACCGCGTGGACAGCCGCGCCGTAGCGGTCGGCGATCGCCACGGCGTACTCGACGGCCGCCCGCGACTCGTCGCTCCCGTCGACGGGAACGAGCACGAGATCAATATCAAGCTCGGCCATACCGCACAATCCCGTGGCGGCCACAAAAACACTCCCTTCCGTCGGAGCGGAACCGCCCTCGGCGACCGCGCTGTGCCGACGGCGGAGGAGCGGGTTTTTATTCGCCCCGGGTAAATCGACTACCATGTTCGAGACGATTGTGGTGGCGACCGACGGCTCCGAGAGCGTCGGCCGGGCGGTCTCGGTCGCGCTCGATCTCGCCGACCGATTCGACGCGGCCGTCCACGCGCTGTCTGTCGTCGACACGACCGAGGTCGACTCCTCGCCGCAGTCGGTGCAGAGCGACCTCCGCGAGGCGCTGTCAACACAGGCTGACGACGCGCTGCAGGCGGTCACGGCCGGCACCGACCAGCCGGTGACGACCGCGGTCCGGGAGGGCCGGCCGGCCGACGAGGTCGGCGACTACGCCCGTGCTGTCGACGCCGATATGGTCGCGACCGGCACCCGCGGCCGCCACGGCGAAAACCGGTTTCTGCTTGGCAGCGTCGCCGAGCGCGTCGTGCGCACCTGCCCGGTGCCGGTGTTGACCGTTCGCCAGCTCAGCGACGCCGAGGCGGCCTGATCGAGCCGTTGGCGACGCTGTTGCGGCTCGAACGAGCCGTCGGCGATACAGAGGCGGCCTGAGTGAGCCACCACCGATGCGCAAATCACAGCCGGGTGGTCGACAGGACGAGGAAGTTTTTACACTGCATCCTGTGGTGCGTTCATGGACGACGATCTTATCGACAGCGATGATCTCCCGCTCGACCGGCGGTCACTCCTCCCCGGAACGGGGTTCTTCTATCCCGACTCCCTCGACGAGGACCGGAGCAAGCAGCGCGCGAAGGCGGCACTCGACGACGCGGAAGCGGTTGTCGTCACCGACTCAGACGCCGACGGGCTGGGCTGTGTCGCGCTCGTCCGCGAGGCCCACGACGCGGCCGTTGATGCCGAGCCCTACCTCGAGGAGATCGAGGCCGACCTTGCCGACGAGGCGTCGGCTGATGAGGACACCACCGACATCGCAGCTGATGGCGACGACGGGGATGCGGCGGCTGCCGACGATATCGATGGTCCCGAGCCAGACCTGCTTGACACCGAGGACGACACACCGGGCTCGTCGGTGGGGCTCATCGCCGCCGGCCCCCACTCGCTGACCAAGTCGCTCAACTACGTTGCCGGCTATGCCGAGCCGGGGATCGACGTCTACATCTGCGATATCGCGCCCGACGAGTACGACGAAATCGCCGAGCCGCTGGAGACCGTCGTCGAACTCGCTGACCACGTTGCGTGGTACGATCACCACCAGTGGCCCGACGACGTGGCCGAGGCGGTCGGCGAGGCCGGCGTCGACCTCGTCGTCGGCGACTCCGATGCGGAGTGTAGCACCGATGTCGCGTTGCGGTCGCTGGACCACGAGTTCGACGAGCAGTTCGTCGAGCTGGCCGCGGCCACCCGGGATCACGACCTCTGGATCAACGACGACCCTCGTAGCGAGGATCTGGCCGATTACGCCTTCTGGACCGACGCCGAGGAGTACGCAGCCGTCGTCGGCGCCTACGGCGCCTCACTGCCGGACGTGGTCGAGGAGTACATCGCCGAGCGACGCGTCCAGAAGGACCAGCTGATCGAGAAGGCAGTCGATCGGGCGGCCTACAAATCGATCGGGCCGTGGACCGTCGGCGTCACCTACGGCCGCTGTTCACAGAACGAGGTCGCCGACGAACTCCGCGACGAGGGGGCCGATGCGGCTGTCATCGTCAAACCATCCGGTAGCGCGAGTATCCGGGGCGGCGACAGCTTCGAACGGGCGCATCTGGTCGCTCGGCAGGTCAACGGCGGCGGCCACCCCAAGGCCGCGGGCTGCAAGCCGGATATCTACGACGATATGATGGATTTCGCCTACCACTGGACGACCAACGGCGAAACGGCGAAACGCGTGATTCTGGCTGCCTTCGAACGCGTGGCAGAGGAGATGGATGAGGCCGATTCGGCTGACGAAGACGATGCCCCCGACGCCGAGGCGTCCGACGACGAGTAACGATCCGAACGACGCCGACTCGGCCTGCTGGAAACCCCCGAGACTTATTATCTCGTAAACAACAGTCGACATTGTGGTTTACGAGACCGACAACCGGACGATAGCCAACGCCGTCACCCGGGTTCTCGACGGCGACCAGCTCACCGGACCGACGCCATCGCACTGTTAGCCCAGCCGGTCGAGGAGCTCGCCGCGGCGGCCGACACGGTGCGGGCAAAACTCGGCGACGGCACGGTCGACGCCTGCAGCATCGTCAACGCCAAGGCCGGCAACTGCGCCGAGGACTGCGGCTTCTGCGCGCAGTCGGCCCACTTCGACACCGGGATCGAGACCCACGGCTTCCTCGATCCCGAGGAGATTCTGGCGGCCGCGAAACGTGCCGAAGCCGACGGTGCCCAGCGGTTCGGCATCGTCGTCGCCGAGAAGGGCGTCAGCAAGGACAAGCGGCCCGAGGAGTGGGCAGAGGTCCTCCGCGCGGTTCGGCTTGTCCGCGACGAAACCGACATCGAGATCGATGCCAGCCTCGGGTTGCTCACACAGGAGGAGGCTAATATCCTCGCCGACGAGGGGCTCAATCACTACAATCACAACATCGAGACCTCGCCGCGGTACTTCGACGAGATCGTCTCGACGCACGATTTCGAGGACCGCCTGAAAACCCTCCGTCGCGCGAAGAACGCGGGGATGGACCTCTGTGCGGGCGTCATCCTCGGGATGGGCGAGACGCCGGCCGACAGGGTCGATGCCGCACTCGAACTCAGGACAATCGGCGTCTCCTCGCTGCCGGTCAACATCCTCAATCCGTCGAGGGGACACCGCTGGGCGACCGCGAGACGGCGGCGATCTCGAAAACTGACCTGATCAAAACCATCGCCGTCTATCGGCTGCTCCACCCGACCGCGCGCGTCCGACTGACCGGCGGCCGCGAGGTCAACCTCGCCGAGGACGAACAGCACTGGCCCTTCGAGGCCGGCGCGGACGGGCTACTGACCGGGGATTACCTGACGACGGGCGGGCAGGATGCAGCGACGGATATCGAGGTCATCGAGAACGCCGGCCTCGAACCAAATATGGCGGTCAACGAGTTCGATCCCGAGCGCGTCAAGACAGCGGCCGGGGGCGACGCTGACGACACGGCGGTCGAATCGAGTGCCGACGACTGACGCGGTTACTCGCCAGTGAACTCCGGTTCTTCGTCGTTTCTGAAGGCGTCGACACCGTCGCTGAAATCCTCCGTTTCGAGTAGCTGGCCGAATGCGTGGGCCTCGGTTTCGAGGCCGCCGTCGGTGTCGTCGCGGCCGGCGCGTATCGCGCGTTTGGTGTACTTCTGGGCGAGCGGCGGGCCAGCTGCCAGCTGTTCGGCCATCTCCATCACTCGCTCGTCGAACTCGTCGGCGTCGACGACGCTCGTCAGAAACCCGTAGCCGGCCATCTCGCCCGCGCTGTAGCGGTCGCCGGTGAAGATGATCTCCTTCGCGCGGCTCTCGCCGATGAGGTTCGGGAGTCGCTGCGTGCCACCCCACCCCGGCAGCAGGCCGAGGTCGTGTTCGGGCTGGCCGAACGTCGAGTCGTCGGTGGCGATGCGGAGGTCCGCCGCTGTCGCCAACTCCATGCCGCCGCCAAGGCAGAACCCGTCGATAGCGGCGACGACGGGCGTATCGCAGGCCTCCAGCCGGCCGAATGTTTGCTGGCCCATACGTGCGAGTTCGACGCCCTCGGGAGCGGTCATGTCGTCGGCAGCCAGCGCCGAGAGGTCCGCGCCGGCCGAGAACGCGCGGTCGCCAGCGCCGGTGACGAGCAGGCAGCGGACATCGCTGTCGCGTCTGAGGTCGTCGATAGCGGTCGCCAACTCCTCTAGAAGTGTCGGTGTAATCGTGTTGAGGTCGTCGGGACGGTCGAGCACGATCCGGGCGACCCGGTCCGATCGCTTGGTGTGGATCGTTTCGTAGTTGTCGGCTGTCATAGCCGTGCTATCGCCCCACACCGATTCAACGTTCCGCCTTGGCTGTGACCGTCGCTCGCTCGGCTACGTGCTGTGCACCGTGCGGTTGTCAGCGGTACCGAGATCGTGCTCGTCGCCGATGTCGTGGCCCGCCGCATACGCATTGAGCTTTGCGGCCGCCGGCGACTCGCGGATGGCATCGTCGTCGTAGCCGGCTTCCTCGAAGGTCGTTAGCAAGGACTGTTGATTTCGGAGGCTGTACTTCTGGTGGTAGTCCTCGGCCGGATGGAACCGCGAGAGCTGTTCGACCCGGGTTGCGATGCCGTCGGCTGTATAGCCCCTCGAATCGAGGAAGTCGGTGAGCGTCTCGCGCTGGTCAGGACTGCCGACGAAGATGATGTTCTGATACTGTGTTTTGCGGGTCTGCTGATTCGGGTCGTGACCGCGGAACGCGAGATCGAGCAGGTCGGCAAAGGACTGCGCTTCGGGGTCGTAATCGATCTGGAACGCCTCGGTGTGGCCGCCGAGACTCCGATACGTCGGATCGGCCTTCGTGCCGCCAGCGTAGCCGACGCGGGTGCGGACGACCCCGTCGAGCGCGCCGAACTGGGCGTCCGGCCCCCAGAAACAGCCGAGTGCGAACGTCGCCGTCTCGGTTGCCGATGGCTCCGGCGCAGCGCGGTCAAACTCCTCGATCTGTGTAGGCGTTGGACTCATATGGTTGCGCTCGACGCTTACTCGTCGTCGAAATCGAGTGCGGCACCGTTGATGCAGTAGCGCTTGCCGGTTGGCTTCGGTCCGTCGTCGAAGACGTGTCCGAGGTGGCCGTCGCAGTTGCTACAGACGACCTCGGTTCGCGTCCGCCCGAGGCTGTTGTCGGGTTCGGTTTCGACGGCGTCGCTGTCGGCCGGATCGTAGAAACTCGGCCAGCCGGTGCCGGATTCGAATTTTTCGTCCGTCGTGAACAGTTCCTGTCCGCAGCCGGCACACTGGAACACACCGTCGTCGTTGATTTCCAGCAGGGGTGAGGCACCACGCGGTTCGGTGCCAGCCTCTCGCAGGATGCGATACTCCTCGTCTGAGAGAACCTCGCGCCACTCGGCGTCTGTTTCGGGCTGCTGCTGATCGGGTTGATTGCTCATACCAACAGAAGGGTCTACAGCGGTATAATACTCGCGCCGCGGGTGAATTCCGGCCGAGCCTCTCGCCGGGCACACGCTATAGCCGGCCGTTTTGCGGCGGCCGCTACGGCTATACGTCGCCACCCACTGACGTGCCGTATGGCTGCGACTGCATGGGTTGTGCGACACGGGCAACGACAGGACACGGTTGATCCGGACTGGGAACTGACCGCCGCGCGAGAACACGATCCGGGGCTAACCGAGGTCGGCCGCTGGCAGGCGTGGCGGTGTGGTCGCTTCTTCGCCGACAACGACGTTCATTTCGACGCCATTTACTGCTCGCCATTCTTGCGAGCGGTCCAGACGACCGCCGAGATCTGCGGCGAGATCGGCGGCGCGGCGTGGCTTGAACCCGGCCTCGGCGAACACCGCAACAGCGACTGGTTCGACACTGAGCCAGAAACGCTCTCTCACGAGACGCTGGCCGACTACTTTGACCCAATCCGCATCGATCACGACGGCTTCGGTGTCCCACAGTTCCCCGAGACACACGCCGAGGCCGAGCAACGCGCCGGCGAGACAGCCCGCCGTATCGCCGACGCCCACGAAGGGTCAGTGCTTATGATCGGCCACGGGTTGACAATCGGCGGCGTCGTTCGCGGTCTCGTCGGTTCGACAGATGGAGTCGACGCACCGCTCTGTGGGCTGACCCGGATGGAACACGCTGGTGACTCGTGGGAACTCGGCTTTTCCGGGAAGACCGATCATCTCGACTAGCGAGAGCAACACAGCTACCGACACCCATTTCAGTCGAGCAGGTCGCGGAGATCGTCCGCATCCAGCGCGTTCATCGTGTCGAGATACGCATCGACATCCTGCACCGTTTCCAGCGATGTCGCTTCCTGCAGTTTCGCCTCAGCTGTCTGATTGTACGTTGCAAGCTCCTTCCGGTCATACTCGTGATCGTCGTCAATGTAGAACAAATAAACGAGATGGTATTTATCATCGCCACGCGGGATTTCATCGACGACTCTGGTGTAGAGTCTGATCTGATCTCCGGCAGTGTAGATATCAAGCAGCCCGATCCGTTCGTGCACCATCGCACTCGGGGGACTTTCGCTTTCGAGTACAGACACCAGCCGCGAGATGATCTGTTCCTGTTCGCTCCCCTCAAGCGACCGTAGGTTCGCTGCCGCCTCGCCTGCGAAGATGACTCGGGTCTCCTCGTCGGTCAACGGAATCTCACTCACGGAAAGCAGCGTCAGGAATCCAGAATGGATTCGAGTTCGGCCTTCGTTGCCGTCTTCTCGCCGTCGATATCCTCGATACCTCGGAGTACACCCGCCGGTATTTCACCCTCGATTTCCTCCTCTGATTCTCCGTCGGCATCGTCATCGGGTGTTAGACTCATTACCTGCTACTAACTCGGCAAACCATTTAAAATCTCGTGCGTGGATGCCGAAATAGACTGTATCGCCCCACTGTTAGGCCTTCTGCGAACCGACGAGGTGGACCTGAACAGACAACGACGTAACTTCTAAACCAGCGCGGTACCCACCCACATACGATATGAGTCAGTCGTACAATCGGGGCACAATCGAGAGCTTCAGCCGGTGGCGTGAGTTCTCCGCCGGCATGTGGGCGTGGATCTTCCACAAGTTCACCGGCTGGGTGCTTGTGGGCTATCTGTTCACCCACATTGCCGTACTCAGCACCGCCATCCCGGCGGCGAGCGCGGATCCATCGACGCTGGCGGCCAGTGGAGACATCTACACACAGACCATCGTCACGCTGGAGGAACTACTGCTCGTTCGCATCCTTGAGGTGGGCCTGCTCGCGGTGGCAGTGTTCCACATCCTCAACGGCCTGCGGTTGCTGCTGGTCGATCTGGGGATCGGACTCGAATCACAGGACAAGAGCTTCTACGCGTCGGTCATGCTGACAGGGGCGATCACGGTCGCCTCGGTACCGACGTTCCTTGCGGGGGCACTCTGAGGATGGCCGAACACTACTCCTCGTTTACCAAGGGCGGTCGCCTCTGGTTCGTCCAGCGGCTCACGGCCGCGTTTCTGGTGATCGTGCTGGCGTTCCATTTCTTCCTGTTACACTTCGTCCATCACGCCGACGAGGTAACGTTCCTGATGAGTCAGGCGCGAATGACGAATCTGACCTACTACTCGCTGATGATCCTCTTCCTGTTTACCGCGACGTTCCACGGCGTCAACGGCGTCTACAACGCGTTAGTCAACCAAGGGTTGACAGGGACGAAACGTCAAGCTGTCAAGTGGACACTGATCGCTGCCAGTGCCGTCCTCCTCGTGCAGGGCGTCAGGACGGCGAACGCGTGGGCAGGCGGGGTGCCAATATAATGAGCACACAACTACCACAGCAGGAATCCGAGGAATCGACAGCCGAAGAGGCTGCGGAACCGGCCGCAACCGACCACGACCACGAGCACACTGGCGGCCCTCGCCGCGATGTGGGTGACAAAACCACCGACACTGAGCACGAACCGGCAGACACCGAGGACACCCGCGAGATCAGGGTCTTCCGCTACGACCCCGAAATCGAGGGCAAACAGGAGCCACGCTTCGATACGTTCCACGTGCCGTTCACCAGAGGGATGACCGTCCTCGACGCGGTGATCTATGCTCGGGACAACTTCGACCCATCGCTCACGTTCCGACACTCATGTCGGCAGGCTGTCTGTGGCTCCGATGCGTTCTTCGTCAACGGCGAGCAGCGACTCGGCTGCAAGACCCAGATCTCGGATCTCGAGGAGCCGATCCGGATCGAGCCGCTGCCGCATCAGGATGTCGTCAAGGATCTCGTCGTCGACATGGACCACTTCTACGAGGAGATGGAGGCGGTCGATCCCTACTTCGATCCCGACGAGACGCCGGACGGCGAACTCGAAGAGCAACGGCAGTCACGCGCCAACCGCGAGAAAGTCAAGATGTCGACGCGGTGTATCTGGTGTGGCGCGTGTTTCTCCTCGTGTAACATCGCCGCCGGCGACAACGAGTATCTCGGCCCGGCCGCGCTCAACAAGGCCTACCGGTTTGCGATGGACGAACGCGAGGGTGATGGCAAGACACAGGAGCGACTCGAAACCATCGAGCAGGACCACGGTGTCTGGCGGTGTCAGACCCAGTTCTCCTGTACCAACGTCTGTCCGAAGGATATCCCACTCACGGAACACATACAGGAACTGAAACGCGAAGCAGTCAAGAGCAATCTGAAATTCTGGTAAGATTCAAACCGCTTCAACCCCAACCAAACACAACAATCAATCATGTACGAACACGATGTCATCGTCGTCGGTGCGGGCGGTGCCGGACTCCGCGCAGCGGTCGCCGCCGACGAGGCCGGCGCGGACGTAGCAATCGTCTCGAAACTCCATCCGGTGCGGAGCCACACGGGTGCCGCCGAGGGCGGGATCAACGCCGCTCTTCGAGAGGGCGACTCGTGGGAAGATCACGCCTACGACACGATGAAGGGCTCCGATTATCTGGGCGACGCCCCGGCCATCGAGACGCTCTGTCAGAACAGCCCCTACGAGGTCATCCAGCTCGAACACTGGGGAATGGCCTTTTCGCGTGAAGACGACGGTCGCGTCTCACAGCGCCCGTTCGGCGGGCTCTCGTTCCCGCGAACCACCTACGCCGGCGCGGAAACCGGCCATCACCTGCTGCACACGCTGTACGAGCAGGTCGTCAAGCGAGGCATCGAGGTCTACGACGAGTGGCACGTGATGAACCTCGCGGTCACCGACGAGGAACGGCCCGAGGACCGCCACTGCCACGGTGTCGTCGGCTACGATGTCGCCAGCGGCGAAGTTTCGGGCTTCAAGGCCCGCGACGGCGTCATCCTCGCCACCGGCGGCCCCGGACAGGCGTTCGATCACACGACCAACGCCGTCTCCTGTACCGGCGACGGGCAGGCGATGGCCTACCGCGCTGGTGTCCCGCTTGAGGACATGGAGTTCATCCAGTTCCATCCAACGACGCTCCCCTCGACGGGTGTCCTCATCTCCGAGGGTGTTCGCGGCGAGGGTGGCATCCTCTACAACGAGGACGGCGAGCGGTTCATGTTCGAACGCGGCTACGCCAACAACGACGGCGAACTCGCCTCCCGTGACGTGGTCTCGCGAGCCGAACTCACAGAGGTCAACGAGGGACGCGGGATCGAAGACGAGTACGTCCACCTCGACATGCGCCATCTCGGCGAGGAGCGGATCACCGACCGACTGGAAAATATCCTCCACCTCGCAGAGGACTTTGAGGGTGCTGACGGTCTGGACGAACCGATGCCGGTCAAACCCGGGCAACACTACGCGATGGGCGGGCTGGAGACCGACGAGAACGGCGAAACCTGCGTCGGCGGCCTCTATGCGGCCGGCGAATGTGCCTGTGCGTCGGTCCACGGCGCGAACCGCCTTGGTGGCAACGCGCTGCCCGAACTCATCGTCTTCGGCAAGCGCGCCGGCCATCACGCTGCCGGCAAAGAGATGGAATCAGCCGAGATCGAAACCGGTCAGCGCGGCGAATTCGAGCGCGCGACCGTCGACAGCCCGGTCGAACTCGGCGACCCCGGCTCCTTCGGCGACGCCGTCGCCGACGGTGGGGCCGTCGCCGCTGGCGGCACGGCCGATCCCGATACGCTGCTCGAAGACGCGGTCGAGGCCGAGCGCCAGCGCATCGACGAGCTGCTGAACACGGATGGCATCCACCACTCCGAGGTCCGGTCGGATGTCCAGGAGACGATGACCGCGAAGGTCAACGTCTTCCGCGAGGAAGACGGTTTGAAGGAGGCCCTCCGCGAACTTCGGGCCGCCCGCGACCGATACGAGGATGTGGCCGTTCAGGACCCTTCGACGACGTTCAACACCGACCTGCTGCAGACCATCGAGACGCGGAACATACTCGATCTTGCCGAGGCGATCACGGTCGGCGCGCTTGCCCGCAAGGAGTTCCGTGGGGCCCACTGGCGGGCCGAGGCACAGGAGCGGAAGGACGACGAGTGGCTGAAACACACGATGCTCTCGTGGAACGAGGGCGATCCGGAGCTGTGGTACCGTCCGGTCATCCTCGAAGGCGAGAACAAGGAATACGAGCCGAAGGTCCGCAGTTACTGACGCGGCGGTGGCCTGATCTGGCGTGTGAACCCGTCCCATACGTCAGGAGTCGAATTCCGCCCGCTCAGCACCCCGTTCCGTCGATCATGATTGTTCACCCGGAACCCGCTACAGGTCGTGACCCCGCCGGGAACCGGCGTGTTGGCTCGCACCGAGTGTTCGACGAACGACGTAGCCCACCTTTATTATTGTCGAAGTCAAGGGGTAGATATGATCGCAGAAACCGCAGCACAGGTCTCACTTCCGGGCGAACTTGAGTCGCCCCGTGCAAAGCTCGTCTATCTTTTCCTCTCGATGAACGGAACGGTGACAATCAGCGAACTGCAGGAAAGTCTCGACATGAAGAAAATCTCGCTGTACAGCGTCCTCAAGTGTCTCGAAAAAGAGGACCTCATCGCCAAGAACGGCGATAGCTACGCGCTGGCCTGATCAGGTATTCCCTTCTCCCCAGCATCCGAATACCCTCCAGCAGCCTTTCTCTCCCAGTTCTTCGCCACCAGCCGATAACTATCCCTGCCAGACGCGAACGCCGTTTGCGGTTCCGGCACCGACAGCAATTCGGCCGCTATCGAGCGCGACGCCAGCCACGTTTGTCGTGAGCGTCCCGCCAAGCGGCAGCGAGAACGCCTGCCCGACGCCACCATCGGTTCGCTGGAGTACCGCCAGTTCCTGCCGCGGTGTCGTCGGCACGAGTAGCTCCGGCCGGCCGTCGCCGTCCAGATCGCCGGCCAGCGCGCCGTCGAGGTTCCGAGAGCCGTAGGTGTGGCTGGAATACCCCTGTCTGGTCGCCACCACCTCCAGCGCGCCGTCGGTGAGCCGGTAGAACTCGACCGTGCGGTCGACGTGTGGCTTCCGTACGACGGCGAGTTCCGGAGTCGCGTTGGGACCAAACGGCGCGACACAGAGCTGGTGTCGCCACCCCGGCCCGTAGATCGGGCCGGTCGCAATCTCACTGCCGTCGATACCGTAAATCCGAATCCGCGCGCCGTTGGCGGTATCGGCGACGGTCGTGACGATTTCCCGTTCGCCGTCACCGTCGAGATCAGCGATCAACGGTGAGAGTCCTTCGAAGACGGCCGGGGCATCGGGTTCGAATTTCCGTGGTGACACGGCCGGCGTCGGTGTCGACGACGGCGACGCTGCTGCCCTCTATATCGTCGCCGAGCGCGCCGTGGGTGTATCGGTCCGTTCGGTTTCCGTAGACCGCAAGCCGGCTGTCGTCGATTCTGATAAGGCGGGCGTCGGTCGGAGCCGATACCGATAGCCGGTTGGGCGTCTCGTCCTGCCAGAGCACGACATCGCCATCGGCAGCGACGTACGCCAGCCCGCCGTCGATTTGGACTGGATGGGTGTAGTCGCCGCAGTCGGCAGGTGCGTCGATGACTCGCGTCTGGCCGCTCGCCCGATACCCGAACGGCGGCATCGAGACGGCACCGAGGTCGGCGACTTGCTCGCTCGTCCCGTCGTGAACGCGGTGGGTGGTCGCCTCGCCGGCTGCCGTGACGACCGTCCAGTAGCTGTCGGTGTCGCCAGCGGCGAGGAGCCACGCCGGCCGACCGTCGATGTCGAGATCGACGGGTGTCGCGTCGGCGACAGCACCGCTACCGTTCAGCCGGCGGTTCCCGCTGGCCTGAAGATGCGTGTACAGATGGGTCGCAGTCTCGGGAATCGTCGGCGGCGATCCGCTCGGCCCGGTCGTCGTCTCTGATTGCGATTGTGTGCTCGTACAGCCGGCGCTTGCTGTCGCTGCCGCGCCGGTGACAGCCAGAAGTCGCCGCCGTGACCACCGCATCGGTGGCTGTTCGCTGGGTGGCTACAAAAAGCCGCCTCCGAAATGCGCGGCTGGCGCGGATCACAACTGTCTCTCGAAGCACTGGGCTCGCCCGGATTCGAACCTCGGTCGCTTCGCTCACGAGGTTCGCGTCGCTCTCCGGTTCGAATCGGCCTCGCAGAAACGCAAACACGACTCACTTCGTTCGTCGGTGTGATGGGCTCGCCCGGATTCGAACCGGGGTCACGGGCACCCAAGGCCCGAAGTATGGCCAAGCTAACCCACGAGCCCGCGACTAAGCGTATCGGGGACGCGGTGTAAAGCGTTTCGTTTGGCTTACCCGACGTGCACAGTGTCGCCAAGCCCGGGCGCACTGGCATCGAAATCGTCCGCGCGCAACGTTTCGGCAAACGATTCGCACTCATCGCCGTGATTGACGAGCACCGTCGCGTCCTCGTAAGCGTTGAGCAACGACCGAAGGCCCGCCTCGTCGGCGTGGGCCGAAAAGTCGAATAACGACGCCTGTGCTGCCACCGGAACCACACCACCGTCGAGTTCACACCGACCGCTATCGAGTAACTCTCGCCCCGGCGTTCCCTCGACCTGATACCCGGTCAGCGAGACCCGGTTGACGGGATTGGTCCGAATCTCCGGGACGTACGTCATCGCCGGGCCGCCGGTGAGCATCCCGCTGGTGGTGACGATCACCGTCGACTGATCGGCGATCCGTCTGCGTTGCCCGTCGCGGCCGGTGACCTCGCGGGCGTGGCGGGCCGCTCGGTCGAGGGCGTCGCCATCGCGGAGAAACTCGGGGTACTGCCGGAGCATCGACAGCACCTCGACGCCCATGCCGTCGACGTAGCAGTCGATGTCGTGGGCCGCACAGACCATGAGTAGCTCCTGTGTGCGACCGATGGCGAAGGCAGGGACGACGACCGTGCCGCCCTCCCAGAGCGTCGTCCGCGTCGTCTCGGCGAACCGCTGTTCGACTGTCTCGCGGGCCTCGTGGTCTACGTTCGCGTATGTCGACTCACAGAGGACGATATCCGCGTCCGGTCGGGCTGTCGACCCCGACAGCAGCCGGGTGTCGTCGGTGTGGAAATCCGCGGTATACAGGAGCCGTGTCTCGCCGTCGTCGACGAGAACGTGCGCGCTGCCGGGGATGTGCCCGGCGTTGTAGAAGGTGATTTCGTGGCCGGCGGCCTCGAACGACTCGCGGTAGCCGTGCCGGTGTTCGACCTCACCGAGGCGGGCGACGTGTGTCTCGGTGAACGGACACTGGATCGTTCCACCATGCAGTTTCAGCGTGTCGCGGGCGAGGACACGTGTCAGCGCGGCGGTCGGTGGCGTCCAGTGGATCTCCGGCCGCCGGTCGCCCGACAGTAGCGTCGGCACCGCGCCGGCGTGATCGAGATGGCCATGCGAGACGACGATGGCGTCTGGCTCGACGCTGCCGACGGGGTACTGCTGGGGCGTTGCTGTCTTGACGCCGTAGTCGAGCAGCAGGCGGTCGTTGACGAGGATCGCGCTGCGGCCGACCTCGCCGGCCCCGCCGAGGAACTGCAACTCCATCAGTGAATAGTCGTCGCTGGCGACGGTTTGATGCGTCGATCCGCGGCCGGATCAGGTGTCCAGCTCCGGATCGTCGGCCATCGCCTGCACGGTGAACTGTCGATAGCCACCGTAGGCGAGATCGAGCGCGCCGAGCCACCAGTTCCAGCGGTCGATAAGGTCTGCATCGTCAGGTGCGTCCTGTAGCTGGGCGACGATATCGTCGACTGTGAGTTCGCACCCGCGGTCGGCTTCGGCTTTGCCGGCGTCAGCGAGATCGGTCGCCTGCCGGACGACGACGCGGCGGTCGGCGTCGGGGCTGTCGAATTCGTCTTGGAGGGCGTCGTTGAGGCAGTTTGCGTCCACAGCTGTATTTCGGGCTCGGCCTATTTGAGTCTCGCGGCGGTCGCTACGTCTGCGTTTCGGGCACCTCGTGGACGGCGTCGCGTTCCTCGTCGTCCATCGTCGCGAGGTCGGCGTCGTCGACGACCTCCAGCCCGCGGTCGTTGATCGCGTGTGGATCGAGGTGGAGTTCCTCCATGTGCTCCTTGTAGATCCGTTCGGCGGTTTCTCCGTCTTTCTCCTTGTCAGAGGCTCGGTCACAGAGCTCGATCAGATCCTCCGGTACGTCGTTTTCGGCGACGATCCAGTGGTTGATGAGGTCCGACAGCCGGCGGATCGGGCTGGTGAAGTGACCATAGATATCGAAGTTCAGCGCGTGGTGGCCGCCGAAGGGATCGTTCATATACTTGGCTCGTGGCATCACCTTGAGAACCGCCCGCTGGATCTTGTTGAGCTGGCGGCCGGGTGACTCCTCGAGGGCGGCGTTGACCGCCTTTCGCGGGTCGTCCCACGAACTTCCGGGGATCGAGACGCCGTCGAGATCCTGAATCTCGGCCAGCGCCTCGTTCCACTGATCCGGCGACGGCTGGGGGTGGACGCGGTACATCGCCTCGACGCCGCGGCCCCACATCAGCTCGTGTGTGACGGCCTTGTTCGCCTTGAGCATGCACTCCTCGACGATTGTGTGGGCGCGGTCCCGCGACGGGTTGAGCACGAGCGAGCCGTCTTCCTTCCGCTGTTCGTGGAGGCGTTCGGCCACCTCGTAGACGAGATTGCACTCCTCGTGGAGCGGCGTTCCCTCCTCCTCAATTCGAGTTTCGGCCTCGTTGTAGGTCAGCCGCTCGTCGCTGTGGACGACGGATTTGTAGATCTCGACTTCCTCGAAGGAGAGATTCTCGCGGTCGATGGTCATCTCGACGGTGTGGGCCAGCCGGTCCTCCTCTGGAACGAGCGAGCAGACCGTCTCCGCCAGCACCGGCGGCAACATGTGGACGGTGTAGGCGGGGAGATACACCGTGTTACAGCGTTCGACCGCCTCGGCCCACATCTCCGAGCCGGGGTGGACGTAGTGGCTTACGTCGGCGATGTGGACCCACAGCGTGTAGGTCTCGTCGTGTTCTTCGATGCTGATCGCGTCGTCGAAATCCTGTGCGTCGGCGGGATCGGTCGTCCACGCCGTGAGATCGCGGAGGTCGCGTCGCTCGTCGAGTTCGGCCTCGATCTCGGCGTCGACATCCTCGGTGCGTTTTCTCGCCTCGACGAGCACATCGCTGGGGAACTCGTCGCGAATCTCGAACTCGTCGAAGAGGTCGGCGCGTTTCTCGGCGAGCCGGTCGGCGACGGCCTCTGTGATCTGGACGGGGCCCTGTGCCTCGGCGGTGCCCGCGTCGGCCTGCGCATCTGACATGGCGGAGTCAATGGGTGGCCGATAGAAAGACGTGTCGGGTGGTGACTGGGCGGTCGCCACCGGCCGGACAGGGGTCAGGAATCGGGTTCTTCGACCGGGTTTTCGTCGACCGCGGTGAGATAGCGGTCGAGGAACTCTGTCTCCGAGAGATTGTCGGCCTCGATATCGATCAACATCGACTCGAGCCCCTCGCGTGGCTGGTGACAGAGGTCGCGGAAACAGTCCTTGCAGAGGTGTTCGAAGTCCTTGTCGTGTCGCTCCCAGCGGTCGCCGGTTTTGTCGTACTCGCGAGCGTCAGCGCGCGGTACCGACTCCCCACAGGCGATACAGACGACCGAGGAATTCTCGCTGCCGGGGTCAGCACCAAGCATACCTGCAGCCTTTTGTGGCGACCTACTTAGTGGTTGTTTCAGTCGAGTAATGCATTTGACCTGCCCCGGTCACTGTCCCACTCGGTCGAAAAATGATACCAATTCTAACAGAGCGGGCGGGTTAAGTCGGTCCAACCCCAGACAGCAGTATGCACTGCGTTGCCGCCGAACCGATCTCGTTTCCCCGCCGGCCGGTGATCGTCGCACGATGAGCCGCGATGTCATCGAGGTCCGTGGCGCGGAGGAACACAATCTGAAGAATCTGGACGTGGAGATTCCGCGCGAGGAGTTAACCGTCGTCACCGGGCTGTCGGGCTCGGGCAAATCATCGCTTGCGTTCGATACCGTCTACGCCGAGGGGCAGCGACGCTACATCGAGTCGCTGTCGGCTTACGCCCGCAACTTCCTCGGTCAGATGGACAAGCCGAAAGTCGAATCCGTCGAGGGGCTCTCACCAGCCATCTCGATCGATCAGAAGAACGCCGCCAACAACCCCCGGTCGACGGTCGGCACCGTCACCGAACTCCACGACTACCTCCGCCTGCTCTACGCCCGGGTCGGCACCCAGTACGATCCGATCACCGGCGAGGAGGTCGGCGAGCAGAGTGCCCAAGAGATGGTCCGACAGCTGCTGGAGTTCCCCGACGGCACGCGGGCAAAGATCGCCGCGCCGATCGTCCGCGATCAGAAAGGCGCCTTCGAGGACCGCTTCGAGGACCTCGTCAGCGAGGGCTACGCGCGAGTCGAGGTCGACGGCGAGCAGTACGACCTGACGATGGAGACGCCGGAGCTCGACAAGAACTACGACCACACCATCGACGTGATCGTCGACCGCGTCAAACTCTCAGACGACGCCCGTTCGCGAATCACCGATAGCGTCGAAACCGCACTGGAGGAGGCCGAGGGTGTGCTCAAAGTGCTTATTCCCGACCCCCCTGAGGACCCGCCCATTGGGTCGAACACGCGCTCGACGGGCGACCTCGCCGGCGACGAGGACGACCGGCTGACTGTCGAGTTCTCCGAAACGCTCGGCAATCCCCACAGCGACTTTCAGTTTTCCGAGATCGAGACACGGTCGTTCTCGTTCAACAGCCCGTACGGGGCCTGTC
>KI543199.1:105891-107351 GCA_000496215.1 uncultured archaeon A07HN63
CGATCACCGAGGTCAACCAGCTGTCGATCAGCGACGCGCTCGATCACTTCGAGGACATGGAAGCGAACCTCTCGGCGCGCGACCGAACCATCGCCGAGGAGATTCTCAAGGAGATCAGAGCCCGCCTCGGCTTCATGGAGGAGGTCGGGCTCAACTACCTCACGCTCGACCGCGAGGCCTCGACACTGTCGGGTGGCGAGAGCCAGCGCATCCGGCTGGCGACGCAGGTCGGCTCCGGCCTCGTCGGCGTGCTCTACGTGCTCGACGAGCCCTCGATTGGGCTCCACCAGCGTGATCTCGACCGGCTGCTCAACACCCTCGAGGGGTTGCGCGATCTCGGCAACACGCTGCTCGTCGTCGAACACGACGAGGAGACGATCCGCCGGGCCGATACGGTCATCGACATGGGTCCCGGCCCGGGCAGGCGCGGCGGCGAGATTGTCGTACAGGGCGACTTCGACGACATCTGCGAGAGCGACGATTCGCTCACAGGCGACTATCTCGCCGGTCGCAAGGAGATCCCGGTTCCCGACGACCGCCGCGAGGGCGAAGACGAACTCCTGATCCGCGGCGCGCGCCAGCATAACTTGGATGATCTCGACGTGCCGATCCCGCTTGGCGTCTTTACAGCGATCACGGGTGTCTCGGGGTCGGGCAAGTCGACGCTGATGCACGAGATCCTCTACAAGGGGCTGGCCCGCGAGATGAACGACAACACATCGGTCGATCCGGGCGAGCACGACGCGTTGGAGGGCGTCGATAAGATCGAGACAGTTCGGCTGATCGATCAATCGCCAATCGGCCGGACGCCGCGGTCGAACCCGGCGACCTACACCGATGTCTTCGACTACATCCGCGACCTCTTCGCCGAAACCAAACTCGCCAAACAACGTGGCTACAAGAAGGGGCGGTTCTCGTTCAACGTCAAGGGCGGCCGGTGTGAGGCCTGCGGCGGGCAAGGGACGGTCACCATCGAGATGAACTTCCTCTCGGATGTCAAGGTGCCCTGCGAGGAATGCGACGGCGCGCGCTACAACGACGAGACGCTGGACGTGACCTACAAGGGCAAAACCATCGCCGACGTACTCGATATGGAGGTCGCCGAGGCCTACGACTTCTTCGAGGCGAACTCACAGATTCGACGGCGACTCAAACTCCTGAAGGACGTTGGCCTCGGCTACATGTCGCTCGGCCAGCCGTCGACGACGCTGTCGGGCGGCGAGGCCCAGCGCGTGAAACTCGCCGAGGAACTCGGCAAGAAACAGACCGGTGACACGCTCTATCTGCTGGACGAGCCGACGACGGGCCTCCACAAGGAGGACGAGCGCAAACTGATCGACGTGCTCCAGCGACTCGTCGACAACGGCAACAGCGTCGTCGTCGTGGAACACGAACTCGACCTTGTGAAGAACGCCGACCATATCATCGACCTCGGGCCGGAAGGCGGCGAGGGCGGCGGC
>KI543199.1:107371-117108 GCA_000496215.1 uncultured archaeon A07HN63
TTCTGGACAGTATCAACCTTTGAACCGTCTTATCGAAAACAAACAAGCTAAACACCCAGTTCAACAAACCCACAGTAATGTACGATTTCGTCGTTGTCGGCATCGGCCCTGCTGGCGCGCGGTTCGCCCGCCGGGCCGCGGAGTCGGGCTACGACGTGCTCGGCCTCGAAAAGGGGACCATCGGCGACCCGCTGGCCTGTTCGGGCCACGTCAGCACCGATATCTGGGAGTACGTCCCCGACGACGCCAAGGACGACCTCCTGCAGAACCGCGTCTACGGCGCGAACTTCTACACCGGCGGTCCCGACACCGACGCCAATCTGTTCTACAAGACGAACGAGATCTCGAACGTTATCGACCGCGTCGAACTCGACCGCACGCTGGCCGACTGCGCCCGCGAGGCCGGCGCGGAGATCCGCGATGGCCACACCGTTACCGGCGTCGACGAGCGCGAGGATCGGGTCGTCCTCACCGTGAGCCCCGACGACGCGGACGAGCCACTGGAGATCGAGGCCCGCATGGTCGCCGGCTGCGACGGCCCGGTCTCACGCGTCCGGCAGGCGGTCGAACTCCCCGAACCGGGCGAAAAGCTCCACGGCGTGCTCGCCTTCACCGACGAGGCCGACCACAGCGACCACGTCGACGTTCACCTCACCGTCCCGCGATTCTTCGCGTGGCGCATCCCCCGCGGCGAGGCTGGCGTCGAGTACGGGCTGGCGGCCGCGCCGGGCGAGGATGTCAACGACCGGTTCGACATCCTGACCGAGCAGTACGGCGTCGACACCGATCACTTCTGTTCGGGGGCGATCCCGATTGGGCCACCCGATACGGTCACGACCGACCGCGTGTTCCTCATCGGTGACGCCGCCTCGCAGACGAAGCCGTTCACCGGCGGCGGGATTCTCTACGGGATGACCGCCGCCGACTGTGCGGCCCGCCACATTCAACCCGACCGCCCGCAATCGCTGGCCGTCTACGAGTCGGCGTGGCGCGAGACGCTGTCGAGTGAGATCCGACTCGGCCACCTGATCCGGCGTGGCTACTCGCTGCCGGAACCGGTCCAGCAACTCGGCCTGCGGGCGCTATCGGGCAAGATCGGTGTCCACATGGACAAGCCGACCTCCCTGTTCTCGAAACAGCAGCTCAAACAGCTGTTCGCCTGAGCTATGGCCACTGCCACGTGCTGAGCGTATTCGCCGACTGTCCAGAGGGATTCTGCCAGATCAGTCGCACGGTGTCGCCACTGTCTGCATCGGTGTGTTCGATATCCACTGTATCACCGACCGCTATCGGGCTCGCCCAGCCGGTCTTCGAGATATCGGCGCCACTGTCGTCGGGGTAGACTTCGTCGCCGCCGACGGTGATCCTGAGGTGCTGGTTGTCGATTCGCTCGCCGCTGACGTGGGTGACCCTGATCTCGTCGGTGTCGGTTTGCTCGTAGCCGAAGGCGGCCTGCGGTGGCTGGTTGGAGACCTGCCCGGCGTAGTCGAGAAACACTGAGCCGATCATCGTCGCCATGATGACCGTGATTGCGACCATCAGTATCACGCCGATGACGGGTGAGACGGCGCGCTCGTCGGTTTGTCCTGTGTGTTCGAACATCCGTGGTGAGGGGTCTGCTGGCGGTATCCCTTGTTAAGCTACGGCACTCACCCCACGGTCGCCACACCGACGCTTCGACCGCCAACACACCGAGTTTATTTGTCCCGGTTGCGGAGTGCCGGCAATGAGTAGCGAGCAAGATCTGGGGATCACCGAGAGCAAGGAACACAACACGGGCGAGTGGTACGCCGAGGTCGTGAAGAAGGCCCGCCTCGCCAGCTACGGCCCCGACGGGATGAGCGGCTTCATCGTCACCCGGCCGCGCGGCTACGCGCTGTGGGAGGCGATCCAGTCGGAACTCGACGGCAAGTTCAAATCGACTGGTGTGCAGAACGCCTACTTCCCGATGTTCATCCCCGAGAGCTATCTCGAACGCGAGAAGGATATCGTCGAGGGGTTCGACCCCGAGGTGGCGTGGGCCACGCAGGGCGGGTACGACGAACTCGATGAACGACTCGCCGTCCGCCCGACCAGCGAGTCGATCATCGCGCCCTACATGTCCGAGTGGGTGCGCAGCCACCGCGACCTCCCGCTGCGGCTCAATCAGTGGTGTTCGGTCGTCCGGTGGGAAGCCACCGAGACGAAGCCGTTCTTCAGAACGAAAGAATTCCTCTGGCAGGAGGGCCACACCGCCCACGAGACGTTCGACGAGGCGTGGGATGAGACCATGCTCCGGCTGGAGCAGTACGCCGAGATCTACGAGGACCTGCTGGCGATTCCGGTGCTCGACGGCCAGAAACCCGATCACGACAAGTTCCCCGGCGCGCACACGACGACGACTGTCGAGGCGTTGATGCCGGATGGCAAATCGGTGCAGGCCGGCACCAGCCACCACCTCGGCACCTCCTTCGCGGAGGCCTTCGATATCACCTTCTCCGACGAGGACGAGGAGACCCAGCCCGCACATACGACCTCGTGGGGGCTGTCGTGGCGCGCGCTCGGCGCGCTGATCATGACCCACTCCGACGATCAGGGGCTTGTGCTTCCGCCGACAGTCGCTCCCGAGCAGGTCGTCGTCGTCCCGATCTGGCAGGAGGAGACGAAAGACGACGTGCTCGACTATGCCGACGAGGTCGCCAGCGACCTCGACGACGCCGGCGTCCGCGTCGAACTCGACGACCGCGACGAGCGCAATCCCGGCTTCAAGTTCAACGAGTGGGAGCTGAAGGGTGTCCCTGTCCGGATCGAGATCGGCCCTCACGAGGTCGAGGACGACGAGGTGACCATCGTTCACCGTCCCGACGGCGAGACGACGACAGCCGACCGCGAGGGGATCACGGAGACGATACGGGACCACTTCGACGAGGTGTACGCCAAACTCTACGCCGCTGCCGAGGAGCGACTGGAGGAAAATGTCCGGGAGGCCGACTCCCGCGAGGAGATTCTCGGCACACTGGGCCAGCACGGCGGCTACGTCAAAGCGCCGTGGTGTGGCGACGAGGAGTGCGAGGAGCCGATCAAGGAGCCGCTGGCCGCCGAGATCGTCATGTGTCCGTTCGACGACGCAGAACCCATCGGCGACGCGGAACCCACCGACGACGCGGATGACCCCGACGAGACGTGTGCGATCTGTGACGACGCCGCGACCCAGACCGCCTTCTTCGCGAAAAACTACTGAGTCGCGCGGGCCGATCACCGGGGCTGTCGACACTGATACCGCACATTGTTGCCGATATATGCGACGCTTGGCGTTCTACTCCGGAATCTATACTCTGTCGGTAGAGCAATCGAAATGTCCGGTTGTCCGATAGGGGAATCCGCAAAAGTCGCTTCTGCCGACATAAATGAATTAAAACTCCTAATATGTGACTAGGGAACCCTTATCCGATCATCAGCAGGCATTTATTCCGGCATCTGCTCCCATCTGTATGGTCAAGTCACACAATGATTCACATGCGCGTTCGGACGACGCGCATGAGAAACCGGTCGGTCTTGCGGACCCGACCGACGAGAAGTCCAACTGCGGCGTTGGGGCCGTCGTAGATCTCGATGGGGGCAACTCCCACAGCGTTATCGAAGACGGGATCGATCTGCTCTGTAATCTCGAACACCGTGGCACCACCGGGGCCGAGGAGGCAACGGGCGACGGTGCCGGCATCATGATTCAGCGACCCGACGCGTTTTTCGAGGCTGTCGTCGGCGACCTGCCTGACACGTACGCCGTCGGGTCGATTTTCATGCCGCAGGACGACGACGTTCGTGCGGAGTTGGTCGATCTATTCGAGGCAACGCTTGCCGACTACGATCTCGATGTCTTCCACTGGCGGAACGTACCGACCGACAACAGTGACCTCGGGCAGACCGCGATTGACTCCGAACCCGATGTCCGACAGGCGTTTGTCACGCCGAGCGAGGCGATGAGCGATGATGAGTTCGACCAGGCACTCCTGTTGGCTCGCCGCGCGGCCGAGGCCGCAGCCGAGGAGATCGACGACGCTGGCCGGTTCTACGTCTGCTCGCTTCACCGGAAGACGCTGGTCTACAAGGGGCTGCTCAAGGGCGAACAGCTCGCAACGTACTACCCTGATCTGACAGACGAACGGCTCAAGACGACGCTCACGCTCGTTCACGCCCGGTTCTCGACGAACACGCTCGGCGCGTGGCATCTCGCCCATCCGTACCGGCGAATCATCCACAACGGCGAGATCAACACGATCCGTGGCAACATCAACTGGATGCGGGCACGGGAGTCCAGACTCGAACACGAGGCCTTCGGCGACGAGATGGAGACGCTGAAACCCGTGACCGAGGCCGGGCAGTCCGACACCGCTAGCGTCGACAACGCGGTCGAACTCCTGATGCACTCCGACCGCGACCTCCCGCACGTCCTCCGGATGCTCATTCCGGAAGCCTACGAGAACGACGAGCTGATGGACGCGGATCGGCAGGATTTCTACGATTATCATGCCAGCCTCGTCGAGCCATGGGACGGACCTGCACTCGTTGCGGCGACCGACGGTGACAAGATCTCTGCCGTCCTTGACCGCAACGGCCTGCGGCCCTGCCGGTACGATATCACCGAGGACAACACGCTGATCGCCGCCAGCGAGGTCGGCGCGATCGAGACCGATCCCAGCGAGATCAAGGAACGCGGCCGCCTCCAGCCGGGCCAGATCTTCGTGGCCGATCCCGAGGAGGGCGAGGTCATCCCCGACGCGGATGTCTTCGACGACCTCACCGACGACAAGTACGGCGAGTGGGTCGACGAGCAGCAGGAACGACTCGACAACATCGCTGCCGATGACCTCGAACCGCAAAACAGTGTTTCGGAGCTTCGCGCCCAGCAGGCTGCCTTCGGGTACACCGAGGACCAGCTCAACCACCTGCTTGAGCCGATGGCCAATCAGGGCAAAGACCCCGTCGGCTCGATGGGTGACGATACGCCGCTGTCGGTGCTCGGCGAGTTCAACCGCCCGTTGTTCACCTACTTCAAGCAGCTGTTCGCGCAGGTGTCGAACCCGCCCATCGACTACATCCGCGAGGAGCTGGTGACGAGTCTCGAATCCCGGCTCGGCAAGCAACGAAATCTGATGACCGAGTCGCCGGAACACGCTCACCAGCTTGTCCTCGATTCGCCCGTTCTATCGGACGAGGAGACAGCGACGATCAAGGATCTCGACCGCGACGAGGACGACTTCGAGTCAGCGACGCTGGATATGACCTACGATCCCGAGACGGATCTCGAAGCCGCCATCGAGCGGCTTCGCGATGACGCTCGCGCCGCTATCGACGACGGCGCGGACATTATCGTCCTCTCGGACCGCGACACGGGTGCGGATCGCATCCCGATCCCCAGCCTCCTCGCCACGGGCGGCGTCCACCATGACCTCGTCCGCCACGGGCTTCGCACTGACGTTGGGCTTGTTGTCGAGTCCGGCGATCCACGGGAAGTCCACCATCTCGCCACGCTGGTCGGCTACGGGGCAGGCGCGGTCAACCCGTATCTCGCCTATCAGACCATCTCTGACCTCTGTGCCGGTCCGGACGGTGTTGACGAGCAAGACGCTATCGGCGGCTACGTCAACGCGCTTGAACACGGCCTGCTGAAGATCATGGCCAAGATGGGTATCTCGACGGTCGAATCCTATCAGGGCGCACAGATCTTCGAGGCCGTCGGCCTGAGTTCGGATCTCATCGCCGAATACTTCGAGGGCACCGAGATCCGCACGGAAGGCATCGGGCTTGACGTGATCGAAGACGACGTGCGCACCCGCCACGCCGTCGGCTTTGGGTCCGATCCCGAACTCGAAACACAGGGCGAGTACGAACACCGCTCGTCGGGTATCTACCACCAGTGGAACCCCGAGACGGTCGGCACACTCCAGCAGGCCGTCCGCAGCGGCGATTACGACCGCTATCTGGAGTTCGCCGAGCTGATCAACGACCAGAACGAGAACCTTCAGACGTTGCGCGGCCTACTCGAATTCGACGCCGACCGCGAGCCAGTCGATATCGAGGAGGTCCAGCCGGCTCACGAGATCGTCGAACAGTTCGCCACGGCCTCAATGAGTCTCGGGTCGCTGTCGCCGGAGGCCCACGAAACAACGCGATCGCAATGAACCGCATTGGCGGGAGTGCCGGAACAGGAGAAGGTGGTGAGCCACCTGAGCGGTTTGATACCGAGAAGGAATGCGACATCAAGCAGGTCGCCTCCGGTCGGTTTGGCGTCACCTCTCATTACCTCTCGTCGGCCGAAGAGATCCAGATAAAGATGGCACAGGGCTCGAAACCCGGCGAGGGTGGGCACCTGCCGGGCAAGAAGGTCAACGAGATGATCGCCCATGTCCGGTTCTCGACGCCAGGTGTCGGTCTTATTTCGCCGCCACCGCTACACGACATCTACTCGATCGAGGATCTCAAGCAGTTGATCCACGATCTCAAAGCCGCAAACCCGGATGCGGATATCAATGTCAAACTCGTCTCCGAGGCCGGCATCGGTACAATCGCGGCCGGTGTCGCCAAGGCCAACGGTGACATCGTCCACATCTCCGGTGACTCCGGTGGGACCGGTGCGTCGCCAAAAACGTCGATAAAAAATGCTGGCCTGCCGTGGGAACTCGGCGTCGCCGAGGCCAATCAGATGCTGTGTGCGACCGGGCTCCGTGACCGCATCAAGATCACAGCCGACGGCGGGATGAAAACCGGCCGCGACGTAGCGGTCGCCGCGTTGCTCGGTGCGGAGGAGTACGTCTTCGGCACCGCTTCACTGGTTACCTCCGGCTGTGTGATGGCCCGACAGTGTCATGCCAACACCTGTCCGGTCGGCGTGGCGACACAGGACGAGGAACTCCGTGAACGGTTCCCCGGCGAACCCCAGCACGTCATCAACTACATGACGTTCATCGCGCAGGAACTCCGAGAGATCATGGCTGACCTCGGCTTCCGCTCGCTCGACGAGATGATCGGCCGACCAGAACTGCTCACCCAGCGCGAGACCGACCACGAGAAGGCCCAGCATCTCGATCTTTCGACGGTCATCGCACCGACGGCGGGCGATCAACGGCGGAAAACTCGCGAGCAAAACCACACCGATATCGACGATCAGCTCGACTGGGAGCTCATCGAGGACGCCGAGGAGGCCCTCGAGTCCGGGCGGAGCGTCACCCTCGACAAGGAGATCGATAACGTCGACCGCGCGGTCGGCGCGACGCTCTCTCACGAGATCTCCGAGCGGTACGGTGGCGCGGGACTGGCTGACGACACGATCACCGTCGACTTCGACGGGATCGCCGGCCAGAGCTTCGCGGCGTTCCTCGCCAACGGTGTGACGATGGACCTCACCGGCGCGGCCAACGACTACGTCGGCAAAGGGATGTCCGGTGGGAAACTCATCGTGCAGACGCCACCGGATGCGGCGTATGTTGCCGACGACAATATCCTCATCGGCAACGTCGCTCTCTACGGCGCGACGCAGGGCGAGGCCTACATCAACGGCGTCGCCGGCGAGCGGTTTGGTGTGCGCAACTCCGGCGTCAAGGCCGTTGTTGAGGGTGTCGGCGATCACGGCTGTGAGTACATGACCGGCGGCGTCGTCGCCGTGCTGGGCGAAACGGGCCGGAACTTCGCCGCAGGGATGTCAGGCGGTGTCGCCTACGTCTACGACCCCGATGGCGAGTTCGAGTCCAAACTCAACAAGGGGATGGTGACATTCTCCGAGTCGCTCACGCAGAAAGACGAGCGGATGTTGACCCGACTGGTCGAGAACCACGCCGAGTACACCGACAGCGACCGTGCGGCCGAGTTACTCGACGACTGGGCGGCCGAGATCAGCAACTTCGCTCGGATCTTCCCCGATGCCTATCGGGATTCCATCGAGAACAAGGGCTCCGACGACGTGCGCGAGGATCTCCCCGAGACGCCGGCGGCGGCAGCCGAGGCGACCCCCGACACCGAAACCGTTTCGAGCGACGACTGAGCAGTCCCGTTTCTCTTTCCGGTTTTACACCGTTTTGACTGTCGCCGGCAGCGACAGCGTTTCCAGTCCCCAGAGATGACTCCCGCAGTCGCAGTCAGAAGCGCCGAACGCCGCGACAGGCTCACAGCCCGCCTCTCGAAGGGCCGTCGCCAGCGCACACTCGATGTCACGATCGGGATAGGTTTCGACAGTGACCAACTGCACCGACTCATCACCGAGCAGGTAGTCGATATGCCAGTGCTGCGTTGTCCGGTCACCGCTGGCGAGTTCTCGATGTCGGTCGACACGCGAGAGGCCGCCGGGACCGAACGCGCTGCCGACGTAGGCGTAGGAGCCATCAAATGTGATCTCGCCGAGCGCGCCGACCTCGATATCGACCGAACCGTCGCAGTCGACGACGAGCACGTAGCTGCCGGGGTCGGCCATCTCAGTCGGCACCGGGTGCGATGTCCTCAGTGTTGTCGGCTGGCCCGTCGCTCGTGTCGCCGTCGCCGCGCTTCTGCAGGCGTCGGATCCGCTCGGGAATCGGCGGATGGCTGTAGTGGAACGTCGCGTACCACGGATGCGGGAACGGGTTGGCGAGGTTCTCGCCGGCCAGCCGGCCAAGCGCGTCGATCATCGGGTCTGGATTCATGATCTCGGCGGCGTAGTCGTCGGCCTCCCGCTCGTGGGCCAAGGAGAGTTTGTTCGACAGGGGCGCGGTGAACTGTAGCAGCGGGCCGACGATGAGCCCAGCCAGCAGCAGCCCGGCGTACGTCGCCGTTGCCGGGATTCCGAAGGCGGCGTACAGCGGCTCGAAGTCGACGAGCCAGCCGAGGACGGCGAAGACGACGCCCATCTGGACCGCGCTCGCCGCGAACTGCTTCCAGATGTGGGCCTCCTTCCAGTGGGCGAGTTCGTGCGCGAGCACGCTCTGGAGTTCGGGGAGTGCCATCTTCTCGACGAGTGTGTCGAACAGCACGACGCGCTTTGTCCGGCCGAAGCCGACGAAGTAGGCGTTGAGATGTGAGGATCGCCGGCTGGCGTCCATCGTGTAGATGTCGCTCGTCTCGAAGCCGGCGCGCTCGAAGACATCCTCGACGGCCTCACGCAACTCGCCGGCGTCGACGGGATCGAAGTCGTTGAACAGCGGCGCGATCAGCCGCGGGTAGAGGATCTGCATCCCGAGCGAGAAGGCGACAAACAGTCCCCACGCTGCGGCCGGCCACAGCGTCGGCAACCACTCGATAAAAGCGAGAACCGCACCGCCGAGGACCGCAGCGAAGACGATAGAGAGACCAAGCTGGACCAGCGTATCGCGGACGAACAGCCGCGGCGTCTGATTGTTGAAGCCGAATATCTCCTCGATGCCGAACGTCGAGACGAGATCGAACGGCATCGCAAACAGCTGGGCCGCGACCGCAATGGCGACGAAGAACACCACGCCCTGCACGACGACCGGCTGGCCTGTCGCTCCGAGTACGTCGACGGCCCACGAGAGCCCGCCAGCGTACAGCACCAGCAGCAACACGCCGAGACCGATCCACGACCGGAGTTCCGAGAACGCCGACGTGAGCCGGTGGTACTCGCGAAGGTCGTCGAGGTCGTCGACGCCGAGGGCGTTCTCGACCCACGTCTGTTCGCGGTCGAGTACCCGTTCGGCATGGCGGACGTTCAGGACGGCCAGCAGCGAGAAAACGCCTTGCGTCCCGACGAGCAACAGCACGAAGCCGACGTGAAC
>KI543200.1:0-1084 GCA_000496215.1 uncultured archaeon A07HN63
GGCCGGACGTGCAGTTCACGCTGGATCTCGACTGCCGGCCGCGTCGACACGAAGCTCAACTCCGCGTTCGTCTACGGCCGGTACCGCAAGCTCGAACGCGGGATTCCCCAGACAGAGTGGCCCTGCCGGGAGTGTCACGGCAGCGGTCGACAGGGGAGTCGCCCCTGCGAGCACTGCGACGGCGAGGGGTATCTCTACCCCGAGAGCGTCGAGGAGTTGACCGCGCCCATCGTCGAGGACGTGATGGGTGGCACCGCGGCGACGTTCCACGGCGCGGGGCGAGAGGATGTCGACGCGAAGATGCTCGGAACTGGCCGGCCGTTCGTCGTCGAGATCGAGGAGCCACAGCGCCGCCGGATCGATGTCGAGCGGCTGGAGGGCGATATCAACGCCTTCGCCGACGGAAAAGTCGAGGTCGAGGGGTTGCGGCTGGCCGACTACGAGATGGTCGAACGCGTCAAGGGACTCGACGCCTCGAAAACCTATCGCGCTGAAGTCGAGTTCGACGCCGACGTGAGCGACGCCGAGTTGACCGACGCAATCAGCGAAATCGACGGCGCGACCGTCGAACAGGACACGCCCCAGCGCGTCGACCACCGTCGGGCGAGCAAGACCCGCACCCGCGAGGTGCTGTCGGCCAGCGTCGAGCGCGAGGACGCCCGCCACGCAGCCGTCGATATCCACGGCGAAGGCGGGCTCTACATCAAGGAACTGATTTCGAGTGACGAGGGACGGACGGAGCCGAGCCTCGCCGGCCTGCTCGATGTCGAGGCGACCGTCACCGCGCTGGACGTGCTCGCCGTCGAGGGCACCGAGGAACCGTTCGAACGCGAGGAGTTCTTCCTCGATAGCGACGCTGACAGCGATGGCGACACCGATGGAGCCGGTGACAGCGAGTAAGCAATGACAGCGTATCAGATCGGCGTCGACGAGGCGGGCAAAGGCCCAGTGCTGGGGCCGATGGTCGCCGCGGCTGTCCGCGCCGACCCGGAGAGCTACCCGCCGATGTCGCCGATTCGAAGGAGCTCAGCGAATCGAGCCGCGAGTCGATAGCGGCGGAACTCCACGAGTCGCGGGCGGTCGA
>KI543200.1:8062-9779 GCA_000496215.1 uncultured archaeon A07HN63
ATCCAGATAGCGATCAGTGTTCCAGTGGTCGGCCCACCCGGTCCAGAAGACGGCCATGTCGGCGTCTGCGAGGGCGTCGCTGTCGGGCAGTCGATCCGGAGCGATGGCGTCGCGTGGCTCGCAGTCTCGGCAGTCGATGCGGACAGCATCGAAGACGAAGCGGTCGAGCGAGAACGCCGACAGCGGGTCACCGTCGGATTCGGTGTGCAGCGGCGCGTCGACGTGAGTGCCGGTGTGGCTGCCACAGGTGAGGGCCTCGACGTGGTAGCCGTCCGCGTCGTGAGTCGCATGGTCGGATAGCTCCACCGCCGGGTCGCCGGGGTAGGTTTGCATCCCGTCCTCGATTGGGTGGGTGAGATCGACGTGCTCGGGCATGAGTTGGACTCACTGCGGCCGAGCAAAGAGAGTGGTGTGGCGGGCGTCGCTGCCAACGCTGTAATCAGGGCGGAAGATGCCGGTCGTAGACGTAGCGACGATGGCCGACCGCCTCGACGATCAGCCGGTCCTCGTTGCGATCCCACGTAACGATGGCCCGGTAGTCGCCGGCCCGGAGTTTGTAGTACGGATAGTTCGACAGTGGTTCCAGCCGGTGTTCGGTCCACTCCTCGGCTTCGGCGAGCTTTTTGAGAATCCGTTCGCGCGGCTCCGCGTCGAGATCAGCGAGGTGGTCGTCGGCCTGTGGCGTGATCTCGACGGTCGTCATCGCTGCTACTCGTCGGGGTCGACGCCGTATTTGTCCATCACGTTTCCAGCGGGATCGTCTCGCCGGCCTCGCGCTGCTCACGGCTCGCGGCGAGATCTGCCAGTACGTCGTCGGAGAGTCGAACCGGCGGATCGACCCACGCCCGGAGCGCGTCACGGATCGCCTCCGACCGGGAGGTATAGCCGCGACTGTGATACTCCTCATCGATCTGATCGAGGAGTTCCGTCGGTACCCGTACGTCGATCTTCGTCGTCTCCGGCTCGTTGTCGGTGTTGTCTGCGTCAGTGCTCATGTGTCGTGAGACGTGTGTCGCACAGAAAACGCTTTGCTAGCGGAACCACCGATAGACCGAGTACGGTCCCGGCGAGTCAGTTTCCATGCGCATCACGCACATCCCGTCGTGAGCCGATGGTCCCGGCATCACGAAAAAAGCTACACAAAACGATTTTACACCCACCGGACGCGCCAACGGGTATGGAACTCGATATCGGCAATGCACTCGGCGGGAGTCCCGGCCTCACCGAAGACACGCTCGACCACCTCGACGAGCGCGTCGGGCTCGCCCACGAGCGCATTGAGCAGGGCCGCGCGAACGACGAACACGGCTACGCCGCGCTCAACCTCCCCGAGACGGTCGATACCGACGAGATTCGCGCCGCGGTCGAGCCGTTCGGCACGCCGTCGGCCGTCCTGACAGTCGGCATCGGCGGTAGCGCGCTCGGCGCAGCGACAATTTCTGCCGCCCTATCCGAACAGACCGACGTCGAAGCGCACTTCCTCGATAACGTCGACCCCGAAGACACCGCGGAACTTCTCGATTCCGTCCCGCTGGACGACACCGTCGTCAACGTCGTCTCCCGGTCCGGCACCACGGCGGAAACGCTCTCGAACTTCCTCGTGGTGCGAGAGGCGATGGGCGACGCCGGCGTCGACTGGACCGAGCAAACCTTCGTGACCACTGGCGACGACGGCAACCTCCGCAATCTCGCGGACGAACACGACCTCCCGTCGCTG
>KI543201.1 GCA_000496215.1 uncultured archaeon A07HN63
GACGACGCGGAGTTGATCGCCCCGGTCGCGCGGCGGCGAACTCGATTCGCAGTGTCTCGCTATCGACGCCGTCGCCAGACGAGCGATCCGCAGCGACCCCAACTGGAACGGGGCGACTACTACGGCGGCGACGAAGAAGAGGCGAGCCCGCCACAGCAGGGCCTCGCTCTCGCTCGCCAGCTCGGCCACATCATGTATCTCTCGAAGGCCTCGATGGAGCGCAAGTTCGGCCGCCGGTCAGCGGGTCGCGACAGCGGCATCGAGGGCAGCGACGCGCTGTTCCCGCCGGACAAGGCCGCAGCGTTCTTCCCCTACCGGGAGGTCGAGTCCTACCTCGATTACAACGCCGAGCAGTTTACCGAACGATACGACGCCAACAGCTACCTCTACCTGACGCGGGCGATGGACGACTACGACCTCGCGGAGGGTCACGGCACTACCGGCCGCGCGATCTCGGCCTTCGAGGGCGAGGCACTGCTACTCTCGTTCACCTCGGACTGGCATTTCACCGTCAGCCAGTCGGAGACGCTGGCGGAGGCGTTCCGCGAGGTTGAGGTGCCCGTGGCTCACCACGTCGTCGACTCCGATCACGGCCATGACGCCTTCCTCGTCGAACCCGAAAACGTCGGCCCGCCGGTGCGTGATTTCCTCAACAACGGACTGGACGGCCGCGCGATCACCGACACGGCAGCCGACGACGAGGAAAGCGTCGACGAGGGAGAAACCGACTTCGCCCCGGTCCACAGTAGCCTGTTTTCGGGGTAAGGAGACAGCCGGGGCGGTCGCCGCGTCTTGGCGTCCGAGATACCGGCAGCCACGCGGGTGGCACGCAGTTTTAGGTGTCCGCTCGGCGTCTACCCGCCTGTATGTCCGACGACACAGATGGTTTCGAGACCCGAAGCCTCCACGCCGGCACCGATCCCGACCCCGCGACCGGCTCGCGCGCACCGCCGATCTACCAGACAACCTCCTACGTCTTCGATGACGCCGAGGACGCCGCCGCACAGTTCGCGCTCGAAAAGCCGGGGCACATCTACTCGCGGCTAATGAACCCGACGGTCGGCAGCCTGCAGGAGCGGCTGGCCTCGCTTGAGAGCGGCGTCGGCGCGGTCGCCACCGCCTCGGGCATGGCCTCACTCGACGTGGCAACGTTCCTGCTGGCGGAGGCCGGCGACAACATCGTCTCGGCGTCGTCGCTGTACGGTGGGACCTACACCTACTTCACCCATAGCGTCGAACGCCGCGGGATCACGACCCGCTTCGTCGATACCCTCGATTACGACGCCTACGCCGAGGCCATTGACGAGGACACCGCCTACGTCCACCTCGAAACCATCGGGAATCCCGCGCTCGTCACCCCGGATCTCGAACGCATCGCCGACATCGCCCACGAACACGACACGCCGCTGTTCGTCGACAACACCTTCGCCTCGCCCGCGCTCTGCCGGCCCATCGAACACGGCGCGGATCTGGTCTGGGAGTCGACGACAAAGTGGATTCACGGCGCGGGCTCGACGGTCGGCGGCGCGCTGATCGACGGCGGTTCCTTCGACTGGCTGGCCCACGCCGACGACTATCCCGAGATCGGCGCGCCCAACCCCGCCTACCACGGCGTCAACTTCGCGGAGGCCTTCGGCGACGCCGGCTTTACCTACGCCGCTATCGCCCGCGGGCTGCGTGATCTCGGCAATCAGCAGTCACCGTTCGACGCGTGGGTGACGATGCAGAAACTCGAAACGCTGCCGATGCGAATGGAGCGACACTGCGAAAACGCCCAAGTCGTCGCCGAGTTTCTTGACGACCACCCCGACGTGTCGTGGGTCACGTATCCCGGCCTGCCGGATCACGAAACACACGAGATGGCCTCCGAGTATCTCGACGGCGGCTACGGCGGCATGATCACCTTCGGGCTGGAAGACGGCTACGACGCCGCCCGCGGGACGGTCGAATCCACCGAACTGGCCTCGCTGCTGGCCAACGTCGGCGACGCGAAAACGCTGATTATCCACCCGGCGTCGACGACCCACCAGCAGTTGAGCGACGAGGAGAAACTCTCGGCCGGCGTTACCGACGACCTCGTGCGGCTGTCGGTCGGCATCGAGGACCCACAGGACATCATCGACGACCTCGATCAGGCGATCACGGGATCGAGTTAGATCCGTTTCGGCGGCTCAAACGATCTGCTCGCCGTCGTCATCGTAGACGGCGATGGCGTCGACCGGGCACGAGCGGGCCGAAAACTTCGCATCGAGTTCCTCGTCCTCTGGAATCTCGGCGACGAAGATGTCCTCCTCAGTTTCTTCGCTACCTTTCAGCACGGCCTTGCCGGCGTCCATATCCTTCTCGAAGCCGTCCCACTCGGCGACGCACTGGAACATGCCGATACAGGTGTCGCGGTCGAATTCGATCTGCATGCATCGGTGTTGGTGGGTGGGCTACATAGCCGTGTTGGAGCGCACGGGGAGCGTGGTAATCGCTTCGACGCAGCAGTTTTGTGTTTGTGTTTGTATATACAAAACATGGGCACGAAAACGATCGGCGTCAAAGACGAGGTGTACGAGCGGTTGCAGGCCCGCAAGCGCGACAACGAGAGTTTCACCGATCTAATGGATCGGCTGTTGGACGACACCACGGCCGACTGGCGGGCGGGTTTCGGGTCGCTGTCGGCTGATGAGGCAGCCGATCTACAGTCGCTTGTTGCAGCGGCACGTGACCAAACCGCCGCAGGGA
>KI543202.1:0-38378 GCA_000496215.1 uncultured archaeon A07HN63
CGCGCGTCCTGTATCTTGCAACACCTTCTGTAACCGTATCTATTTCAACATTTACCGCTCCGGATGGTCCACAGTGAATCGGCTGTGAATGGTATGACACGCTACGGCTCGCTGGATGTCGTAGCACCCGCCGATGTCGCCGGGATCGTCGTAGTCGGAGCTTTTAACCGAGTTCACCGCCGAAAATGCTGTAATGGCTTTTGAGGAACTACTGAACGATCCGGTTATCCAGAAATACCTCCACGAACTCGTCGGCGCGGAGGGGATGCCGGTTGCCGCCGCCCCGCCGGAGGGTGAAGTGACCGACGAGGAGCTGGCCGAGGAACTCGATCTCGAACTCAACGACGTGCGCCGGGCGCTGTTCATCCTCTACGAGAACGATCTGGCCTCCTACCGCCGCGTCCGCGACGAGGATTCGGGCTGGCTCACGTATCTGTGGACGTTCCACTACGACAACATCCCCGAAAATCTCGAAGCCGAGATGGAGCGCCTCATGGAGGCCATCGAGGAGCGCGAGGAGTACGAGCGCACCCACGAGTTCTACCTCTGTGAGGTCTGTTCGATCCGCTTCGAGTTCGGCGAGGCGATGGATCAGGGCTTCCAGTGTCCCGAGTGTGCCTCCCCGCTCGAATCGATGGACAACGACGAGCTTGTCGGAGCGATGGAGGAGCGACTCGACGCCCTCCGGAACGAACTGAACACCGAAATCCACGCGGACGCCGACTGAATGGTCGTTCTTGCAACCAAGTGTTACGTCGAGGGCGACGCCCGCGAGCGAGCGCTGAAAAGTCTCGGCTCGCTGCTCGACAACGCGGTCGGCGACCTCCATGTCGAGTGCGAGATCGGCGTCCGGAGCGACGAGTTCGTCACCGTGACCGTCTCCGGCGACGACGCCACCGCCGCCCGCAACGTCCTCCGCGAGCAGTGGGGCGAGATCACCGACCACTTCGAAAGCGGCGAGACCTACACCGGCACGCTCGAATCGTGGGACGACGACGGGATCACCCTCGACGCTGGCGAGAAAATCCGAATCCCGAGCGACGAACTCGGGCTCGGACAGGGGACGCCGAGCCAGATCCGCGAGCGGTTCGGCCTCGTCCAGCATCTCCCGATGCAGTTCGTCTACGGTGATCCCTCGCGGCTCGCCGACGACGAGCGCGACCGGCTCTACGAGTGGCCGCGCGGCCCCGGCCGTGTCACCGTCAACAGTGCGACCCGCGGCGAGGTGCGGGCGACGGTCAACCGCGCCGGCCACGCACAGGATATCGTCACCGTCGAACGGCTCGGCCTGCTTGAGCAGTCGATTATCTGTGGTGAGGGCACGGACCCGCCCGGCCTGCTGGCATCGATTGGCGAATACCTCCCCGCAGAACTGCGGTGTGTGATCGGCGACGAGTAAGCATGAACCGACGACTCGGCCTCGCGATCATCGCGGTGCTCGCCCTCGCCGTCACCGGCGGCTGTCTTGGCTACATCACCGGCGGCGGCGAGATCAACGCCGAGACACTCGACGCGGAGCCGGCCGACCCGTACGACTGGAACACCAGCCGGAACGCGACGCTCACCCTCGATACGGGCTCGGAACTACAGGCCGTCTACAACGTCTCGGCTGACCAGCGGCTCCGCCTCTACCAGCCAACAAGCCCCGGACAGGAGGGGCCGCTCGACATCTCGGCCGTGCGGTTCAGATACGCCAACGGGACCGTCATCAACGGGACCGACCTCGATACACGCGGGACCGTCGACCAGACGCCCGACGAGGTGTTTGTCACGGCCCCCGCCGACGGGAAACTCGCCTTCACCGCGGGTGCGACGCCGCGCCGGCTGACGCTGCCCGTCTTCGTCGAGGGCTCCTACGAGGTGATCCTCCCGCCGGACAGCCGGATGGACTTCTTCCTGTTTAGCAACGCCGTCCCGACAGGTGCGGAGACAACCCTCGTCGACAACCGGGTGCGGGTGACGTGGGACGATGTTGCCACGGGATCGATCATGGTCCAGTACTACGAGCGACAGGACCTCACCATCTTCTCGATTGCCGTCGCCGTCCTCGCGGCGATTGCGGTCGGCGGGCTCTACTACTACCGCCGGCAGATCGACCGCCTACACGAGGTTCGCGTGGAGATGGGCCTCGACGATGACGAGGAGGACCGATGAACGTCGCGCTGGTCACCGTCGGCGACGAGTTGCTGGCCGGCGAGACCGTCAACACGAACGGCGCATGGCTGGCCGAGCAGCTTACCGACCGCGGCTGTCGAATCGAGCGGCTGACGACACTGCCGGATCGCATCGAGGATATCGCCAAGGTCGTCAACGAGTACCGCGCGGCCTACGACGCCGTCGTCGTCACCGGCGGCCTCGGCCCGACACACGACGACATGACGATGGCAGCCGTCGCCACCGCTGTCGGCCGCGACCTCGAACACAGCCCCGAGGCGGAGGCGTGGCTCGCAGAGCAGGGCGGCTACAGCGCCGACGAGCTCGACGAGGGGACGACCGATCTCCCGGCCGGCGCGAGAATGCTCCCCAACGAGGTCGGCGTCGCGCCCGGCGCGGTCGTCGAGTCGATCTACGTCCTGCCGGGCGTTCCTGCCGAAATGAAGGCCATGTTCGAGCGGGTCGCCGACGAGTTCAGTGGCGAGCCGATCCACACCGCCGTCGTCGTTGCCGACGAACCCGAGAGTCAGCTGCTGGACCGGCTGGCGGCAGTCCGCGAGCGGTTCGCCGTCGACGTGGGGTGCTATCCGGGCGAGTTCGTCCGCGTCAAATTCAGCGGCGGCGACGCCAACGTCGTCGATGGTGCCGCGGAGTGGTTCGCCGAGCAGGTGACCGTCGCTGACCGGGAAAAGGAGTAGCGAGCGAGCGACGAGCGCGGCGGCTATCGGAAGACGAGGACGAGCCAGCCAATCGTCAGGACGAGACTGGCGACGAGCACGACGGCGGCCGTCGCGGTGATCGGGAGCGCGGTGGATGCCAGTAGGGTCATTACTCGCTGGTAGCTTGCCGACCCTGTTAAGTGTTTGAGTTGCCACCGACTGTCCGCGCAGGTAGTCGGGTATACAGCAGTGCCGCGACCGCGGTCAGCACGGCGAGCAACAGGAACGCCTCGTCGAACAACTCCGCGTCGGCCATCGCGCCGACGACCGTCGAGCCGGTCGCGCCGAGGATGAAGCTCGCCGTCCGGAGCGTTCCCCACGCAGTTCCCGTCACAGCTTCAGGGAGCACATCGATGATGTAGGCGTTCGAAACAGCGTTGACGCCGAGTCGCACGCCCAGCAGGAGCGAGGCGGCCGCGACAGCGATCTCGCTGTCGAGCACCGGAATCGCCACAAGCACCGGGACGGTCACGCCGGCAGCGACGACCAACACCGGCCGGTCACCGAATCGGTCGGCGAGCCCGCCCGAGACGGTCTGTGAGACGGCCCCGCCGAGAAACACGAGCGAAAACATCGCCGCGGCGGTCGACTGCGCAAAGCCCGTGACCGAGGTGAGGTAGATGACGTAGAACGCCGACACCCCCTGAAAGACGAAGATCATTATCGTCACCGCACTGATCGCGAGGGCAACCTGCCGCGTCCGGATCGCCGCGAGCACGTCGTCAACGGGGATTTCGTCGGTAGCCGCGTCGCCACCGATCTCGAACGATGGAACAGTCACCCAGATCAGGGCACCGACCGCGACAAGCGGCACCGCCAGCCCACCAACGAGGAGTCGCCAGCTATAGCTACTGACCAGCGAGCCGGCTACCAGCGGGAGGACCGCCGAACCGACCGAGCCAGCGGCCAGCGTCGCGCCAATGGCAGTGCCGTCCTGGTCCGGAAACGCTCGCGAGAGGGCGGTGCCGCGTGCTGGACCATAGAGACCGGTTGCGAGACCGAACCCACCGCAGCCGACGAGAAAGCGAGAAACGCCGGGGCACCCCCGATGACGACGACGCTCGTCGCGGTGAGGACGACGCTCCCGGCGAGGAGTCGTCGCTCGCCGACACGGTCGACGAGTATCCCAGCCGGCATCTGCATCAGCCCGTAGGTCGCCCAGATAACCGTGACGGCCACGCCAGCCCCGATATCGCCGACGGTGAAGGCATCCTTCACCTGCGGGAGCACGGCTGGCACGAGAAACCGACCGCCAAGCACGAACACCCAGCCACCGCAATCGACAGCAGCGTCCAGCCGCGGCCCTCACCACGGAGGTCCCCGAGTGCCATACCGGCGGTCGGTTACGGCGAAGGGAGTGGGTTCCGATTCGCTACGAGGACGACCGAAGGGAGTCCTCGGTTCACTCGAACGTCGACCAGCGGGAGCCGTGAGAGCCGCGCGGGCGACCGCAGGGAGCCAACGAGTCACTGCCGGGTCACGGGGCTTTTCACCGCGCCACCCGAGGGTCGAGTATGCGACTCGGCGTCCTCGTCAACCCGATTGCCGGTATGGGTGGGCGGGTCGGCCTCAAGGGCACCGACGGCAAGATCGAGGAGGCCCGTCAACGCGGTGCCGAACCGCGAGCACCGGAGCGGGCCCGGCGACTGTTCGACCGCTTTGCCGACCGCGACGCCGATCTCGACCTGCTGACGGCCGGCGGATCGATGGGAGCCGACGCCGCCTGCGCGGCGGGGTTTGAGCCGACGGTCGTGTACGACCCTGATGCCGACAGTGACGCCGGGACCGACGACCCTGAGACAGCCGACACAGCAGCGAGCGACACCGCAGCCGCGGTCGACGCGTTCGTCGAACACGGCGTCGATCTCGTCGCCTTCGTCGGCGGCGACGGCACCGCAGCCGACGTGGCTGACGCGCTGGCCGACAGCGAGACGCCGTTGCTCGGCGTGCCCGCCGGCGTCAAGGTCTACTCGTCGGTGTTTGCGGTCTCACCGGAGGCAGCTGCCGATGTCGCCGTCGATTTCGACCGCACCGAACAGCGCGAGGTCATGGATATCGACGAGGACGACTACCGTGACGGCGACGTTAGCCCCGAACTCCGGGCGGTCGCGGGCGTGCCAGTCGCCGACGACCTCCAGTCGGCCAAACAGCGCGGCGGCGGCAGCGTCGACGCGCTGGCGGCGGGCGTCGCAGCTGACATGGACAGCGAGACCACCTACGTGCTCGGCCCGGGATCGACGCTTGCGGCGATCAAACGCGAACTCGGCTTCGATGGCTCGCCGCTCGGCGTCGATGTGTGGCGCGACGGCGAGGTGCTGGTCAGCGACGCCACCGAGTCAGAAATTCTCGACGCGCTCGGCGAGCAGAGCACGATCATCGTCTCGCCGATCGGCGGACAGGGGTTCGTCTTCGGCCGCGGCAACCCACAGCTCTCGCCCGCGGTGATCCGCCGGTGCGAGGTGGAGATCGTCGGCTCTCAGTCCAAACTCGACGAGCTCCGGGCCCTGCGAGCCGATACCGACGACCCAGACCTCGACGCCGACCTCCGCGGCTGGTGGCAGGTTCGCGTCGGCCGCGTCGAAACGCGGCTCATGAAACTCGTGTAGTGGTGGGAGAAGCGCGTGTAGCGGCGGAGAGAGCGAAACGAATGTCGGGATCACGCGGGTCAGGTTCGCGTTTCGACAGTTTCCGTTCGTGGCACTCTATGGCGTATTAATATTTGTTCAATTCAGCACACTCCTTCAATACATAACCACATGTTCACCATTTCATGGGTATAATTTAAGGATGTACGCGTTTGAGGAAGGGTATGGAAACCCGGAAAGTGCAGCGACTCGGGCCGTCGACACTGGCGATGACGCTGCCCGCGGAGTGGACCAAGGAGAACTACGTCGAGAAGGGCGACGAGGTATCGATCCGGATGGGCGGCAAGGGCACCCTGACCGTCCTCCCGGAGTCCGCAAACACCGAGGAGAGCGAGGCCATCATCCACGCAGACAACCTCGATGCCGGCGCGGTCGAACGCGCCATCGTCGCCCAGTACGTCCTCGGACGCAGGGTGATCCACGTCCAGAAGGGCGAAGACGCCCTCGATTCCGAACACATCAACGCCGTCTACACGGCCGAAACCCAGCTGATGGGGCTGGGCGTCGTCGAGGAGACACCCGAGCGGATCGCCATCCGCTGTTCGGCCGATCCCGAGGATTTCACGCTCGACAACCTGCTGGAACGGCTCGAAAGCACCGGCAGCACGATGCGCGGCGAGGCGGTCAAGGCGCTGGCCCACGACAACAGCGACCTCGCCCAGCGCGCGCTCAACCGCGAGCGACAGGCCAACAAGATCTTCGTCCTCCTCCTCCGGCTGATTTTCACCGCCTACCAGAACCCCAATCTCTGTCGGGCCGTCGGACTCGACTCCAGTTTCCCGCTGATCGGCTATCGCTCGGTCGCCAAGAATCTCGAACTCACCGCCGACAACGCCGAGGATATCGCCGAAACCGTCGCCACCGCCGATGACACACCGGATGTCGATAGCTCGACCATCCGGCGCATCCGGGAGTTCACCGACGACATCGACGAGCTGACATCGATGGCCGTCCGGGCAGTCGTCGAGCGAGATTACGATCTCACCATCGACTGCCGCCACCTCTTCGGCGAGATCTCCGACCGCGAACAGGAGATCCTCGACGACCTCGAAGAACTGCCGAACGAGGACCTCCTGAAGATCCGCGAGGTACTCGTCAGCCTCCAGCATACCGCGGAGTACGCCATGCGCAACGCCGAGATCGCCGCGAACCTCTCGCTGAACGCGGAATCCGAGCACGTCGAAATCAAGTGACAGCGGCCGCGATAGCCGGAGCCCAGCCCCGGAACAGGCTGGGGTCGAATGAACTAAGTTGCCACCGGCGGAGGCTGCGAGTATGGAACACGGCAGCGACACCGACAAGGGCATCGGCGCGGGGATCGCACTGGGCGCGCTGACGGTTATCGGTGCTGGCGTCATGTTCGCCGGCAGCACACAGCTGTTCAAGGCCTGGGGGTTCGCCGCGGCGATGCTCGCCGCCTCGCTGGCGGTCGTGGCGGTCCAGATTTACGACGCCTGATAGTGGGTGCTGCAACGGTCCAACCGGCGACGTTGGTGGTGGACGTAATCGTTAAGCCTGTTTGTGTGCTACACTGTTTCAATGACCGATTACACCGAGGAGGAACGCCGGATCGTTGCCTACCTCCGTGACAGCGTCGCGCGAGGTGAACGATACTTCCGGGCGAAAACCATCGCCGACGCCATCGGTCTCTCGTCGAAGCAGGTCGGTGTCCGGCTGCCACAGCTCGCCGAGAAATCCGACGATGTCGACATCGAGAAGTGGAGTCGGGCCCGGTCGACGACGTGGCGTGTCACCCCCGAGTAGGCCGCGCCGACCGCCGGTTCCGCGCCCTTTTTGAGCCTCCCAGCCCACTATACAGCAATGACTGTCCGTGTCTCGCGGACGTTCGCGTTCGATGTCCCCGGCGACCAGATCTGGTCGTTTATCGCCGATCCGGAGAAGCGCGCCGGGGCGATTAGCGTCGTCGACTCCTACGACATTCACGACGAGAGCCGGGCGACCTGGCACGTACAGCTCCCGATTCCGCTGGTGAACTCGACGGTGACGGTCGAAACCGAGGACGTGTCGCGCGATCCGCCGACGCGCGTGAAGTTCGAGGGCCGCTCGAAGGCACTTCGCGTGACGGGCGAGCACACCATCACCGACACCGACGACGGCTGCACGCTCGCCAACGAGTTCGTCGTCGACGGCAAGCTCCCGGGCGTCGAGCGCTTCTTCAAGCGCAATCTCGACAGCGAACTCGACAATCTGGAGGCCGCTCTTCGCGAGGATATCAGCGGGAGCGAGTAGCCCGATGGAGCTCGCGCTCGTCCAGCTCGATATCGAGCCCAGCGCTGTCGAAGCAAACCTCGACCGCGCCAGCGACGCCGTTGCCGACGCCGCGAGCGATGGGGCCGACCTCGTTGCCCTCCCCGAGCAGTTCGTCGTCGGCTTCTTCGCCTTCGACGATTACCCCGATCACGCCGCCGGGCTCGACGACCCGCTGTTCGACCGGCTGGCCGCGATGGCCGCCGACAACGGGGTCGGGCTGGTCGCCGGGAGCACCGTCGAGGATCTCGCTGCCAGCGCAGCCGCCGGCTACGACGTGCCGGCCGCCGAGGGGTACGCCAACACGGCCGTCGTCTTCGACCGTGAGGGCCAGCAGCGCGGCGTCTACCGGAAGCACCACCTCTTCGGCTACGAGTCGGCCGAAAGCGAATTACTGGTACCCGGTGAGACACTCGGCGTCGTCGACTTCGCGGGCGTCACCGTCGGGGTGACGACCTGTTACGACCTCCGGTTTCCGGCGCTGTACCGCCGGCTCGTCGACCGCGGCGTCGACCTCGTCGTTGTCCCGAGCGCGTGGCCGTATCCGCGGATCGAACACTGGGAGACACTCGGCCGTGCGCGAGCCATCGAGAGCCTCTGTTACGTTGCGGCGGTCAACGGCGTGGGCTCGTTCCCGGCCGCCGAGACGACGCTCTGTGGGCGGTCGGCCGTCTACGATCCGTGGGGAACGCCGCGTGTGCGCGCTGGCGACGAGCCGGCGACGCTGCACGCCGAGATCGATCCCGACGAGGTCGCGTCGGTTCGGGACTCGTTCCCCGCGCTCGACGACAGACGATCCGACCGCTGGACGTAGCCTGACGTAGCCGATTGGAAGCCAGCCACATCTAGAGAGAACCGTCCGCGGGACGGTGCCTTTTTATCCGTCACCGCTGTAATTACGATGCCGACGATATGACGCTTTTCTCGTCACCGTCGGCGATACACTCGACTCGCCCACACCGCGCCGGCCACGCCGACGCGAGCTACGGTTTCGGGGGCGTCCGTGGTTCGCGTCTTCCCTCGCCGCCGTATCCGCCGAGGTATATCTCACGAGAGTTCAAATCCGCGTAGCAACACCAAGATTCAGCCGGACATAATAGACATTTGTCGGTTTGACAAAGTAGTAGTAAAAACTCACAACTTTTCTCGTATCAGCTATAATATTCGCACTATCCGTTCGATACTTATGTGTTGGCGGTAAGAATTATGTAATGTTAGTTCTGGAGGTGACAGCCAGCGGTGTCGGGTGATGTGGACAGCCGGGGCCGGGCCGTCAGTGCTCGCGCCGCCGGCTATAGCGTGGCCGATTGACCCTGTCACTGACACTCGTTCGTCGACCAGACGCCGTGCACCCCCACTGGTCACCCAGACGCCATGATGCCGCCGCTTGGGGTCGATGGATGTGCGGCCGCGCGCCCAACGGACTAACGACCACCACACTCCTGCTGTTCATCGCATCCGGACAGTTACCTTCCACCACGTGCCATCCCTTCTCGCCGGCCATGTTGTGTCGCAAAGTCAGCTCCCTGTCATCACTCACAGACGAGTCCCAGAGCGTACGTTCACGATGAAGCTGTCTTGCGTGTGTCGTACTGGGGCTTTTTATTCCGAGAGATGCTATATTCATGTAATGAAATCGACGCGTAAAGGACTGCGAGCCGATGAACTCCACAAGGACAACTACGAGCGAGTCGCCTGTAGCGAGTGCGACGAGACGTTGAAAAAGGACGACGACGACGACGAGGTCTACGCCGTTCGGACCTGCCCGGAGTGCGGCCAGCAATGGAAGGAATTGCCCTGAACACGGCCGAACAGCAGCTATCGGAAGCGGAACGTCTCCAGATTTTTCGGCGCGAACGTCCGAATATCGAACTCGTGGTAGAGCGCCGACGAGAGGTCCTGTACCGACCGTTCGTCGCCGTGAACACAGAGCACCTTTTCCGGGCGTGGGTTCATCGTGCGAACGAAGTCCATCAGTCCCTTGCGGTCGGCGTGGCCGGAGAAGCCATCGACGGTTTCGACGCCCATGTTGAGTGTGAGCGTGCCATTCCCTCTGCCGTTGTAGCCGTCGTCCATCGGGATCTCGTCCCAGCCGTTCTGGATGCGATTCCCGAGCGTGCCCTGTGCCTGATAGCCGACGAAAACGAGCCGGGAGTCGTCGTCGGTGCCGAGATGCCGGAGCCACGACATGATCGGGCCGCCCGTGATCATCCCAGACGTGGAGAGGACAATCGACTGCTCGCCGTCGGCAACCGCCTGTCGTTCCTCCTCGCCGGCATCGATGTGGTTGAACTGGTCGGCGAGGAAGGGGTTCTTGTCCTCGTGGAAGATTCGATCCTGCAGATCGTCACGGAGGTACTCGGGGTAGGTGGTGTGAATCGCCGTCGCCTCCCAGATCATCCCGTCGAGGTGGATCGGCATCTCCGGGAGTTTGCCCGTCCGCATCGCCTCTTCGAGGACGAGCATGATCTCCTGTGAGCGGCCGACGGCGAACGCCGGGATGAGTACGTTGCCGCCGTCCTCGTAGGTCTCCTTGATGACCCTGATAAGTTTCTCCTCGGAGTCCTCCTGATCGGTCTGGTAGTCGTTGCGACCGCCGTAGGTCGACTCCAGAACAAGCGTTTCGACCCGCGGGAAGTCGTTGACCGCGCCGTTGAACAGCCGCGTGTCGGTGTAGTGGATATCACCGGAGAAGGCGACGTTGTAGAGTCCGTCACCGACGTGGAAGTGTGTGACCGCCGAGCCGAGGATGTGCCCTGCGTTGTGGAAGGTGACCTTGATATCGGGCGCAATATCGGTTACATCGCCGTATTCGAGCGGAATGGCGTGTTTGATCGCCTCCCGAACCTGTTCGGACTCGTAGGGCGGCGTTCGGCCCTCCTTGTTCGCCACGTCGAGGTAGTCGAGCTGGAGCAGGCCCATCAGGTCCCGGGTTGGCTCCGTACAGTAGATCGGCCCATCGTAGCCGTACTTGAAGAGTAGCGGGATGAGCGCGGAGTGATCGAGGTGGGCGTGGGTGAGCACCACCGCGTCGATGGAGTTCGGCCCCGCGCCGAGGGCCTCCGGGGCCTGCAGATAGGGTACCTCGTCTTCCGCGCCGGGTTTGTCGCCACAGTCGATCAGCACGCGCGTTTCCGCCGTCTGTAGCAGGAAGGCGGCGCGGCCGACCTCCCGACAGCAGCCGAGCGTCGAGATGCGGACGAACTGATCGCGGCCCATCTCCTCGCGGTGAATCTCGCGGCCGACCCGTTCGAGCACGTCGCGCCGCTCGTCACGTTCGTGTTTGAGGAAGTTCCGAACGTTGGACACCGTCGAGGATTCGATCGGCGGCGTCCGCATGACCTCCGGCGTCCAGCCGGCCTCCTGTGTGATCTCCCGGAGCGTCGAGCCGTGGCGGCCGATCACCATCCCCGGTTTCTCGGCCTCGATAATGACTTCGCCGGTGTCCTCGTGGAAATCCAGATCGGTAACGCCAGCGTCGTCGGGGATGACAGACCGGATCTTCGAGTCGGCCGTCGAGGGATCGGACAGCGCCTCCGGGTCCGGCCGAACGGTGATCCGCTTGCGGAGCTTGCTCGCCAGCGACCGGACGAGGTCGCCGTCCTCGGCGAACTGTTTGGGGTGGGGCGTGTAGAGCACCAGCTCCGGGCCCTCGTATTTCACATCCGAGACAGTGATGTCGGGTGGGATCTCTTCGTCGATCTCTGCTTTCAGGTCGTCGAGTTGCTGATCTACTGAGCTCATGCGTCGGAGAAATCTGGGGTTGCAACGGTCCGCTCGGCGGGCGACGGCCACCGCTGACAGATCGGGAGCGCCGACTGTCGACGGGTGGCCGCCGAATCGTGCCGGTCAAGATGGAACATACTGAGTGACGGTCCGATAACTGCGAGTGCGGGAACAGACAGCGAAAACCCGCTTATCGCCTGCTATACCGCCCTCGGTTTAAAACCCTTCGCAACGGGTCGGCTGCGGGCGGTCACGGGAGTCGCAGGCGACCGATCACTGCAGCGTCGCGTAGCTGAGGAAGCCGATCGCCAGTAGCTCGAGCAGTCGCATCCCGAAGACGACCCCTCCGGCCAGCGGATCCATGCTGTAGAGACTTTGCATGCTGCTGGAGAAAAAGTAGATGGCGATCAGGTTCTCGATGAGCAGGACGCTGCTGAAGCCGAGCAGGCCAAGCACCATCGGCGTGCGGAACTGGCGGTAGTTCCGGACCCAGACAGCAACCAGCACGGCGAGCAGAACGCTGTTGATCCCGGTGACGACCATCGCCGCGGCGGTCAGTCCCAGCATCGTTACTCGACCTCCGCGGCGATGCGTTCGAAGGTGTCGCTGTGCTGTTCGAACCGGTCGGTGAGGAAGTAGAGTTTCCCGTAGTCGTGGTCGCTCGGTTCGACGACATCGTGTTCCTGTAACATATCCAGATGGTGTGTGACCGTGTTGTAGTCGACAGCCAGTTCCTCGGCGAGTTCGTTCGCGTTCTGCGGCCGGTCGTCGAGTGCGCGGACAATACGGACCCTGTTGACACCGCCGCGGCTTCCGGCAAAGAGGTACCACAGGGCCTTCTCCATGCGATGTCTCTCCGTGGCGGTGGTAGTCTCAAAGCCGTTTCGACATAGGGTTTGTTGGTGCTGGTCTATTGCGAACGGCTGGCGTCGACACCGCGAGACAGTCGCAGGTCCATATCGACGACCACGCCATACGTAGCAGACGGGTAGCTACCCCTAAGGAGATTTTTCAAACTGTGCTCAAACTCGGTTCAAAGTTCGGTGATCGGAGTGCCGCTACTGGCCCATCTCGTGTAGTGGTCCGCAAAATCGAAACCGACGCCGTGTGAGTAGCCGCTATGAACCTCACCCCCGACCGCGTTGCCGACGAGCACGCGTGGGTGCGCGACCGTGCCGACGTGATAGTTCCAATCATCAACGATACCCGCAGTCGGCTCGAAACGGCCTTCGACACCGAGGTCGATGCCGTGAGTGACGACACCTACAGACAGGAAGTCGACCGCGTCTTCGCCGACGGCGATGTCGCCGTCAACATGGCCGCTTACTGCGGCCTGCTCCGTGATCTCGATGTCGACGGCGACTATCCGGGCTTCGTCGTCGACGAGGTGCTCGGTCGCCAGCTCGCGGCGACCATCGCCGGCGGGCAGCCGCTGTCGGTGCTCGCAGGAGCGACGTTTCACTTCGCGGATATCCACACCCACGGCGACGACGGCGATGCGGCCGGCGACGACGATCTCGATGCCGCACTCGCCGCGGGCTTTCAGACGCGACTGCCGGGGTGGAACTGGCAGGAGGGCGAGAGTCCATTCGCAGTGCCGACCGGCGGCGACAACTGATCGACCCGGTGTGTCACTGAGCGAGGCTCTTGTTGACCGCTCCGTTGACCTGATGCAGTAGCGTCAGAAGGTCGCTGTCGTCGTTCACGCGATACCGTTCCGGCGACGAGTTCTCGACCGGGGTGAGCACCCCGAGCGCGAGCAGCAGATCGAGATGCGTGTACACGGACTGGCGGCTGACACCCGCTTCGGTGGCGAGTTCGGATTTCGTGAACTCCGAGCCCGGCAGGGCGTCCAGTAAGGCGTCAAGCATGTAGCCGACGCTGTCGTGCTGGACGAGGATTCGCCACCCACTCGGGTACTCGTCCCGCAGTTCGGCGAGCGAGGCGGATTCATCGTCGTCCGGTGGTGATTGCTGGCGTGACATAGGTGAGCGCAGTGTCAATCGCTGATTGTGTACCTGTTGGAACGGGAGCGTGTTAAACGCATTGGACACTCGTGTCCACTCCGGTTGAAATATAACTGCCAGTAGCGACAACGTGTCAATTATGACTGACGTTGCGGCGGCGTTCGTCTGGAAGCTCGCCCGTCGCCACTCGTGGGGATCGCCGATACCGACAGCCAAACTCGTGCAACTGGTTGCCGGCACGGCGGATCACGACGAACTGCGGACAACACTCGAAACCGAGGTGCTCGAACTCCCGTTTGTCGCGCAGTCCTCGGATGGTGTCTATATTCCGAACGGACAGGATGCTCACCGGGAGGCTGCCAACTGGCTGCGAGAGCGGACAGAACGTGACGATCTGGTCATCGCGGCAACGCTATCTCGGCTCCCGGACGACTGGCCGGCTAACGATTGATCGGCCTAGTCCGCGTCGGCGTCGACACGGTCTGCGCGTGGGACTGTTACATCGGCCAGATCAGCCTCGATCTGGCCGCGCTGGGTCTCGAACTCGCCGGGCAACACCAGTTTCTCGCCGAGCTCGTCGAGCGGTTCGTCGCTGGTGTACCCCGGTCCGCTGGTGGCGAGTTCGAACAACACCCCGTTCGGCTCACGGAAGTACACCGACCGGAACCAGTGGCGGTCGATCTGATTCGTTGGGCGGACACCGGTTTCCTGCACGGCCGTTCGCATCGCCGACTGGTCCGTATCGCTCGGTGTCTGGAAGGCGACGTGGTGGACGGTGCCGTGACCCTGCCGCGCGGTCGCAGTCGTCGATACCACATCGACGTACTGGCCGACCGTCCCGGTCGCCGCGAATCGGGTGCGCTCCTCGCCCCGTGAGTCGGCCGGGAGGGCTTCGCTCGCAGTTTCGTCCAACCCCATCGTTCGCAACACGTCCTCGGTCCGCTGGGAATCGCCCAGCCACAGCGTGACAGAGTGGAATCCGCGGATCGCGGCGTCGTCGGGAACGAACTCGGTCCACGGGACGGTGGGATCGTCGTCCGGGATGTCGACGGCGACGAGTTCGACCGGGAGACCGTCAGGGTCGTAGAACGGCAAGACCGTCTCGTCGAACCGCTCGACGCGGTCCTCGTAGTCGACGCCGTGATCTTCGAACCGATCTTCCCAGAAATCGAGGCTGCCCTCGGGCACCCGGAAGGCGGTCCGCGAGACCTGTCCGGTGCCGACCTTCCCCTGCCGGAGGTTCTCCCACGGGAAGAAGGTCATACTGGTGCCGGGCGTGCCCTCGGCGTCGGCGAAAAAGAAGTGATACGTTGTCGGATCGTCCTGATTGATCGACCGCTTGACGAGGCGGAGACCAAGCGTCTCGACCCAGAAATCGAGGTTCTGCTGGGGGTCGCCCGCGATACACGTGACGTGGTGGATACCCGGTGTGGGAGGTGCGTCGCTCATTGCGATACATAGGGGCCGCAGCCACTTGACTTCATGCTGACACGGGGGTTACCGGTACACCGATTTGCCGGCGACAGAACAAAATGCCGCAGTCAGAAACAGTACTCAGAAGCATGGACTTCACCATCGTACAGGGCGATGTCGCCGCCGAGCAGGCCGACGCGCTGGTCAACGCGGCGGGGACGAGCCTCGAGATGGGCAGCGGGGTCGCCGGCGCGCTCCGCCGCGCCGCTGGCGGCGACATCAACGAGGAAGCGGTCTCGAAAGGCCCGGTCGACCTCGGCGATGTCGCCGTCACCGACGCCTACGACCTCGACGCCGAGCACGTCATTCACGCGGCGGCGATGCCGCACTACGGTGACGGACAGGCGACTGCCGAAAGCATCCGCGAGGCGACGGCGAACGCGCTGGCGAAAGCCGACGAACTGGGCTGTGACTCGCTGGTGCTCCCGATGCTCGGCACCGGCGTCGCCGGCTTCGGCTTCGAGCAGGGAGCGGAGCTCATATGCTCGACGGTCGCCGACCACGACCCCGAGACGCTGACCGACGTGCGGCTGATCGCCCACGACGACATCGAGTACGAGACCCTCCAGTCGGTCGCCGAGTGGGTGCAGTCAGACGACGAGATAGCGTGAGGTATCGCAGCTCCGCGCACCGCCACCACGCGAATCAGCCGAGTTTAAGGGCGGCGGCCGACTGGCTCGGGTATGGAAAACCGAACCTACACGGCTGACGCCGACCCCGGCGAGTCGGTGACGGTCGCCGGCTGGGTCCACGAACTCCGTGACCTCGGCGGCATCGCCTTTCTCATCCTGCGCGACACCACAGGCAAGATTCAGATCAAATTCGAGAAAGACGAGATGGACGACGACCTCGTTGACACTGGGCTGAACGTCGCCCGCGAGAGCGTCATCTCAGTGACCGGCGAGGTCGACGAGGAGCCACGCGCGCCCACCGGCGTCGAGATCACGCCCGACTCGGTCGAGGTCGTCGCCGAGGCCGACACCGAACTCCCGCTCGATCCCTCCGGGAAGGTCGACGCCGATCTCTCGACGCGGCTCGACAACCGGACGCTCGACCTCCGCAAGGAGGAGGTCCAGGCGATCTTCACGATCCGCGCCGAAATCCAGCACGCCGCCCGCGAGCAGTTCCGCGACCTCGACTGCACCGAGATCAACACGCCGAAGATCGTCGCCACCGGCACCGAGGGCGGCACCGAACTGTTCCCGATCACCTACTTCGGCGAGGAAGCCTTCATGAACCAGAGCCCACAGCTGTTCAAACAGCTGATCGCCGGCTCGAACGTCGAGCGCGTCTTCGAGATCGGCCCGATCTTCCGCGCCGAGGAGCACAACACGCCGCGACACCTCAACGAGGCGACCTCAATCGACTTCGAGGGGGCGTTCTGCGACCAGCACGAGGCGATGGATGTGGCCGAGGCGGTCGTCACCGCCGTCTACGAGGCTGTCGACGCCAACTGTCAGGACGAACTCGACGCTCTCGGTCTCGCCGAGGAGTTCGAGGTGCCGACGGGCGAGTTCCCGCGACTCAGCTACGAGGAAGCCATCGAGCGCATCAACGCGACCGGCGAACTCGACGAACAACTGCTGTGGGGCGACGACCTGCCGACCGAAGGCGAGGTCGCCCTCGGCGAGGACGTGGGCGAACACTACTTCATCACCGACTGGCCCAGCGAGATCAAGCCGTTCTACATCATGGATCAGGACGGCGACGACCAACTTTCCACCGGTTTCGATTTGATGCACCCGCAGATGGAACTCGTCTCCGGCGGCCAGCGTGAACACCGCTACGACCACCTGATCGAGGGCTTCGAACAGCAGGGCCTCGACCCCGAGGCGTTCGACTACTACACGAAGATGTTCAAATACGGGATGCCGCCGCACGCCGGCTTTGGGCTTGGCGGCGAGCGGCTCGTGATGACGCTACTCGGACTGGACAACATCCGTGAGGGTGTGCTGTTCCCGCGAGATCGACAGCGGCTGTCGCCGTAGGAGAGCGAGGTCGCCTGCGACCTCGAGAGCGAACGGCGGGAGCCGTGAGCGACTAGTGTGGCTGCGTAACGCTGCCTGCACTTTTTTGCGATCACTCAGCGTAGACACAGCTATGAGCGACGACGAGTCTTCTGTCGTCGATGCCAACGACGAGTCCTCGCTAGAAGAGGCCGCCGCGGGTGTGATGACGGCACTGGTCCTGCTCGTCGCGTTCGGCCTGCTCGCACTCGATGTCTCGTGGTTCTGGATCGCCTTCCCCGTCGGCTTCGGCGGGCTATTGCCGGCGGCAGTCGGGCTCGCGCGGTACTACCAGCAGTCCGAGACGAGCGACGCGGGCGAGTCGGCCGCAAGCGACGACCCGGTCGAGGCCCTCAAGGAGCGATATGCCCGCGGCGAAATCGACGAGGCCGAGTTCGAACGGCGGCTCGACGACCTGCTCGGAACGGACGCGGAGACGACAGCCGGCGAGGCGAGCGCGGAACCGGCCGAGCGCGATGCCGCCCGCGAGTGAACCACCAGAGATTACTCGCTCGCTCACACCGGTAGGGATATGACAGCGGGGGCAGGCGAGCCGTCGGCGACGGCGTTCGTGCCGGGACACATCACCGGCTTCTTCAGCGTGCAATCGGCCGCGAAGCCGGCCCAGTCGGGGAGCCGCGGCGCTGGCGTCACCCTCACCGACGGCGTCGAGGTGACCGTCACACCGGGCAGCGGGCTTCGGCTCAACGGCGAGTCAACGTCGGTCACAGCTGTCGACAGCGTCCGCAGCCGGCTCGGGGTCGACGCTGCCGTCGACGCCACCACGCCGCTCCCGCTCGGCGCGGGGTTCGGCGTCTCGGGCGCGCTCGCCCTCGGGACCGCCCTCGCCGCGAACGCCGTCTTCGGTTGTGGAAAAAGCGAGAACGAACTGATTACCATGGCCCACTGTGCAGAAGTTGAAGCCGGGACCGGACTGGGCGACGTGGTGGCCCAGGCCCGCGGCGGGCTACCGATCCGGATCGACGCGGGCTCGCCGAGTCATGGCCGCCTCGACGGGGTGGCCGCTCGCCCGCACGTCGAGTACGTCACCTTCGGCGAACGCTCGACGGCGGACGTGCTCGCCGAGGACACCGAGGCCCTGTCGCGGGCCGGCGAGTCGGCACTGAGTCGCCTGCTGGAGTGGCCGACGCTCGACCGGTTCATGACCGCCGCCCGCGAGTTCGCCACCGACGCGGACCTGCTGACCGACGACGTGGCCGACGCTATCGACGCCGTCGACGAGGCCGGCGGCGACGCGGCGATGGCGATGCTCGGGAATACCGTCTTCGCGGTCGGCGACGGGCTCTCGGCGGCGGGCTACGACCCGGAGCGGTGCCGGGTCGACGCTGGGGGGGCGCGGCTTCGCCCCGAGGAGTGAGTACGCCAGCACGGATCGATAAAGAGCGAACGTTTTGCCCGCGGAGTCGAACACACTGGCAATGAGTGATGTCGATCTGCCGGAGGATCACCCGCGATACGAGTCGTTGCTGACGCGCCACCGGATCGAGGACGGCGTCGAGAAGGGACTCACCAGTCAGCAGGGCCTGATCGCGCAGGGCCGCGGCGAGACATTCGATTACCTGCTCGGCGAGGAAACGATCCCGAGCGCCGACGATGCCGCACGCGCGGCGGCCGCCCAGCTATTGCTGGCCGACCACCCGGTGCTGTCGGTCAACGGGAACGTCGCCGCGCTCGTGCCTGAGGAGACCGTAACTCTCGCCAACGCCGTCGGCGCCGACATCGAGGTGAACCTCTTTCACCGGACGGATGAGCGTATGGCAGCTATCGCCGACCACCTGCGCGAGCACGGAGCCAGCGAGGTCAAGGGCCTCACCGGCGACGGCGAGATACCGGGGCTCAGTCATGACCGCGCGACCGTCGACGCCGATGGGATCGGCGCGGCCGACGTGGTGGTCGTCCCGCTGGAGGACGGCGACCGCGCGGAGGCCCTCGCCGCGGCGGGCAAAACCGAGATCGTGATCGATCTCAATCCGCTCTCGCGGTCGGCACAGACGGCGGCGATCCCGATCGTCGACAACATCATCCGCGCCGTCCCGAACATCACGGCGCACGCGACCGACCTCGCCGACGCAGATCAGGCGACGCTGACCGGGATTATCGATGACTTCGATCCTGACGCCGCACGCGCGGCTGCGGAGCGGGCGATTCGAGACGGATCACTGGCGGCACCGGACGAATAATTTGTGGGACGCGAGGTCCGCGGTCGGTGGTCACACCAGCGACAGGACCACCGACGGCGCGGGCTGGAAGGTCTGGCCGGTGAAGACCACTGCACCGAGAACCACTGCCAGGACCAGCGAGAGGACGATCATCAGGAGCGCGCTGACGCCCCCGATGCCGCCGAACTGGTCCAGCATCGGATCTACACTGCTAGTCTGCGGTGCCATCAGTCACCACCTCCATGGTACGTCCCAGTCGGTGCGCGATTCGGGTTTTCAGTGTTGAACATAGTTTGACACACGCCTCTGACCCGTTCGTGGGCCGTGGGCGTTATGCGATACAAATTGGCGATCAGTCATAAAAACCGGGGTAAAATTATCTGTTTCGATAATAGAACTCGGCTATCGAAGCGTCGACCGCGCCGCACGATGTTGGACGTTACTGTGCACTCCGCGCGACAGTCGTGAGCTCGTCGCGGTCGTGGGGAGCATCGAACGCAAGCTCCGGCCCTTCGGCGATGATGCCGTGCGGTGTCACATCCGGATGGGTCGTGTAGTAGTGTTCTTTGATGTGGTCGATATCGACCGTCTCGGCGACACCGGGCTGCTGGTACACGTCACGGAGGTACGGCCAGAGGTTGTCGTACTGGTGGATATACTGCACGTTACACATGAAGTGGGTGTGGTAGACGTGATCGAACCGAATGAGGGTGGTGAACATGCAGATATCGGCCTCGGTAAGCTGGTCGCCGGCGAGGAACCGCTGATCGGCCAGCACCTCGTTCCAGTGATCAAGTGCGTCGAAGAGTTCGGTGACGGCCGCGTCGTACGGCTCCTGTTCGGTCGCAAACCCGGCCTTGTAGACGCCGTTGTTGATCGGCTCGTAGATGTCGGTGATGATCTCGTCGATCTCCTCGCGGTTCGATTCGGGCGCGAGGTCGATATCCCGCTCGGCGATCTCGCGGAACCCGGTCGTCAGCATCCGGATGATCTCGCGGGACTCGTTGTTGACGATGGTCTCCTCTTTCGTGTCCCACAGCACCGGCACCGTCACGCGACAGGTCGCGTCGGGGTCGGCCGCCGCGTAGAGTTCGCGGAGATAGTCGCTGTCGTGGAGTTTGTCCGGCGTGCAGCCCGCCTTCTCGGGGGTGAACTGCCAGCCGTCGTCGCCGCGGTAGGGGTCGACCACGGAGACGCCGATAGCGTCCTCCAGCCCCATCAGCGCACGCACCAGCAGGGTGCGGTGGGCCCACGGACAGGCATACGAGACGTAGAGATGATAGCGGCCGGCTTCGGCCTCGAATCGCTCGTCCGGTTCGGCGTCGACGTGAGCGGGCACGTCGCTGCCGGCAATCCAGTTCCGGAACGGGGTCGTTTGCCGCTCGAAGGCCCCGTCGTCGTTTGTTGTCTGAAACGTATCGGTTCGCCACTCGCCGTCGACGAGCATGTTCATTGGTACTATAGAATGGGGTTGGACGGGCAAAAGCGTTCGCTGCGGGTGCGCTCGCACAGTCCAACCGGGGATGACCGTTACTGCTCGCTTGACAGAACTACAGCTACCAGAGCGACGGCTGATAGTGCGACAGCTGACAGAGCGATGGTTGACAGAGCGACGGCTCATAGAGCAACGGCTGACCACAAGCCTATTGTACCACTTGCCGATATCACTAGGTGGTATGTCCGAATCAGAGTTCAGCGGTTTCAGCAACGCCGGCGAGGCGGAGGTAACGCGCGCAATCACCGAGGAGTTCAGCGACGAGTTCATGGATTTCACCGAGAGCGACGTGATCATCGTCGGCGGCGGCCCCTCCGGGCTGATGGCCGCGAAGGAACTCGCCGAGCAGGATGTCAAGGTGATGGTTGTCGAGAAGAACAACTATCTCGGCGGCGGCTTCTGGCTCGGCGGCTTCCTGATGAACACGCTCACCGTCCGCGAGCCAGCCGACGAGGTACTCGACGAACTCGACGTGCCGCATCAGGAAAGCGAGGAGGTCGACGGCCTTCACACCGCAAAAGGCCCACACGCCTGTTCCTCGCTGATCAAAGCCGCCTGTGACGCGGGCGCGAAGATCCAGAACATGACCGAGTTCACGGACATCGTCGTCCGCGAGAACCACCGCGTTGCCGGTATCGTCATGAACTGGACGCCGGTTCACGCGCTGCCGCGAGAGCTCACCTGTGTCGATCCCATCGCCGTCGAGAGCGATCTCGTCATCGACGCCACCGGTCACGAGGCCGTCGTCGTCTCGAAACTCGAAGAGCGCGGCGTTCTCGACGCACCCGGTATCGAACACGCCAACGAGAACAACACCGAGATGGATCAGTCGGCCGAGGGCGAGTACGGCGCGCCCGGCCACGACTCGCCCGGCCACGACTCGATGTGGGTCACCGAAAGCGAGGATGTCGTCGTCGAGGAGACCGGCAAGGTCCACGACGGCGTGATCGCCGCCGGCCTTGCGACGGCGACGACGCACGGCCTCCCGCGGATGGGACCGACCTTCGGCGCGATGCTGCTGTCCGGCAAGCGCGCCGCCTCGGCTGCCCTCGACGAACTCGGCGAGGACGGCGCCGCCGTCGACTTCTCCGGCGAGCCAACGCCCGCCGACGACTGAGTGTTGTCGCTACTGAGCGTCGGTGGCCGGGGACTCGCCGACGCGCTCGAAAACGCCCTTTTACTCAGACGACATCGCGGACGACTGTAGCGACCGCTGGCGCGTCCGGCCCGAGGATGTACGAGATCGGTTCGATCCCGAAGCCACCGGTCTGATAGAGGACAAATGTCTCGGTCAGATCGGCGTCGGCGAGGGCCTCGCTGATGGTCGCCTCCAGTTCCTCGCTGGCCTCGGAGTCGAACTCGACGGTGCTGTAGCCCGCGGCCGCGAGGTCCTCGATCAGGCTCTCGTCGTAGGCGATGTTGAGGCCGGCTCGCACGTCGACGCCGTGCTCGCGGGTCGCCAGCAACACCGACGCGGCGTGTTCGCTGACGCCGAACTCTGGTTCGGCGGGGACCGTCGCACGGCCCTTGATGTCGAAAATGCGCCCGGGAACGCCGGCCACGTCGTCGACGGTCGTCGCCTCCGGAAGACACTCGACGAGATTCGAGCCGACGTTTGGAATCAGCGTCGCAAACCCGCTCATGCTCGTCAGCGTTCGTAGCCCGCGGCGGACCGACGAGCGGACCTGTTCCGTCTGTCGGATGTGGCTGTCGGGGTCGTGAACGGAGACATCGATATCGGCCTCGGCGAGTGCCGGCATGGCGTCCTCGTGGAGGTCTGCGAGCAGATCACCGTCTTCGAGTTGGCGGATCAACACCTCGATTTCGACCAGCGCCTGCACGCGGCTCATGTCACCGGTCGCCAGCCCGTCGGCGACGCGCTCGACGAGTTCGACGACGCGGTCGTCGTCAGCGATGGCCTCGTTGTGAGCGACCTCGCCGTGGGCGTACTTCGAGACGGCCGACTGGCTGATACCCAGCCCGTCGGCGACCTCGCGCTGGGTGAGCCCGCGGTCCCGAAGGGACTCGGCCAGCAGCGACCGAACCGTCGGCAGGAACTCCTCGACGACCAGTTCTTCGATGAATTTCATACCCGTGCTGCTAGTGGGAATCGTTATCAGTGTCGTGGTTCGGGACGCTCGGCACGCCTACGATTCGAACTCGGGGTCGTCCTGAATCTTCGAGGACTTCGGGCCGTCCTGATCCTGATACTTCGAGTCACGCTCGCTGCCGTAGGGCCGGGTCGATTCGGATCTGAGCTCGGTGAAGACGAGCTGTGAGACTCTCATTCCCGGTGAAAGCGCGACCGGCGCGGCCCCGAGATTCGAGAGTTCGAGGGTGATCTGCCCCCGGTACCCCGGGTCGACGAAGCCGGCCGTATTCGAGAGGAAGACGCCGCCGCGGCCGCCAAGGAAGTTCTCGATAACCCGGCCACGGGGCTGGACTTCGAGGTCGTAGGTCGGTTCGACGCGGTCGGTTTTCTCCACCGAGGCCACCCGGTCGAAGACGATGTCACCATCGAGGAGGTCATCGAGCCGGGACGTGTCGACGCCGGCGTCTGCGTAGACCTCACGGAAGCGGTCGAGCGTCTCGCGTTTGACCGAGTCGTACTCACGGTTCTCGACGTTCGAGATGCTCGATTTCGAGCTATACCCCATCGCGTCGGCCGCTTCGCCCATCGTGAGGCCGGCCTCGTTTCGGTGCTCCCGGAGCAACGCACTCGGCGTCGGGACGTACTGGCCGCGTTTGTGGGCGTTCGTCGAAAAGTCGACACACCACTCGGTCATCTCGTTGTGACAGTCGCTCGGTTCGATGTACATCTCGCGGTCGCGGCTGTACATCGAGGTGTTGTAGCCGAGCCGCGTGCCGAGATAGGCGGCGCGATCCGCTAGTTCGGCGTTGGCCGTATAGAGGGTATCCCGATTCTCGCGTCGACTGCCGTCACCGTCAATCAGCCCTTCGTAAAGCGCTTCGAGAACGGGCGTCGGCCAGTCCCACGCGGCCTCGGGGATGGTCTTCTCGCCTCCGCTGCCGCAGAGGTCGCGGACGACTGCTGACCAGAGGGCCGAACAGACGGTGACAGCGGTCACACCGTCTTCTCGTTCGTCCCACGACAGCGAGGCGTCCCACGACTCGAAGAAGTCGGCAAACCGCTCGACGTACGCCTCGGTCTGGTTGTTGACGACGACCTGTTTTCGACGAGCGTACCCCTCGGCGATGTAGAAGCCGAGACACCAGCCGAATGCTTCAGTGACCGGGAGGTGGCGGGGGAGCCGGAGCGTACTCTGTTTGAATGCGACATCGAGGTCGTCGGGTGCGGCCGTCGGCGTGACCGCAGTGGCCGGCGCGCTGGACTGTTGTTGGTAGTGATCTTCCGACCCCTGCGGAACCGACTCCCAGTCGACCGCACCGAGGCCGTCGGACGCGTAGACGGTGAGTTCGTCGCTGTCGAGGCGGTCAAGGAGATCAATCGTCGGCGTTTCCGTCTCGGCATCGGGGAGTTCGCCGGGGGTCATCACGAGTTCGCCCTCGGCGGCCTCGCTCTCGATCCGCGTGACGCCGCCGTGTTCGTCAAGCGTAAACAGGTTGTGGTCCCGCGTCACAAGCACCTCGCGGCCGGATTCGAGTTCGACGCGGTAGATACGTTTCGTCGGGTTCTCGATATAGTCGGAGACGCGATGCGTGCTGACGCGCAGGCTTTTCGGGTCGAACGACACGGCGTGTGCGGGCTGTTCGTTCTCGACGATCTCGCCGATCTCGTAGAACCCGAAGCCGTCGGCCGGCGTCCAGAGGAACACCTCCTCCTCGTACGGCAGCGACGCGTGCACCACAACCGCAAGACGGCCCAGCGATGAGCGGCCCTCGACGGTGGCAACGAGATCCGAGGGAATCTCGACGCGCTCCTTCGTCGTGCCAAGGACGAAATCACCAGGATGGAGGATGAACTCGTCGCCCTCTTCGACGTAGGTTTCCCGGACGTACTCGTCGACCTCCTCGGCGCGGTTCGGATGGATACAGGGGATGTTGGTGCGCTGGAATTCGAGGAACTCAGACCCGAGCCGCATGTCGATACTGGCCGGCTGGACCTGTGTGTCGAGGTCCTCGATGGGGTCGACGACGAGGTCGCCGTCGCCGAGTCGGTCGAGGAGGTCGGTATCCGAGAGGATCATGCCTCTCAGAGTGCGGGCAGTCGGCTAAAAACCAGCGCAATCTCGCTGGCGAGTAGCGCTCCCGGTTCCGATCCACACCCTCTTGCCGACGCCATGGCAACACCGGGTATGAAACAGGTCATCGCCGCCCGAACCGATCTCGGCATGGGCAAAGGCAAGCTCGCCGCACAGGTCGCCCACGCCTCGCTGTCGGCCTACGAGGACGCCGGCCGGAAAGCACAGAAAGCGTGGAAGGGCGACGGACAGAAGAAGATCGTCGTCAAGGTCGACGGCGAGTCGGCGCTCTTCGAACTCGCCGAGAAAGCCCGCGTCGAGGGGCTGCCGAACGCGGTGATCCGGGATGCCGGCCACACACAACTCGATTCGGGAACCGCGACGACGCTGGCCGTCGGTCCCGGCGATCCGTCGCTGGTCGACAAGGTGACCGGCGATCTGTCGCTGTACTGAGCGACTCGAGTCTGGATTGTCGAGCCGACTAGTAACTATCATACCGTCGCCAGCCCCTACAGTCGGGTGTGACTACGTGGGTCGAAACGCCGGAGGGTGGTCGTCGCCGCGGACCGCGCGGAATCGTCCGCGCGTTGGTGGAGGTACTCGTCCGCCCGCGACAGTTCTTCGCAAACGGCGTCGCACCGGGCGATCAGGCTCCCGGCCTCGCCTTCGCCGTCGTCGTCGCCGTCGCTCACGTCGTTGGGCTGCTCGCCGTCCAGCCTGCGACCGTGCTGGGGTCGGCAGTCGTGCCGGTCCTCGGCGATAGCACCGCGCTGACGACGGTCCTGCTGCTGCTCGTGACGGCTGTCGTCGTCGCACCGGCCGGACTTCACCTGGCCGCGGCGATTCAGACGGTGACGTTGTTGCTGACCGTCGACGACCGCGCCGGTGTCAGCGAAACCGTGCAGGTCGTGGGGTATGCGACCGCGCCCTGTGCGCTGGCGTGGGTACCGCTCCCGGGCATGGCTGTCGCGTGCTGTCTCTACGGGGCCGGATTGCTCGTCGTCGGGCTCGGTGTTGTGCATCGAACAACACTCCCACGGGCGGTGGTGGCGGCCGCGCTGCCGGCGGCGCTGGTGTTCGGGGTCGCCTACCGCGGGCTGTGGGCGTGGGGGTCGCTCACGGCCGGCGTGGCGGGGTGAGTGGGCGGCAGCCGGGAGGGGAAACCGATAGCGACGTTTCGACAATCGTTAAAGGGTGGCCCTCTATTTCTGTTGCAAATGGGTTCGTGTATCATCTGTAGCACTCCTGTCGACGATGGCCACGTGTGCCAGAGTCACCAGGAGGACGTCCTTTTCGAGTTCCGCGGCGACCACGCATCGCAGCTCGTCTCCGACCGCTTCTACAAGGGCACCGTCGACGGCTACGCCGATTTCGGCGTCTTCATCGACATCGCCCCCGGTGTGACCGGTCTGCTCCACCGCAGCGAGCTCGACCGCCGGCTCGACAGTCTCGACTGGGAGCCGGGCGATACCGTCTGTGTTCGCGTCAACAACGTGCGTGACAACGGCGATATCGACCTCGGCAAGTCGATCCGGCAGTCAGATCGCGAGTTCCGCGGGAACGTTATCCTCGATGGAACCGAGGAGAAACTTCCCGAGGAAGTCGACGACAACAGCGAGGCCGCTGACGCTGAGACGGGCGACGCTGCGGCCGCCGACACCAGCAGTGGTGCGGTCAGCGTGACCCAGCCCGACACGTCTGGCGGGCACGGTGCCGACGCGGGCGAGGCGTCGACCGACGCCGACGACGAATCGGGTGAGCCAGACGAGGGCGCCGCGACCGGAGCCGACGAGGGAAATGAGCACAGCGGCGAGGCCGACGCTGTCGAGAGCGACGCCGAGCCCGATACCGGAGCGGTCGAACAGGAGGCGGCTGAGGCGGTCGAACAGGAGACAGCCGAGGCGTCAGCGGCCGGCGACACGACAGCGGCTGACGACGGTGTAGCGGCCAGCGACACAGCAGCGGCTAGCGACACCGGGGCCGTAGCCGCCGCGGACGCGGAGACGACCGACAGCACAGCCGACGGCGACGTAGTGGCTGCCGATGCCACCGAGAGTGCTGCGGACGCGGATGCCGACACCAACGGCGCGGGGACCGTCGCCGTTGGCGAGGGCGAAGTTGAGTACGAGTTGGCGAAAGCCGACGCGCTCGGCGACCAGCACGGCGAGGCAGTCCGGCTCGAGGGCGAGGTCGTCAGCGTCCGGCAGACCGGCGGCCCGACCGTCTTCGAACTCCGCGACGAGACCGGTGTGATCGACTGTGCAGCCTTCGTCGAGGCCGGCGTCCGCGCCTACCCCGACATCGAGGTTGGCGACATCGTTCGCCTCGACGGCGAGGTCGAGGAACGCCGCGGCGAACTGCAGGTCGAAACAGCCGACCTCGTCGCGCTCGACGGTGACGACGAGGCGGCTGTCACCGACCGACTGGCCGACGCACTCACCGACCGCGCCCGGCCCGACAGCGTCGACCCCATCGGCGACCACGAGACGGTCGCCGGGATGAGCGAATCACTGCTGGATGTCGCCGAGGCGATCCGGCGGGCCGTGCTGGAATCCCGGCCGGTCGTCATCCGCCATCCCGCGACCGCCGCTGGCTACGTCGCCGGTGCGGCCATCGAGCGCGCCGTCCTCCCGCTGGTTCGTGAGGAACACGCGCGCTCTGACGCCGAGTACCACTACATCGTCCGCCGGCCGCTGGAGAACGCGGTCTACGACATGGACGACGCGACCAACGACGCCACCCAGATGCTACAGGACCGGGACCGCCACGACGAGAAACTCCCGTTGTTCTGTTTCGTCGGCGCGGGCTCGACGGCTGACTCGGTCGACGGCCTCGGCCTGCTGGGCGTCTACGGGGCCAAACGGATCGTGCTCGACAGCGTCGCCGCCGACCCGGAGATCGACGATGTGGCCGAGCAGGTCGTCACCGGCGACGCGGGCGACCTTTCGGTCGGCGCGCTGACGGCAACGCTGGCGGCCGCGCTCAACTCCGACGTGAGCGACGACATGCAGCACCTCCCGGCGATCAGCTACTGGGAGAGCACTCCCGAGGCCTACACCGAGGCCGCCGAAGACGCCGGCTACGACGCCGAGCAGGTCCGACACCTTCGTGAGGCCATCGCCCTCGAAGCGTACTACCAGTCCTATCAGGACAAACGCGAGCTGATTACTGACCTCTTGTTCGACGACGCCGGCGGGCTGGCCGGTCACATCGCCGAGCAGTTCCGCGAGAAGCTCGATACCGAACTGGAGACGGCGAAAGCCAATCTCGACCGACAGGAGCGCGACGGTGTCGGAGTGGCGGTGCTGGATACCGAGCAGTTCACCCACCAGTACGACTTCCCGCCGACAACACTGCTGCTCGACGAACTCCACTTCGTCGAACGCGAGGGTGAGGCGTTCCTGACTGTCGGCGTCGGTACAGACGAGCTCTACCTTCGCAGTACCGACGACCTCGACGTCCGCGCGGTCGCCGAGACCGCCGCCGAGCACGCACCCGAAGCCGACGTGACCGCCCGTGGGATTCGCGAGGGCCGCATCGAGTTCCTCGCCGGGCGACGCGAGGCGGTGCAGGACGCTGTGCTTGCGGCAGCCGTTGATCAACTCGAATAATCTTCGAGACACGGTACTCGCAGTTGTCTGGTCGCACTATATGCAAATATATGTGCTGTAGCGCGGTGCTACAGCAAGAATTCGGCCTCGACAGAGAGAATGACAACGTAATGCATACATTTATATGTTTAACCCCAGTTATTCTATACGATAACAGCGCCGCCAGATCATAGCGTGGAGTTAGCCCATGTTCAACACACAGTCCCGCTCGCAAGTGGGGATTGGAACCCTCATCGTGTTCATCGCGATGGTGCTCGTCGCGGCGATAGCGTCGGGTGTGTTGATCCAGACAGCCGGGTTGCTCCAGTCGCAAGCCCAGCAGACCGGGCAGGAAACGACCTCCGAGGTCAGTGATCTGCTTCAGATCGATAATGTTGTTGGGTACGAAGCAAACAGTAAGCTGAGCACAAGCCAGATTAATAGCCTCTCTGACACCGAAAACAACACCATCACGCACCTCAACGTTAGTTTGAGTCTTGCGTCCGGCTCTGACCCGGTCAATCTGAGTTCGGCGTCGTACGCGATGGAATCAAGAGGCTCTGCAACATTTGTAAATGGTAACCCGAACGAGCAGGACGGAATAACGTTTTACCGGAAGCAAAGCCTGAAACCAGACACAGATATCCTGTCCGAGCAGAGTGATGTGATGATTGTCGGGTTCAATTTAACAAGATATCAGGAGTCACACCGCTCGAAGAAAACGGGAAGCTGGAGATATTTGTGAATTCTCCTGCCGGAGCACAGTCGACAGAAACAGTCGATGTGCCAAATAGAATCAAAGAAGGAGAATCATACATCTTCTGATAATTCTTCCACATAGCTACCAGCGTTAGGTAGTATTGCTATACCACTGCGAGATCGACAGCCGTAACGACACCCCTTTTTCTCGTCGTCCTGTCCTCACGGTATGAACCCGAAGCGGGAGCTCTCCAGCATCGACCTCGCCGCCCTCGTCACGGAGATGGGTCGCTACGAAGGCGCGAAGGTCGATAAGGCGTATCTCTACGGTGACGACCTGCTCCGACTCAAGCTCCGGGATTTCGACCGCGGGCGGATCGAATGCATGATCGAGGTCGGCGAGGTGAAACGCGCCCACATGGCCGACCCGGAGCACGTCGCTGACGCCCCGGGGCGACCGCCGAACTTCGCCAAGATGCTGCGCAACCGGCTCAGCGGGGCGGACTTCGTTGGCGTCTCCCAGTACGAGTTCGACCGCATCCTCGTCTTCGAGTTCGAGCGACCCGACGCCACCACCACCATCGTCGCCGAGCTCTTCGGCGAGGGCAACATCGCCGTTCGCGACGAAGCCGGCGAGGTCATCCAGAGCCTCCAGACGGTCCGCCTCAAATCCCGGACTGTCGCAGCCGGCGCACAGTACGAGTTTCCCGACTCCCGGATCAACCCGCTTGCGGTCGGCTACGACGCCTTCGTCAGCGAGATGGACGAGTCGACGAGCGACGTGGTGCGGACGCTCGCCACGCAACTCAACCTTGGCGGGCTCTACGCCGAGGAGGTCTGCACCCGCGCTGGCGTCGAGAAGGAAACCGCCATCGAGGCTGCCACCGACGACGAGTACCGGGCCATCTTCGACGCGCTCGACGAGCTGGCGACCCGCGTTGCCGACGGCGATTTCGACCCCCGAATCTACCTCGACGACGACCGCGTGGTCGACGTGACGCCGTTCCCGCTGGCCGAACGCGAGGCGTCGGACCTCGATCAAGAGCCGTACGACGAGTTCACCGCCGCCGTCGACGACTACTTCCACCGGTTCGACCGCTCCGACGACGAGAGCGATAGCTCCGAGCCGGACGACGGCAAGCCGGATTTCGAGGCCGAGATCGCCAAGCAGCAACGGATTATCGAGCAACAGGAGGGAGCCATCGAGGGCTTCGAACAGCAGGCCGACGAGGAGCGCGCGAAAGCCGAGGCCCTCTACGAGCAGTACGACCGCGTCGACGAGATTCTGACGACGATTCAGGACGCCCGCGACGACGGCGTGCCGTGGGCGGAGATCGACGAGACACTACAGGCGGCCGCCGACGCGGGCCGGCCGGCCGCCGAGGCCGTCGTCGATATCGACGGCTCCGAGGGGACGGTCACGGTCGATATCGGTGACACGCGCGCGACGCTGGATGCAACCATCGGCGTCGAGAAGAACGCCGACCAGCTCTATCAGGAGGCCAAACGCGTCGAAGAGAAAAAGGAGGGCGCGCTGGCCGCCATCGAGGAAACCCGCGAGGAACTGGAAGCGGTCAGGGCTCGCCGCGACGCGTGGGAAGCCGACGACGGCGACGAGAGCGATAGCGAGGGCCAGAGCAACGGCGACAGCAGCGAGGCCGACGACAGCGACGACGCGTTCGCCGATACCGACTGGCTCGCGCGGTCGTCGATCCCGATCAAGCGCGACGAGGGCTGGTACGAGCGGTTCCGGTGGTTCCACACGACCGACGACTTCCTCGTCATCGGCGGCCGCAACGCCGATCAGAACGAGGAACTCGTCAAGAAATACATGGACGGCGGTGACCGCTTCTTCCACGCCGAGGCCCACGGTGGCCCGGTGACACTGCTGAAAGCGACCGGGCCGAGCGAACCCGCCGAGGAGGTTGACTTCCCCGAGGACACGCTCCGGCAGGCCGCCCAGTTCGCCGTCTCGCATTCCTCGGTCTGGAAGGCCGGCCAGTATGCCGGCGACGTGTACATGGTCGAGCCGGATCAGGTCTCGAAAACGCCGGAAAGCGGCGAGTACATCGAGAAGGGAAGCTTCGTGATCCGGGGCGACCGCACCTACTTCAACGACCTCGCCGTCGACCTCGCGGTCGGCATCCAGTGTGCGCCACAGACCCGCGTCGTCGGCGGTCCGACCACCGCAGTCGCCGAGCACGCCGCGACGCATATCCAGCTGCAGCCCGGCAAGTACGCCCAAAACGATATGGGGAAACGCTGCTACCGGGAACTGAAATCCCGCTTTGCCGACGAGAGCTTCGTGCGGTCGGTCGCCAGCCCCGACCTGATTCAGGAACACCTGCCGGCTGGCGGCAGCGAACACCGAGTGAGGTGGCATGGTGACGGTACCAACTGAGGTGTCATGGTGACGGCACCGACTGAGGTGTCACGGTGACGGAGCATCGCGTGACGCGCAAGTATAAACATCGAGACAGCGTTAGTACAGATAATGCTGAGTGAGGCCCTCCGACTGCCGTACCGGGCCGCCGATTCGACGGGAACGCTGCTCGTGGGAGCGGGGCTCACAGGGCTCACCGGGATCGCTATCGGCGGCTGGCTCGTGGGACTGCTGTTCGTTCCCGTGGCGGGCGCGGTAGCGACGCCGATTGTGTTTCTGTTCACACTTGTCGTTCGGGGGTATCTGCTGCGCGTCGTTGCGGCCGGGATTACCGAGACGACAGCGGCGCCGTCGTTCGTCCGCTGGGGATCACTGCTGCGGACCGGAATCAAATCGGTGATAGTGTCGGGTTTCTACGCGCTTCCGGGGGTCGCACTCGGTGGCCTCACCGCTGGCGCGGCCGGCCTGATACTGCTCTCGCCGCCGTGGTTTGGGCGGATTCCGGCAGCCATCGCGGCGGCGGCTATCGTAATCGGCGGGTTCGGCCTGCTGTGGTACGCGTTCGTCTATCTCTATCTCCGCGGGGCCGCGCGGGCGATGCTGGCCGCGACCGGATCGCTACGGTCGGCGCTCGGCGTGCGACGGGTGCTCGGGGTCGCGTGGTCGGGCTCGTATCTCGGCGGCTGGCTCGTGGCGATGGGGATGCTGCTGCTCGTTCCGGTCGTCGTGGTCCCAGCGCTCGTGATCTCTGTTGGTGCCGCGTACGTCGATGCGGCACTGACCGTCATCGGCGTGCTGGCAACCGGTGTGTTGGGGATTGTGCTGTGGTTCTCGGTAGGGATGTCGGCGGCGTGGGCGACGGGCAACGGTGCGGCCCCGGAGCTCCCGACAGCCGGATCGCTGGCCATCAGCGACGGCACAGCGCTGGCTGTGCCGCCTGCGGCAGCCGGCAACACCGCGCTACCGGACCGCAAGTCGGAGGCCCCGCCGGGAGTGCAGACCGGCCGCTCGGTGAACCGGTCGTCAGCAGGTGGAGGGGAAACCACAGTCACCACCGACGGCGACAGCACTGAAATCGAGTTTGGGATGCCGGAGCCGACACCGCCGGAGGGGCCACAGTCTACCGCATCGGAAGCCGATCCCGACGCCGACTCGACGGACGAAACCGATGGCTCGGCTGGCGACGAGAAAATGACGGTCAACGACAGCAACACCTACAGGAGGCCAAGATCGGCAGCCGAACCAGCGGCGACGGACGAACCCCCGGCGGACGATGAGTCACCGGCAACTGACGACGCAGCATCGACTGCCGAATCGGAGCGTCCCGACGACAGGGATACTGACGAACCGGAGGACGACGACAAGGATACTGACGAACCGAAGGACGACGACGAGGAACCCTTCGAGTGGGGCGTGGAAGCGGACGAATAGTGGTATCCGGGTGAGCGGTATCAGGAGATCTGCGCGGCGATATCGGCCTCGGTGATGATGCCGACCGTTGCGCCGCCGTCGGTGATCATCACCGCCTTGTAATGTTCCAACAGATTTCGGATCTCGTCGACCGTCGCATCCCGGCTGACCGTCGGGAACGACTCGCTCATGACCTCGCTGACCGGGTGGTCGCTCACGTCCTCGCCGGCCTGAATCACGTCGCTCTGGCTGATCGAGCCGACCGGCACGCCGTTCTGCAGGACAGGCAGTTGCGAGTAGGCCTCGGCCTCCATCGTGTCGACGGCCGCGCCGACGGCGTCGTCGGGGGCGACGCTGATCACCTCGTCGTGCATCAGATCGCCCGCGCGGACGACCTCGCTTTCGGCCGCGTCGAGGGCCTCGACGATCTCCCGAAGCGTCGAGAGCCGTGGGTCCACGTCGCCGCCCTCGATACGAGCGATCAGGGGCTGTGAGACGCCGGCCGCCTCGGCGAGCGAACTCTGGGTCAGCTCGAGGGCGGTGCGGCGTTCCTTGAGATCCTGTGGCGTCGGTAGGTCCATACCCGGTGTATTACCACAAGTTATTGAAAAGCTTTCGGCGGCGGCGACGGTCGCTGGCGGTGCCGGCAGCGATGGCTCCAGCGGCGACTACGCGTCGCCGTCAGCGTCAGCGCCGACGGCCTCGTCGTCGTCGGGCTCTTCGATCACGTCGATCACGGTCAGCGGCACGTCCTTGAGCGCGCCGCCGACCTCGCTTTTGGCGATGCGGGAGGCGTGTTCGACGCTGTCGGCGTTGAAGACATCGATTTCGAGCAGCAGGCCGACCAGCGCGGTGTCGGCGGCGATGAACGCGGAGTCGAAGGGCTCGCCGCAGGCCGGACAGCCCGTCACCCCGACCTCGACGTCGACGTACTCCTTGTCCTGCTCGTTGAGCCGCTTGCCGGCGGAGCTGACGGCGACGCCGATGGCGTCGTCGACGTCTTCGACATCACGAACCAACCAGGCCGCTTCCATGGCGACGAGATAGTTGCTCATACCCCCATCTCGGGCCCGAGGGTTTCGTGTCTTGTGATTCGCCCGCGCCGCGGTAACAGCGCGTTCGGCCCGGGAACGGCGGATATACAGGCTCAGATAGGCGCATGTCTGTCGTTAGTTCGCTGTAAGTTATGGCTATATTGCCTGTGAGCCACGCCGTTTAGCTCGGTCACAACGACTGTCGAGACGGGCGCTCGCGCTCAACCTCGATCCGATCAAAACCGCATGACAGCGTCGATGTGCCCGGTTCTCGGCGCCGGGAAGATTTATATACGGTCACTTACGACGAGTGAGTACGGCTATGCTCTCAACCGCTTCGCGGGCAACCACGTTCGTGCTGTATCAACTGACGGTGCTGCTCGGCATCGTCCTGCTGCCGGTCGCACTCGCCGCCCGTCGGGTTGGACTTCGGCTCCCGGTGGACAGCGTCATCGACCGGATGGAAGCCGTCCAGCCCGTGGAATAACTACGCCTCGTTTTCCCAGTAGTCGACGTTCGCATCCTGCTCGTAGTAGCCCTCCAGATCGCGTTCCTCGCGGCCGCCGGGCGGCGACCCGACGTAGACGCCGAACTTCTCGGAGTCCGGGTAGACAGTCACGTCCGGCTCGGTCATCGTCGACACCATGAGATACCGGAGCCGGCCATCCGAGTCGTTGATCACGCGATGGCCGCCCGAGGAATCGGCCGGGAAATTGAGGTAGTCACCCTCGCTGATCGCGGCTTCCTCGCCGTCACAGCGTACAGTCCCCTCGCCAGTCAGCACGAACAGCGCTTCCTCGTTGGCCGTGTGGTAGTGGTAGGGCCACGACCGCTTGCCGGCCGGGATCTCGTAGAGACTGCAGCCGAGCTGGTCGCCACCGGCTGCCGCGCCGACCTCCTTGCGTCTGAATTCCGTCTCGCCGTTCTCGGTCGTCGACCACTCCATCTCGGTTGTATCGGCGTGTCGCATACCGGCTGTTCACCCGGTCGTCAGGAAGGCGTTTCGGCCGGACGCGTCCCCCGACTTCCGGCGAGGGTTGCCGAATGGTTGCATTTATCCGCTCGCCGACCCAATCACTGACAATGCGAACTCCGACAAGCGGTTTTGCCGATGAGTTGGGTCAGCTCGATGGCGACGACAGCAACGTCTTCGGGCCGGAACTCGGCGAGTTCAGCGACAATGAACAGGCTGCCGAGTCGGCTGCCGACGACGCCGGGATGAAGACAGGTACGACGACGGTCGGCCTCAAGACCGACGAGGGTGTCGTCCTCGCCACCGACATGCGAGCGAGTCTGGGCAACATGGTCTCCAGCAAGGATGTCCAGAAGGTCGAGGAGATCCACCCGACGGGCGCGCTCACCATCGCGGGCTCGGTCTCGGCCGCCCAGAACCTGATTAGCTCGCTGCAGGCCGAGGTGCGGCTCTACGAGGCCCGCCGCGGCGAGGACATGAGCATGCAGGCGCTGTCGACGCTGACCGGGAACTTCCTGCGCTCGGGGGCGTTCCTCATCGTCAGCCCGATCCTCGGCGGCGTCGACGACGAGGGCAGCCACATCTACTCCATCGACGCGCTGGGCGGGACAACCGAGGAGGAGTACACCGTCACCGGCTCCGGCAGTCAGTTCGCCCTCGGTGTGCTCGAACAGCACTACGAGGACGACCTCTCGCTTGAGGAGGCCGAATCCGTCGCCGCCCGCGCGATCAAGAGCGCGGTCGAGCGCGACCTCGCCTCCGGCAACGGGATCAACGTCGCCGTCGTCACCGAGGACGGCGTCGATGTCGACAAGTACAAAGATATCGACCAGTTGCTGTAGACGCCGCGGGCACATTTCTTCGCTCGTTCGCGTCGGTAGCGATAGCTAACCCGGAGGTCATTGATATCGCCACCGCGTTTTGGCGCCGCTGGTGGCAAGGCGTTTCTTTACCCCACGAGCGAACTAGTCAGCAATGAGTATCGTCGACCGATTGCGGCGGCTCCGCGAGAACGTGTTCGCACAGGCTCCACACCAACGACTCTCGCGGGCCCTCGTCAAGACACTCGGCTACCGTGCCCTCATGATCGTTATCACGGTTCTCGTCGCCTTTGGTGTCACCGGCAACACCGGTGAGGCACTCAGTATCGGTCTCGTCGCCAACGTCGTCAAAACGGGGACCTACTACGGGTACGAACGCCTCTGGGATCGGATCTCGTGGGGGATGGCATCGGCCGAGTGAGCGACCGGGTGGGACGGAATAGGGTATGTGTGACGGTCGGCCGGAGACCACAAGAGACGGACCCGAATTGCCACTTGATAGCTGGAAGAGACGGCGTGTCATAGAAAGCTTGGCACGCCCTATCTATCCATATATTGTCAGGAGTCGCGTGCAAGATACAGAGAAAATATCTATGGCTCATATTCTATATCTTCCATAATATCTAACTTTTTCATTGCTTCGTCAATTTGGTTTCCTACACTAATCACTTCTTGAGCAGTCTGTTCGTAGTCACGAGGGCTGAAGTTAGACTCGTAGGGATAGAGAAGGCCGGACACTGTCACGCCGTTCCAGATATCGGTTTCCGGTTCCTCTGGGTGTTGTTCATACAGGTTGCGGATTCGACAACCTGTATGTGTTGCTAGCCCCATAATGTCCGTTTCAACATTCTTTGCTTCTTCATCATCAACGTCCTGTATCACGCGTAGTGCAACGTGTTGATCCAAATTGTCATCTCTAATGTGCTCTTCATCTGTTCCATCTATATCAAACTCTTCCATGTGCTTTTGACGTTGCTCCATATCTTGACCATACGCTTCAAGAATCTGTTCAAAAAGCGAGAACTGATATGTGATAGTAAAAAATCGATTGGTTGGTTGTGCATTAAAATCTAATATAGTGCCATCTCTATTTATCCGGAAATGCACACCTGATCTATCCCCTCGTTGTGTTTTAATGAAATCCGCTGCGCTGAGAACATATGATAGAACTTGGCCTACTGCATCGTAGTACTCGTCTGCTGCCATATCTTAGTGGTGACTGTATATGACAAGAATCATTCGGTGATGACTGGTACTCTACCGATTTCAATGATCGATACACGCCCTCCATCTTGCATACCAGTACAAATACCATACCAATCTGGTGGGTATCTCACTACTCAATCTATATGTCTACCTTCGGTTGAAAATAATTCTATGACACGCTGTGGAGATGCTTTGCGAGGTACTGAATGTTACTGATAGGGCGACACCGGCAACCTCACGCACCACAATCCCAGAAACAACAACTACCATATGACACGCTCGTCATCAATATGTATCTTCTAAGACAGTGGTACCATCAGCCGTCCGAATGATGACTGTGTCGCCACCATTGTTCCAAATCGGCGAGCCAGACCTCTGGTAGAGGTCGGTGTCGGTATTACTCTCACTACCGGTTCGGACGGTGACCGTCGCTTGAGGATCTATGATGGTGCCCGCCGGGAATGTATAGCTGTGATCTGCTGCATCTTCAAGTACCCACCCACTGATATCGAGTGGCTGCTCACCGCTATTCTGGAAGGTGACGTACTCGTCGTTGAGGTTCTCTCTTTCGTTGCCTTCGGCATCAGCATTGATTTCCGTGATTTCGAAGCTCGTTGCTGATCCATCATCGGAGGTCGTTTCCTCATCACTGCTATCGGTACCCTCACCAACGTCGTTGACGGTGAGCGAGATGGTCCCCGAGAGGTCGTTAATTGAGGTGAGGTCAGTTGTGGCACTGCCGCCACCGGTATCGACTGTGACGACCGTGTAGAACGTCTCAGTGGCCGGTGCGGTGAACGAGGCTGTGGTTCCTTCCTCGGTCACGGTCCCGACAGACGTACCGGTGCTGTCGTAGATTTCGAACTTCAGGTTATCCTCGCCGTTTGTAGTCGCACCAGTATACTCGACGTTGATCTGGTGTTGTTCGGCGTCCTTATTTTCGATTTTGAATGCGTTCGATGTTGACGGAGCGGCCGGATTCCCGAGTTCGAAGGTGGCGTTCGGGTTCGCGCCGCCTGCGGTGCCACCTTCGAGGTCAATGCCAAGCTGTTCGGTGCTGCCGTCCTGCGAGACGAGGTTTCCGGAGTTCCCGTCGATCAGGGCGAGTAGCCCTTGATTATCTGCGACGACATCAACACTTGCTGTTCGCTCGACGGTCGCCGCAGTGAATGCGGACGCGCCGACCGAGACCGTGCCGACGAGTAGTAAGCTCGCTATCAGGACCGTAACGAACTTTCCCATATAATGAAATATACCCGCTATTCACATATATACAAAAGCTAACTAACAGGTTTGCACACCACTTACCGGAGTGTAAGCACCCACTGCTTTCTGAGCGAAGACGAGCGAAGCGGACACATTCTGTACAGCACTTCCCGAAAGTACATCTTCAATGGCTCTCCACTGTTTTCGGTAAAAGCAAGCTACTGACTTCTGTATCTTGCACATGACTCCGGACGATAGTT
>KI543202.1:38820-43351 GCA_000496215.1 uncultured archaeon A07HN63
AGTAATGAATCAGCCCCAGAGGAGAACCAGTCAGAAAGTAATGAATCAGCCCTTGGTTTCGGAATCGGGAGTGGAATCACCGCACTCGGTGCTACTGGCTATATGCTAAGACGGCGGCTTACTGATGCTTCCGAGTGACCGACTCGCGCGTTAGGTCTTGCATATCAATACGAATACCATTCCAATCTGGTGGGTATCACGCTACTCAACCTACACGCATACTTTGGGTTGTCAATAATTTTATCACACGCTGAGAAGAGAGTCAACTCGGTCGTCGGTCGTACTGTTTGACCAGCACCCGGAGCCACCAGAGTTTCAGACCGACGCTGGCGATAACGCCGAGCGTCGCTCCCGTCGATGACCCTCGCCACGCGGCGTACAGCGCGTAGAGGAACCCGAGTGCACCGGCCGTGTTACAGATGTTCGGGTAGTCGAGTCCGACCGTCCGGTTGTCCGCCTCGCCCATCCACCACCGCTCGGCGAGGACGGCGCGAGTCATCCAGGCGTCCTCGGTGTCGGGTGGCGAAAACAGCAGCGGATTGATCGCCGTCCACACGAGTGCGGCACACAGCAACCGCCAGTTGCGGCGATAGATGGCATAGACCATGATAGCACCCGACGGGACGCGGGTCCAGCCGCTCTTGGGATTCGAGTGACGAGCCCAGAATCGAGCTTTGACCTGTGCGACACTGTCGATGACCATGCGCAGTGGTCTGCCGCCCAACTGAATAATCTTCCCCGAACAGGCACCCTCGATACCCGCCTGCTGAACATGTGTACTGTACCCTGTGTGCAGTTAGTCGACGACGCTGATAGTGTGATCTGAACAGGGACCGACCAACAGATCCACCTGTCCACTACTGGCTACCAGTCCCGGAAGTCGCCGTCGATGAGCGTGTCGGCCTGCGTCTCGATATACTGCCGTTGCATCCCCCGGATCGCCGCGGTGAACGTCGCTCCGTCGTCGAGTCGACTGCGGACCTGCTCGCGTTTCCACCCGGCCGGCGTGGTTTCGGTGTCGATTCGCCACCGGAGGGGAGCGAGGTAGCGGTCGATGGTCTCGTCGCCGAGGCCGACCGCGCGCAGCCCTTCGGCGGCGTGATCCAGTAGATCACGCAGCGCGGCGGTACTGTCGGTCGTCTCGCTGCCGTCAGCGAGTATCCACTCGATGTCAGCATCGAGGCCGTTGCGCACGGCGGCGTAGAAGTTGTCGTGGGCGGCCTGCCACGGCAGATTCACGACCGGGTGTTCGGTGCGCGTGAGGCCTTCCATCGCGCCGGCGAAGGCGACGGTCAGCGCCATCGAGTCCCGGACGGTCGGCTGGGCAGGCAGCGGCCGGAACTCGATGCGGGCGTTGGCTTGCGACCGCGAGGGACCGTCGAACACCGGGCGAACCCACCGCCAGAACGTGCCGTGTTTCCGGCGGAGCGTGGCGAAGTTGTCGTGGAACCGCTCGCCGCGGTCGACCGGCATCGGCACCACGGTCTCGTCGTCGACGACGCGCTGGACCGCCTCGCCGATCGACTCGATATCCGCTGGGAAGGCGACCTTGTCGGTCTCGGTGGCGGTGTTGAGCACCGACTCGAAGACAGCGATCCGGTTTTCCTGCCAGCCCTCGGCCAGTACCTCCCGGCCGGTGACGCCATCGGCGTAGAGATCCGGCGGGAAGAACGGCGCGTTGACGGCGACCGCCAGTAGCGGGCCAGCGATCCGCAGCGCGTAGGTGAAATATCGGGGGAGATCCATCGCCTGCTGCATCTGGTAGTGCGGCTGAATCGAGGTAATCAGGCTCTCGGGCATCAGCGTCTCGGCGGCGATATCGACGTGCGGGGCCTCGACTCGGAACGTGTCGTCCAGGTCGCCGTTGGCCATCGCGTGATACCGGACGGCGTCGCTCATGTTGGTGGCGATCTGGATGCCGTCGTCGTCGATACTGTCGGTCAGATACTCCCGCGCCGTTTCGCCGGTCGGCGGAATCGTCCACAGTGCGTCGCTGACCAGCCGGAGTCCCTCGGGCTGGGTGCAGTCGAGGGCGGCGGTGATCTGGCTGCGGATCTCGGATTCGATGGCGCGCAGGCCGTCGGTGTTGAACGGCTGTGGGTTGGCGGTCATCTCGGCGTTGTGCAACCCGAGTTCCTTCTCGAAGCCGATCAACTCCAGTAGCCGCCGGGGGACGCGAGCCAGCCCGTGGCTGGTGGTGTCCTCGGTGCGCCAGCGGTCGTCGGTCACGGCGTAGAACTCGTATTCGAGACCGATGATCGACTGGTGATTGTCGAAGGTGCCGTCGTCGAGCTCCGACAGCACGAAATCAGCGTCACTCGCAGCCTCCGACTGATAGGCGTCGGCGTCGACGGCCAGCACGTCGCGGACCGATTCCGCCAGTGCGGACTCTGTCATTGGCCGAGGCTGTGTGTTCGAGGGACTTGAACCCACCTAGCTCGGTCGCAGGGGTCGCTGCGGTCGCCGCCGCTTACTCACCCGCAGCGAGATCGCTGTCGGTCAGTGGCCGCGCATCGTCCCAGTAGCGACCGTGGAGGTCGGTCGCCCACGATTCGACCGCTTGATCGTCGGCGTCGACGGCCGCCTGCAGGCGGCCCTGCTCGTCGCGCAGCAGCAGGCTCACCGTGTCGTCGGCGACCGTCACCGCAAGCGGGACCGACTCCTCGGCGACCCGGAGGCGCGCGCCATCGCTGGCCTGCAGTTGCCGGAGCTGCTCGCACAGTGCTGCCTCGTCGGCGACGGCCTCGATTGCGGCGGCCGAAAACACGCCCTCGAAGGTGCCGCCGTCGGCGACCCACTCGACAACCGCCGACAGCGTGGCCTCGTTGAACGCATGCGAGAGAATCCTGACGTGGTCAGCAGCCTCGATAAGATCGATCACGCGACCGACCGGCGCGCTCGGGCGGGTCTGGGTGGGCGTGGTGATCGTCGCGTCGCCGAGTCGCCGGAGGTCGAAGCCGAGGTCCTCGGCCGGCAGCCACTCGCTGATATCTCTGAGGTGGAGTTCGGCGGCCAGCGAGTCCGAAAGTTCGGTCAGGCCCGTGGCGACGAGCCGACCGGTTGCTGTCGCCGTGTAGCCCTCGTCGGTCGCTGTAACCCAGTCGCGTTCCTCGAAATCGCGGAGAATCCGACCGAGGGTCGGCTGTGAGGCACCGGTCTCCTGCGCCAGCGCCTGCCGGTCGTGTGGGGCGTCGGTCAGGGCCGTCAGCACGTCGCCACGGTTGGCCGACCGCGCAAGGAACTCCATCTCCTCCAGTACCCGGTCCATAGACACCATTCCGTGCCGGCGTGGAAGTCGGTTTCGCCATCTTTCACGGTGTGAAAGCCAGTCGGCAGGTGGGATAGCTGCACGGTGTAATCGACCATCACGCACCGACCAATTGTCCCGCCGTGCAGCGGTTTCTGGATCGACTTATGCCCGCCCAGCCCCTTCGTTTAGATATGACTGAGACCGTCTTTCGCATGATATCTGCCCGCGTTTCTGTCGGACTGGAGGCTCGATGAGTCTGCGCGACCACCGCTGGTCGGCGGCGTTTCTCGCGGTGAGCGTGCTGTTCGGCGGGACGTTCGTCGCGGCAAAAGCCGGCCTCGCCGACGTACCGCCGCTGCTGCTCGTCGCGGTCCGGTTCGATCTCGCAGCCCTCGTCCTCGGCGGGTACGTGCTGTACACCAACGACTGGGCCGACCTCGTGCCGCGGACCCGCGGCGACATCGCGGGGATTCTCGCGGCGGGCGTCTTCGCTATCGGGCTCGCCAACGGGCTGTTGTTCCTCGGGCAGGGGTCGGTCACCAGCGGCGTCGGCGCGATCCTCTTCGCGCTCGTGCCGATCTTCACGCCGCTGCTCGCGGGCGGGCTGCTCAGCGACGAGCAGCTCTCGGCGACCGGCGCGGTCGGCACGCTCGTCGGGCTCGTCGGCGTCGGCATGGTGATCGAGATAACGCCGGCGACGCTGCGGGCGACGCTCTCCGGCGGCGCGGCCATCGTCCTCGCTGGCGCGGTCAGCCTCGCGCTCGGGACCGTGTTGATCCGGCGGTCGGGGGCGACGCTGTCGAGTACGGCCCGCACCGCGTGGGCGTTGCCGGTCAGCGCGGGGCTGCTGCACGCCCTCAGCGTCGGGGTTGGCGAGTCGGTCGCCGCGGCGACGTGGACGCCGTCGGCACTCGCGTCGGTCGCCTACCTCGGTGTCTTCGCGGGCGCGCTCGCCTACATCCTGCATTTCAATCTGCTCGATGCGGTCGGCGCGACGCGGTCGAGTCTGGTGTTCTACGTCAGCCCGGTCGTCGCCACGCTCGGCGGCTGGCTCCTGCTGGGGGAGTCGCTGTCGGCGATGACGGTCGCCGGCTTCGGCGTGATCGTCGTCGGCTTCGGGATCATCGGTGCACCGGAGTTGGCACCGCTGGCCCGCCGGAGTCGCCACCGCCTGCGCGCGTGGGTCCGAGAGCACAGCCGCGACGATAGCGGGGTGCAGCGATCCGGTCACTGAGTCGTTTCGATGGTGGAAATCCTGTCTGGGTAACCGCGCTGGCAACC
>KI543202.1:46150-49259 GCA_000496215.1 uncultured archaeon A07HN63
CTGAACCTTTGATTTCACGAATTTTCTTGCGAGCATGCTGTTGATGATCATTGCTGCTTGACTCCTCGGCAATATCGATCAGTGCGGGTATTGCGTCTTCACCGTATGCAGCAACGGTGTCGATTGCGTCGATTCGATTTTCTCCGTACGAACTCAGGGCGTCCTCTTTCAGACGCTCAATCAGATCACTGTCGTCCATGCTTCAAATCAAATTTAATACTCCTCAAAGAAAAAAGTTGGGTGTTTTCTTACTTGAGCCTAAATTTGGAATGCTCAGACAAAAATTCATAATCAGAGAATTACGCTACATACAGATCAAACAGTCAACCGAGAAGATACTACTTCACCACGGTAGGATAGTGAAACAACCGAAGCCGCAACAAAAGGAAAAACCGCTTTTCCAGCCGGTTAGTCGGCCGTCGGCACCGGCTCTTCGAGATCGATCTCGCCGCTGTCGAGTTCGGCTTCGACCTGTCGGGTCGCCTCGACCATGTTCTCCATCTTGCCGTAGGCGACATCCCGCGGGAGGAGCTTCAGGCCGCAGTCGGGGCTGATCGTGAGTCGTTCCGGCGGCACGACCTTCAGGCCCTGTTTGATGTTCTCCTTGATCTCCTCGACGGATTCAACCTCGGCATTGTGCACGTCGACAACGCCCAGCGCGAGATCCGGCACGAATTCGGGCTCGGTGAACACGTCAATCTGTTCGTAGCCGCCGTTGCAGAGTTCGAGATCGACCTCATCGACCGGGTAGTCGTTGAGTTCGGGGTAGATCCGCGAGTAGTCGCCGTAACAGACGTGCAGCCCGATGCGCACGTCCTCGTCGATCCCGCTAACGATCCGGTCGAGGGCTTCGCCGACGATGGCGTGATCGTCCGGCGTCGTCGCAAGCGCGGGCTCGTCGATCTGGATGTACTGCGCGCCGGCCTCGACGAGGCGTTCGATCTCGATGTTGACGAGATCCGCGAGTTCGTAGACGAGTTCCTCCTCGGTGTCGTAGGCCTCGTTGAACGCCCAGTTGCCGAGCGTGTAGGGACCGGTGATCGGCACCTTGACCGGCTTGCTGGCGACGTTGTTCGTGAACTCGAACTCGTCGACGAGCCACGGTTCGTCGTAAGCGACCTCCGACGAGACCGAGGGTTTGTCGAAGTAGTTGTGACCCCAGACCTTGACCGGGCCGTTGAACTCGTAGCCGTCGATCCGCTCGGCGAAGAACTCGACCATTTCATTTCTCCTGACCTCGCCGTCGACAACGGTATCCAGCCCACAGCGTTCGTGTTCGTGGGTGATGACGCGGGCGGCGTCGTCGTGGGCCTCCTGCAGGTTCTCCTCGTCAAATTTGGAATCCGGGTCGTCGACGAGGTCGTCAGCCCGGTTCAGCCACTTCGGCTTGGCGTAGGAGCCAACGACAGTCGTCAGCAGGAAGTGATCGTTGGGGTGGTCGTCGGGGTGGAACTGCGCGCGGTTGTCGGCCGGGCGGCTCATGCTGTCACCTCCTCGGCGTCAACATTACCCGCGGCCGCAGCAATCGCTTCGAGCTTGGCGCGGTGTTTGTTCACCGGCAGGTAGAACGGCTCGGTGTTGGTCGAGAGGTAGAGCCGGTCGAACTCCTGAACCGGAATCTGGTCCTCGAACCACTCGACGCGCTCGGTAAGTGTCTCGGCGGACTCGACGAGCGTGTTCTGGCCGTCGGCAATGCCGAGGGCCGCGGCGTCCTTCGTGCCGAACTCGGTGATATTCGACAGCGTGTCCTCACGGTCGCCGGCAACGAGATCGAAGCCGAGGGCCTCCACGTCGGCGTCCATCAGGTGCGCGTAGGTCGTCTCGTCAAGCGCGCCGAAGTAGGTGTGGACGACCACGTCGGCGTCGGTCTCGCTTGCGACGGTGTCGACGGCGTCGGCGAGTCGCTCGACGCGATCCTCGCCCGGCGGGTTCTCGACGAGCGACGGTTCGTGCAGCGTGAGCGTTTTGTGCGCCGGGAAGGCCTCGACTTCGCCGGCGAGGAACTCGGCAATCGCGCCGAAGAACTCGCTGTCGTCGCCGTAGTGTTCGTCGCTGGCGAGATCGAACAACGAGTACGGGCCCGGCAGGACGGCCTGCAACGAGTCGGCCGGGTCGTCAACGAGTTCGGTGGCGGTTTCCAGTTCCTCGGCAACGTCACCCGAGAAATCGAGTTCGCCGCGAACCTGCGGGTCGCGGTAGAAGTTGTTGTTGTCGTAGTAGCGGACGATGCCGTTGGGATCGACGTTCTCGTGGGTCGTCAGCGGGTGGGCGAGCATGTCGTCCCACCGGAGTTGACCCTCGGTGATCCGGTCAAGCCCGGCGGACTGCTGCTCGTCGATTACGTCTGTCCGATACTCGGCGTACGTGCTGGCGATCTCCTCGCCTTCGGTGCCTGAGATCAGATCGTGTTTCTGGTGGCCCTTGAGATCCGAGAGTTCCTGCTTGGCCGGATCAGGGAGGGGCAGTAACCCTGTTGTCGTGGCAACGTGTTCAGTCATCCCTTCAGCGTTCGTAATGCTCTCGCTTAATATTTACTAAATTAAATTATACCCTTCAGTAATTTATTGCTCACTGTGACAGCCTGAGCACCGACAGGACCTCGAAGGGGTAGGATTCCTGTGCGACTTCCGTAGTCGCAAAGCCCGCCTCCTCGGCGAGATCGACAACGATCTCATAGCCGGTGAGGCTACTGACTAGCAAGTAGACCGCGCCGTCCGGCTGCAGCACGCGACCTACATCGTCAAGGAACGGCACGATGAGCCGGCGGCCGTCAGTCCCACCCGACAGCGCGTGTTCCATCCAGTCATCCCACTCGTTGTCCGGATCGGTTGGGAGATACGGCGGATTGAACAGCACGGCATCGAACCCGTCGGCAGCAAACGGCGCAACCAGATCGGCGCGAACAGCCCCGACACCACGCTCTTGGGCCTGCCGGCAGGCATGGGGATTGAGGTCGCTGCCGACGACGCGGGCATCAGTCTCGTCGGCCACCTGTTCGGCGACCCAGCCGGAGCCGGTGCCGACCTCCAGTACGTGTTCGGGCGCGGTCATGTCGTCAATAGCTGCCCGCGCCAGCAGCGCGGAGTCCTCGGCAGGCTGGTAGACATGG
>KI543203.1:0-3548 GCA_000496215.1 uncultured archaeon A07HN63
GTCGATCCGCTGGAGCCGGTCGGGACCGTCTCCGCGCAGTCAATCGGTGAACCCGGGACGCAGATGAGCGTGCCACACGACGAGCGGATCGTTGTCCGCCGAAACGGCGAGACGAGTGTCACCGAGATCGGCCCGCTGGTCGACGAACTGCTTGCGGCCGAGAGCCGCGAAGTGAGATCCATCGACGACCACGAAGTCGCTCGCGCGGCCGACGAGTTCGACGTGCTCTCGCTGCGTGACGACGAGCAGGTCCGCTGGAAACCGGTCGAGGAGATCAGCCGCCACGACGCGCCGGACGAACTCCTCGAATTCACGCTGGAGTCCGGGCGGCAGATCCGAGCGACGAAGGCCCACTCCTTCGTGACGCGACGCGACAACGATGTCGTGCCGGTCGCCGGCGACGATCTGAGCGCGGGCGACTGGCTGCCGGTCACTCGCTCGTTCGGGATCGACGACGCGACGAGCGAGATCGATCTCCGGAAGTACCTCCCGGCCGAGGAGTACTGGTACACCTCGACGCTGACCGACGGCGGCGCAGCGACGCATCCGGGCGGGGCCGACCAGCTCCGCAACAAGCGCGACGCGCTCGCGGCCGGTGATATCGACGAGCACGCCGTCTACCCGAAAGGCGGGACCGTCTCGCTACCCGAACGCTTCCCGCTGGACGAGGAGACCGGCTTCTTCGTCGGGGCGTTCCTCGCGGAGGGGAACTGCACTGACCACTACGTCTCGATCTCGAACGTCGACGAGACGTTCCAAGACCGAGTACGGGTGTTCGCCGACCGGTTCGACCTCTCGGTCAACGAGTACGCCAACGACAGCGGGTTCGCCGAGGGGTACGACGTGCGCGTCAACGGTACCGTCCTCGCCGAGTTCCTCCATGCGGCCTGTTACGAGGACGGCGCGAAAACCGTGCCCGACTTCGCCTACGGAGCGACCGGGGAAGTTCGTCACCGGGCTGCTCGCCGGCTACTTCAGCGGCGACGGCAACGTCGCCGACCGCGCGGTGCGTGCGAGTTCGACCGACGACAGCCTGATCGAAGGAGTTTCCTTCTTGCTGGGGCGAGTCGGCGTCTACGCGACGCTCGGGTCGACCGACGGCTCGCGGACGCTCCGGATTCCGGCGAGCTACGTGTCGGCGTTCCACGACCGCATCGGCATGGTCGGCGAACGCGGTGACGACCTCGCTGCCCTCGCAGCCGACATCGACGCCGACGCTCCCGACGCGACCGATCAGATCCCGAACTTCGGCGAGACGCTGCGGGCTGCGGCGTCGGCAGCCGGGATTCCCAGCCGGCAGATCAACAGCGCGGCGAACCGCCAGCGGATCGGTCGCAACCGACTCCGCCGACTCGTCGACGATATCGAGGCGGCAACCGACGAGCGACCGTCCGAACTCGGTGTCCTCCAGCAGGCCGTCGAGGGCGACGTGGTGTGGGACCGGATCGACTCCATCGAGACCGTCGCGCCCGACCACGAGTACGTCTACGACGTGTCCGTTGAGGGCTTAGAGACGTTCACGACGGCCAGCGGCGTCGTCACCCACAACACGATGAACACCTTCCACTACGCCGGTGTCGCCGAGATCGACGTGACACAGGGGTTGCCGCGGCTCATCGAACTCGTCGACGCCCGGAAGGAGCCCGACACGCCGATGATGACGGTGTATCTCGAAGACGAGTACGCCGAAAACCGCGAGAAGGCCCACGAGGTCGTCTGGGCGCTCGAAGCAACGAAGATCCTCGCGCTCGGTGACGTGTCGACGAACGTCGCCGACATGCTGGTCCGGATCGACCTCAACGCCGACACGCTGCTGGAGCGGTGGCCGACCGAGGACGACGCCGAGGTCGTCGCCAGCGAGATCGCCGAGACCATCGAGGACGCCCTCGGCATCGACACCCGCCAGCAGGGGCTCGCCATTGAGTTCGGCCCCAGCGAGCCGAGTTATCGAGAACTGCTCCAGCTGGTCGAGGAGCTTCGGGAGATCGTTTTCAAGGGGATCGAGGAGATATCGCGTGTCGTCATCCGCAAAGAAGAGATCGAGGACGGCGAGGAGTTCGTCCTCTACACCGAGGGATCGGCCTTCGGCGATATCCTCGAGATCGAGGGTGTCGACGCCACCCGCTCGACCTGTAACAACATCCACGAGATTCACGAGGAGCTCGGGATCGAGGCCGCCCGCGAGGCGATCATCAACGAGACCATCGAGACGCTCCGCGAGCAGGGCCTCGACGACGTGAACGTCCGGCACCTCATGCTGGTCGCCGACATCATGACCAACGAGGGCACCATCGAGTCCATCGGCCGCCACGGCATCTCGGGCTCGAAGGACTCGGTGCTGGCACGCGCGGCCTTCGAGGTGACGGTCAACCACCTGCTGAGCGCGGCGATCCACGGCGAGCGTGACGACCTCAACGGCATCATCGAGAACGTTATCGCCGGCAAACCCGTCTCGGTCGGGACGGGCGACGTGCAGCTCCGGATGGGGTCGATGGACGCACCGGCCGACGACTGACGATGCGGATCACGCTCTCCGACGACGCCAAGCGGTTCATGCGGCTGTTCGCCGAGGAGACCGAGATCAACCCCCGGGATTGCCTTGTCGAGAGCGACCGCGTCGTCTTTCTGATCCCGCCCGACGAGATGGCCGACGCCATCGGCCCCGACGGCCACACGGTCGAACAGGTCGAGGAGAAGGCAGGGCGCGACATCGAGTTGATCGCCGACGCCGACACGCCCGAGGCCTTCGTCGAGAGCACGCTCGCACCGGCCGCGGTGCGTGGCGTGACGGTCTCCGAGCAGGGCGACCGCGTTGCCTACGTCGAGGTGGTCGAGGACGACCGCGGAATCGCCATCGGCAGCGACGGTCGGCGCATCGAGACGGCCCGGAAGCTGGCCGAGCGCCACCACGATATCGACGATATTCAGTTGACGTAGCGAGCGAGCACAGCGACTCGCTGTGAGCGGTGCTTACGGGCTCCGCGTCGGTGTGCGGTCGTCAGCGGGCGTCAGCTGGTGGTCGAAACGGCCGCAGATCCGATTAGCGACCCCTGTGAAGCGGTTTCAGCGTGTTTCGCCGGCCGGAAAAAGGGATGCTTAAGTAGCGCCGTCCGGAAGAGCGGGTACATGGCAAACGGCAAGTATGCAGCCCGCAAGCTCAAGAAGGACCGGCAGCAGCGACGCTGGTCCGACTCCGAGTACGCTCGACGCGAGCGCGGGCTCAAGGAGAAGTCCGACCCGCTCGAGGGCGCGCCGCAGGGCCGCGGCATCGTCCTCGAAAAGGTCGGCATCGAGGCAAAGCAGCCGAACTCCGCGATCCGCAAATGCGTGCGGGTCCAGCTGATCAAGAACGGCAAACAGGTCACCGCGTTCTGTCCCGGCGACGGCGCGATCTCCTTTATCGACGAACACGACGAGGTGACCATCGCGGGGATCGGTGGCGCGAAGGGTCGCGCGATGGGCGACCTCTCGGGTGTCAACTACAAGGTCGAGAAGGTCAACGGCGTCTCGTTGATCGAACTCGTTCGCGGTAACGCCGAGAAACCCGT
>KI543203.1:8320-11724 GCA_000496215.1 uncultured archaeon A07HN63
TAGCGGTGGGTTGAGCGGCAACAGCGGCGGTTCGGGCGGCAACAGCGGCGGCAGCGCACTCTGAGAGGCAGTGCGGGGTTACTCGGTGAGTCGGCTCACGTCCGACAGCACTGCGGTCGCCGTCTCGGGGCCGCCGGCTCCGCGGCCACTGATGTTGAGCCGGCCGGCGTGGGTCGTCTCAAGCTGGACGATGTTGAGCGTCCCCGTCACCGACAGCGGCCCGTCGTCGGGGACGAGCCGCGGGGCGACGGTCACGCCGTCGGGTGTCGCCTCGCCGATCAACCGGATCGTCCGGCCGTCCTCGGCGGCGAGGTCAAGTGCCGAGCCGGGGATGTCGGTGATTCCGTCGACGGTCGCGTCGTCGAGCGTGAACTCCTGGTCGCCGGCGGCCAGCACGTTCGAGAGGATGACGAACTTCAGGGCGGCGTCGATTCCCTCCACGTCGAAGGTCGGGTCGGCCTCGGCGACGCCGAGGTCCTGGGCTTCGGCGAGGACGTGTTCGTAGTCCAGCCCCTCGGCGGCCATCCGCGAGAGGATGAAGTTCGCGGTGCCGTTGAGTACGCCGCGAGCAGCGGTGATGTGGCCTGCGCCGAAGTCAGCAATCGTCGAGCAGATCGGGATCGCGCCGCCGACGGTCGCCTCGAAGCGGATCTGTCCGTCGCTGTCAGCCTCCAGTTCGCGGAGGTCGCCGTACCGCTCGGCGACCGGCCCCTTGTTGGCGAGGACGGCGTGTCTGTCCCGGTCGAGGGCGTGAGCGACGTGTGAGAAGCCGGGTTCGGCGTCGTCAAGCGTCGTCGGCGTCGCCTCGACGAGCACGTCGTACTCGGCGTCGAGCGCAGCGTCGGCGTCGGCATCGCCGACGACACCGCTGTCGGCTTTCCGGTCGAGAACGGCCGCGGTGTCGATTCCGTCGGGGTCGATAGCGGCCGACGAGGAGTCGGCGACAGCGGTGACGGTGTGGCCGTACTCGGCGGCGAGTTCGACAACCGAGCGGCCGACCGCGCCAGCGCCGAGGACAGCGAGTCGCGCGCCGCTCATGGCTGGTCCCCCGTGAGCGGTTCGATCACGTGGAGATCCTTCTCGGCGGCGATATCGCGGAGCGTCGCCAGGGCCTCTTCGGTCGTCCCGGATTTGGTTTTCAGGCGGACCCGCGCGCTCGAACTCTCGTCGTTGCCGCGTGGCGCCGACAGCGAGAGGTCCGTCAGCGACGCGTTCGCACAGGATTCGACCTGCTGAAGCGTGTCCGAGAGGTCGGTCTCGACGAGATGGCCGACCAGCAGGACGACCAGCTCCTCGTCGTACCGCTCGGCCCCGGCCTGAATCACGTTGACGCCGGCCTCCCGCAGCGAGTCGACGATCCGCTCGAAGCGGTCCGGCACGCAGGATACGTCGACCTCGACGGGGATGTGCCCGCGCGGGGTGACGTTGCCCCGCTCGTGGTGGATCGACATGAGGTTCCCGCCGGCTTCCGAGATCGGTTCGAGTGCCCGTAGCAGCTCGCCGGGTTCGTCGACGAGTTCTAGCCGGATGGTGTGCGTCTGGACCTCGCTTGCGGTGTCACTCATCGGCGGTCACCCCGGTACGATGTGGGTGTCAGTGGACACGGTGTTGTGGTCGGACACGGCGTCGGTGTCGATCCCGACAGAGAGCAACGGCGCTGTCGCACGGTGCGGTGTCGTCGGGGTGGTGCCGTGTCCATCGGCATACGGAACGTGATTTTCGCGGACGATATAAGACTGCATCGAAGCCGTGACTACAGAATCGAGAGCGCGACCGAAAAATCGACTGTGGGCCGACGAGAAAGGCGACGTTAGATGTAGTCGATGCTCGGCGGGAGTTCCTGCTTCATCCCCTTGCGCTCGCGGATGTTGCTGATCTTCTCGGTCTGGAGACTGTCGACCAGCACGCGGAAGCCAGCGTTCTCGGTGTTCCACGAGGCACGGCCCTCCGTCGCTGACCGGATATCCGAGGAGAAGCCGATCATTTCTTCGACAGGGGCGATCCCCTCGATGACCATGAGGTCGCCCTCCTGGTACATGTCGTCGACACGGCCACGGCGGCCCTGAACCTCGCCGGAGGCGTCACCCATGTGCTCCGAGGGCACGTCGATGCGGACATCCTGAATCGGTTCGAGCATCTTGATCCGGGCGTCGATCAGCGAGCGGTGGACCGCATCGCGGATCGCCGGGATGACCTGTGCCGGCCCGCGGTGGATGGTGTCCTCGTGGAGTTTGGCGTCGTGCAGTCGAACCAGTGCACCCTGGACCGGCTCGGCGGCGAGCGGGCCGTCTTCGAGGGCGTCCTCAAGCCCCTCGATGACGAGCTCCATCGTCTCGTTGAGGTGCTGAATCCCCTTCGTCTCGTCGATGAGGATGTTCGTGTTGAAGATGTGTTCGACGTTCTGCGAGGTGTCTTTCTCCATACCGGCCTCCTGCAGTGCCTCGCGGCGTTCGAGCTCCGGCATGTTCATCGCGGCCTCGCCGAGCTGGATCGCCTCGACAATCTCGTCGTCGAGCGGTTCGACGGTGATGTAGAACTTGTTGTGGCGGTTCGGCGAGACGCCCTCGACCTCGTCGGACTCGTCCTGTGGCTGCTCGCGGAAGACGACGATCGGTTCGCCGGTGTGGACATCGATCCCCTGATTGTCCTGAATCCGGTGAGTGATGACTTCGAGGTGAAGTTCACCCTGTCCGCTGATCAGGTGTTCGCCGGTATCCTCGTTGATCTCGACCCGGATCGTCGGGTCCTCCTTGGCGACCTGCTGGAGCACTTCGATGAGCTTTGGCAGGTCGTCCATCGATTTCGCCTCGATGGATTTCGTGATAACCGGCTCGGAGATGTGCTCGATAGACTCGAACGGCGTCATCTCGACGCTTGAGACCGTCGAGCCCGCAATCGCGTCCTTCAGGCCGGTCACGGCGGCGATGTTGCCCGCGGGGACGGCGTCAACCTCCTCGCGTTCGCCGCCCATGAAGATGCCGACCGACTGGACGCGGTTGGTGCCCGCCGTGCCGGAGACGTAGAGTTCCTGTCCCTCCTCGATGGTGCCGGAGAACAGGCGCCCGGTAGCGATCTCGCCGGCGTGGGGGTCCATCGAGATATCGGTCGACATGAAGACGACCTCGCCGTCCTCGTCGACGAGCTGCATGCTCTCGGCGAGGTCGGTGTCGGCGTCGCCGCGCCAGACCGTCGGGATACGGCGGGGCTGGGCGTCGACCGGGTTCGGGAAGTGCTCGGCGACCATGTCGAGGACGACGTTCGACAGCGGGGAGCGCTCCTGCAGTTCCTCTCGGCCCTCCTCGCCGCTACGTTCGAGATCCATGATATCGCCGAAGTCGATGCCGGTGCGCTGCATCGACGGCATCGAGACGCCCCACTTGTAGAGCGCGGAGCCGAAGCCGACG
>KI543203.1:18648-22770 GCA_000496215.1 uncultured archaeon A07HN63
GCCGTGATGACCGCACGGGAAGACGACCTGTTGGCAGTTGACGGCGTCGGCGAGGTCACCGCCGAGAAAATTCGGGATGTCGTCGGCAGCGACTACGAGTGACGGGATGAAACCGAAAAGCGAGTGTCCGAAGGAAGCGCAGTGAGCTATTCGAATTCGAGGGCACGCAGGGTTTCGGCGGCCTCGCGGGCGGCCGCAAGGAGTTCCTTCGCCCGGCGTGGATCGTCGGCCTTGGCGGCCTGCTGAGAGAATCGGGTGATCGTCCCGACGAGCGACTGGCGAGCGGTGGTGAGATCGGCGGCCGCCGGCGAGTGCTCCGGGAGCGGTGTCGGTGGCGTCTGTCTGTTGCTGCGTCGTCGGCTGTTGGGTCGTCGGCTGCTGGGCGGCGGGCTGGTCGGCAGCAGGAGACCGCGTCTGTGTCGGCTGCTGGGTCGGCGTCGATAGCTGGTCGGGGGGCTGCGATGCGTCGGCGGTCGCTCGCTCGTCAGCAGGCTGCGCGCCGTTGGTCGGCTGCTGTGTGTCCGCTGTTTGCTGTTGGGCGGCTGGGGTCTGCTGCTGGCCAGGCTCTGTTTGCTGGGCAGCCTCCGTGTGCTGCTGGGTGCCGTCTGTCTGCTGGGCTGGCTCGGGCTGGTCGGTGTCGCCCTGCTGGGTCGTCGGCGACTGCTGGCCGTTGGCCTGACAGGTCGCACAGAACGTCTGGCCGTTGTGGCGGAAGAGCGGATCGTTACACTCCTCGCAGTGGCCGTTGGTCATCGTCGCCCCCTTCAGCAGGAGTTCACTCATCCGCCGGGTGTCGGTCTCGTCGTCGTCCTCGCCGTACTTTTCGCGAAGTTTCTCGCGTTCGGCTTCCTTGTCGAAATCGCTCATAGCTGTCAGCACGGGCGGAAACCGGAAAAACACAGCGGCTCGCGGGGCGCGGCGGAAGCGAGTGAAATGCCTGCATCATTAAGTTCACCGAGCCGGTTCCCTCGGTATGGACTACACGCTTGCGGTCGATAACACGCCGGAGACGATCAGCGGTGGGACGGGTGTGCTCCTGCTGCACCCCTCGATCGGTGAGACCGACCGGATCGATACCGACTTTCTGAAGACCGATACCGACAATTTCCTCGTGATCTCGACGCGGACCACCGCCCGCGAGGTCGAACAGAAGCTCGAACACTACGATGTCGACGAGGACAGCGCGGTCATCCTCGATACGCTCTCCGTCGAGCGTGGCTACTCGCGGCGTGGCACCGACGACGTCCACTACGTCTCCGCCCCGGACGATCTCGACGGCATCGTCCGCAAGACCGGCGACTTCCTTGACGACCACGACGGCAAGCTCCGGGTCAGCGTCGACTCGCTGACCGAGATGATCTACTACGCCGACGAGGAGGGCGTCGCCGACGCGACCGAACAGCTGCTGGGCCTGCTGGCCGACAACGACGCGGTCGGTATCTTCCACCTCTCGAAGGAGGTCCACGACGAGGCGAGTATCGAGCGCTTCCGCGAGCTGTTCGACGGCGTCATCGACCTCGACGACGACGGCAGCGTCGCGGCCGATTTTAACTGATTTCGCAGGATCAATTGATTTCGTAGGTCACCTCGACATCCGCGCTGACAGTCACATCTCCGGGCTGTAGCTCCGTCGCGCCGGCCGACTCCATCGTCACGGCGGCGTCGCCGAAATACGGGGAAACGCCGCCACCGCCCGTCGAAACCTGCTGGACATCGACGATCCGGCTGTCGACCTGCGCCGCCAGCACCTCGGCCTCGCTGCGGGCATCGCTGACAGCCTGTTCGAGGGCCTGCTGGCGGAGATCCTCGCGTGTCGATTCGGCGAGGGTGTACTCGATCCGGTCGACGGAGTCGGCCCCGCCGTCGATAGCGGTGTCGACGACGCTGCCCGTCTCGTCGACGCTGTCGATATCGATACTGAACGAGTGCGTGCCATAGTAGACAGCGCGGGGCGGTTGCTCATCCTCGCGTGGCCGTTCACGACGTTCCCGAATGGCAAACCGGCCGGTCGTGACCTGGTCGTCGTCGATCCCGGCCGCACGGAGGGCCTGCGTGAGCTGGTCGGACTGCGCCGCGAGGTCGTCCCGAACGGTCGTCGCGCTGCTACCGGTGGCTTCAACGCTCACCTCGACGACGGCACGGTCGGGGTCGGCCTTCGTCTCGGCCGAGCCAGTAACGGTGATCGTGTTTGTGTTGCTACCGCTTCCTGTTGCCTGTGTGCCGAGACAGCCCGAGAGCGCGGTCGCGCCGACGGCAGCTGTCCCAACGAGGAGTTCTCGTCGCTGCATACCGACGAGAGGACCGGCGTGGATATATACACGCCGTTCGGTAAAGTGACGGCTTGAGTCGTCGCCGTACGACGGTCAGGCCAGCGGCTACGCCTGCAGTTCGGCGAACGTCTTTTCGGCCCACTCCACGGCGTACTCGGGCCCGTGCTCGCGATAGGCGGTCGTATCGAGTGCGCCAAAGGGCGTCGGAATATCGAGATCGTGTTTGATCGCCGAGCAGGCGTACTCCGTCGCCGCGGCGAAGCTCATCTCGTCGTGGGCGACCGCCCGCGAGAGGTCGTCGAGCCGCGGTTCGAGGCGCTCGCCGGCGTCGAGCCACGCCGCGTGAAGGGTGTCGAACTCGTCGTGGTCGGCCCACGCGGTGAAGACGTCCCGCGTCTGGCGGCCGACCCAGCCCTCGAAGAGCGCGGCCGCGATCTGGTAGACCTCGCTCCCGCCGAGACCGACCGCGTCGGCGAGGTCGGGGTAGGTATCGGCGAAAAACGGGAGGAAGTGTTCCGGCACGTCGCAGTCGAGCTGGACGAACGCCTCGGCGATGAGGAACGAGAGAAACTCGTCAGGGGTGCTCTCGGCGCGCTGTTTGAGCAGGACGGTCGGCGGCTCGGTCTGGCGCGTCCAGACGACGGTGCCGTCGTCGGGCATCCCGATGGTGAACACATCGCCGGCGAACTGCTGGAGCGGGGTCGGCGCGGTCTCGGGGAGCCACGACTCGGGATAGCTCGCCGGATCGATAGAATCGGCCAGCAGGCCGAGATCCTCCGCGACGGCCGGCGGGAGCGTGTCGAAATCGGACTCGACATCAAGGACCGTCGCGTTCGGGGCGTACTGCTCGCGAACGGTCGGTAGCGGCGGCGACAGTGTACGTTCGTCGAACATCAGGCGAGGATATAGGAGCCGATGATGCCAGCGGCGAGAGCGGCCGACAGGAGCACGGTGCCAAGCACGACTTTGGTGGCCTGAGACATATATACTATATCTTGGTCGGTCCCAATAAACCCTTCAAAACGATCTACAGGCGTTGCTGGGGTTGCCCCGGTTTTTATGCGGTTCGATGCGGTACAGACTGACATGGATGTTCGGGACGCGGTCGAGGAGGACGCCGAGTCGATAGCGGCACTTGCCAACGTGCCGGCCGACGTGATTCGGAACCTCGTCCACGACCGGAGCGTCCGCGTCGCCGAACGGAAACAGCCCGGCAACGACCCCAACGCCGACACCGAATCGCTCGAAAGCGAGTTGCTGGGCTTCGTGAGCTTCGATGCCCACGACCAGACGGTTCACGTCACGCAGGTTGGCGGGACGAAGGAGGCCTGCGAGCGCCTGCTGAGCGAGCCGGTCCGGTTTGCGGCCAGCGAGGGAATGGCCGTCGAGTTGCTGGTCGAACAGGACGCGACCGATCTGCAGACAGCCGCGCAGGCGGCCGGCTTCGATGAGGACGGCGACGGGCCCGTGTTCCGTGGGTCGCCGACGATCCGGTATCTGCAGGAGCCCTGAGGAAGCCCTCCGCCAACCAAGACCAGACGAAGCCGTCGGTCACGGACCCACTGCTGCTCAGACGAACTTCCGGACGGTCATCTCCAGCGTGTCGAGATCGACAATCGGGGCGTGGGCGACATCGGGGTCGATATTCACCTTCTCCTGAAAGGCGGTCTGTGCCTGCCAGCAGCCGCTGTTGACCGCCAGCACGTTGTGGTACTTCCCCCACCCGAGTTTGTGGACGTGACCGGTGTGAAAGATGTCGGGAACGTCGTCGATGGCGAGATAGTCCTTCGTTTCGGGTGCAAGCCGAATTTTCCCGCCGTACTGCGGGGCGATGTGGCGTTTCTTGAGAAGC
>KI543203.1:23836-37552 GCA_000496215.1 uncultured archaeon A07HN63
GCCTCCTCGGTGTGGAGCCAGTCGGCGAATCGCTGCCACGCGTCGGCCATGAACTCCTGACTACCGACGTGAATATCCGAGATGAGCGCGGCCTGCACGTGCCGGTCGGCTGTGTTCGGCCGGAACGTACGTGGAACGTCTGGGAAGTGAACCGCGTCGGCGAAGAGGATGCCGGAGTCGTCGGCGAGCGTTCCCTGCACCGCGATACACTCGTCGAGCAGGAGTTCGTCGACCAGTTCCGCGATGGGTTTGTCCTTCATCACGAGCGCGGGGAACGTGCCGGTGGTGTCCTCGAGTTCGATCAGCCAGTGGCCGCTGGCCGTCGAGCGGATGTCGTTGACGAGGCCGATCATCTCGGCGTCGCTGCCGCCCGGCATGTCGGCGATGGCCGACGCTGGGCGGTGATTGACGCGGCCCTTGAGGAGCGTCGAGAGCCGTTCGTACCGGTCCCGGAACGTGGCGACGAACTGGCCGTACTCGCCGGTGCCGGTGCTCCGGCCGGTGATGTCGCCGCTGATCTCCGCGGGCGTTGGGTCCCGTTCGGGGCCGTCGCCGGCTGTGGGCGTCGTCTCTGGACCGGGTTCTCGGTGTGTCGCAGGCTCGGTGTCGGGGTCTCGCTGCGTCTCTCCCGTTATTTCAGCTGGAGATTCGTCTTTTGTCTGTGAGTTTTGGGTTGATTGCGTTGCAGTTGAAGAATCAGCTTCAGTCGAAGTGGTAGTTGCAGTCGAAGTAGTAGTTGCAGTCGAAGTAGTTGATCCACTCGAAGCGTTTGTTTCAGTCGAAGCGGTCGATTCACTCGAAGTGCTGGTTTCGGTCGAACTCGAGGGAGAAGGTTGGTCTGTAGCAGTGGAATCCGACGCCGACTGGACGACTGCGGGCTGATCGTCGGCGTCGGAATCGAGACAGGCCCGGACCTCGTCGGCCGTGATCCGGAGAGTGTCGTCGTCAACCGTCGCAACGACGGTGTCGATTGCGGCGCCCGGGTCGGTTGCGCTGGCGAGCAGGGTCACCGCCTCGCGGTCGGCGTTGTAGCCGCGGCTGGCCAGTGCCTGCACGATCCGGGAGTGAGTCTCCGGTGGCACGACCGGAGGGTGGGTAGCTCCGGGCAAAAACGTGCCGGGAGCACGGTGGCTGAAACAAGCCCAGACGGGGTCAGGTGAATCGAGCATGCGAGTGTGCGAGATGGCGGCGACGGGTCAGAAGCTTCAAACCCGGCGCAGATGAAGTGGCGATAATGAGTTCCGAGGATCGTGAGTCGGGCGACGACGACCCGGATACCGGGTCCGCTTCGACTGACGGGACGACGGATTCAACTGGAGATAATGGCTCGACCACAGATGAGGGGTCGACCGGAAACAACGAGGGGGCCGGGGAACGGACTGACGAGCACTCGCACGCTACAGATAGCGAGAATTCCCCGGAGAAACCGCCGATGGCGACGGAGGCGAGTCAGGAAGACGAACCGTTCTGGAAGCAACTGCTGACCGCGAGCGACGGCCCACTGCTGTTTGTGCGGGAGTTGCTGTTGAGCCTCAGCATCGTCGCTGTTATCGGAATCGTGCTGTTCGCGGTCAGCGGCGTCTGGCCGCCGATGGTCGCCGTTGAGAGCAACAGCATGGAACCCCATATCAGCAAGTACGATCTGGTGTTCGTGACCGAGACCGGGCGGTTCGCCCCGCCGGAGGCGAACCAGCAGGGGCTCGTGATGGGCGAAACAGGGAGTCGGAGCCACGAGTCATTCGGCCGCAGGGGAAGTGTGATCGTCTACGATGTCCCCGGAACCCGGGGATCGCCGATCATCCATCGGGCGCGGTTCAGGGTCGAGCAGGGCGAAAACTGGTTCGACGAGGCGAATCCCGAGGCGATCAACGCCGAGAGCTGTGCCGAGCTGCGTCACTGTCCGGCGGAGTATGCGGGCTACGTTACCAAGGGTGACAACAACAAGCAGTACGATCAGGCCAACGGGATCGCGCCGATCGTCAAACCACAGTGGGTCGAAGGCGTCGCGCAGGCGCGAGTCCCGTATCTCGGCCGGCTGCGGTTGGCATTGCTCGGAACGGCGAGTACGGGGCTACAGCCCTCAGTAGGGGTCGGACCAGCGATCCATGGTTCGGCGGGCGTAGCGGGCTGACTCAGGTCGGGAAACCCAGCGGCGGGTTAGGTACTGTCGAAGCGGGACTGGACGAAGGGCTGGACATCGTCGATATCACCGAGGCGTGAATCCGAGAGGAGGACGGCCTCCGTCTCTTCGAGTGGAACCGAGAGGCTCATCTCTTTTGTCCGGCCGTAGCGGCCTTTCGAGACGACGACGGCGTTGACAATCCCGAGCATGTCGAGTTCGCTGATGAGGTCGGTCACGCGGCGCTGCGTGAGCACGTCGGCATCGATCTCCTCACAGAGGTTCTTGTAGATGTTGAACACCTCGCCGGTGTTGATGTTCTCGACGCCGTTCTGCTCCAAGAGGATGATCGAGTAGAGGACGATCTTGCTCTGGGTCGGCAGGGTCCGGACGACCTCGACGACGCGGTCGAGTTCGATCTTGTCCTGGGCCTTGCGGACGTGTTCCTCCTCGACGTCATCGGCCTGGCCGCGCTCGGCGAGTTCGCCGGCCGTCCGAAGCAGGTCGAGCGCGCGCCGGGCGTCGCCGTGTTCCTGTGCGGCGAAGGCCGAACACAGCGGGATCACGTCGTCGGTGAGCGAGTCGGGTTTGAACGCGGTCTGGGCACGATGCTGGAGGATATCACCGAGCTGGGTCGCATCGTACGGCGGGAAAACGATCTCCTCCTCGCCGAGCGAGGATTTGACCCGTGGATCGAGGAAGTCGGTAAACTTGAGATCGTTCGAGATACCCATAATCGAGATACGGGAGTTCTCCAGCTCGTTGTTCATCCGCGAGAGGTTGTAGAGGGTGTCGTCGCCGCTCTTCTCGACGAGTTTGTCGATCTCGTCGAGCATGATGACAGCCACGCGCTCGTTGTAGTCGACGGCGTCGAAGAAGCTGTTGTAGACGCGGTCGGTCGGCCATCCGGTCATCGGCACCGTCTCCATCTCCTCGGCGTCCGCGCGGAGTGATTCGATCCGTTCCTCGACGGCCTCGACGGAGTCGTACGCCTCGTTGGCAATCGGGAGGGTACCTTCCGGGGCGTCCTCGCCGTCGGATTCTGCGTCGGGAATGCTCACGACCGTCTCATCGCCGGTGGTGACGTGAGAGCCGTCGGCTTCCGCCGAATCGATGGCGTCGGTTAGCTCGATGTGATCCGTCGAGTCGGTCGTCGACGTGTCACTTGGGGTGTCGGCTGGACCATCGGTGGAATCGGTCTCGCCGGCGAGTTCGTCACGGACCGTCTCGAGCGCCTCGATCCGTGACTCGATCAGGGCCTGATTCTTCTCGATGAACTTGTTGGCGAGCTGCGCAAGGACGCGGTACTGCGTGTCGGTGACCTCGCAGTTGATGTACTCCACCTCGCACGGAACATCGTACTTCTGTGATGTGGATTCCAGCTCGTTGCTGACGTACTTCGCGCTCGCGGTCTTGCCGGTTCCGGTTTTCCCGTAGATCAGGATATTCGACGGGGTGTCACCGCGGAGCGCGGAGACGAGAACCGTCGCCATCTGGTTGATCTGGTCGTTACGGTGTGGAAGCTCACCGGGCGTGTAGGACGGACGAAGAACCTCCTTCTTCTCGAAGATCGGTTCCCCCGACAGCAGGTCGTCGAACAGCCCCTCGCTGTCCTCGTCGTCCGCATCGAGAACGTTATCCATATCCAGATCAGCGGCGGCCGTCGAGCGGTCGCGGCTCGAATCTGTCGACTGGTCCGTCTGTGGGATATTTATCGGGACATCGGTCTGGAGGCCGTCGTTATCACCGGTCCGGAGCTCGTCTTCCTTGTCGTCACCAGTCTGGAAGCCGTCGTCGTCACCAGTCTGGGACTCGTCGTCATCGCCGTCTCCGTTGGTGGAATAGGGTTCGTCGTCGGCCGTGCTGCTGTCGTCGGTCGTGTCGTTTTCGGGGTCGTCGGTGTCGGCGGCGTTGGTGTCGGTGGTTGGGTCGGATGACTCCGAACCTGCTGGTGCCGACGCCGCAGTGTCATCAGTGGACTCCCCGTCCGTCTCGGTATGATCCTCTGTCATGCTCCCCCGTTTCACGTGGAATAGCCAACAGATACCGTTACAGCCCAGCCAAGAGACCACGCAACGGCCGGTCTAGTGTGCTGGGGGTAGCTGGCGTATCCGTAATAGTGCAGGCGAAACAGAGGGATAGGTAGTACAAAAACGTTCTCACTCTGGTTCGTCCGAGGTTCGTGTCTCGTATCAGCCTCATGATTCGGGTGATACGAGTCATGATTCGAGCGGGTCGGTGCGTGTAGATTCATTGACCGCGTGGTATGGGTTCTGGCCGCGAGATACACGTTTGGTTGCGAGATGCACACGTCAGAAACTCACAGCTACCGTGGAGTAGACGACCGATTGATATCTGCGTAATGAGGTAATCGAGAGGTGATCTGCTACGGTAATAATAAAACACACCGAAGGCGGAGAGATAGACGGTGAGTAGGATACCACAACCAATCGACAGGCATCTCGGTGGGTGGTAGTATCAGTTGGTGAACGACAGAACGAGTTAGCATCTTCCGACATCACTCACCGTCGGTTGCCGTCACTATCGGTTGGGTCGACGATACCAGGCAGTGAGGGATCGAACGGGTCAGTCGAGAGAGAAGTCCCGGGAGTGATCACGGTGGTTTGACGAGTGGGAGACCCGAGATCAGAACCACGGGAGGATACCCCCACCCCTCTGTTTCGACTGGAACACACACGAACACCATCCCACCACCACACAGAAATATTCGTTTAGGTCGTTTTTGATATTAATACAAACACTAGACAACGTAAATTCATCTGTTAGCTCTGTTCTACGGATATTGTTTATGAGAATAGGTAATAAAGATTGTGGAGATAATAACCCGGGGAGGGTGGGGGAGGTGTGGTGGACGTTCCACCCGAAACAAAGGGGATGGGGGCGGTGGTGTAGCTCCTTCATCAATCACCCATCCGTCTCACCTCTGGCCGACTCACCCGACACGGATCGGCACTCAGTCGCGGTTCAATCCGTCCGTCCGCCGTTGTTCAATATCCCCGTATTTACCGTTGTACCACCGTTCAGTCGCCGAATTTTCCACGCTGGTCGGATTGACGCAGTGTTTAAGTGCTCCCGGAGTGCAAGGTTGCTGCATACGCTCTTCCGTGTGAAACGGAGGTGCGGGAGTTCAGGATGGGTCTGCTCACAAATCTCAAGGACAGTGTCTCGCGGGTCACCGACCGGCTGTTCGCCTCCGAGGATCCCAAGCGGATCGGGATCTATGGACCACCGAACGCCGGGAAGACGACACTCGCGAATCGTATCGCCCGTGATTGGACTGGTGACGCCATCGGGCCCGAAAGCCACGTTCCACACGAAACACGCCGTGCTCGCCGGAAGGAGGGTGTCGATATCGAACGCAATGGGCAGTCGGTCACCATCGACATCGTCGATACGCCGGGGGTCGCCACCAAGGTCGACTACAAGGAGTTTCTCGACCACGATATCGAGAAAGACGACGCGATCCGCCGCTCCCGGGAGGCGACCGAAGGTGTCGCCGAGGCCATGCACTGGCTCCGGGAAGACGTCGACGGCGTTATCTACGTCCTCGATTCGACAACCGATCCATTCACGCAGGTGAACACGATGCTCATCGGGATCATCGAGAGCCGTGACCTCCCGGTCCTTATCTTCGCCAACAAGATCGATCTCGATCAGGCCGACATCGACCGCGTCGCCGACGCCTTCCCGGAGCACGAAACGGTACCGCTCTCCGCCCTCGAGGGCGACAACATGGACGAAGTGTACGACAAGATCGCGGAGTACTTCGCATAATGCCTGAAGCAACACCCTCTGACTCCGCCGGAGTCACAAAACGGCGTCCAGATCGACCTCGTGAGCGGATCGCGGATGGAGGGCCTCCGGAGTATGGAGAAGATCCGCATGATCCTCGACGGCGTCCGCGACGGCAATATCGTCATCCTCGAGGAGGGGCTGTCGCCGGACGAGGAATCGAAGCTCATCGAGGTCACGATGACCGAGATCAGCCCGGACGACTTCACCGGGATCGAGATCGAGACCTATCCACGCGAGGAGGCCAGCGACCAGAGCCTCCTCGACCGCCTCATGGGCCGAGAGTCGACCGAGACACTCACCGTGATCGGTCCGGCCAACCAGATCGAAACCCTCCACAAGGACGACCAACTCATCAGCGCGCTGGTCTCACGGAAATAGCAAATGCCCCACCAGTGCACCAACTGCGGCCACGTGTTTCCGGACGGCTCCAAGGAGATGCTCTCGGGCTGTCCGGACTGCGGCGGCAACAAGTTCCAGTTCAAACAGGGCTCGGTCGACGATGTCGAGGCCGATACATCCGACCAGCCCGCCGGCGATTCCGACCCGCAGCCCACTGGTGGCTCCGAACCGACATCCGGTCCCGAACCTGACGCATCCACAACTCCTGACACCACCGCGAGCACCGATTCTCCCGCTTCTGACCCCACACCCTCACCCGAAGCGCCAACAGACTCCGAGAGATCCGACGCCGAACTGATGGAATCAGATACCGCCGACGCCGAGGAATCACCGGCCCAGTCGTCCGCCCGGTCGGATGTCGTGTCGTCGGACGAACTCCCCGATTCCCCGCCCGACGCCGCGTCGACGGCCGACGCTGACGAACCGACCACCGAGTCTGAAGAGACCGCCGAATCGTCGGGTCTCAACCAACTCCGGTCTGAACTCAACGACCAGTTCGAGAGCATCCGGATCGTCAGCCCCGGCGAGTACGAGTTGAACCTGATGGAGCTCTACGACCGCAACGAGTACATCATCTCGCTTCGCGAGGACGGCCGCTACATCATCGAGGTACCCGATAGCTGGGACACCGACATGCCGAGCTAACGCCCTGACTCATCAGGTACCCATTTTCCACAACGCCGTATCAATTACTCCCCAACCGCGTCAGTCAGGCCAGCGGCGTTCGTTCGACGACAGTGCCGTCGACGGTCGGATACTGCTCGATGATCTCGCCGTCGCTCACGTCGCCGTCCTCGACCATCTCCTCGAGCAGCCACCACGCCAGCTCGATGTGGTCGGATTTGACGGTGTAGAACTCCTCGGGGACGCCGAGATCCTGCAGCCGCGCCTCGGGCTCCCACGTTTTCCCGTAGACGAGCGTCCCGTCGTCGGTGATCTCGTCGAACTCGCGGCCGATCACGCGGGCCATCCGTTTCAGCCGGTTGCGGTGCTGGGCGGCGTCCTTGAAGACGCTCGTACAGAAGTAGACCCGTTCGTGATCGGCCATCGTGTCGAGGATTTCCTCCTTCGATCCCTCGACCGCGGACATGTGGCCGTCCTGTAGTTCGTATCCCTTCTCCTGCATCCGGCGGTAGTTCCCGTCGCTCATCTCGAACTCGTTGATGTTACAAAAGTCCGCCGCACCCTCGTCGAGGAACTCCAGGAACTCCTCCTCGGCGCGAATTCCGGGAATCTCGAAGGCCGGCGTCATGCCCTCCTCACGAGCAATGTGGAGGATCTCTTCCCACTCGGTGCCGTGCAGGTCGCCCCACTGTTCGTACGGCGGGTGGAACCGGATCTCGTCGAGACCGGCCTCAGAGAGCCGTCGCATATTCTCGCGGCCGCCCGTGATCCCGGTGTAGAGGTGGGTGTGGTGGTCCTCGCCGAACTCGTCTTTCAGCATGCGGAGGTACCGACAGGTCTTGTTCATCGCCTCCTGTGGTTCCCCGCCCGTGATCGACGTTCCCAGCGCGTCCATGCGGTGGGCTTCCTTGATGATGTCCTCGTCGTCCTCGACGAGGCGTTCGTTGGCGTAGACGTCGGTGACGTTCTTGCGGTTTTCTCCAAGCGGACAGTAGAAACAGTCCCGCTGGTCACAGTAGCCGTAGACGAAAAGCACCATCTTCCCGCCCTTGGCGCACTGTTCGCAGCCTTTGGAGATCATCAGTTACTACAGTATCGCTCCCCGCCACAAAAAGCGTCCGAAACCCGGTCAGCGTTCTCGACTCCAGTGTTGACAACCCCACATTGCACCCGCTGCCCCAGAAAAGCCTTAACCGGTCGCTCACGTAGGATCTGTCGAATGCTCCTCGTCCTCTGTGTCGACCTCGACGATGATGTCGGCCGCAAGACCGGCTGCTCGACGCCGGTAGTCGGGGCTGAAGCGGTTCAGGGAGCCGCCGTTGAGCTTGCCACGGTCGACCCAGAGGACTCCGACCTGAACGTCATGTTTCAGGGTATCTCGACCTGCAACGATCTTCGCGAGGAGGGCGACGAGGCGGTCGAGGTCGCCGTCGTCACGGGAACCGAGGGCAGCGACATCAACGCCAACCGCGAGATCGGCGACGAGATCGACACGGTGCTGGCCGGCCTCCAGACCGGCGAGGAGGTCCGGGCGATCATCATCACCGACGGTGCACAGGACGAGTCGGTCGTCCCGATCATCCGCTCGCGGATGCCGATCGACGGCGTCCAGCGTGTCGTCGTCCGACAGGCCCAGAACCTCGAATCGATGTACTACACGATCAAACAGGTGCTGGCCGACCCCGAAACGCGGGGGACGATCCTCGTCCCACTTGGGATTCTGCTACTCATCTACCCGCTGGTCGTCATCGCCGGCATCTTCGACGTCGCCGGCGCGGCTGTCCTCGGCCTTATTTCCGCCCTGCTGGGCCTCTACACCCTGTTCCGCGGCCTCGGCCTCGAAGACACCATCGACGCGACGGCCGACCGGGTTCGCAACAGCCTCTATGCTGGCCGCGCGACGCTGATCACCTACGTCGTCGCGGCGGCGCTTGTCATCGTCGGCGGCGTGCAGGGTGTCTCCCTGGTCGATACCGCGGCTGCTGCCGTTCCTGCACCGCTTGCTGGCGTGACCGCCGCGGCGGCGTTCGTCCACGGCTCCGTCCAGTGGTTCGCCGCCGCCGGCATCACCAGCAGTCTGGGGCAGGTCACCGACGAGTATCTCGCCGACCGGTTCCGCTGGCGATATCTCAACGCGCCGTTCTACGTCATCGCCATCGCTATCGTGCTCTATGGCCTTTCGGGCTTTTTCATCCCGCCCGCTGAGGGGATCGCCCCGCTCTCGTTGTCGGATCTCGCCGCAACGCTCACGGCCGGGACGCTGCTGGGCGTGCTCAGCACACTCACCTTCGCGGTCGTCGAATCCCGGTACCCGGCCGAACCCGATCCGGCCTGATTGTCCTACCGAGCGACCCTGTTGAGAGCAACGGCGACGGCCACGCCAGCGACGACAACCCCGATCACGGTCGGCACCGTCTGCCCACTCCCCCATTCCCAGCCGAGTAGCTGTGTCCCCACAACTGCGACGAGCGCAGCGACGATCCCGATGGCCGTGGATAGTCGCCCGCCACCGCTACCGCCGTTCATACGCGGATCTATTGCACTATCGACACGAAAAGGGTTGGCCCGAGTTCGGCTTCGTCACCGAGCGCTCACTGCTCGGCCAGCAGTTCGCTCGCGGTCACGAGCGCGTCGAGTTCGAGGTCGTGGTTGGCCAGTTTCTCGCTCGCGCCCTCTTCGCGGTCGACGACGACGAGTACCCGGTTCACGACCGCGCCGGCCTCGCGCAACGCCTCGACCGCCTCGACCGCCGAGGTTCCGGTCGTCGCAATATCTTCCAGCACGACGACCTCCTCGCCCTCGTCCAGCCGGCCCTCGATCCGGTTACCGGTCCCGTACTCCTTGGCCTGCTTGCGGGCAATCACGTACGGCCGGCCGGTCTCGACGGCGGTCACCGCGACCAGCGGGACCGCGCCGAGGGCGACGCCAGCGAGTTTCGGCTCGTTGACCTCGCCCGCGAAGGCGTCGGCGATGAGTTCCAGACAGCGCGGGTTGGTCTCGAAGAGGTACTTGTCGACATAGTAGTCGCTGGTACCGCCGTGGGAGAGTTCGAACTCGCCGTACTGGACGGCGTCGGCATCGCGCAGGGCATCGATGAGTACCTGATTGGTCATACGCCTGCTGGGCCAGCCGGCGGCTTAAACGAGGTGGATCCACGGTACGCGGCCGGCGTTCGATCCGGTTGGTTCGTGCAAAACGGCTATACGTTCCCCGCTGTTACCCCCGGTATGAGCAGTGAACGCGACGGGTCGGGTCAGCAGGGCCGCGACGAGGCCGGCCGGTTCGACGAAACAGTGACCGATCAGGAGATCCTCAAGGTCTTCGATTACGAGGACGACCCCGTGCTCACCGCGAGCGAGGTCGCAACCGGCCTCCAGCGGTTTGGCGTCCAGATGACATCCGAAGGCGTCCGCAATCGCCTCGACTCGATGGCCGACGACGACTTCGTCAGCCGGAAACAGCTCGGCGCCCGCGCGGTCGGCTGGTGGGCCGAGGTCGCCCCGGAACTCGCAGCCGAGACAGCTGCTGAAGTCGACCGCCGCGCCGACGCCGAGGAGTGGGACGAACTCTAAGTACCGATGGCGACGGTCCTGTTGCATCCCGACGTGACGGAGACGCTCGATGCCCTCCCGAACGATATCGAATCCCGGATTCGCTCGAAGCTGGACGACGCTGGCGACGATCCCGACCGCCACCTCAAACCGCTCACCGGCCGCGACGAGTACTCGCTCCGAATCGGCAAGCGACGCGCGATTATCGACTGGGACAAAGGGGCCGCCGAACTCCGCGTGCTAAAGGTCGATACGCGGGATACCGTTTATCGATAACCTCGGTCGCCGACTCACTCTGCTGTCAACACGTGCACGTGCCGCACCAGCGAGCCGTGCACCCGCCGTTCGAACCGGCGCTCGACCGCCCAGTCCGCGTCGGTGGCTGCGTCCTCCCACGACCGGTCGGCGACGACGACCGCCCGCGGTGCGATCCGCCGGGCCTCACTGAGCGCGCCCGCAACGAGATCCGCCAGCTCGTGACGGGCGATCTTCGACTGTCGGCCGTAAGGGGCGTCGAAGACGACCGCGTCGGCCGCGTCGTCGACCAGCGGGAGCGCGGTCGCGTCGCCGTGGATCACGGTCACGTTGCCGTCGAACGCCTCGCCCGACTCCTCGCGTAGCGCGGCCAGATTCTCCCGGCTCCCGCGGGTCATCTTCCACTGCGCATCGATCCCGATCACGTCGCTGCCGACGAGCCCGGCCTCCAGCAGCAGCCCGCCGGTGCCGCACATCGGATCGACAATTTTCGCCCCCGGCTCGGTACCCGCGATGTTCACGAGCGCGCGAGCGTCGAGCGGGGCCATACTTCCGGGCTGGACGAACGGCCGGTCGGTGGGGCGTCGCTCGCCGTAGTCCCGGCGGCTCTCGACGGCGAGCCAGCCGAGCAGACAGCAGGCCCCATAATCACCGTCCTCGGTGTCGCCGCCCGCGAACAACGCCCGCAGTTCGTGGTCGGGATCGTCGAGATCGATTTCGAACCCGCGGTCGACGAGCACCGAGCCGAGTCGCTGCTCGGCCGCTTGCGTGCTCACACCGGTCCTTCCACGCACGTCGCGAGCGCGAACTGCGACCGGTCCTTCGCGGTCGAACTGCGCAGCGGTGAGTGCGGCCGCCGCAGCCTCGATGTCGGCGTCGGTCCTCGCAACGAGGTCGCTGGCGGCGTGGGTGTAGGCGAGCCGCCGAACGCCGTCGGGGTCGATTCCGCGGGCGGTCGCCACCCCGCCGGCGACGACATCGACAGCACTCGCGGCCGCGGCGGCCTCACAGGCGGCGAATGCGTCCTCGTCGCCGGCGAGTTCGAGGCAGTACACGCCTCGACACAGTCGCAGGCCGGCTATCAGCGTGTCGGTCTCACCGACCGACAGCCGTCTTTCCGTGGTCGGTGTGTTCTTGCCTGTCGCTCACAGACCAGCGGTATGGCCCTCTCGATGGCCGAAGTCGGCTGGTGGATCGCCGCCGTTCTCGCCTACGGCGTCGGTGACTACCTGACGACCGTCGTCGCTGTCCGCCGGTACTCGGTCGTCGAGGCCAACCCGGCTGTGACCCGATTGCTGTCGGCACAGCCCGGTCCGGTCGAGTTTGGTGCTCTCAAACTCGCCACGCTCCTGCTCTGCTATCTCGGCTTTCTCGCTATCGCCGACACTGCACTCGGCATCTGGCTTCCAATCGCGTTGACCGTTCTCGGGGTCGTCGTGACACTCTCGAATCTCCGCGCGATCACGAACAGCCGCCCCGACTGACCTCCGTGTCGACCGCCCGCCTGCGGGTCGCCGCGCAAACGACAGATTCGATACCCTTCGGCTCCTCCGCCCCGGTATGTCGCTCGGGTTGTCGGTGTCCAGCGGGCTCGTCGGCCTGCAGTCGTCGCCCAGTTCGATTGCGGCGCTGGGAACGGTCGGGCTGCTGGCGCTGTTCCTCTCGGTGACGGCCCATCTCGCCGCCAGAAACGTCCTCGGTGATGTGGCCCCGCTGAAGGCGCTCGGCGTCGGGATCGGGCCGGCGGTGATCTCGCTGGCAACGCAGCTCCTGTCGCTCCCGAGTGGGCTCGGTGTTGGTGTTGCGCTCGCGGTTGACGGGACCGCGATCAAACTCCTCTACGACCAACCGCCGCGGACGAGTGCCTACATCACGCTGATCCATGCGGTCATCACGGTCATCCTCGGGGCGGTCCTCGGCGGCGCGGTCGCGCTGTTCGTTACCGCGCCAACGTGACACGAGTCCGGTGACGTGAATCTTGTCACAGCACGAATCTTGTCTCGTGTTGTCGTCCTATTCGACGAGTCGCTCGATCTCGGTCACGAGAATCCCGCTCGCGCCGACCGCTTTCAGGTCGTTGATCACCTCGAAGACCTCGCGCTCGTCGACGACGACGTGAACCGCCAGGTCGTCGCTCCCGGCGACATCCATCACGGTCGGCCCGCCGAGCCCGGGGATCACCTCTTTGACCGCATCCAGATCCTCGTTGGCGACGTTCATCATCAGATACCGCTTGTCGTCGGCCGCCAGCACCGACTCGAAGGCGGTCACGAGCTGCTGGACTTTCTCGTCGTCTGCCGTCTCGGGCCGGGCGAACAGCCGCACCGAGCTGTCGAGAACCTCGTCGATGATCGCCAGCCGGTTGACAGCCAGCGTCGTGCCCGTTGAGGTAATATCGACGATGGCGTCGGCCATCTCAACGTGTGGCGTCAACTCGGTCGCGCCCGTGACCTCGACGATCTCGGTGTCGATGCCCTGCTCGTCGAAGTACTCGCGGGTAATCCGCGGGAACTCGGTGGCGACTGTCTTGCCCGCTAACTGCGCCGGCTCAATAATTTCTCCGTCTTCGGGAGCCGCCAAAACGAGCCGACATTGGCCGAACTCCAGATCCACCAGTTCGTCGAGATTGGTGCCGGACTCCCGTTCCTGATCGAGGCCGGTGATGCCGACGGCGGCCGCGTCGTCGGCGACGTACTCGGGGATGTCGGCGGCCCGCGCAAACAGCACGGTCACCTCGGGATCGACCGTCTCGGCGTAGAGCTTGCGGTCGGCCCCGTTTTCGATCCGCAGCCCGGCGCGTTCGAGTAGCGTCACCGTCGGCTCGTGGAGGCGCCCCTTGTTGGGCACGGCAATGCGCATACTCGCTTCTCTCATCCCCGCGGCAACTGTCTTTCCCTCCGCTGTTGGGGCAGGGTCAGCGTTGCCGCGACCCGCCACGGCTGCAGCGGAGCG
>KI543203.1:38615-45397 GCA_000496215.1 uncultured archaeon A07HN63
GATCTCGAAGAGGAGACAGCCATCGCCCTGCTGACGGCCGAAGCCCAGCGTGGCCGCCTTCTCTATCTCGAATACCGCGCGTTCGCATCGGCGGTCGTCATTGGTGTCGCCACCGCGATGTTCGGCGGGCTGGTCGTATTTTCCAACGGGCTGTTCGTTATCGCTGTTACCGCGCTCATTCTCTTCTGGCTCGGTCGGTACCTCCAGTTCCGCGCTGACCAGGCGGCCGCCGACCACGTCGGTGCCGACACCTTGGCCGACGCCTTCGAGACGGTCGCCGATCACCGCGGCGTCGATCCTGAGCCGGCGACCCTGCGCACCTACGTTGAGGTTCAGCCGCCGCTCGGCCAGCGGATCAACCGGCTGCGGGCACGCGGGTAACTACCGCCTCCCTCGCTACCCCTCCACCTCGTTCTTCGCCGTCGACCCGACCCGATTAAGAGACCGGCCCTGTAATCGCCGGTATGACCGATACAGCCGACGAGTACGTGATCGAGGGCGGCCACGTCCTCACGCCCGACTTCGACGTGATCGAGGCCGACGTACTGATCGACCGCACAGCCGGTGAGGTGCTCGCTGTCGACGACGACATCGACGCCGCCGAAACGCTCGATGCGACCGGCTCGCTGGTGATGCCGGGACTCGTCAACGCCCACACCCACGTCGCCATGACGTTGCTCCGCGGCTACGCCGACGACAAGCCGCTCGATGCGTGGCTACAGGAGGACATCTGGCCGGTCGAAGCCGAGTTGACGCCCGAAGACATCCGCGTCGGCACCGAACTCGGGCTCGTCGAGTTCATTACAAACGGGATCACCGGCTTCGCAGACAGCTACTTCGAGGTCCCCGAGATCGCTGCCGCGACCAAGGAATCCGGCCTTCGAGCCAACCTCTGTCACGCGTTTATCAGCGTCGGCAAGGACGATGAGGGAGCCCGCGCCGACGCCCAGACCGGCCTCGATATCGCCCGCGAGTTCGACGGTGCGGCCGACGGCCGGATCACGACCGCGCTGATGCCCCACTCGCTGACGACCGTCGAGACCGAGTATCTGGAGGAGTTCGTCCCGCAGGCCCGCGAGGCCGGCGTCCCACTGCACTTCCACGCCAACGAGACCGAAAACGAGGTTGAACCAATCGTCGACGACCACGGCGTCCGCCCGCTGGAATACGCTGATGACCTCGGGATGCTCACCGAGGACGACTTCCTCGCCCACTGCGTCCATGTCGACGACGCGGAAATCGACCTGCTCGCCGAGACGGGCGCGAGCGTGATCCACTGCCCCGCATCCAACATGAAACTCGCAAGCGGGATCGCACCGATCCAAGAACTGCTCGACGCTGGCGTCAACGTCGGTCTCGGCACCGACGGCGCGGCCTCGAACAACGACCTCGATCTCTTCGACGAGATTCGCGATGCGGCCATGCTCGGCAAACTCGCCCGCGGTGACGCCCGCGATGTCGCCGCCGAGTCGGCCGTCCGCATGGCGACGGAGGGCAGCGCGTCGGCTATCGGCCTGCCAGTCGGCCAACTCGAAGCGGGCGGGACGGCCGACATCGCCGTCGTCGATTTCGACGCACCACACCTCACCCCTGTCCACGACCACGTGAGCCACCTCGCCTACGCGGTTCGCGGCTCCGACGTACGACACACGATCTGTGACGGCGAGATTCTGATGGCAGACCGCGAGGTCCAGACGCTCGACGAGGCGGCGATCCGCGAGCGGGCGAGCGAGCACGCCAGCGACCTCGTTGCTCGCGCCGAGTAACTCGACGGCCCCAGTGGCTGTCTTCGGTACCGTTTTCACCGCCTGTCACCTCTATCAGATATGAGCAAATCAGCGTATCCGCCGGTCGCGTCTCACATCGACGACCCCGAGGACGCGGCGACAGAGGGCCGCCGCAAGATGGACTGGGCACTCCAGCACATGCCTATCCTCCAGTCACTCCGCGAGGAGTTCGAGACCGAGCAACCACTCGACGGCGAGACGATCGGGATGGCGATGCACGTCGAGGCCAAGACGGCCAATCTGGTCGAACTCCTCGCGCTGGGCGGCGCGGAGGTCGCCATCACCGGCTGCAACCCGCTGTCGACCCACGACGACGTGAGCGCGGCCCTCGACGCCCACGAGAACATCACCTCCTACGCCGTTCGCGGCGTCGACGACGAGGCGTACTACGACGCTATCGACGCCGTCATCGACCACGAGCCGACGATCACGGTCGACGACGGGATGGATATGATCGCAGCGATCCACGAGGACCACCCCGAGCTCATCGACACCATCGTCGGCGGCTGTGAGGAGACGACGACGGGCGTCCACCGCCTGCGCGCGATGGACGACGACGGCGCACTCGAATACCCGGTCTTCGCGGTCAACGACACGCCGATGAAGACGCTGTTCGACAACGTCCACGGCACCGGCGAGTCCTCGCTGGCGACGATCGCGATGACGACGAATCTCTCGTTTGCCGGCAAGAACGTCGTCGTCGCCGGCTACGGCTACTGCGGGAAGGGCGTCGCCAAGAAAGCCTCGGGGCAGAACGCGAACGTGATCGTCACCGAGGTTGACCCCCGGAAAGCCCTCGAAGCCCACATGGAGGGCTACGAGGTAAAACCGATGAAGGAAGCCGCCGCCGAGGCCGATCTGATCATCACGACGACCGGGAACCGCGATGTCGTCGTCGAGGAGCACTTCGAGGTCATGCAGGACGGCGTCCTGCTGGCCAATGCGGGCCACTTCGATATCGAGATCGATCTCGACGCCCTCAGCGAGAAGGCGGTCGACACCTACGAGGCCAGAGACGGCGTCGAGGCCTACGAGCTACCCGACGGTCGCCGGCTCAACGTCCTCGCCGAGGGCCGACTCGTCAACCTCGCCGCACCCATCGCGCTCGGCCACCCGGTCGAGGTGATGGATCAGAGCTTCGGCGTGCAGGCGGTCTGCGTGCGAGAACTCACCGCCAACGGTGACGAGTACGCGGCCGGCGTCCACGACGTGCCGGACGACCTCGACCGCGAGATCGCCGAGATCAAACTCGACGCCGAGGGCGTCGATCACGACTCGCTGAGCGACGAGCAGCGCGACTATCTCGATAGCTGGGATCACGGCACGTAGGAACCGTCGTGTTTTTCACCTCGCTTGGAGCATTGCACATATGAAAGTCGGCTGGGCGTATCTGGCACTCGCAGCTATCTTCGTCATTGTCGGCGCATACATGGGGATGATACAGGATCGTCTCCTCGGCGATATCGTTCTGCTTGCGTCCATCGGGCTGATCTATCTGGGATCGACGAGCCTCGCCGATGCCAACGCGGCCGCCGATCTCGTCGAGAAGGCTCACGGAACTACAGAGGACACGGCTGACGACTCTGATGACGGCTGAGCCGGCTGTACCTTTTAGGCTTCACCGGGCAAGTATAGATATGCACCAACTGCAACGGCGATCCACGACGCCCATTTCATCCATACGATGAGTGCCAACGAGAAAGGCGACCGCCGGGAGCGCGAACTCGTCAACCGGCTTGACGAGGCGGGCTTCGCGGTCATGCGTGCCCCGGCCAGCGGGAGCGCGACCGACCGCGAACTCCCCGACGTGCTGGCCGGCGACGACGGTCGGTTTTACGCTATCGAGGCCAAATCCTCCAGCGGTCGGCCGATCTACCTCGACGGCGAGGAGGTCGAGGCCCTGATATACTTCGCCCAGAACTTCGGCGCGAACGCCCGCATCGGCGTTCGGTTCGACCGTGAGGACTGGTACTTCTTCCACCCCGGCGATCTCTACGTCACCGACGGCGGGAACTACCGCGTCAAAAAGGAGACAGCCCTCGCGGAGGGAACTGATTTCGACGAACTTGTCGGCCACAGCGAGAAGACGACGCTCGACGACCTGTAGGGTCGGTCGCTGTCGGTTGTTTCGAAGCCCTTTTGCGCTGGCCGCCAAAATCGAGCGGTATGGAAATCGACGCGGACCTCCGCCGAAAGACGGCCGTTTCGGCGGCTGCCGTTGGGGCATTCCTCGTCACCTTCACCGCCATTGGCCTCGCCTTCTCGGAGGAGATCCCCGACGGTGGCATCGCGTTCTCGAACACCGGCGGGTTCGCAGTCGTCGCCGCGCTCGTCGGTTTCATCTTTCTGATGGCCGGGATCGGCGTCTGGCTCGACAATACCACCGCCGCCGACGCGGCCGAAACCGACGACGCTGATCCAACCGAGTAACGCTGCCACCGACCCGAGCGTAGCATCGCCGCCAACTGGTGCGTAGCGCCGCCGCTGAACGGCGCGCAGCGTCACCACCGAACGAAGCGTCGCGTCGTTGTTGCGACGAGCCTACCCCTCGGCGGCCTGTTCCCGCCAGTCGACGAGGTCCGCGTCGGCCGCGTCGAGTCGCTCCTGATAGTACGCCAGCGGATGGCCCGCGATCTTCCAGTGGTCGTCCTCGTTGTGACAGATGCCGTAGGCGCTCAGCGTTTCACACGACGGCGGCGGATACTGCGTCCCGCGGTCGTCCGTAAGATACTCCGTCTGATAGCGAATCCCTGCCGGTGCCAGCGAGGATTCCGCACAGAAGGCGACGATCTCGTCTGCGTCCATCCCGATCCCGGTAAGAAACGCCATCAGCGTGAACTGTTCGAACCCTTCGAGTTCGATCCCATCCTCGGCCTTCTGCAGCAGGTTCTCGATACACGGCGGGAACAGCTCGCGGGCGACGAAATCGATCTCGCCAACGCGGGTCCGCTCCGAGAGGAGTCGCCGGAGGTCGGTCAACTGCGCACTGAGTTCGGCGGCGATCCCCGCGTCCTCGTCGAGGCCGTCGAACGGCAGCCCCTCCGCAACCCGGCGGCGGATCGCCGTTCGCAACAGTCGAAATAGCTCCTCGCGTTCGACCCTGACTGTCCCGTCGACGAGTTCGCGGTTGACGAGCCGCCAGCCGTCGCCACGCGCCCCCGAGGCGAGTTCGAGATAGGTGCCGACGCCGACCCGGAACCACGCGGGATCATCCATCGCGGTCGCCGCATCGCGCTCGGCCTGGATCGCGGTTTCGAGGTCGAGTTCGGCGACGAGTGTGTCGCGGTCGATGCTGGCCGAGGGTGTGCTCCGCAGCTCGTCGCCGCTATCGAGATCGGTCTTGAGCCGCTCGATAGCCGTCTTTGCCTCCGCGGCGGCGTACTTGTCGATAGCCGCCGGCGAGTCCAGCAGCGAGACCAGAATTCGGGCGAGCGGATAGGAGAGGAGCTCGTCGTTGACGCGCCACTCGTCGGGTGTCTCCGAGTCGACCCGGCCGGCCAGCAGCGCGCGCTCGACGCGCTCGCGGGCCCGCTCGACGGCCGGCTCGTCGTTGGCAACGAGCGTTTCTAGCTCGACGCCGGCCTCCGTGACGGCCTCGCGGGCGGCCGCGAGGAACGGATACCGGGCGTGACGCGCCGTGATCGCCATCTGTGCGCGTTGTTCACCAGCAGGGTGAATAAGCCCGACGGTCGACGGTGTCCCGCGCTGGGCACTGATACCGTCGGCTGTTCGATTATGCTTGTGTTACCGCGTATAACGCGTGAAAAGTGAAGTGTGGTGGGTCAGTCAGCTGTCGAGTCGGAACTGCGCGAACCGCCGAGAGATGGATCGCCGCGCCTAGACAGCGTCCGTGCCCTCCTTGCCGGTTCGGATCTGGGTCGCGTCCTCAACATCGAGGGTGAAGATCTTCCCGTCACCGGGCTCACCGGTGTTGGCTGCTTCCTTGATCGCCTCGGCGGTTTCGTCGGCCGAGACATCGGCGACGATACACTCGATTTTGACCTTCTGGTGGAGGTCGACCGTGTACTCCTCGCCGCGCCAGCTACCCTTCTTGGCGGGCTGGCTGCCACGACCGGAGACGTTGGTCACCGTCAGCGAGGGTGCGCCGACCTCGGCGAGAGCCTTCTTTACGTCGCCGAGCTTCTCGGGGCGAATGATCGACATGATCATCTTGAGATCCGGGTCGCCACCGTCGGTGCGGATCTCGCGACCGCCGTCGGTTCGGATCTCCTGATCCTCGCCGCCGTCAGTTTTGATCTCATCGTCCTCAGTTGGGCCGAAGCCGTCGGTTGCAACGCGGTCGCCACCGAACTCGGGGTAGGTATCGACGCCGTGTTCGGCGATATCGAGGCCGTCCTGTTCGTGATCGGGAGTGACGCGTGCTTCGCCCAGCGCTTTGAACGCGTACCAGATGATCGCGGTCGCGGTGAGCGTCCAGCCGCCGATGATGACGACACCGACGAGCTGTGCGATGAACTGATTTGCGACCGAGTCAACTGCACCGGGCACTGCAACGAACGGCATCAGGAGCGCGCCGAGCATGCCTGCACTACCGTGGACCGGGAAGACCGCACAGACATCGTCGATTTTGAGTGTCTCTGAGACGTATTCGAAGACGATGGGGAGCTGCGCCCCGGCGAGGAGGCCAACGATGATGGCACCCCACCAAGAAGTTGTGTTCGTAATCGCGGTGATGCCAGCCAGGCCGGCGAGCATGCCGTTGGCCGTGTACAGCGTGTCGACCTTACCGGATTTGATATAGGCGACGCCGGCCGCACCGATTGCACCGAAGGCCATGGCCAGCGTCGTCGTCATGACGATCAGGCTCAGCGTGTTCGCACCGTTACCGAGGTCGAACGCGCCGGCGGTACCGACGTTGAAACCGTACCAACCGAAACACAGCATCAGCGTCCCGAGAACCGCGAACGTCATCGAGTGACCGGGGATGACGTTGATCGAACCGTCTTCACCGTAGCGGTCCATCCGTGGACCGAG
>KI543203.1:45653-58395 GCA_000496215.1 uncultured archaeon A07HN63
ACCGCAGCCAGCAGGAAAGTGTACGTCACGTACGCGCGGAGTTTTGCGCGTCCGGCAACGGCCCCCGAGACGATTGTCGCGGCGGTCATTGCGAAGACGGCACCGTAGAACCAGCCGACGTAGCCGCCGGAACCGGCAGCGGACGAGAAGCCACCGCCGCTCATCAGGCTACTGAAGCCGGTTCCGATCAGGAAGAACACGCTGACACCGACCGCCCACGTCAGCATGTTTTTCGTAAGTTGGTTTGCGACGTTCTTCGAGCGGACCTGCCCGGCTTCGAGCATGGCGAAGCCCGCGTGCATGAAGAAAATCAGGAACGATACTGTCAGAATCCATGTGTTGTTGACCGCCTCTACAACTGCACCGATTTCAGTCATTGTTTTGTCTCCATTGAAATGCGTTTGCTTGGTTGACAATTCAATACCTTATCGTGATCACACCGTGTGTTTGTGCTCTGAGTCACGATTGATGCTCATGATGTGGATGTATATAATGGTAACCGTTGACAGTTGATGCTATACGGGGGAATTTGTATACAACCGTCAAATATTGGATTAAATAATATGTATATAAGGTCATAGACCACCGATTCGACCGACAATATTTACCGAACAATTTCACGTATGTAGTATCGGGAAGTTTATAATTCACTCCTTATCGCTCACATTTTGCCCTCAAAACGAGCTACACACCGGGTTATGCGCGCGCAGACACCCTCCCCGGCGAGACGGCACTGCAGTTGTTCATGATTGTGCCTCCGAAATTTACATCCGGTCAAAAGACCCGCTACTGCGGATCAGTATCGCGCTCAGCCAGACACGAAACCACTCCGCCCGACGGTTACTCCGGTTTCAGGCCCTCGTTTTGAACCCGCATCACGCTTTCGCCGTCGGCGAGGTTCGGGGCGTCGACGAGGCGAACGATCCGCTTGTCGTTCTTGGATTTCCGGAGGTAGATCCGGAACGTGGAGGTGTGGCCGAGAATGTTGCCACCGATTGGCTGGGTGGGATCGCCGAAGTACGAATCGGGGTTGGAGGCGACCTGATTGGTGACCAGAATCGAGGTGTTGTAGAGATCACCGATCCGCATCAGGTCGTGAAGGTGTTTGTTGAGTTTCTGCTGTCGCTCGGCGAGTTCGCCACGGCCGACGTACTCCGCGCGGAAGTGGGCGGTCAGGGAGTCGACACAGACCATCCGGACGGGCCACTCGCTGTCCTCGTTGTCGCCGGCCAGTTCCTTGGCCTTCTCGGCCAGCAGAATCTGGTGATTGGAGTTGAACGCCTTGGCAACGTGAATCCGGTCGAGGAAGTCCGCGACGAGCGCCTCCATCGTCTCCTCGTCGTCGATGCTACCCTCCATCTCGCGGTCCGCAAGCGTCGCCTCCAGTAGCTCGTCGTCGAGTCCGCGAACCATGTCGTCGATCCGCTCGGGGCGGAAGGTGTCCTCGGAGTCGATGAAGATACAGGAACCGCGCAGGCCGCCGTGTTCGGACGGCAGCTGGACGTTGACGGCCATCTGGTGGGTGACCTGTGATTTGCCGGCCCCGAACTCGCCGTAGACCTCGGTGATCGACTGGGTTTCCATCCCGCCACCCAGCAGGTCGTCGACCTCGTCGATCTGCCACGAGAGCTTGCCGATCTCCTGCCGTCGTTCGAGGATCATCTCGCCGGTCTCGAAGCCGCCGATGTCGGCGGCATCGCGGGCCGCGTTAATGATGTCGCTTGCCGTGCTGTCGCCGATATCAGCCGTATTCCCGAGTTCGCCCGGCGAGGCGACGGCGATACTCTGATAGCTTTCGAACCCTGCGTCAGCCAGTTTGTCGGCCGTTGCTGGCCCCACTCCGGGGAGTGCTTCGAGATCTTCCTCTGCCATTGTACTCCGGTGTTGCTCGCTTTCCCATATAAAGCCTCGTTAACAGCATAGTGAAAGTAAAACACTGTCGGCAGCAGCCCGCTGTTCGTTGTGCCCACCTTTACCGCAGCAACAGAGCGTTTCGGGCTATTCCCACGGATGACCGCCGGGACGGTCCGGCCACAGCGGGTACCAGTACTCCTCGTCGTCCTCGATCCCGAGTTCGCCGTCCAGCACCGACCGGAGCTTGAATTCGGCCTGTTTGTCGCGCTCGTGGTCGCCGTCGGGGACGAAGGGGTAGTACGCGCCGCGCCGGAAGGAGTAGATCCAGTAGGCGTGATCGTTACCGCTCTCGTTGAATCCGAAGACGGCCGCCAGCAGCCGGGAGCCGTACCCCTGCTCCATGAAGGTATCAGCCGCGAAGTGGATCGTCGTCACCAGATCCTCGGGGTCGTCGTCGGTGAGCACGACCCAGTTGTAGCCGTGATCGTCGCTGTGCTGGCTGAACGTGGTTCCGGTTTCGGTCTCGCCGGCCTCGAGAATCGCCTCGACTTCCTCGACGGTGTCACCGAAATCCGTGCTATCGACCGACGAGAAACAGAGGGCCGCCTGTTCGGCGTTCTCGTAGCCCAGATCGGCCTCCATCGTCATGTAGGCCGTCGACATCCCGAAGAGGTCCTCGGGGTCGGCCTCCCGGGTTGCGTCGGCCTCGGCGGAGACGCCAAGCACCGACCGGACGGTATCGAAGAGTCCCATACGAGACGAACGCACCGACGACAGAAGGCGGTGTCGCTACGGTGTCACACGCCGCCAGACTCGGCGGCGTCGCTTCCGATCAGGCGGTTTCCTGCTGTTGTTCGAGTTCGCGGAGCTTCTCGATCCGTTTCTCTGTTGACGGGTGGCTGCTGGCGATCTTGCCGATGAACCCCGAGCGAATCGGGATGATGAAGAACGCGTTCATCTCGGCCTGCTCGCGGAGATCATCGTCCGGCACGTTGTCCATCCCGCCATCGATGCTCATCAGCGCGGAGGCCAGCGCGGAGGGGTTGCCGGTGATCGACGCGCCGCCGCGGTCGGCGGCGTACTCGCGGTAGCGGCTGAGCGCGCGAATCAACAGGAACGACAGCACCCAGACGACCAGCGAGACGAGGATCGCCACGTAGATTGGGGCCTGATTCTCGCCGTCGCCGCTGAACAGCCAGCCCCAGCGAACAACGATGAACGCCAGCGTCGAGAGGAACGAGGCGATGGTCATCACCATCACGTCGCGGTTCTTGATGTGGGCGAGTTCGTGCGCGAGGACACCCTCGAGTTCCTCCTGATCCAGCGTTCGCAACAGGCCGCTGGTGACGGCGACCGTCGCGTTCGACTGGTTGCGGCCGGTCGCAAACGCGTTCGGCACCTGCGAGTCGGCGATAGCGATCTGTGGTTTCGGCAGGTCGGCCTGCTGTGAGAGCCGTTCGACCGTCCGGTGGAGTTCGGGGGCCTCGTTCTCGTCGACGACGTTCGCGCCCATGCTGTAGAGGGCCATCTTGTCGCTGAAGAAGAACTGCCCGAGCGAGAACAGCCCCATCACGAGAACGATGCCGATGAGGTTCGTGAACTGCGAGAGCACCCCGACAAACACGATATAGAGGGCGAACAGCAGGAACATCGTGAACACCATGCGTCCACGCAGTCCCCAGTCTGTTTTCCATTGCATACCCAGCGGTACGCCGTCAAGCGGCTAAACCTTACCGGACCCCGTCAGGCGCTGGCATACGGATCAAGCCGCGATCTCCACACCAGCAGGTAGTAGCCGCCAGCGACGCCGGCGAGTGCGAGCCAGCCAACCGCCGGAACGGCAAGCGGCAACACCTCCGGCACGCCGGCCGTTGCCGCTGCCAGCGCGCCGAACAGCCACGGGCCGAGTCGCGGGAAGACGACCAGCGGCGCGAGGACGAGCACCGACCCGGCCGCGCCGAGTGCACTTCCTGCGGCGACCGCGAGCGCGACGACGGCGACCGAGACGACGCCGCGGACGAGTCGGTTTCGCGGGGCGGCGACGGCGAGAATCCGACCGAGTGGACTTGCGACGATCACCGCGAGGAGGCGAGCCAGCGGGGCCGGAACGACGGCCGCGACCCCGCGACCACCGGCTACGCCGTTGCGGCTGCCGGACCCTCCTGTCGTGTCGTCGGTCGAGGCGGCTCCCCACTCGGGATCGGAGTCGAGGACGAACTCCGAGTACATCTCCTCGGGGTCTCTGTTCAGGACGCTCTGTGTCGCCCGGTTCGGCGGCGTTTCGGTTGTCGTCGTTTCGCCAGTCACTGGCTCACCTGCAGCCGCCTCACCCGTCGGAACCGTGGTCTCCTCGCCCGTCGCGGTCTCGCCGGTGTGGACCGTGGTCCGCCCGCTGCCGTCGACCGTCTCGCTGGCCCCTGCCGCCGCGTCGGCGGTCGTCCTGTCCGTCCCACCGGTTGCCGTCCCGTCCGGCTCGCCTGCGTCACGTCCTCCTTCGCGTGTGCGACCACGCGTGTTCCATTCGTCACCGGACCAGCCGCGCCGGTCGCCCTCCCCGTCCGCGTCTGGCTGTGTCCAGCCGGGCTGGTCGCCGCCGGGATCGGCGCCTGTCGTCGTCGAATCAGCTGTGGTCGTCGAATCACCTGCGGTCGTCGCCGTCGAGTCGGCCGTGGTCGACGCCGTCGAATCGGCGGTCGCTGTCGTCGTGTCGGTCGACCGCGGCTGGGCGAGCCACCCGCTTGGCGACTGTGGCCGACCCTCCGCGTCCCACTGTTCGTACAGGTCGGTCCCGGTGTCGGGTCCCTGCTCCTCGACGAACGTGTCGTAGGCTGCCCGCGATTCGCTGTCGGTCAGCACGTCGCCAGCGTCGGTCACGCGGTCGAATTCGCGTTCGGCGGTCGCCTGCTCGCTGCTGTTGTTGTCGGGGTGGACCGCCCGTTTGGCCCGCTTGCTGGCCGTATCGATATCGTCGTCGCTGGCAGAGCGGTCGACGCCCAGCCGCTCGTAGTAGGAGTCGGCCGACGGCGTGCCGCTGTAGGCGTCGCTCATTGGAGGTCAGGATTCGTCGAGCGCGGGGAGCTGTTCGTCGAGTTCGTCGATCTCCTCCGGCGAGTGCCGGAGTGCCGATTCGATTGCGGTTTCGACCTGCTTGCCGGTCTTGAGGTCCTCGCCGGTCACCTCCAGCTGGCCGTCGGTCGTGATCCGAAACTCGACGGCCAGCGACGGCTCGCCCGGCGGCCGTGGCGGAATATTTCGGAGCACGGCCCGGCCGATCTTCGTGTTCTCCTCGGCACTGTTGCCCTCGCCCTGATAGACGTGAATCTGCACCGAGGTCTGCTCGGGTTCGACCGTGCCGTACCCTTCCTTTCGGGTGGAGGTCGGGATCTGCTCGTCCTGTTCGATGATGTGATCGATGGAGCCATCGGAGAGCCGGACGCCGAGGGATTTCGGCACCACATCGATCAGGACGATATCGTCGGTTTCGCCGGGGAGCATCGCCGCGGCGTCCGCGCCGCCCTCGTCGATGATCTCGGCCTGAATGGCCGCGCCGAGGGCGACCGCCTCCTCGGGGTTGATTTCCATCGAGGCCTCCTGCTCGAAGTAGTCACTGACGAGGTCCTGAATGTGGGGCATCCGTACCGAGCCGCCAGCGAGCAGCACTTTGTCCACGTCTTCGGGCTCGTAGTCAGCGCGCTCGAAGAGGGCGTCCAGCGGCTCGGTCGTCGAGTCGGCGAGATCAGCCGTTAGCTCCTCGAAGCGCTCGCGGGTCAACTCCTCCGAAAACGTGTAGGACTCCTCGGGGACGACGAAGGGAACGCTCACTTCCGTCGACTGGAGGTCCGACAGCCGGTGTTTCGCGCTTTTCGCCTCCTCGCGGACGCGGGCCAGCTGTTCTGTGTCGTTGGTGATATCGACGCCGGTGTCGGTTCCGATCCTGTCGACCATCCAGTCGACGATCCGCTGGGTCCAGTTGCTCCCGCCGAGGCTGTTGTTGCCCGCCGTATGCAGGGTTTCGACACTGTTGATCTCGTAGTCGATCTCGACGAGCGTCGCGTCGAAGGTGCCGCCGCCGAGGTCGTAGACGAAGGCGAGTTCGGCCTCGGCGTTACCGAGTTTCTGCTCGTGGAGGCCATAGGCGAGACAGGCCGCACTCGGCTCCGGCAGGAGGCGTTTCACGTCGAGACCGGCGATCTCGCCGGCCGACTCGGTGGCGGTGCGTTTCGGATCGTCGAAGTACGCCGGCACGGTGATGACCGCGCCCTCGACATCGCGGCCGATGCTCGCCTCGGCCTCGTCGACGATGTGTTCGAGAATCAGGCTGGAGATCTGTTCGGGGAGGTACTCCTCGCCGGCGACGGTCAGCGGTTCCTCGCTGCCCATCTCCCGTTTGACCTCCGTCACCGTTCGGTCGGGGTGCTGGATCGCCATGTTCGCGGCGGTCTGGCCGACGTTGACCGCGCCGTCCTCGCCGAACTGGACGACCGAGGGGATGACCGACTCGCCGCTGTTGCCGGTCTTGATCACCTCCGGGTCGCCGCCGGCGACGTAGGCGACCGCGCTCCGTGTCGTCCCCAGATCGATCCCAACGGTGTAGCCTTCACCCATACCTCCACCGTGGCGTTCTCCGCACATAAGCGGTTAGGTCGCTGGTGTCGACTCACATGGCGACGCTGTCGACTCGTCCGGGGATTCGGTCGCTGCTGTCGTGGTTTTTCAAGAACTCGGTGGAGTTGGAACCACCTCGAAAGCCGCCGGCCCCTTTCAGTCCCACCCGCGTCGGCGGGTCAGCCACCTGCAGTTGGGCGGGAGTGAAAGGGGCGAGTCGCTCCGGGAAGACGGCCGACGCAAGCACCGCAGTGAGCGGAGCGAACGAGAAGCGCAGCGAGCGCGTGGTCGACCGAAGGGAGACCACGGTCGCTCGACCGGAGCGACTCGGGGCTTTCGAGCTGTTCGTGGTCTAACCGCACCAAGCTGAACAGTATCGCCGACGAGTCGCGCGGTTTAACCGCACGACGCCGCTACCGGAGAAAGATGACGCGGTCACGCCTCTGCCCCGAGTGCGGCGACGAAGTCAACGAGCGTAGCGAGCCACGCCCCGGTTCGCCACGCCCCGACAGCGACGCCCTCTGTGATCGCTGCTACTTCGAGGCCTTCGATTTCGTCGACGCGCCCGACCGCGTGCAGGTCACCGTCTGCGGGCGGTGTGGCGCGGTCCACCGCGGCAACCGCTGGGTGGACCTCGGCGCGGAGGATTACACCGATATCGCTATCGACGCGGTCAGCGAGTCGCTCGCTGTCCACATCGACGCCGAGGAGGTCGAGTGGGGTGTCGAACCCGAACAGGTCGACGAAACCACGATCCGGATGCACTGCACCTTCTCGGGCATCGTTCGCGGGACGTGGCTGGAGGAAGAACTGGTCGTCCCGGTGCGGATCGCCAAGGAGGTCTGCGACCGGTGTGGCCGTATCGCCGGCGGCTCCTACGCCAGTCTCGTGCAGGTCCGGGCTGCGGGCCGCACGCCGACTGACGAGGAAGCGGCTGAGGCCGTCGAGATCGCCGAAACCTACGTCGCCGGCAAGGCCAACGACGGCGACCGCGAAGCGTTCATCACCGAAATCGACACCGAGAACGACGCCGGCCCGAACATCAAGCTCTCGACGACGAAACTCGGACAGGCGGTCGCAAACCGCATCACCGACCGCTTCGGCGGCACCGTCGACGACCACGCGACGCTCGTCACGGAGGACAGCGACGGCAACGAGGTCTACCGGGTCACGTTCGTCGCGCGCCTGCCCGAGTTCACCGCCGGCGACGTGGTCGATCCCGGCGACGGCGACGGGCCGGTACTCGTCACGAGCACCCACAACAACCTCACTGGCCAGCGACTCACGACCGGCGAGCCCGACGAGATACCGCTGGACCGCGACGATGGCTCGACTGTCGACCTCGTCGGCCACCACGGCGATGCCGTCGAAACGACCGTCGTCACGGTCGAAGACGACCACGCGATTCAGGTTCTCGATCCAGACACCTACGAGGCAACGACCGTCGCCCGCCCCGAGTTCGTCGACAGCGACGCTGAGGCCGTGTCAGTGCTGAAACACCGTGGAGACCTCTACATCGTCCCAGAAGAAGTCTAATTCACAGCTCACGTCGACATCTCAGAGACACCATCACTGCCTCAGATCGGGACGGTTCGGCCGAGTGTATCCTGATACTTCTCGGGGAGATCGCCGATCTCCCAGCCGTAGCCGGTCGTCTCGACGTAGTAGTAGCGCACCCCGTCGACCTCGTAGTAGACGCCGTCTACCTTGCTCGTTCCTCTGATACCGAGGCCAACGTGGATCGGGTTCTCGGGCGGCAGATACACGAGGGCAGTGCCGTACTCGAACGGTTTCGAGGCCAGCACCGCCGCGAGCAGGATCGTCGTGTCCTCGCAGTCGCCGCCCTCAACGAGCGTCTCGGTCGGGTATTTGCTGTAGTTGTCGTACTCGTCGCTGTCGCTGACGAACGGCAACGACTGGACGGCGTCGACGGTGTAGTTTACCTTCTCCCGGTCGGTCGTCTGGCCGGCTCTGGCGGCGTTCTGGCCGAGGATATCGGCGAGTTCGGCACCGATCCCGGAGTCGATGGCCTCGCGGACGCTCCGCCGGATGGACTGAAGCGGCCGCTCGCTTTCGCTGACGTACGCTGCCTTGTAGATGCTCAACTCGATGTTGTGCTCGCCGGTCGTCGTGATGTCGTAGATGCCCTCGCCGGCGATCCGGCTGTACGCCTCGGTCTGAAGCGTCCCCTTCGCTTGGGGATGGGGGTCCTTGCGCAGTTCGCCCGCCGCTGCTGTCAGGCGGTCGGTGGCACACAGCTTGACCGTCTGTTCCCGCGACAGCTCGCTCAACTCGGCGGCTGTCGGCACCAGCAGGGCGACGTACTTGAACGGTCTCTCGCCGGGCGTCGGGAGCGGGTCATAGGAGACGGTCGTCGTCACCGACGCCTGATCGGTCCTGATCGCTCCGGCGCGACTCGTCCCGAGGAGGTCGCCGTTCGGGTACGCCTGTGCCACCATGAGCAGGTCCATCTGCTCGGCAAGATCGTCGTACGCGGAGAGGGTGGTGGTCAGTCGCGCCCGGGTTGGCGCGTACCAGCGAAAAAACGAGTTGACCCGGCCCTGTAGCCCCCGATACGCCGCGGCAATCGTGCCCGGCGGGCTGGACGGCGTTACCTCCTGCTCCGGCTGGGTCTGATTCCCCGCCGACGCGTTCGGCGTTGCCCGATTCCGGCCTGCTGTACAGCCCCCGAGGACGGCGCAACCGCCGACGGCGGCGAGCACAGCGCGTCGCTTCATACCGCATAGTTCTCGGCCAGACTAAAAACGCATCCGCCGCTGTGGCTACAAACACACAGCCGCGTTGGTGACAGCAATGACCTGTCCGCGTTGGTGACGTCAACAACCTGTCCGTGTTGGCGACATCAATGACCCGTTCGCGTTGGTAGCGTCGACAAACTGTCCGCGCTGGTGGCGCATTTTGTTGTGCGTTTTGCCGCGCGTTTCGTCGGCTCACTGCACCGCTGGCTCCGCGCCCAGTTTCTGGAACGTGTTTCGTAGCGTGACCGGCGTCACCGACGCCGTGTTGGCGGCCTCGCGCTGGGTGAGCTCGACCTCGTGTTCCTTGGCAGCGGTGTAGAGACAGGCCGCCGCGACGCCGCTGGGGTTGCGACCGTTGGCGATCCCCTCCGTCTGTGTGCGGTCGACGAGTTCGCGTGCCCGCTGTTCGATGGCCGCCGAGAGATCGAGGTCGGCGGCGTACCGCGGCAGATACTCGGCGGGATCTGTCGGCCCGACCGGCAACCCCAGTTCGCGGTTGAGCGCGTCGTAGGCCGCCTGTAGCTCGGCGCGGTCGGCCTTCGCTGCCGCGACCGTCTCCTCGACCGTCCGCGACAGCGATTCGATCCGGCAGGCTGCATAGACACAGGCCGCCGCAAACCCCTCCAGCGAACGGCCGCGCAGCAGGCTCTCCTTCTGGGCGGATTTGAACAGCGAGCAGGCGTGATCCCGCACCTGCGTCGGCAGTGCCTCCTCGCTGACGATGCGGCGAATCTCGGTGAAGGCGTACACCTGATTCCGCTCGCGCTTGCTTCGAATCCGGGCGCGGTTGTGCTGGCGACGCAGGCGGACGAACTGCCGGCGGCGACGCTCGCTCAGCCCGCTGTCGTAGCCGATTTCGGTCGACAGCCCACGGTCGTGTCGGGCGACTGTCAGCGGCGCGCCGGTGCGCTCGGGATTCGTCTGGCTATCGTTGAAGCTTCGCCACTCGGGGCCGTGATCGATGCGGTCGGCGTCGACGACGAGCCCACAGCCGGCACAGACGGTTTCGTCGTCCGCGGTGCGGAGTCGGCCGCCGCACTCGGAACAGGTTGCCTGGTCGGAGGACATAGGTGCGTTCCCCCACTACACGCATCCGACGCCATAATAGTTGGATAAGCAACAACTTTCTCGGCTTGTCGGTGTTTTTTACCGGATGACGGGAGCAGAGCGTGGCTGCTGTCGAGCACGCCACCCGCCGCGCTCGCGTCAGCCCTCGCTGATCGCCGCCTCGATGTCGTCGAGTTCGGCATCCGAGAGATCGGGCCGGCTGGGCGAGACGGCGTGGATCGGGCCACCGCCGTCGCCGTCGAACCGCGGGACGATGTGGACGTGTGCGTGAGGCACCTCCTGGCCGGCGGCCTCGCCGTTGTTCATCCCGATGGTCGTCGCGTCGGCGTCGACCGCATCCTCGATGGTCGGCGTCAACTCGTGGACAACGCCGAACACGTCGCTGGCGACCTCGGCCGGCATGTCGTCGAGGTATTCGTACGGCTCTTTCGGGATGACGAGCGTGTGGCCGCGAGCCAGCGGGTTGGCGTCAAGAAACGCCACCGTAGTGTCGGTTTCGTGGACGATGCGACCGGGGATGTCGCCGCTGACGATCTGTTCGAAGATTGTCGGCATAGCTACCCGTTTTGCCGGCGGTGACAAGAACGTGATGGCGACTGCGTCGCCCGCGGTGCCGCACCGTCGGTCCTGCGTCGGTTGTCGCCCCTGCGTCGACTCGTTAGCCTTGCGTCGGTTCGTCAGCAACCGCGTCGGTGAGCGCGTCGGCGACCGCCGGGGCGACGCTCACCTCGCTGACCGCGCGTTCGAGGGTGTCGGTGCCGATGACGCGTTCGACGCCCGCGGCGGCGAGTTTCGTGCGTGCGGCACCGGCCAGCACCGGGTGCACACAGCAGGCGTAGACGCGGCCCACGTCGCGCTCGTGGAGGGCCTCGATAGCCCCGCTCATCGTGCCGCCCGTGGCGATGATGTCGTCGACGAGCACCACGTCGCGGCCCTCGACGGCGGCATCGCTCGGCGTGATCTCGACCGCGCCGGTCTCGTAGTCACGGTCCTTCTCGAAGTAGTCGGTCCCGCCGTCACCGTACGCGTCGCGCGTGGCCTCGGCAAGTCCGATTGCCCCCGCGTCGGGCGCGACGAACAACGGCTCGTCGAGATCGCCCAGCGGTGTGGCCAGCTGTCCGGCGGCGGTGACGGTCGTCGTCGGCACGTCGAAAAAGTCGGCGACACCCGGTTCGTGGGTATCAACGAGCACGACACGGTCGGTGCCGGTGCTGATCGCGCGGGCGACGGCGCGGGCTGAGACCGGCTGGCCGTGTGTGAACGCCGCGTCCTGTCGGCCGTAGCCAAGATACGGGATGACCGTTGTCACGTGGGTTGCGCCGGCCTCGCGGACCGCATCCTGTAGCTGGAGGAGTTCGATGTGGGCGTCGTTGTCGACGGTCGAGGCGACGATGATCGCCTCCTCGTCGTCGAACTCCGGGACCGCCGCCAGCGTCTCGCCGTCGGCGAACCGCTCGTAGGTCGGGATCGTTAGCGAGCCACAGTCGGCTGCGGCCAGCGCGGCCGCCAGCGACTGGGTCGCCGAGCCGGGGACGATAGTAGCCATATCGAAGCTATTTGCGTCACCCCTAAACGAGGTTTCGGTGTGGACTGGCTGATGTACAGCGCATCATAGAACCATTCTCAACCGAAGGTGGACATGCAGATCGGGTGGTGAGAAACCTACAAGATTGGAATGATACTCCTACTGGTATGCAAGATACAAGACGCATCTCTCTCGTCCCAATGTATTATAAATATCAGCTTACAAGAAAACAAGGTTTTTATTTTCTCGTTTTTTGTATTATTCATGCCGAAATATGAGCCTCTTGACCCAGATGCCGAAGTATTAGGCAGTTCCATTAACTCTACGATCAATTCCTTTCCCAAGAAGGGAAGATCTGCAGCCAAACAAATCTACGCAAGACACGGAATCGATAATCCCACCGATGATAAGTGGTATCCACATAGATTAAATCTCGCAGCCATGTCAACGCTGTATGACAAATTTGGTCCAAGCATGCTGCATAAAATCGGGAGAGATAAGCCGAAAAATACAGCGTGGCCACCGGATATCGAAACAGCGACTGACGCTGTTATGTCAATTAACGATGCGTATCAGAGGAATCATCGGAACGGCGAGGTAGGTGGATACCACGCTGAACAACTTGGCCAGAGTCGAATAAAACTCGTGTGCGACAATCCGTATCCATGTCCGTTTGATGAAGGCCTCATTGAGGGAGTTGCCTTTGAGTTTGCCACCGGGACTGCGATAATTAATGAAGTAGGGGATGAGTGTCGTGAAGAAAGCGGAGAACGCTGCACGTACGAAGTTAACCTGTACTAATATATCTACTCTGGACACTGAAAGGCAGCATTACGCCAGTGTAATGTTGATTTCTACACATGAATATAGATCTGATAGGGGCAGGTTAACTACTCAAAATATCTACGATCAGTATGCTGCATAGATGCTT
>KI543203.1:60371-63549 GCA_000496215.1 uncultured archaeon A07HN63
TCGATGGACACGGATAGCATCACAGTGAGCGGGACCGCTGCGGAGAAAGCTTCACGATATTTGACGCCAGCACAACTCAAAACGGTTCTGTGTGAGCAGACCGGGTACGTTTGCACCAAGTCATCACCGAATCATGATGACCTCTATCCTGACAACAAGTTCATTCTACGCGGCGAATTTTTTGATGTGCAACTTGATATTGTATTCATCGTCGAGCAAGACACTGCTATCGTTGTTGTCACACAGATGTCCCAACACAACGATAGTTTGCGAGGTCGGTTCTATGAACATGTTGGCGAGACGGTTAGTGACGCAGTCGAATACACACAGGCGTAAATTTGCCGTAGGGTATATCGATCGTTACTGAATCTAGCCGCTATATGCAGCCATCAGCACTGGTCACTGTCACATACCGAACAGTTGTTTCGGCCGAGTAGCCAAGAGCCTCAGTCCTCGGCGGGTTCGGCTCTCGCCTGTCGCTGGGCAGCGCGCTCGATGAACGACTCCGGCAGGGAGTCGATCTCGCCGGCCTGCACACCCCAGAGGTGGGCGTACAGCCCGTCGGCCCGCAGCAGGTCCGCGTGACTCCCCCGCTCGACGATCCGGCCGTCCTCGAGGACGACGATCTGTTCGGCGTCCTTGATCGTCGACAGCCGGTGGGCGATGGCGAACGTTGTCCGGTCGGTCGTGAGGTCATCGAGGCTGCGCTGGATCAGCATCTCCGTCTCGGTGTCGACATCGCTGGTCGCCTCGTCGAGGACGAGAATATCCGGATCTTCGAGAACCGCTCGGGCGATGGCGATCCGCTGGCGCTGGCCGCCGGAGAGTTTCACACCGCGTTCGCCAACCATCGTGTCGTAGCCATCGGGCAGATTCTGGATAAACTCGTGGGCCTCGGCGGCCTCGGCGGCGGCGCGAATCTCCTCGTCGGTCGCGTCGAAACTGCCGTATGCGATGTTGTCGCGGACGCTGCCGTAGAACAGATAGGACTCCTGGCCGACGTAGCCGATGGACTGGCGGAGCGAGCGGCGGTCGACGGCGGTGATCTCCTGGCCGTCGATCCGGATCGTTCCCGAATCGGGATCGTAGAGCCGCAAGAGGAGCTTGAGGACGGTCGATTTGCCGGCCCCGGTCGGGCCGACGAGTGCGAGCGTGTCGCCGCCGTCGACGCTGAAGCTGATGTCGTCGAGCACCTGATTCTCGTCGTCGTAGCCGAAGCTCACACCCTCGTAGTCGACATCGCCGTCGGTGACGACGAGGTCGTCGCTGTCGGCGTCGGTTTCGAGCGCGTCGGTTTCGTCCATCAGCCCGAAGATACGAGCGGCGGAGGCCTCCGCCCGCTGGTACATATTTATTATCTGGCCGAACTGGGCCATCGGCCAGACGAGTTGCTGGGTGAAGAGAATGAAGACGACGAAATCGCCGGTCGACAGCGTGCCGGTGAACGGGCCAGGGCCGGAGCCCGAAAACACCCACAGCCCGCCGACGAGGAAGGTGAGGATGAAGCCCGCCCCGGAGATGAGCTGGAGCCCGGGGAAGAAGCGAATCCGGATCGTGATCGCGCCCCAGTTGGTCTCGTAGTACTCCCGGGAGGCATCCTCGACGCGGCCGGACTCGAACTCCTCGGTGTTCGAGGATTTGATGACCTGAATGCCGCCGAGGTTGTTTTCGAGTCGGGAGTTCACGTCGCCGACGCTTGAACGCACGTCGGCGTACTTCGGCTGGATCGTCGTGACGAAGATGTAGGTGAAGACGGCGATCAGCGGGACCGGCGAGAGCGCGACGACCGCGAGCTGGGGGTTGAGATAGACGAGATAGGCCGCGATAGCCGCCACCATCACCGCCAGCCGGAAGGCGGAGTTCAGGCCATCGTTGAGAAACCGCTCCAGCTGGTTCACGTCGTTCGAGAGAATCGACATCAGCTCGCCGGTCTGTTTGTCGGCGAAAAAGCCCATATCGAGCTGCTGCATCGTGTCGTAGGTGTCGGTTCGCACGTCGTGCTGGATGTCCTGTGCGAAGGCGTTGAAGCCGTAGTTGCGCAGCCAGTGGAACGCCGCGCCGGTGACGAAGGCGGCGGTGATCAGGCCGATAACCAGCATGAACTGGCTGCGTGGCTCGGCCGGCAGCCACGACTCCGGCACCAGTGGCAGCGAAAACGGCTCGATGTTCTGAAACAGGCTGTCGATAGCGATGCCGAGCAGGACGACCGGCAGGAGATCCAGCAGCCGGGCGGCCAGACTGGCGACGATGCCGAGCGCGACCGACAGCCAGTAGGGCCGGCCGTACTCGCCGACCAGCCGCTGCATGGGGTTATCGACCCGTTCGCGTTGCTCCTCAAACGGGTCGTCATCGCCCGCCGTCGGCTCGATACTGCTCATTGTGTACTAGAGGGTCGCAGTCGCAAAGAGGGTTGGCTTCGGTGCGGTCTGTCACCGTGTGTCGTCGTCGACATCCGGCGACTGTCACCGATACTCGGCTGGAATCTCGACGCGGTCACCGACCGTGATATCGTTATCGCGTGTGTAGTTGTACGGGAGTTCGAGGACGTACCGTCCCGGTCCATGGAACGTTCGGTCGGCGTCGACGGTGGCGTGGTGAATCCTCGTGATCTTGCCGTCGCTGTCGATGAAGACGATGTCGATGGGAAAGGCCATATCCCGCATGACGTAGCCGGGGGCGTTGCGGTCGTGGACGAACAGCATCCCCTCGTTGGCTCCAAGCGAGGTGGTGTTGCTCAGCCCAGTGTAGCGTTTTTTGAAGCTGTCGGCGATACGAACTTCGACGGTGGCGAGGGCGGTGGCGTTTTGCTCGTCGGTGATGGTGAGCGTCGTTCGGTCGTAGGGGCCGCTGCTGCCGAGAGTGGCGACGAGCACTCCGCTGGCGGCGAGGGCAAGCACGAGGCCGACCACCAGCCACCGTGGCGGGGAGTCCATCACCGCTGGTAGCGTCGACCGCCGGATAGCGGTTGCGGAACGGGTCAGCGTCGACGGCGGGTTCCGGGCCGGCGTGAGCAATCGTGGATGGTGGCGATCACCCACAGCACTCCAGTCGGCCGCTGCCTGCCGGAAGGAAACCGTTATTGACACCCGGCCAGTGTGGCCGTATGCGGGCTCGTGGTCTAGTGGTTATGACGCGGCCTTTACAAGGCTGAGATCGGTGGTTCAACTCCGCCCGAGCC
>KI543204.1 GCA_000496215.1 uncultured archaeon A07HN63
CTACCGGCGGCGGAACAGGATCACAGTCAGCAACGAGAGGACGGTCATGATTCCACCCATGTGGCTCGTCCCGAGCTGGAGATTGATATTAAGCAGTCCCGAACTGCTTTCCTCGTCAGTGCCGGACTTTGTCTCGCTTTCTTCAGGATCCGGTGGCTCAAGAACAATGACCGTGCCGGTGGTAGACTCTCCACCTACCGACACATTGTACACAACGTTTCCAGGCTCGCTCGGAGCCGTGAGCGTGGCTGAAGTCTGGGTTGACTCACCGCTTTCGAGCGTGAGTGGGGTCGTAGTTCGGTCGTCACCTAACTCAAACGTGATCGTTCCTGAAGCGCTTCGCTGCCACTCGTTTTTGATCGTCGGCCGCAGCGTTACCTGCTGTCCGGGCTGTACGTCCTTCGTGAACGCAAGTCTGGTGATATTGAACGGGCTACCGGTCACGCCGCCGCTCGACAGAATGATGCGATCCGTGACACCGGTGTCAGTTACCTCGACCCGAATCGTCTCCGGGAGTCGGTCAAGCGAGTCAAAATTGGGGCGAAGAGCACCGTCTTTGAATCCGCGCAGGACGATAACATCGCTGTCAGCGTAGACGTTGTACATCCGGTACCGCCGCTCAAACGGCCGGCGGTCACCGAACGGTTCGTTCTGATCCCGTAGGAACCGATCGCTCATGAAGGCCGTCTCCAGTTCATCGTACGACAGGCTTGGACTGCTAACGTTCAGGTTGTACCGGAGCCGATTCGAGCGAATATCGATCTGTCGACCGGAGCCAACAGCACCCGACGGGCTCGGCTCCCACGCAACCGACAGCGTCTGGACGAGTACCTCGAACGGCTCGCCCGCACTGACCGGCACAGTGCCGTTCAGGCTGCCGTCCGAGAACTGCAACACTTCCGTCCGCTGGTCGGCCGGTAACAACACGTAGGTACCTTCGAGACCGGCTGTCGTCAGCGTCTGATTCCCGGGCTCGATGTCTATCGTACGGACAACCGCCCCCAGTTCGTCGTCATTAGCCTTGTACGTCCGGAGATGGAGCGACTCCACGTTAGAGAGATTCGTGTTGTTGGCTATCGTGGCGCTCAGATTGCCGAGCATGAGGCGTTGCCCCTGCCAGTAGACGCCGCCGTCGGTAAGATTCGCATCGACGAACCGCCCCTCGTCGGTCGTCTGCGAGACCGCCAGATCCTCGTTAGTCGTCTGCGAAACCGCCATCGACGACCCACCGGTATCGACAGCCGCGCTCACAGCTCCGATACCGGCGGTAGCTGCAAGCACGAGCAAGGCGGCCGTCAGCACGACTGGTCGGATGCGGCCCGCCATTGTTCACCAGCAGGCGGGAGCGGTGGACCACAGAGACAGTCGTGAGACCGTTCGATGAGCCGATTGCATAGTCAAATGTTCATTGCGGGAGTATATAATCGCTGTCCCATTGCTCGCCGAACCGCCACACCTTTGATCGATCCACCCACCACTATCGGTATGGACGGCGTCGCAACCGCCCCCGGAGCCGGGACCGTACTCAACGCCCTCGCCACTGGGCGTGGCTCCGCCTTCGCTATCGATGTCGAAACGGAGGCGACGGTCACGCTGGCGGCCGACGCCGAGACGGTTACCGGTGAGATTGTCGGCGCGCCCGACGCCGACACCCGCCTGATCGAACGCTGTGTCGAGCAGGTCGTCGAACGGTTCGGCGACGGCGAGGGCGGGACCGTCGCAACCGATAGCGAGGTGCCGATGGCCGCCGGACTCAAGAGTTCGAGTGCGGCCGCCAACGCGACCGTGCTGGCAACACTCGACGCGCTGGGAGTCGAGGTAGTCGACAGCGAGGGCGATGTGGATGCCGAAGCGATCAGCAAAACTGACGCCTGTCGGATCGGCGTCGAGGCTGCCCGCGATGTGGGCGTCACGATCACCGGTGCGTTCGACGACGCCAGCGCCAGCATGCTCGGTGGCGTCGTCGTCACCGACAATACCGACGACGAACTGCTCGTCCGGGAGACACGCGACTGGGATGTCCTCGTCTGGACGCCACCGGAGCGAGCGTACAGTGCCGATGCCGATGTCGACCGCTGCGGGCGGATCGAGGACATGGCCGACCTCGTCGCCGAACTGGCCCTCGACGGCCGGTTCGGCGAGGCGATGACGGTCAACGGGCTGGCCTACTCGGCAGCGCTCGATTTCGACACCGATCCAGCCGTCGAAGCGATGCCCCACGCCGCGGGCGTCTCGCTGTCCGGCACCGGACCGAGCGTCGTTGCGGTCGGTAACAAGGATGCACTGTCGGCCGTTGCCGACCGCTGGCGTGAGCGCGACGGAACGCTGCTGGAAACAACCACCCGAACAACCGGAGCACATATCAAATGAGCACGAACCCCGAACCCGACGAGATGAGCCTGGACGAGTTGCGCGCAGAGATCGAGTCGATCGACCGGGAGATTGTGGAACTCATCGCGCGGCGCACGTACGTCGCTGAAACGATTGCGGATGTCAAGGCCGAACGCGGCCTGCCGACGACCGACGAGAGTCAGGAGGAGGCGGT
>KI543205.1:0-1545 GCA_000496215.1 uncultured archaeon A07HN63
CCGAGCGTGATGTTGCCATCGTGGTCCAGCTCGTGGAGCGGCATCCCGGTGCTGATGGTGCCCGCTTTCGTTGCCTCGATGTACGCGCTCCCGAAGTCGACACGGATGCGGTCGTCGTCAGCGGTAACGTCGCCGGTGGCGCCAAACTGCCTGAGTTCACTCGTTACCGCCTCCCAGTCGGTGAGCTGGATTTCTGTAGTCATTGAAACATCGGAATGTACTGCCAGATGTAGGTCGACGACGCCATTAGCACGATCAGAAGCATGCCGATGGCGATCCAGAGCGATCCGTTTGCACCGGTGACGAGTGTGAGGAGTGCCCACCCGAGCCCGCCATAGACGGTGTATTTCTGGAACCGGACGATGTGTCCCTGCTGGTCGGCGATCGCTCGCTGTTGCTGTTCAAGATCGCTGTGGCTCGGAGCCTGTGCATCGGCTGGCTGTGGGCTCTCGTGGCTTTGCAGGCCTGTCTTGAGGAGCTCCTGCATCGCCTCGCGCTCCGAGCAGTCGTATTGCTCCGCATACTCGCTCAGGGCAGCACCCGTTTCCTGATCCAGCTGCGTCCGCAGTGATTCCTGCGACACACATAGTATACTGCCTGTAGGCGTATGAATCCGCTGTCGACAGGCTCTGTCGATTTGATGGGCAAGGGAACTGTAGAAAGACCTGGTTTGCGTCTCAACCAAGACAGCCATTTCTCATCTATCACAGTTTTCGTGTGTAGGAATTTTCCTGCTCAGCGCAGTTCGATATCGATCTCACCGCCCTCACCACTGACCGTGTTTGCGACCCCGCGTCCGGCGGCGAAGGCGATGCGTTCAGCCGCCAGCCCGACGCGGTCGGCGAGCCCCCGCGAGGGTTCGAACTCCCGGACGGCCGGCTCGGCGTCGATCAGCGATTCGATCCGGCCCTCGACATCGCGTTCGGTGCCGAGTTCGTCGACAAGCCCAATCTCGGCGGCGTCGCTCCCGAGATAGATGCGCGCCTCCGTCTCGCGGATCGCCTCGGGGTCCATCTCCCGGCCCTCGCTGACGGTCTCGACGAATCGCTCGTAGTAGCCGTCGACGATACTCTGGAGGTACTCCCGTTCGTCGGGCTCGATCTCGCGAAGCGGCACGCCGGCGTCCTTGTACTCACCGGCGGTGAACTGTTCGTAGGAGATACCGAGTGTGTCGGCCAGCCCGGCCGCGTTCGGTCGTGAGCCAACCACGCCGATCGACCCGACGAGACTGACATCTCGGGCCCACAGCTCGTCACACCCACTGGCGATCCAGTAGCCACCGGAGGCACAGGTGTCTGTCGCGTAGGCGATCGTCGGCCCGTCAAACTCGGCGGCTGCACGGCGAATATCGTCGCTCGGGAGCACCTCGCCCCCGGGGGTGTTGAGTTCGAGCAGAAGCGCTTCGACGGCCTCGTCGTCGTCGGCGTTGGATATCTGCTCGACGATGTCGTCTGCGGTGGCCGACCGCGACCCAGAGAGCGGCGACATCCGCCCTCGTCTCGCCTGATCGCGCCCGAGACTCGTCACCTTCGCCACGTTGTACTC
>KI543205.1:1565-12594 GCA_000496215.1 uncultured archaeon A07HN63
TCTGTCGCTGCATCGCTGGATGACTCGGTTGGATCGATGCTGATCGGCTCGCTTTCGGCGGCGGCATCGGTGTCGACAGGCGATTCCTCGCGCGCTACAGCTCCCGACACGTAGCCGACCGTCCCGCCAACGAGGCCGCCGGTGATCGCGCCCGGGAGCCCGCCCCGTTTGAGACCGGTGATCGTCCCGACGGCGCCGCCAGCCAGCGAGAGCGCAACCGGGTTCGGGGAGTCAGCGTCTGTGCCTGCCGCAGTCGTTGTCTCGTCAACCATACAGGCATTTGGGTCGCGACGCAGATATACTAGTGGATTATCCAAGCAAATAAAGCTAATCCAGATGCGCAGGTAGATACCGCACCCGCCACTACCCCATGCTGTGAACGCTGGCTGATGGATCAGTATCACGTTATCGAGCCCGGAGTGGAGCTGGTCGCCACGGCACAGCAGGCCGTGAACAGCGCGATCAGCACGGCGACCGATCCCACCGCTGTCGTCGACGCCGTCGGCAAGCGGACCGACGACCCGCTGACCGATGGCGGCGTTGGCACCCTGACAGCCGTATTTGCGATCCGGCGGGCCGTCTTCGTCGGCGAGCAGGGTGTCGATCCCGCCCTCGAATGGGACGACGCAGAGACAGCGGCCACACACGTACTCGGCGTTGCTGACGGTCGGGCGGTCGGAACGGCCCGGATTCGGTTCGTCGACGACGACACAGCCAAAGCAGAGCGCCTTGCGGTTCGGCAATCGGATCGTCGTCAGGGGTACGGTCGTCGCCTGATGGACGCAGTCGAAGCGTATGCGACTCATAGCGGGGCCACTCGTTGCAAGTTACATGCACAGCGTCGCGTTGAACAGTTCTATCGGTCGATCGGCTACCGGACCGTCGGCGACGAGTTCGAGGAGGCTGGGATTCCGCATATCGCCATGGTGACCGACTTGCCGACCACCCAGCGCGAGTAGCGACAACCGGATGCGACGAGGCCGTCCCCGCTGGCACCTCTTATTGACACCTATCACCCGGAGGAACTGGAGGTGTGCTCTTCGAGCGCTTGCCGAAACGCCGTGAGGATCAGTTCCGCACAGTGGAGCCGTGATGGGGTCAGGTCCATCCCGACGCGCTCCTCGATGTAGTCAGCGTCCCACTCGGTGATCTCCGAAACGGAGGCACCGATCATCTCCTCGGATAACAACGAGGCACCAGCCTGCGATAGCGTACATCCTTCACCGGTGAATCCGACGGTTTCGACCGTGGTCTCATCGTCGCTGAGGGTTGCCTGAAGCCTGACTCGGTCGCCATCGGGATGAGTCGGACCGACACACTGTGGATTCGTCATCTCCGCCTCGATATCAGGCGACTGAAGCTCGCCATGATTCCGGGGGTTCCGCGAGTGATCGCCGAGCAGCTCCTGAACGAACTTTTTGTCCATGTTGACCGGAGGCGTTACACAATCAAAAACGACCGGGGCTGATTGTGGCTCCATTTCAACGTCAAGATCGAGTGAAATACGCCATCGCCTGTCGCTCCGATTCGATCGTCTCGAACTGCCCGCTCTCACAGACAGCACACGTCGGGGGCTGCTCGATATCCGCATAGACCCTCTCGCAGCCGGTACACGAGAAGAATTGTAATCGGAGCATACCAACATTAGAGGCGGCGAGGGAATAACGACAGTGGTCAGCCGGATCGATAGACCGAATATAGGATTGCCACTGTCCAGCCCGGAGTGTTTTGAGCGCAGATGTCCAAGAGAGCCCATGGCTCAGACAGCCGTGATCGCCGGTGTCGGTCCCGGGTTGGGGAATCGATAGCACGGACGTTTGCAACACATGGCTGTAATGTCGCCCTCTTCGCCCGGAGTGGAGACTACATCGAGGACCTCGCCGAGAATCTCCCAGATCCCGGTGATGGACTGGCCGTCCCGACTGATCTGCGTGATGTTGCGGCCATCGAGTCCGGCTTCGAGACCGTCAGAGACGCCTACGGCGGCGTGGATATCCTCGTCAACCACGCCAGCGCAGCCGCGTGGAAGGGGCTCACCGATATCTCGCTGGAGGAGTTCGAACGCGCGTGGGAGGTCAATGGGCGTGGCGCGTTCGTTTGTTCGCGCGAGGCCGTCGACGATATGCGTACAACCGGCGGTGGAACGATCATCTTCACTGGTGCCACGTCGGCCGTCCGGAGTCTCGGCGGGACCATCGGCTTCACCGCCGCGAAGTTCGCCGCCCGCGGGATGGCGATGGATATCGCCCAGGAGTTTGGCCCCGACGGCATCCACGTCGCCCACGTCGTCCTCGACGGACAGATCGACACGCCTGATCGACGAGCCCGCAACGAGGACCGCGACGACGAGACACTGCTGGATCCAGACGCAATCGCCGATACGTACTGGCATCTCGTCGAACAGGACGACCGCAGCACACAGCCCTTCGAGGTGCAGATCACGAACGGCCCGCAGAATACCGAGTTCATGTGATCAGGTCAGCAGCGAAATTCGGTCGGCCACGAGCACCGCCTCAACCGTGGCCCCAGTGTCTTGCCCGTGTTAAGGCCGCTATTACAAAATCTAGACGACGAGTGTCGGCCCCACTCGCAAGCGGAACGCCTGAATTGCACGATCAGCGTCGAACGGAGAGGGTGTTTATGTATTTGATATTATATTTATTTTTCATGGATAGTGACCGCGCAAAACAAACAAGTATATAGAATACAAACATGATAATAATATACGGGGTATCACACAGTAGAATATGGGCGTCACAAAGGACGACTCCGGGCTCTCGACAAGCTGGCAGACGCGGTTTTACACCAACGCGATATCGATGTCCGAGGTGCGAAAAGGTATCTGTGAGATCGATGATGAGGTGATCTCACTCCGGGCTGGCAGTCAGTCACAGACAGTCGAATTCGATGCAATCAACGATATCACCGTTGGATCACCCCCCGAGAAGCTCGCCGGGGAGTTCGACGATGCATTCGGCATCAAGTTCACGTCCGGCGGGGAGTCACGCATCTGCTTCCTCGACCACGATGCCGACCGCGCGGAGATATTTGAGTATCACATCTTCGAGGAAATAATCAATGGAGCCAGAGGGGTCGTCGAATACGGGGCGGTGAGAGGTGGCCAGCAGACAGACTCCACATCCAGTCAGATGAAGATAGCGATCGAACCGGAGCGTGTCGGCTTCAGGTTGAAAACTGGGGGCGAAAAGGAGATTGCGCTTGGCGATATCGTCGACATGCAGGCGGGGAAACGAACGGTCGGTGACGCCAAACGGGATGTGATCAAGGTGGATCATATGGAGGAGCAGACGATCATCACCACGTATCTGAGCCTCGTCGAGACACGAATCCAGCATCTGCTGAACCGGTATATGGGCCGAGAGTTCAACAAACTGCAATCGGAGATCGCCGACACCGAGATCAGCGAAACCGAGACCGAACTCGTCATCGGCTACTACACGACGCGGGATATCGAACAGACGATGCAGACGCTCACCGGCGGCGACAAGTACGAGTTCGAGTCGATTTACGAAGAGGCGCTAGATCACGGACTGGTCACTCACCCCGACGATGGGTGGGACTCACGCAAAAAGGACGAATGCTGGCAAACACCGAGATCGAGGTTGTCAATACCTGATCGACGGAATTTGTATGATCGCGACTGGGTAGATTGATTGGAAATTTCATATTTTCTTGCGCGTTCTTTTGCAGTTTATTCGGCATAAAATGGATTTAAGCTAACCCCAGATTGAAACATCTCTGAGAAGTAATTTGTCACATGAAGACAGTCCTCGTTGGTGTGGGGCAAGCCGGCGGGAAACTGGCTGATCGGCTCGTCACATTCGACCGGCAAAGAGGGTACGGATCGGTGCAACATGCCCTTGCGATCAACAGTGCCAAACCTGATCTCACGTCGCTCGCTATTGATACGGCTCTCATCGGGCAAGCTCGGGTCAAGGGACACGGTGTCGGCGGGGATAACGAACTCGGTGCCGAAATCATGGAGGCAGCGCTCCCTGAGGTGCAACAAAAAATCGGCAACAGAATCACAACACAGGCTGAGTCGATCATCCTGTCGACAGGACTCGGCGGCGGTACCGGCTCGGGTGGAACACCGGTGCTGGCCCGACGGTTGAAAGAAATCTACGATATTCCCGTCTACGTGCTTGGGATTCTGCCAAGTACCGAGGAATCAAATCTTGCGCAGGTCAACGCTGGTCGGTCACTCAAAACTATCACCGATATCGCTGATGCCACGCTGGTCATCGATAACGATGCGTGGAAATCAACCGGTGAGAGTCTGACCGAGGGGTACGAGCAGATCAATCGAGAGATCGCCAAGCGGATCGGCCTTCTGTTAGCCGCCGGTGAGGGGACAGATGGTGTCGCCGAGAGCGTTGTTGATTCCAGCGAAGTGATCAACACACTGCGGACCGGGGGAATCGCGGCTATCGGTTACAACCAGGTCCCAGCGGCTGACTCGACCGAAGAGAATATCAACACTGTCATGACTGCGACGCGGAGTGCGTTACTGTCGGGATTGAGTCTCACCGGTGAGACAACAGCGGAGTCTGCCCTGCTCGTGATCACCGGCAAACCGGATCGCATCTCGCGCAAGGGTGTCGAAAAGTCTCGCCGGTGGCTCGAAGACGAAACCGGGAGTATGCAGGTCCGGGGCGGCGATTTCCCGACCGAGAACGACCATATTGGGGCGCTCGTGGTTGTGGGTGGGGTCCAGTCCTCCGATCGGATTGAAGCCTTCTTTGAGCGAGCAAACGAGGCCGCAGCGGCACCAACCGAAACAGAATCTGATTCGGAAAAGATGTTCCAGAACGACCAGCTAGAAGGAATATAGGCCCTCCCAGGGGTTGACCGGTTCTCACATACACAGAGTCTAAACTCGGAGCACCGGTTTTAATACGTGAAATATCGATCAAAACAGGACGTATTTAACGTGTTACTCTGCCGAATACCGATTTCAAAACGTGTAATCCAAACAGAAGCCTTGATATGTCGGGGGCCACCGGGTAGATGCAATGACCAATTCTGCTGGGCGAGATCTGGCCACGATTGCTGCCGACGATCCAGAGGCGATCATCGGCTACCTCGCCACGCTGAGCGACGATGACAGACTGAGTCCCGACGACTTCTTGCGGGTCGCCCGTCTCTTTGCGGCCGACGGTGTGAACATCATTCGGCTACTGATGGCGCATCCGGAACCAACCCGACGCCGTCTCGGCATCGATCCCAACGACCTGGGGCCGCACCTCGACGCGTTCGAGCCCGGCACAATCTGAGTGCCGGGGAGCGAAACCCTGAGCAGTTGTGCCGTCGGCACCGCTGGATAGCCACGAAATGTGTGTCCTGTGGAAATATCGGTGGATACTGCGGGTGAGTCACACAGATCGACAGCTCATCAGCAGTTCCACTGGCCGAGAGTCAGCCGGCGGCTCTGCGGGCAGCCGGGCGAATACAGTCACTCGTGTCGCAGGGCATCGATCGGATCAACCCGGGCGGCGCGCCACGCTGGATAGAGCCCCGCGAGGACGCCGACGAGTAGGCCAACCACGACGGCAAGGACGATCCATTCGGGAGCCAGTGCGAACGTCACATCTGCGTAGCCGGCCGCCCCGTAGCCAACGAGTATGCCAAGCGGGACGCCGAGGATCGATCCCAGTGTCCCCAGCAACGCTGCCTCGATCACGAACACCCCCATCACGTCGCGGTTGCGAGCACCGACAGCTTTCATAATGCCAATTTCGCGGGTGCGCTCGGTGACGCTGACGAGCATCACATTGGCGATGCCGATCGCCCCGACCACCAGCGAGATAACGCCGATTCCGGTCACAAACCGGGTGATCTGATCGATCACGTCGCTGATCTCCTCGACGAAGTCGCTACCAGATCGGGCGACCAGTTCAGTGTCTACACCGGAAAGCTCTCTGGCGTCAGACTCCGTCGTGAGATACGTCTCGATCGCCGTCTTCGTCTCGGCAATCCGCCGCGGCTCTGCGATCACTGTTACCTGCGGGTATGCACGCTGTCGCACACCGGCCGATGGGCTCTCGACAACCGATTCGTGGAATGGATCGATCGGACCGTAGATGCGTGGCTGGCGGGCAAAGTTGCTTATCGGCAGTGCGCCGCGCGTGCCGTTGATGATCCCCGTTACTGTAACCGGTCTTTCCGAGCCATCGGCGGAAACGAGTGTGAGCGTCGAGCCAGCAGTTAGATTCTCGCGGAACGCTCTCGCCATCCGTTCGTTGACGACGACCTCCTGTTCCCCGCTGGTGAACGCGGTTCCGGAGACAACCGAGTCGGGGGTGATGCTGGACGGGGTCGCCGCCGTCATCTGCTGTCTGGCCAGCGTCTGATTCCCTGCGCGGATCGACGAAACCTGAACGACGCCGCGGGGGATGACGTTACTCACACCGTCGATCCCGGTGAGATTCTCGATATCGCCGGCGGTGAACACCGGCTGGATCACCCGATCGAAGCCCTCGTCGTCGGCCGGCGTCCCGAACACATAGATGTTTCCGGCACTGCTATCGCCGATATCACCGACAATCTCGGCCTGCACGCTTGCTCCGAACGTGGCAAACGTCACCACCGAGGCGATGCCGATAACGATCCCGACGACGGTCAGCGTCGACCGAAGTTTGTGCCCCCGGACGGATCTGATCGCGATCCGGAGCGCCTCTCGACCGTCCATTATTTGGCCCCGGTCAGCGACTCGGTGGCGCGGACGGTCCCGTCCTCGACGTGGATGATCCGATCTGCCCGTTCGGCAACGTGGCGTTCGTGTGTCACCACGAGCAGCGTGTTCCCGGCCGCGTGCAACTCGTCGAAGATATCGAGGATATCGCCGCCGGTATCGGTATCGACGTTGCCGGTGGGTTCGTCCGCGAGAATGAGCGCGGGATCGGGCGCCAGTGCCCGGGCGATAGCGACCCGCTGTCGCTGGCCGCCGCTGAGTTCCGCGGGCAGGTGATCGGTGCGGTCGGCCAGCCCGACATCGGCCAGCAGGCCGGCGGCCCGCTCGCGGCGGTTTGCCTCCGCCCAGCCATCGAAGACGAGCGGCAGTGCGACGTTTTCGATGGCTGTCAGCCGCGGCATGAGATTGAACGTCTGAAACACGAAGCCGATAGCCGTGCCACGGATCGCGGCGCGTTCGTCCTCGTCGGCCGACGAGACCTGCTGTCCGTCAACCGTGACAGTCCCTGACGAGGGAGTATCCAGCCCACCGATAAGATTCAGCAGCGTGCTCTTGCCGGAGCCGCTCGGTCCCATGATTGCGGTATACGACCCCTCGGCAAGCGAGAGGCTTACCGCATCCAGCGCGGTGACGCGATTGCCGACCGTGTAGTGTTTGGAGACAGTATCCACGACGACAGTGGCCTCCGGCTGTCCGGTCTCGGTAGGTCCATCAACTCCGGCTGTCTCGCTCACAGAGTGGCTTGGGTAGCTGTGGGTATCAAGCTTGGCCGCCCCGCACCTATCGTAGCAGAGCAATGTACTTACGGCCCAAGCCCCAACCATATATTGATGGATCAATCCCTTCTCAGTCGTCGCCTCGCGGCGGTGGCGGTCGTCCTCGTCCTCGGCGTGGTGGCGGCCGGCGCAGCCGCCGGAGTGCCGGGGATGGCTGGCACCGAGCAGCCCTCCGGTGACGAGATTCTCGAACAGGTCGAAACACGGTATGACGCCGCAGAAACCGTCGTGGGAACTGCGACAGTGACCGTCTCGAACGAGACCGATACAACAACCGCCACAGTCGAGTACGCCACAAAGGCACCCGACAAGGTCGCCTACACCGTCTCGAAGAACGGCGACACCTACGAGGCCGGATCGAACGGTAGCGTCGCGTGGGCAGTCGGTCCCGATGACGCATACGCCCGGGACCTGCCGACCGAGGGCGAACTCGAGGAGTACAGGCAGCCAACCGAGCCGGCTCCCGAGACGAACGTGACCGCGACGCTCGTCGAGACGACCGAACTCGACGGCGAGTCCGTCTACGTCGTGGAAACCACGCCGACAGACCCGTCAGCCACGGACGGCACCGCCACGCTGTGGGTTGCGACCGACGACAGTCGCGTCCTGAAAATGCAGGCAACTGATGGGACCAACGAGACAGTGGTCCGGGTGACCGAGACACAGTTCGACGTGAGCATCCACAACAGCACGTTCGAGCCACCGACCGATCGGGTCTCGGTGACGACGACAGAGACCTACGAGCGCTTCGCTGCCGTGCAGTCGGCGACTGAGCTGTCGCTGCCACGGTACGACAGCGGCGAGTTCAGCAACGCAACGCTGGTCAGTCGTGCCGACGGTCAGGCAGTGTTCCAGCAGTACGATACCGCCACCGGAACGATCTCGGTGATCACCGCCGACGGCGCGGCTCAGTATCTTGATCAGCTTGAGTCGAACACGACTGTTACCGTCGATGGCCAGACGGCAACTGCGGTGACGCGTGATGGGCGCGCAACTGTGGTCTGGACGACAGACGGCACGACGACCGCGGTCGCTGTCACCGGCACCATCGAGGACGCACAGACCGCCGCAAACGGGCTCTAATCTGTCGCTGATCGGTTTTTGTTCCGCGGGGGCCTTTCCTGACACACCTAAATTCGATTGAGAACCTCGTTTGTGACTACACTTCCGGCAGCCGCCCACCGTCGACCGCGATATTCTGGCCACTAATGTAGGTGCTGCCCTCGCCAAGGAAGAACAGCAACGGCGCGGCCAGATCATCGAACGAGGCCGGCCGCCCCTGTGGATACGACGACACATCCGAGACTGTGTTCTCGACGGCGAACGGTGAGATGGCGTTGACGGTTATGCCGTCGTCCTGTGTATCGTTCGCCAGCATCCGGGTGAACATGAGTACGCCAGTTTTGCCGACGAAGTACGGGAAGTTCACCGGGTGGGCGTGGCGTCGGTCACAGTCGGCGAACCCGATGTTGACAATGCGACCCCAGCCCGATTCACGCATCCCGTCGAGTGCCCGGCGGGAACACAGCACGGTTCCATAGAAGGTGCTCTCGACGGTATCACGCCACGCGTCCCACTCGATAGCCTCCCAGTGACGAGCGTCGAAGTTGCCGACATTGTTGACGAGAATATCGACGCTGCCGAGTGTGGTTTCGATGCTGTCGAACATTTTGTCGACTGCTGTCGGGTCAGTGATATCCGCACTGACAGTTGTGGCACTCACGCCGTACTCCCGAGCATCCGCCGCCGTCGTCTCGGCCGCATCGGTACTCGTGTTGTAGTGGACGGCAACGTCTGCCCCGGCGGCAGCCAGCGTCAGCAGTAACTCGCGGCCAACACGCGTTGCGCTCCCGGTTACGAGTGCTGTTCGCCCGTCAAGATCTGGAACCAACTGCATGCGTGAGATAGCGCCCGCAGTGGCTTGAACCTGCGGCGAAATTCGGGATTACAGAATCAACAGCAGCGACGGTGGTCGACTATCGTTTGCCCAGTGCCGTCTCGAATGTCTCCTGTGCCCGCTCGTAGCCGTGGTTGCGATCGACGATTGGATCGGCATACTTAGGTGCCAGCCGGTTGCGTTCGTCGGCCGACAGCGTCGGCCAGTCGATGATCTTGTCGGCGGGGACATCGCGGAGTTCGGGAACGTATTCGGTGATGTACTGGGCACCATCGTCGTACTTGCTGGCCTGACTCACCGGATCGAAGATTCGCACGTCGACGGAGTCGGTTCCCGTCGAGGCCGTCCACTGCCAGCCGCCGCTGTTCGAGGCGTAATCGTGATCGATGAGCTGTCGGCGGAAATGGCGGGCACCCTCGCGCCAGTCGATCAGCAGATGTTTGGTGAGAAACGAGGCGACGACCTGCCGCGGGCGATTGTGGATATACCCCTCGCGGTCGAGCTGTCGCATTCCGGCGTCGACGAGTGGGTAGCCGGTTTCGCCGGCCTTCCACGCTTCGAGATCGCGCTCGTCGTTGCGCCACGCGATCTCGTTCGGGAAGTCGACGTAGTTCTCTCGACCAAGATTGGGGTTGTAGTAGAGGAGGTGATAGTTCTGCTCGCGCCATGAGAGTTCGTACCGGTACTTGTCGACGTTGCGGCGTTCCTGCCCGCTGACAGCGTTGTAGACCTCCGACGCGCCGGCCCACACCTCGCGGAGCCCGATCATTCCGGAGGCGAGATACGGCGACAGCCGTGAGACAGCCTCGGTTGGCTTGTCGACAGCTTTCGGTAGGTCGTCGCGTGTGTCGTTGTAGCTGAGAATCCCGGTGTCGAGAAAGTCGTCGAACCGCTCGCGTGCAGCCTCGTAACCCGCGGCTGGAAGTTCGATATCGACATCTGGGACTGGCACCGTTTTGCCATCCTGCATATCGAGTAGATCTCGCCATCCGGCTCGTCGTACGGCGTTGCTTTCGTCGCCGCTTCCCAGTCGTTGTGGAACTGACTGTGGTTGGGATACGACGAATCGAGTTGCCCCGGATCGACCAAGACAAGATCCGTTCGGCGATCAGTGCTGATTCCCGCAGTGGTGAGTTCGTCGTTCACGCGCTCTTGTGCCCGTCGTCGTGTTGGTCGGTAGTGTTCGTTGTAATAAACCGAGTCGGCATCGTGCTCGTCGCACAGTGACGCTAACACCTCTGCTGTGTCGCCACCCCGGACGATGAGGTCGCTTCCCAACTCTCGGTACCGTTCTTTGAGTTGCCGAACGCCACGCATCATCAGGGCTCGCTGTCGACGGCCGACGTGTTCGAGAATATCAGTATCGTAGATATAGACCGGAAGGACGGTCTCGTCTCGGGCCGCGACTGCAAGCCCAACATTGTCACGCGTTCTGAGGTCACGCTGGTGCCAGAATATACGCATATGTACTAGTGGAGGTGCACCAATGAATGCGCTTCGGAGCGTGGTATAAACTCACACAAACGTCTCAAGCTCAACGATGTTGCCCTCCTGAGAGAGTCCGGTGATCGAAATGGACCCATCTGAGCGGACAGCTATTGCACTAAAGTCGGTAGAGCCGCCACAGTCACCACTATGCGT
>KI543205.1:12614-15253 GCA_000496215.1 uncultured archaeon A07HN63
GCTGGCTGTTCTTGCATTAGCTCTGCCAGTTCCCGCTCTTTTTCAGCCAACTCAATTAGTGCGTTGCTTGTCTGAACCATTGTCTCGGCTGCTGTTTGGGGTTCACCCGTCAGTTGCTCACGAAGAACCGCAGCATGTCCGCGGATGACATTCATATCATTGCGCAAGTTGTGCCGCAATACTCTATCGAGCAACTCTAAGTACTGGCGGCGTTCTTTCCGCTCGGTAATATCTCGGCCAGTCCCGACCAGACCGGTTGTGGTTCCGTCGACGTCGGTTAATTGAGCTCCATTAAATTCAAACGGAACGGCCTGTCCATCCACAGTACGTATTTCCGCTTGAACCGTTACGTGTTGGCCGTTTAGAACCCGTTCTATACCGTTAGCCACCTTCGGCTTCCCGTCTTTTGTAAAGACATCGAGCGCATGCATATCCGAAAGTTCTGCCGCAGTGTAGCCTGTTACTTCAGGAACACGAGAGTTCCAGCGTCGAAAACACCCGTCTTCGTCAAGAATGTAGAATAAATCATCCATCGCATTGAATGCTTGATTCATGATTCGCCGTTCTGTTTTGAGCTCCGCTGTCCGTTGTTTCCGCGTGGTAATGTCCTTCTGTGTTCCAAGATACCGAACGAGTTGCCCGCCATCGTCGTAGATGGGTTTGACAGTCAACTGATTCCAGAATTTCGAACCGTTTTTGCGATAGTTACGTAGATCAACAGTGACTTGCTCTTCATTGTCGATAGCCTCCCGGAGCGTAGCGACCTTTGCCGGATCAGTATCCTCGCCCTGAAGAAATCGACAGTTGCGGCCAAGTGCTTCATCTGCGGAATATCCAGTCAATTCCTCATACGCCTCATTTACATAAACCAGTGGAAGATCTTCCTGGGAAGGGTCAGCAAGGGTAATAGGGACATTGGCACTATCAATACTCTGCTGAAGCAGTTGCAGTTCACGCTGTCGTTCGGCTTGTTCCGTGACATCCTGTATTGTTCCTTGAACACTGATTACCGTGCCATCTTCGATTTGCGGGTCTCCCTGTGCGCGCACTTGACGATTAGTTCCGTCAGCACCCGTTAAACTCAGATTCAGATCGTACGGCTCTCCGTCAGTGACAGCACGTTCGAAAGCGTCACGCATGGCTGACTGATCTGGCTCATCAAAGAAACTGATCGACTTCTCGGCTGAGAGCGATTCGTCCCGTGGTACCCCATAGATATCGTATACCTTCTCAGTCAGGGTTCCCTCATCAGCCTCCACATCGTAATTCCACGCTCCGATACTGGCGATTTCCTGGACTCGTTCAAAGAGACTCAGTTCGTGCTTGCGCTCGCTGGACTGCTGTTTCCGCTCTTTTTCGACCTTGCTTTGTTTGGCCACCTCGCTGATCCTTTCGGCTATGCGTTCGAACTGTCTATCCGCAGTGTCCTTTGGGAGATAGTCAGTAACTCTATCAGCGAATGCGCTGTTTGCAACGGCGTCATCTCCTGATGCTGTAAAGAATATGAACGGAAGATGAGGGTGCCCATTTCGAACGATTTCCAAAAATTCAGTCCCATCCATACCCGAAAACTCATACTCCGAAACGATACAGTCAGGCGGTCGGTCTTCCAGATGTTCAGCGATTGATTCAGGCGTGTCAAATGTGGTAATTTGGGATCCGCCGTGGGTATTCTCCAGAGCCGTGGCTATTCTCTCCACGTCTTCTGAAGACATGCCAACAAACACTGTATTGGTTGCTGACATGCTAATTAATCCATGGTGAACCATGTTATATCTTATCACGCGCCATCTTATAATGAAACGAAAATAATTACGATGTCTTGTGTATATACCTATGATCGTTACAACTTCTTTATATCTATCATGACTTAATCTACTTATTTGGTGCAACATCGCAAATTACGCACATCTGATTGCTGACTTCAAACTCTGACAGTGCCGTAGAGACTGTATGCAGCAACCGAATTATCTTATGCCAACCCGAAATAGGACGGCACCCACACAGCGCGTATATAAATGGTTCTGACGGAGGACGCTCGATAGTCACTAAATCACCGCCACGACGCTTATTCCTACCCGCTGATAATATGGGTAGCTTATATTCGCACACTGATCCGACCTCGTAACGACCGCGCCGATTAGTCGGAACTGGTCGGTATACATGTCGATGAAACGATTAGACGGGCCGGCTGCCGTTACTCCAGTTCGTGGATGAGTACTTCCATCTCGGTGCGAGAGTGACCGTCGTCGTCACAGACGTAGCTCCCCCGAACGTCAATATCGTTTGCTTGGGCAGCGGCGATAAGCGTCTCAAGAGCAGCTTCGAACTCGGCTGTGGTCGTGATCGATTCCGTCCATGGTGTATCGCTCATAGTCTCGTTCCTGATGTCGAGATGAACGGGTTTGTGCCGCCCCGGATATACGTCCACCAGAATACGGCTCGTACAAGCGATTGACTTGATTCCATTCTTTATGTTGTGTCGCCACCGAGGTATAGATATACCGAAAAACATGATCCACCATGCCCAACTCAAATTAGTACAATAATTTCAGAAGGTGGATTTATTCACTTGCCAATTTATAACTGAATATGAGCGTCATTGTTGAGCTGGCTCTCCCTGCGACGGAGTTTCAGCT
>KI543205.1:15273-17919 GCA_000496215.1 uncultured archaeon A07HN63
GATCGATCCACCCGACTGAGACACCAGCAGTTGTACAAACCACAGTCCGAGACCGCTGCCATGATTTAGTGGTGTCCGTTGCTTGTTTCCTAACAGCACCGCTCGCTCCATCGCAGGGATGGGTGGGCCTGTATCGGTTACTTCGATCCGGACCGTCTCGCTGTCTTCGGCGACAGCGATGTCGGCTTCTGGTGTGTCGTCTGGATTGTGAACAATGGCGTTGGTGAGCAGTTCTTCGATTGCCTGGTTGAACTGCGGCGTGGCCAGCATCGATACATCGTCTGGGCACGCAACGGCAACAGTTGCCTCGGGGAAATCCGCCCTGATATCAGTCGCCACCTGCTGAAGTAGTGGCGACACCTCCAGCACACTCGGCTCCGCTGACTCGGTGAGCAACATTGCCATTTTTCGCTCGGTCTCCGCCGTATCGATCAAATTATTGCTCGTCTCGATGATCTGCTTGGCATATTCCGCGAGCGCTCCCGAGGTGTTGTTGGTAATGAGACGTGCTTTCCCACGGATCACGTTCATATCATTGCGAACATTATGACGCAGAACCCGGTCAACGAGCTCTAACTGCTGTTGGCGCTCTTTCCGGTCGGTAACGTCCCGACTGTTGAAGACGTATCCCTCGACTGCCGGATTGTCGAGTTGGGGATTCCCGTATGCTTCCATCCATCGCCACGATCCATCTGCGTGCTGGGCACGATATTCGATTCCTTTTGGGACCTGTTGTGGGTTGTCGATCCATCGCTCGAACTCCGCAGAAACCCGTTGACGGTCGTCGGGGTGGATATATTCCCACACTTCATCACCGATCGTCTCTTCGGGCTCATAGCCCAGGATTCGTTCGATCGATGGACTCTGATACTGGTATTGCCCATGAGCATCCACTATCGAAATAATATCAGAAGCCTCCTCGACAAGTGCCTGAAACCGACGCTCGCGCCGTCGGTATTCCGTGACATCCCGAAGGACAGCCAGATGCTGCCCCGGAATAGTGTCGGTTGTGACTGTATACTCAACGACCCGTTCTGTTCCATCGGGTCTGACCACGGTCACAGTATCGCGGTCCTGTTGTGTCTGTTGAAGTTCAGCGAGAGCTGCTTCGAGATCATACCCTTCGGGCATAAAGTCGGCAAATGATCTTCCAATCAACTGCTCTTTCGAGAGCCCGAACAGCTCTGTTGCCTGTTCGTTCACTCTGGTGTACTGCCCATCGTCGTCGAAAAGCACTATTGCATCAAAGGCGTCATCGAAGATAGCCTGAAACCGATCACGTTCGTGTTGTAGCTCCTGTTTTTGCTGTTTTCGGTCAGTTATATCACGGAGTGTTCCAACAGACCCATTGAACGTATCTCCAGAGTACGGAAGCACACCCATGTGATCCTCACAGATGATTGCATCGCCACTACGAGTTTGCACTGTCATTTCAAACGTGACCGTTTCCGGACCGTCACTTGATAAGAGCCGTGATAACTGCTGTTCCCCACGATCGATAGCCTCAGTATCTTTGATCAATTCGGGGTTGCTTCCAATGATCGTCTCACGGTCGTACCCGACTAACTCAGCAAACTCGGTGTTAACAAATGTGAACTCACCTGTCTCATCAGCCACGTAGATGGGGTCTGTGAGGGCCTCGATAATCGTCTCGTACTCCTCGAGTTCCAGGGTGCGATTTACTTGCTCGGTGATATCCCGAAACTTCGAGAAAATCGACCGCACGTCGCCACTGGAGTTGGTTACTGCGCGGTTGTGCCACTCGAACGTTCGAACCTCGCCGTCAGCTCGAACGTTTTTGTTCACAACCTTGTTGACACCGTCCGCAGCGAGGAGTTCCGACACAGCATCGCTAACCTGCTGTCGATCTTCCTCGGCAACAACTAGCTCCCATGATTCGCCCTGCAGCGCTGCTTCGTCGTACCCGAGAAGTTCTTCTGCCCGATCGTTGAGTCGCTGAAAACAGAACTCATCATCCCACTGCACTGCTCCAAGGGGCGATTCATCGAAAAACAGTTCAAGCCGCTCATCCTGTTGTGTGGTTGGTTGCTGGAGCCGGTATCGCGTAACTGCATTTTCGATCCGATTGGCCACCACACAAGGCTGCATGCTATCGCCATCCTTGTGAACACAGTCGGTCACTCCAGCGTCGATGGCCACCTCGGCAACCGTTTCGAGATCACGGCCGAACAGAATAAACGGCAATAAGGGGTATCTGTCCCGAACGGTTTCCAGAAAGTCAATTCCGTTTGTGTCGGGCAGGTCGTACGCAGACACGATACAATCCGGCTGGCGGGTCGCAATCGCCTCAAGACCGTCCGCAGCACTTGCCGCTGTTACAACAGTGACCGTTTGATCGTCACGGCCGAGAGCTGTTTCTATCGGGCCAACGCTTCCGTATGGCTGCCCGATAAAAATGACTGTGATTTGTTCTATACCATTATCAACCATGCCCTCTCTCTGAACAGTATTATCAATATATGTATAAAAATACTCGGATTACCTCAAACAATACTTGGTGTTTTCATCTGTCTTTGAGGATGTCATAGAAGGCCGGCTTACTGCCCTCTTTCCACCGGCAATGATTGGAGAGCACGCTGAAGCACAGGGAGCGGTCAAACGAGAAGGTAACCCCAGATACCCACT
>KI543205.1:17939-23031 GCA_000496215.1 uncultured archaeon A07HN63
TGAACGGACACATACTTGAGGCATCCGGCGGCCGGATAGCTGGGTGTTTCAGATCCGATTTCGATCCCACGACGCGCTCGCGACGTTTCAGGAGATTTGTTTTGACGGTGACATTCCTATCGGCGTACGGAAAATATACAATCCCACCAGACCCGACGCCGGTCCGTGGTACGGACTCACGGCACCACAACGGGAGGCGCTTATGTACGCCGTCGAAATGGGATACTACTCGCTACCGCGACAGATCTCGACACAGGAAGTCGCCGACGAGTTCGACATCTCAGATCAGGCCGCAACGGAGCGGCTGCGACGGGCAATTGATACTCTCGTCACGAATACGTTACTGCTTACTACGGCCTCCGAGTGACCGAGCGGTCAAGATCGATTGATAAATACACGCTTTGTATCTTGCATGCCAGTACGAATACCATTAGAGTCCAGTGGATATCTCTCTGCTCGACCCAAGTGGTCGCTGCTTGGGTAGGGGGAGTCGCCTTGTAGGTAATTGAAGAGCAAAATGAAGAACAGAGAGCAATCAAACGAGAGGGCAACCCCAGATTCCCGCTCTCGTACGGGCATCCGGCTGGCTTTCCCCGGTGGCGAAGGCGAACACACGCATCCATCGTCACAACGACACCAATACAGATGACGGGACACTCACAACTAGTGACTCCTACCAGCGGCGAAAGACAAATTGATCCGCTATCCGGTATCGAGCGACAATACACATATATGATTCAGTCGCCTAAACCAGATATTGACTCAACCCATCGTCGGTGAGACAGAATCGTACAGCCTCACAGACCCAAACAGGGTGCCGTGGATACTGGGCACCCAGCTCCACCCGGACGCCGGCCCGCTTGCCCGGGCTCCCGATGGCTCACGCGTTCTTTTGATCGAAGCCCACGACTTCGCCAGACGGAAGCCGTACCATCACGACAAACTGACGCTCGTGTTCAGCGGCATGCGGCATTTCAGAGACGAACTTCGGGAGCAGGGGTATACCGTCGAGTATATCAAAGCTGACACGTTCGGTGACGGCCTGGCGACGTACTTCGAGCGGTATCCCGACGACGAACTCGTGGTGATGCGGTCGCCGAGCCACCGCAGCGCCGACAGGTTTCGCGAACTGGTCGAGGAAGCAGACGGTCGGCTCGATATCGTCCAAAACGAGCTCTTCGTCGGAACCCGCAAAGCCATCGACCAGTGGGCCAACGAGACGGACAAGGACCCGTTCAGACACGAGACGTTCTACCGATGGATGCGCACGCAGACCGGCGTGTTGATGACCGACGATGGCGACCCGGAAGGCGGCGAGTGGAACTACGACGACGACAATCAGGAGTTTCCACCTGCGTCGTGGGAGTCACCACCCGTGGCCGTCCCCGAGCACGACGAGTTGACGGCTCAGACGAGCAGGTGGGTCGCCGACGAGTTCGACGTCTGGGGCGAGACTGACGAGTTTGTCTGGCCGGTCACCAGAGCACAGGCACAGGCGAAACTCGACCACTTCGTCGAGACGCGGCTGCCGGAGTTTGGACCGTATCAGGACGCGATGCGGAGCGACGACTGGGCGATGGCGCACGCCCTGCTTGGCTCCTCGGTAAATCTTGGATTGCTCCACCCGTGGGAAGTCGTCCAGCAGATCGAGCAGGCGTACGACGAGCGCGACGATGTGCCGCTCAACTCCGCCGAGGGGGTGTTGCGTCAGCTCATCGGCTGGCGTGAGTTCATGCGTCATGTCTACCGTCACTCGATGCCCGACCTGAGCAGTGCAAACCAGCTTGACGCCGACCATGATCTCCCCGAGTTTTACTGGAGTGGCGAGACGAATATGGAGTGTCTCAGACAGACGGTCGAAGATGTCGAACAGCGGGGGTACTCACACCACATTCAGCGACTGATGGTGCTGGCCAATTTTGCGACGCTGTGGGGTGTTGAACCCGCCCAGCTCAACGAGTGGTTCCACGCCACGTACGTCGACGCCTACCACTGGGTGACGACGCCGAACGTCGTCGAGATGGGCCAGTACGCCGATGGCGTCTTCGCCTCGAAACCATACGTCTCCTCGGCGAACTACATCGACAAGATGAGCGACTACTGTGGCGACTGTTATTACTACAAAACGAAGGATACGGGTGAGAAGGCCTGTCCGTTCAACGCGCTATACTGGGACTTTCTGGACCGAAACGAGGACCAGTTACGCTCCAACCACCGAATGGGGCTGATGTACAGCCACGTCGATTCCAAACAGGATAGCGGCGCGATAGACGAGATCAAGGATCGTGTCGCAACACTTCGCGAAAAGGCGGAGTACGGTGAGCTGTAGCGGGCTCTCAGATGATATCGTAACAGAGTAATGATAAAATTCTATTACGTTACTGTACATATAACTTCGATCTGACATAATTTTATTACAGTAACGTTGCTATCGTTAGTATTATGAGCGGAACAGCAGGGATAGACGTTCTCCATGTTGACGATGATCCGGATTTCGTGGATGTGGCGGCTGACATACTTGAAGAAGAGTGTGGTGATTTTACTGTCGAAACAGCGACGAGTGCCAGTGAGGGACTGGATCGACTGGCTGCGGACGACTTCGACTGTGTGGTGAGCGATCACATGATGGGTGGGCAAAACGGCATCGAGTTTCTCAGAGCAATCAGAGAGCGTGATTCCGATCTGCCGTTCATCCTGTTCACCGGCAAGGGGAGTGAGGGGGTTGCCAGTGACGCAATCTCGGCTGGTGCGACCGACTACCTGCAGAAGCAGATCGGCAACGACCAGTACACGGTGCTGGCAAACCGGATCGAAAACGCTGTCGAGCAGCATCGTGCCCAGCAGCGTGCCACCAAACTCGAACGGATTCGGGCTCTCACAAGTGATGTCAATCAGGCACTCATGCGGGCTGACTCGCGGTCGATGGCCAAAACCCGTGTGTGTGAGATCATCAGCGACTCCGACCCGTATCTGTTCGCGTGGATCGGCGAGGTTGATGCGGACACCCAGGAGATCAGACCCCAGGCATCGGCCGGCGTCGAAGAAGGCTATCTCGATGATATTACTGTCACGGCAGATGATACCCCGACAGGGCATGGTCCCGGTGGCACGGCCATTCGTGAACGGCGTGTCGCCGTCACCCAGAATATCAGCGAGGATCAGCAGTTCGAAGAATGGCGGGAGGAGGCCGTTGCGCGTGACTATCAGGCTGTGGCTGCCGTCCCCCTGGAACATCAGGAACGCCTCTACGGCGAGTTAGTCGTCTATGCAGAACAACCACATGCTTTCAACGACCGCGAACAGGAACTGCTCGCGGACCTCGGCAGAGATATCGGGAACGCTATTCACTCACTGGCGCTACAGGAGGACCTCCGGACGCAGCAAAATCGACAGCGAGCGCTGTTTGAGAACGCGCCGAACTCGGTGATTGCCTGCGACAAAGCTGGATCCTCACACCGGATCGTCAATGTCAATCACGCGTTTGAGGAGACATTTGGATACACCGCCGAGGAGATCATCGGCACCGATGTCGCCGATATACTCGTTCCTGACGATGGGATGGTGGCCCACGATCAGTTCCGTGAGCGGGTAGAGACTGGCGAATCGATCACCACCGAGGTCGAACGGATAACGGCCGATGGTCCACGCGAGTTTCTGTTACACGTCATCCCCTACGGCGTAGCCGGCGATACAATTGAGGGTACCTACGCGTGGTACATGGATATCACCGACCGCAAGCAGCGTGAACGAGAGATTGATCGGAGAAACTCGATTCTCCGAACCATCCTCGAAAATCTCCCGATGGGAGTGCTTGTCGAGGATGCCGACAGCGACATTCTCATGGCAAACGATCAGTTATGCGATATATTCGACGTTCCCCTGACCGGCGATGAATTAATCGGACGTGACTGTGATTCGGCGGCCGAACAGATCAAGGATCGGTTTGCCGACCCCGAGGCGTTCATCGCGGGAGTAGGCGAGCGGCATGCCAACCGGGAGATGGTTCACAACGAAGAACTCCGCCTCGATGATGGTCGCACAGTTGAACGCGATTATCTGCCCTACAGTCTCCCCGAGGGGGACGCAAATATGTGGGTATATCGTGACATCACGACGCGAAAGAAGTACGAACAGACGCTCAAGGAGCTCATTGCGTCCACGCAGGATCTACAATCCGCAACGACCCCTGCGGAGGTCGCGACAATCGGCGCCGAGACAGCAAAAGGCGTGTTTGATCGACCGATCAATGGGGTCCACCTCTACGATGAGAGCGACGACGAACTCAAACCAGTGTCGTGGACAGGGGCTGTCGAAGAGCAGCTTGGTGCGGAGCCCCCCGCGCTCCCCGTCGAGGATAGTCTGGCAGGGCAGGTCTACCGGACGAAAGACCGGAAGAGCTACGGAAACATCGCCGAGCAACCCGAGCAGTTTGCCAGTGAGACCCCGTTTCAGAGCGAACTGATATGTCCGCTCGGCGATCACGGGGTGTTTATTCTGAGCGCGACGGAACCGGATGCCTTCGATCAGGTCGACGAGACGCTTGCACAGCTACTGTCGACCAGTCTTACAACGGCACTCAACCGTGTCGAACAGCGACAACAGCTCGAAACAAAGAACGAACGACTTGACGAGTTTGCGAGCGTCCTGTCACACGACCTGCGAAACCCACTCAACGTTGCTGAGGGTCGGCTGGAACTCGCTCAAGGAGAGTTTGACAGCGAGCATTTCGCTCCAATCGAGCGGTCGCATACCCGAATGCGATCCCTGATCGAGAGCCTGCTGGCACTCGCTCGAAAGGGCAACGATATCGGTGAGTTCGAGCCCGTTGATCTCGACTCGTTTGCCCAGAAATGCTGGCGAAATGTCGACACCGAGCAGGCAACACTGGAGACCACCACCGATCAGACCATCCAGGCCGACCGAAATCAACTCAAACAGCTGCTGGAAAATCTACGTTCGAAATGCGGTCGAACACGGTGATACAGAGTTACGATCACGATTGGCGATCTCGATGACGGTTTTTGTGGAGGACGACGCCCCGGGATACACCGGATGACCGTGACAGCGTCTTTGATCTCGGCTATTCGACAGC
>KI543205.1:23051-26909 GCA_000496215.1 uncultured archaeon A07HN63
GTCAGCAAGCCCAAGCTTGGGCTTTTGTCCGTGACGAACTACTGTGATACAATGACAAACACAGATGACCCAGACCACGATTCGGAATTGCTCAACGAGAGCGAAGCAAAGACTACTCAATACCTGAACACGGCGATTTTGGGCGTACTCGTGTTCATCGTGCTTCCGGGATCCTACTATTTCGTTGGGCTGCGGGCGGCTGCCCTCGTCGCACTGAGCAGCCTCTTTCTGGTGATCTACTTCAATCGCACCTGACGCCGGAGACACGGACACCGTTATACCGGTCTCGTGCCTCTGGATAGTGCCATGGTGACGCGACGCGACGGCAACGAGATCAACCTGCTCAGGTCGTCGATTCGGACGACTGGTGGCGCGATAGTCTCGACGACGCTCTACACCCTGAGCGGGGTTGTCTACGCCTTCGTCACGTCACCGTCGGTTACCGGCCGCACTTTTTCGCCATACTTGGCATCGCGCTCGTGTTGCGGCCGATCAGAGGAATCACCCAGACACTCCACAAAGTTGGGACGGAACCCGGCGAGTCGGTCGATGCCTACCTTGGTGTCGCCCTCGCGTTCAGTGCTGGCTATCTCTGCCTGCTCGGGCTGGCCGGAGTGGCGACCAGCGAGTATCTCGCGGCGGTAACCGTGTTCGATCAGGGGCTCCTCCGTGTCTCGGCGGTCTATGCGGTCACGACCGCGCTGGCGATGACAGTCGAGAGCCTCACCAGTGCTGTCGGCTATCCGAGCGGGGTCACGTGGATCAACAGCGTCAAGAGCAGCCTCGAACTGGGGCTGCTGCTGGGGTTGGTAGGATCGATAACCACCGTCACGGACCTGATGCTGGTCATGATCGGGGTGCGACTTGCCGTGTTCGGAGTCGTGGTCGTGATTCTCGGCGTGACGCCCGCTGTCCCGGACCGTCACGAGATAGCACGAGCATGGGAGTTCGCCAGATGGAGTATCCCAGATCAGATGCTCGATCGTGTCTCCTATAACATGCCGGTGTACGTGCTGGGAATCGTTTCGACACCGCTGGCGGTGGGTATCTACGAGGCGGCCGATCGGTTTGGTGATTTCGGCGCGACAATCGCGTGGCAGCTCTCGAACCCGCTGTTGACGAAGGTCAGCGGTGATACGGCCGCGGATATCGATATCAGCGGGTATATCGACTCGGCGGTCACCGGCGGGAGCGGCGTGTCGTTTCTCGTGTTCGGCTATCTGCTGTCGACCCGGGACATCATCGCCACCGCCGCCTTCGGGTCGGCACCCGAGCAGTTTTCGACGACCGTGATTATCGTCGGCGGCATCAACATCTTCCGTGGATTCTGGACGCTCGCCTCGCACACGCTGGAAGGGCTCGGAGAGCCGGGGCTGAGTTTCCGCACGAAGCTCTACGGGCTGGCTGTCAGCGTGCCGCTGACGCTGTGGCTTGGGTCGCAGTACGGGGCCCTCGCCGGGGCAGCCGGGTACGTGGTGATGAACGTCGTCGTCGGTGGCTACGTGGTCTACTACAGCAGCCGCGTGCTCTCGTCGACGCTCGTTGATCGGCGTCTCGTGGGTCAGTTCGTGGGTGCACTCCTCGTGGAGTCGGGGGTGGTGTACGGGACCGTCTGGGTTGTTATGGCTGCCGGTGGCGGGCCGGTCGCCGCTGCGGTGCTCGCCGTGCCGGCTGCCTGTCTTGGCTTCGGGCTCTCACTCGGCGTCGTCTCCGAGCAGGCCCGCGTGGTGTTCCGTCGCACCTACGAGATATCCAGCCAGCAGCTACGCCTTCGCGTTGGGTAACTGTTACACGTCGTATTGAGAACGCCTGTTGTTGACCTCTCAGCATTGCTCTCTCGAGCAATGACTGGTTGATCCCGCCACGTGCCCCGATTACCGCTGACCTAGTATTGAGCACAAAGTACAAAACATCATCAGCACTTTCGGAATAAAAAATAGGAGGTAGTTGGTTTCTACGCTGTTTGACCCTACTCAGGGCTGAATTGCAGTGTGTAGGCATGAGTAGTACACCTATTTCCGTCAGGCACCCCATCGGCTTTCTAATAATATTGGAATTAGCATACAATATTAATACGATTGAACGCGAACGATCACGTAGAGATGACTGATATCGATCCAGACCAAACTGTGGACGCTCGTGGAGCGACCTGTCCTGGCCCGCTAATGGATCTCATCGGTGAGATGCGGAGTGCAGATGCCGGGACGGTCGTCGAACTGTTGAGCGACGCCCCGCAGTCACTGACCGACGTACCAGAATGGGCCGACGAGGCAGGTAACGACCTGCTTGCGGTAGATGAAAGCGACGATCACAACGCGTTCTACGTGGAGAAATCATGACCGATCACATCGTCATCGTCGGGGGCGGCACGGGCGGGTCCGTCCTCGCTAACGACCTCAGCGACAGGCTCGACAGCGAACTCGAGTCCGGTGACGTCGCGGTTACCCTGATTAACGACGGTTCGGATCAGGTCTACAAACCGGTGTGGCTCTACGTTCCCTTCGGGAAACGGGAGCCCGACGACGGACGGCGCCCACTGGCCGATCTCGTCGACGACGCCGTCGACGTTCGAAACGATCGTCTCACTGATATCGACACCGACAGTCAGCGCCTCCAGTTGCGCGACTCGGTGGAGGATGTCTCCTACGATCATCTCGTTCTCGCAACGGGGTCAACGCTGGCTCCCGAGGAGATTCCCGGTCTCGTCGAGGGCGGTCACAACTACTACAGTGAGGACGGCGCGACCACGCTTCGGGAAGAGTTACTCGACTTCAGCGAGGGCCATCTCGTGTTGAGCGTCGTCGGCTCTCCACATATGTGTCCGGCCGCGCCCCTGGAGTTCGTGTTCATGGCCGACGACTGGTTTCGAGAGCGCGGGCTGCGTGAGGACATCGAGATCACCTACACCTACCCGATACAGCGCGTCCACGGCAACGCCCATATCGCCGAGTGGGCCGCGCCGCTGATGGAGGAGCGTAACATCAACAGGGAGACGTTCTTCAATGCGGAATCGATCGATCCGGACGCACAGACGGTCAGCTCGATGGAGGGTAGTGAGCTCGACTACGACCTGCTGGTGACAGTTCCACCCCACCGTGGGATCGATCTCATCGGGGATGCCGGCCTCGGTGACGACGGCTGGGTCGACGTTGACAGACACACGCTCGAGGCCGACGCCGCCACCAGCGTGTACGCGCTCGGTGACGCGGCCGCCACGGGGGTCCCCAAAGCCGGCAGTGTCGCCCACTATCAGGCCGGTGTTGTGGGCCAGCGTATCGCCAGCGAGGTCCGCGGGCAGGTACCGACGGCGACGTACGACGGCAAAACCATCTGTTTCATCGAGACCGGGATGGACGCCGCGTCCTTCGTGGAGTTCGACTATGAGAATCCACCATCACCGGCGCCACCGTCGAAGAAGCTACACTGGGCGAAGCTGGCGTACAACGAATCTTACTGGCTCACGGCGCGGGGGTTGGTCTGAGCATGGCCGAGCAATCCCCCGCAGAGAGCGAACTGGAGGCGGCGATCGCCGAAAACCCCGAGGAGGTCGCGGCGTTCGTCCAGCGACTCGATGCAGTCAACGAACTGCTGGATCTACTCGACCGTGGCGAGAGCGCGATGAGTGACGAGATGATACGCTCGCTGTCCGATACCGGATCAACACTGGCCGAATCAGCGGATGGGCTGGCAACCGAGGAGAGTGTCGAACTGGCGGACACAATCTGTGCCAATGAAACGGAACTGCAGGACGCACTCGAATCACTGCTCGAACTGCAGGAAAGCGGCGCGCTCGACGATATCATGGAACTCGCGCAGGTCCTGTCGCTCGTGAGCTCGGCACTCGACGACGAGATGGTG
>KI543205.1:27022-31964 GCA_000496215.1 uncultured archaeon A07HN63
TATCGCTGTGATCACGATACTACCGCTGTGCTCACGATACTGCCGTGCTCACGATTCGACTTCTGTGGCAGGGGCGGCGTCGCTGTACTTGTCCTCGAACTCCTGGATGAGCTGGCCCATCTGGGCGTACCAGTCGTTGAGCAGCCGCTGCATCTCGTCAGCAACGACCGAGGGATCGGTCGGCATGTAAACGTGGTAGTACCCACCCTGCTCGTAGTTGATCTGTTCCTTTTCGAGAAAGCCGGTCTGTAGCAGTCGCTGAACCGAGCGGTAGGCGGTCGAGCGTTCGCGGTCGACGGTAGCCGCAACCTCGTCGACGGTCAGCGGCTCGTCGGCCTCGACAAACTCCCGGAAGCACTGCCGATCGAGCGGCTTCAGCCCGTGAAAGCAGGCCAGTAGCCCCTCACACTCCATGTCTGACTGGAGCTGTTCGACCATTGAATCGACCATTATGTGCAGTTGTAGACGACGCGAGATAAAAAGAGTTGTGTATGGAGTACAATTCTGCACAATAGGCAACTGATAGCCGATGGAACGATGGGCACCGGAGCTGTGATCGGTGCCGGTATCGTCACTGCCGCCCTTACTCGACGGATGGCGACGAGGCACGGCTGTCGTCCCGCAGCGCGGTGATGCTGCTGTAGACGACTGCCCCGCTGACCAGCAGCGCGGAGCCGAGAATCAACGCCAGACTCACGCGGTTGAGGATCGGCATCTCGTAGACTGTACCGATCTCGCGGACGGCGACGGCGAGTGCCCCACCGAGCAGCATCAGCCCGAAGTAGATCTTGATGTCGTCCTCGTCGACGATGCTGGTGGCTGCCGAGCCGATCCGTGCGCCGAAGGCACTGCCAGCCAGCAACGGCAACACAATCGAGAGGTCGACCCCGCCGTCGAGCGCGTAGAGGAAGCTCCCCAGCCCACCGGAGAAGACAATCTCGAAGAGGTCCGTTCCGACGGCGATGGGGACCGGCACCCCGACGAGGTAGAAGAGCGCCGGCATCCGGATGAAGCCGCCGCCAACGCCGAGAAAGCCCGAAAGCAACCCGGTGGCGAAGGCGACCGCGAGGATCATCCACAGCGAGACGGTGACGCCGCCCCGGAGATCGATCATCGGCGGGACCCTGTAGGACTGGATTTTCTTGGCGATATCCGGGATATCGTCGGCGTCGGCTGGCTCGTCGGTGTCGGCCTCGTGGTCGATCCCGCCGCCGCTGTCGCCCCTCAGCGCCTCGTAGGTGACGAACGCGCCGATCCCGCCGAGCAGGAAGACGTAGGTCACGCTGATGATGCTGCCGGCGAGCCCGAGACCTTCGAGGTGGACGACGATCTCCTTGCCGACCTCGATGCCGGCCGTGGTCCCGACGATCATCAACAGCCCGAGTTTGTAATCGACCTGCCCGAGATCGCGGTGTTTCAGCGTCGCGATCACCGAGGTCCCGAAGACGAACGCGAGACCGCTGCCGACGGCGACACGGGTGGGATACCCCATGACCAGCAGGGCCGGGGTGACCAGAAACGAGCCACCCATCCCGAAGAAGCCAAACAGGACCCCGATCAGCAGGCCAAAGCCGACGAACAGCGCCAGCATCGCCAGACTGAGTCCGAGTACGTCCATCTTAGGCGGTCCTGAGTCGGTCGACGACACGATGGCCAAGCACCTGTTCGACGACGCCGTAGACGCCGTAGAGGACAATCGCCTCCAGCAGTACCGCCCCGATCAGGATCGCGCTATCGAGACTCGCTGCCAGCGAACCGGCGTCAATCATCTGCCGTGCCCCCGTTGATCGTCAGTATTGCGTGGAACATACTGTTCTACCCAGTTGAGCGTAGTCGGAGTAGCCTGATAATAGTTTTGGGCCAGTACAACAATATTACTGCAATCAATCAGACGCCTATCCAACGCAGATATCGCTATAAGTTATAGAGATACAGGGGTAGAGGACGACAGAAAATATCGACCGGTATAGCGCGGCACCATCTGTTACGCGCACTGACAAGTATCGCCAGGGTCAGTGGCCCAGTCTGAGTATCTTTGCATCGGAACCCATCTCGGCACGAACCGCGCGGGGATAGCCGCCTCGTTCTGGCACCATTATATTGAACAAACAAAACAATATTAAACTCCCGGCGTGTATGGGCTCACATGCGCGCAATCTATGCAACCGATCTGTCGGCAGCCAGCGAGGCGGCCATCGAGAACGAAACCTGTCTGGGCTGTCTCGACCGAATCGGGATCGAGGAGATTCATCTGGTGACCGTCATCCCCTCGAACATGCACGTCGGGATGCCCGGAATGAAGTACAAGGAACGCCGGCAGGCGGGCCTTGACCGGTATGCGGGCGTCATGGAGGCCGCTGGCTTCGACACCGAGACCCACATCATGCGCGGCAAGCCGTTCCGCCGGATCAACGGGCTGGCCGAATCCGAGGCCGCCGACGTGACAATCGTCGGCTCCCGGGGGCAGAGCCCGCTCGAAAACCGGGTGATCGGCTCGACCGCCCGCAACCTCTCGCGGACGACCGTCGTGCCGCTGCTGGTCAACCGAATCGAGCGGGAAGCAGAGGAGCCAGACGTGCTCCGGGAACACCTCTTTCAGCGCGTGCTGTACGCGACAGACTTCTCGGAGAACGCCGAACGGGCCTTCGACGCCTTCTCGTATCTCCGCCATGCCACACAGGAGGCGACACTGATCCACGTCGAATCGCCAAAGGAACCGGCCACCGAGCCGCCGGTCGCCGACCAGCTGGCCGACCTCGAAACCCGCCTTGGACAGTGGGAGATCGACACCGAGACGCAGGTTCGAGCAGGCGATCCGGCCGATGAGATACTGGCCGCCGAGGACGAGGTGACGCCGACGACAATCCTGCTCGGCTCCAAGGGCCAGAGCCGGCTGCGACGGCTGTTGCTCGGGAGTGTCTCGGAGACAATTATCGCCGAGGCCGCAAGCAACGTGTATATCGTTCCGCCGCCGCGGACGGCATAGACCGACACGCCGTTCTCAGTCAGGTCAGCCTGATTCGTGTCGATCAGGCACTGTGATGCGAACGGTCGTGCCCGTATCTGTCTCGAAGGACAGTTCCCCGTTGAGGTTATCCACACACCATCGGAGTTGCCACAGGCCAAGCCCCCTCCCGTGCTGGAGACGCGTTTCGGTTTCTGCTTCAATCGGAATGAGCTCTTCCTCCGGAATCCCGGGCCCGTCGTCGGCGATGGTGATGATACACTTATCCGGTCCCTTCTTGATACCGATGGTCACGGCCGCTGCTGCGTGCTCAACAGCGTTCTCTAGGGCGCACTCGACAGCCATCGTTACGCTGTCCTCGCTCGTCCGGAGGCGTGCCTCGTCCGGAAACTCGGTGGATACAGTCACGTCGCGCTGAGTCGGTTCTACCCCATCGACGGCATCACGCAGTGTCTCAGATAGGTCTATGGTAGTTAATCTATCATCGCTCGATATGATCTGGTCGATATTGCGCGCGCGCCGTCCGATGCCAGCCAGTGTATCGACCGAGCGGACGATCTGATCGGCGTGGCCGTTCGCCGTTCGGTCTGCCAGCTCTTCGGCGTGGCCGCGGATCACGTCGAGTTGGTTGCGGAGATTGTGACGCAGCACACGATTGAAGACTTCCAGGCGCTGTTCACGGTGTCTCCGCTCGGTGATATCCCGATTGATCGAGACATACCGTCTCTCACCGTTCGTATCGACAGTTGTGCCCTTGGCTTCGAGCCATCTGATCTCACCGTCACTGGTTTCGATTGCCCACTCGGTCCGTCGTGGCTCACCCGCTTCGACGACCGTCCGCACAAATTTCCGGGCGTTTTCCGCTGTGTACCCATCGTAATCCGGCAGATACACTTCCATTCCTCTCTCGACTATCTCCTCAGCATCGTATCCCAGGAGGGTACAGAACCTGTCGTTCACCTCAAGGATCTCTGCTGTCTCCGTATCGTGGACCGAGATCGCGTCGTTGACGCCGTTGAAGATCTGCTCGTACTCCTGCTCGCGACGTTTTCGTTCGGTGATGTCCTTGACGCTCGCGAGAACTCGCTCCGTATCTTCCAGTTCGATCACCGTCAGATTGACCTCGACGGGAAAGGTTTCGCCGTCCCGCCGTTGGTTGCGCCATTCGAACTGCTGTGGTCCCTCCGTACGCGCCCGCTGGATCATCTCCTCGGCCGCCTCGAGTCCGTACGCCTCTTCGGGGGCTGTCACGATGTCGATCGGCTCACCGACCAGTTCTGAACGGTCGTATCCGTTCATCTCACAGAACCGCTCGTTCACATCGACGACCGTGCCAGTTTCCGGGTCGTGAACGACCAGCCCCTCGGAAATTTTCTCGAAGAGTGCCTCATAGGCCTCGCTATATGTGGTTTCGTTTTCTGCCAGCACCCGGGTGCCCGCCGCGGAGTCCTCGGCGATGAGTCGGTCAACGACGAGTTCGTACTGCGCGCTCGTCGTCGTCCGTGGAAAGACGTCCGTTGCCCCCGCTCTGATAGCCTGAGCGAGCCTGTCCTCGTCTCCAGCAGCGTCGGCCAGCACAATGACCGGGAGGCCCTTTCGCCCGGTGAAACGCGTGACGACAGCTGCCGGCTCGGCAATCTGGCTGTCGATAATAACCCCCTCGATGTCGTCGGGTTCGAGCTCCCTCAGACCACCGGTTGGATCGACGTGTGTAGCGCTCGTCACCATTTCAGTTTCTTCGACCGCGTCAACCACCGCACTGCCGAACGACTGGTCGTCGGTTATCAACAGTAGTTCGGACTCGATTACCCCACGACCAGTATCCATGCAAATCGTACAGTGGTTAGTACGATTGCTACTAATATGCTGGGGACCATCTTTTCGAAGCGACCGTGACGTTGAGCAGGCGAGAGATAACCCATGGGATCGATTGTATCGGCTTAATCATGGTACATGGCACAGTGGACCGCTACACCA
>KI543205.1:31984-44651 GCA_000496215.1 uncultured archaeon A07HN63
AGGGACAGAGCCGACTGCGACGCCTGTTGCTCGGGAGCGTCTCGGAGACGATCATCGCGGAGGCCGCCAGCAATGTCTATATCGTTCCGCCACCGCGGACGGCGTGAGTACAGGAGTGCAGATATGTTCGCCGCCTCTATTAGCCGTTCAGTGACTGACTACAGCAGTTGAACTGCAGTCAACACGCCGTAGCCAACCACGAACGACAGCCCAAGCGAACCGGCCCACGCGCCGACCGTGACTAGTATCTTTCGTGGATCGACTGCCGAGCCGCCGCCAACGGCCGCGCCGCTGCCGATGATCCCGCTGACGATGATCTCGTTGAACGAGACCGGCACGCCGAGCAGCACTGCCACCTGGGCGATCAGAAACGCCGGCACCAGCGCGGAGATCGACCGCCGCGGCCCCAGCGCGGAGTAGTCCTGTGCGAGTGATTTGATCATCCGCGGCGCGCCGAGCCACGACCCCGCGAGAATACCGACGCCGCCACCGGCAAGAATGATCGCTGGCGAGAGCAGCCCGACAGCATCGAACAGCGGCAACAGCGGCCCGACGGCCAGCCCAACCTGACTACTGCCCGCCGAAAACCCAACCAGCGAACCCAACACGAGCAACACCCGCCTGAGCCCGCCGGCCTGATCGCGGGCAACATCCCAGTGGACGGCGGCGGCGACGGCGACAGCGACCGTCGCAGAGACGCCGACGGCTGTGGACAGCCCGGGTGCGCCAAACTGGCGGCCGACCAGTCCGGTGAGCGAGCCCATCGTGCCGCCGGGGCCGAGAAACGCGAACTCGACGTTTGCGAGAACGACACCGACCACCGCGGTCAGCACTGGGATCGTGTACCGCTCGGGGGCGTCAGGCCGTGGCAACACGCTGGCAATCCCGTAGGCGATACCACCGCCGACGACCGGCGTCAACACCCAGACCGCACCGATCTGCCGGTAGGTGTCCCACGCGGGCGTGCCACCCAGTGCGAGCCCGACGCCGACCACCGCGCCGGTGACGGTGAACGCGGTGGCAATCGGATACCCGGTGTAGATGCCGACAGCCATCAGCCCAGCCCCGACCAGCAGGATCACGATCACGCCGATAGCAGGGATTTCGACGCCACCGATCAGTCCCTCACCGACCGTTGCCGAGACGTTGGCACCCTGCGTGATCGCGCCGGCGAAGCCGAGCAGGCCGACGAGAAACGCCGCCTGCATCGTCGGGATGGCGTTGGCGCCGACCGCCGGCGCGAACGGGGTCGCGCCGCTCGATCCAGCCCCGATCACCCATGCCATGAACAGACTGGCAAGGGCGGCGACGAGAAAGAGCGCGATAGCTGAAAGTTGCATGAAAACGTGGGAGATGGATCGATGTTGGTGGTAGTGTCAGTCCGCGCTCGTGGGCGTCGCATCGGTTGTAGATGCCTGACTCCGCCAGACGCCCTGTGCGTAGGCGCCGATGAACATCCCGCCAATGGCCCATAGAATCGGAAGATTCCCGACGCCGAGACTGGCGTACCCCGCGCCCGGGCAGATACCCGACAGGCCCCAGCCAACGCCGAAGATGCCGCCGCCGATCAGGACGTTGCGGTCGAAGCGCTTCAGCCGGCGACCGAAGCTGTCGCCGGTCAGCGGTGCGCGGTCGAACAGCTGCGGGACGACCACATACGCAAGCCCGGTGACCATCGCGCCGCCGAACATGACGAACAACAGCCCAAAGTCCTCAAACTGCAGGAAGTCAAGTACGACCTCGGGACGGGCCATATGGCTGTAGCCCAGCCCGAAGCCGAAGATCAGCCCGCCGATGAGGATGAGCGGCATGAACAACGGATGCCGCTCGTCGGTGCCTGTTTGTGCGGTGCTCATGGCGTTACCCCCAGTGCGGCGACGACCTGTGCGGTCACAATCGCGGTCAGCAGGAAGGCGAAGACGCCCGCCAGCGACGTTTTCGACGCCGAGCCGACGCCACAGACACCGTGGCCGGAGGTGCAACCCTTGCCAATGCGAGTGCCGACACCGACGAAGATCCCGCCGATCAGCAGTCGCCACGGCGCAACGTCGGTCGTCCACGCGCCGCCCTGAAAGACGACGGCGTAGACGGCCGCGCCGAGGACGATCCCCAGCGTGAAGACGAGCCGCCAGTCACGCGAGCGGACGTACTGGGCGAAGCGCTGGCGGTCAGAGACGAACGAGAGCGTCGATTCGAGGAACGTGCTCGCCCCGGCGTTGATCGCGGTGCCGGCGTAGATCGCCGCCGCGCCGAGTCCGACGAACAGTCCGCCGATGGCGTACCGGCTGATCCCGTTGGGAAACAGCTCGGCGACCGTCTGCAGGGCGAGAAGTGCTGGGGCCATCGCTCGGCTCAGTCTCCCGCCATCGATTCTTGGCTGGCCGCGCAGTTGTTCGGCCCGAGTTCGAGCGTGAAGGCCTCCTCGTCGTCAGCCGTCTGCTGGCCAAGGTTGGTCTCGATGATATCCACGTAGTTTGCCGGCCGGGGTGGCATATCCGCGAGGATCTCGTCGACGAACTCCTCCTTCGGTAGCGTCAGCGCGTCCATCTCCTCAACGAGGTCGCCGATTGGAGCGACGTAGGTGCCGTCGGCGGCTGGCTCGGCGGCATCGCTGAAGTGCGCGCCGCCGATCAGCGTCTCGTCGGGCAGTGTCAGGACGCGCTCCTGTAGCGAGTCGTAGAGCATCCGGGCGGCGTCGGGCGCGCCCTCGTCGCCCTCTTCGAGATCCGGTCGGGCGACGCTCTCGACGAACAGCCCGTCGCCGGTCGCCAGCAGCGAGTCGTCGACGAGATAGGAGGTCATGCCCGTGGTGTGGCCCGGGGTGGCGACCGTCTCGATGGTCGCGTCGCCAACCTGGAACTCGTCGCCGTCCGCGGCGGTGGTCAGCTCGTCGGCGTAGGTGACACCGCGGTCGACGGCCGCGTCGGGGATGACGCCCTCGACGCCTTCCTCGTCGAGGGTGCGAATCCCGCTGATGTGGTCGGCGTGGATATGGGTATCCAGCGCGTATTGCAGCTCGACACCGAGTTCGTCGGCATCGTCGAGATAGCGGTCGGTGAACGCGCGCAGTGGGTCGATGACGGCCGCCTCGCCGTCGTCGTAGACGAAGTAGCCGAGACAGCCCGAGGAGGGCCGCTGGTACTGCAGCAGCGTGCCGGCTCCATCGTAGTCGGTGACCTCGACGGCGTCGTAGAGACTCGCCCAGCCGTTCATCCCGTCTTCGAGGTGGATCGCGTCGTAGTCGCGCTCGATGAGCGTGCCCGCGACATACTCGCTGGCCCCGCCTTTCGCACAGAGGACGACGAGTTCCCGGTCGTCGGGGATCTGTTTGAGGACGTCGTCGTCGATCTCCTCGTCGAGAAACTCGAAGTACGGGAGATTGATCGATTCGATGTTGTCCTCGTCGATATGCCACTCCTCGTACTCCGAGGCCATCCGCACGTCGAGGAGGGTAACAGCCTCGCCGTCGTCGATCCGTCCCTTCAGCGTCTCCGGCTCGATTCTTTCAACAGATGCGTCCGGGGTTGGAAAGTCGTCAGCGTCCATGTGTGACATCCCATGCTACAGGGTGGGGATACAAAAGAGTTTGTATAGTATTTTCCAATACATACAATATAGTAGTTACGGGCATAGATGCCAAATATCGGATATTAGCCACCCAATAAGCATCTCCACAGGAGTAAAGAAACACAGTCATCGAGGTTCGAGGGGGACGGTGCAGTAGTCGTGTGAGAATTTCACATCGATCAAAATTCTTTTGTATGGAGCAGTTATATTGTGTATTAGCTCCAATACAGACGGAGTCATCCTATCATGAGCGTGAACTACGACGTCACCGAGACGCTTGATGTGAAAGGCGAATCGTGTCCGATGCCGGTTGTCAAGACGAAATCTGCTGTCGACGACGTGCCGGAAGGCGGCGTCCTCGAGGTCGTTGCGACCGACAAGGGCAGTATGAGCGATATTAACGGCTGGGCCGCCGGTACCAGCGGCGTCGAACTGCTTGAGCAGGTCGAAGACGGCGACGTGTTCAGACACTACGTCGAGAAGACAGCCTGACATGAGCACAGAGCCATCCAGCACCGGCGAATCCGCCCAGCCCAGTGCAGCGGAGCTACAGGCGCGTGTCGAGGAGTTAGAGGAGACGGTCGCCGACCTCGAAGCCGACGCCGAGCAACAGAAGATGACGATTGTGGCGACCCAGGGCACCTTCGATATGGCCTACCCGCCGCTGATCCTGGCGAGCACCGCTGCCGCCTTCGGCTGGGATGTCGTCGTCTTCCACACGTTCTGGGGCCTCGACATCCTTCACGAGGAGAAATCGGAGAATCTCCAGCTGTCGGCGGTCGGCAACCCCAGCATGCCGATGCCGAACGCGCTGGCGGCCCTGCCGGGGATGGATCGGCTCGCCACGCGCATGATGGAGTCCCGGATCGACGACAACGGGACAGCGACGATCAAGGAACTCATCGACCTCTCACTTGATCAGGGCGTCGAACTGCAGGCCTGCCAGATGACCATCGAGCTGATGGAGTACGACGAGGACGACTTCTACGACGACGTGACCGTCGGCGTCGGCGCGGCCACCGCACTCCAGCATATGGCCGAATCCGACATCCAGCTCCTGGTCTGAGCGAACTGCACAAACGGCCGTCAGGTGGGCCGAGTTCGTCCTTTGTCTGGCGCACCTACACGTGGACCGGTGGTGCTGATCCAAACAGCCGATTAGTAGTAATGCTGTGGCGACACTGAAGAGAGTATTCTATAATTTTGGGAAGACACTACAATATATATCTGCTATCGTCGCCTTGCGATACGTATGCCACAGAAGTATGTCATCATCGGTGGGAACGCCGCCGGGATGAGCACCGCGACGCGACTGCGACGGCTCGATGAAACCGCCGAGATCATGATCCTCGAACAGGGCGAGCACGTCTCGTATGCGAGCTGTGGGCTGCCGTATCACCTGAGCGACACCGTCCCCGAGGAGAACCTCGCTGTGATGGGCGTCGAGCAGCTGAGTGGCGCCTTCGATCTCGATATCCGCACGGGCGTCACAGCAACCGGGATCGATCCGGACGCGCACACTGTCTCGATTACAGACGCCAACGGCAAGTCGATGACCATCGCCTACGACGATCTCGTCGTCGCAACGGGGGCCGAACCGCTCGTTCCGCCGATGTTCGACCTCGACGAGCTGGAGCACTGCCACACCCTCCGCACCGTCTCGGATGCGACAGACATCCGCGAGGAGGTTGCCGACGCCGAGCGCGCGCTCGTCATCGGCGGCGGCTACATCGGGCTCGAAGTCGCCGAAAACCTCCACGAGGCCGGCCACGATGTGATCGTCGCCGAGCTGCTCGATCAGGTGATGCCGAACACGCTCGGCCCGGAGATGGCGGCGATGGTCGAGTCCCACCTCCGCGAGCAGGGGATCGACCTTCGGCTGGCAACCGGCGTCGACGACCTGACCGAACCCGGCGACGGGACGGTCGTCGCCACGATGGACGACACCGACCACACCTTCGACCTCGTTGTCGTCGCTACCGGCGTCACACCGCGAACGGAACTGGCCGAGTCGGCTGGCGTCGAACTCCACGACAGCGGTGCAATCGCCGTCGACGAGCGAATGCGAACCTCGGTGGAGTCGATCCACGCGGTCGGCGATGCGGCCGCGCCACCGGCGGTTCGCGCCGACGGGAACGCGTGGGTACCGCTCGGTGGCCCGGCCAACCGCATGGGTCGTGTCGCGGCCAACGATATCGCTGGCCACGACGACCAACTCGATCCCGTTTTGGATACGGCGATTGCCAAGGTGTTCGACCTCGATGTCGGCACTGTCGGCGACACCGCCGCGACGCTCGATGAGCGCGGACAGGCCTTCGAGGCAATCTACACGAGCCAGCCGATCACGCCGAGTACTATCCCGGCGCGACCGAGATCCAATTCAAACTCCTCTTTGATCCCGACGACGGGACGCTCTTTGGTGCCCAGGCCATCGGCGAGGACGGTGTCGACAAGCGAACTGACGTGTTGGCGACGGCCATCGCCCACGACGACACCGTCTTCGACATTCGGGATTACGACCTGGCGTACGCGCCGCCGTACTCGGCCGCCAAGGATCCGGTCAACATGTTGGGGATGATCGGCACGAACGTCGTGGAGGGCGTCGCCGACATCGTCCACCTGATGAGTTCCTCGACCACAAGCAGGACGCAACCGTCATCGACACTCGCCCACCCGAAATGCGCGAGGCCCAGGGCTGGATCGACGGCGACGAGAACGTTCCGCTCGGCAAGCTCCGGGACTGGGCTGCCGACGCCGACCCGGGCGGCGAGGTGTTTACCTACTGTAAGATCGGCAAAAGCTCCTACATGGCGACCCGTATCCTTGCGGAACACGGCATCGACGCCCGCAGTCTCACCGGTGGCTACTACCGCTACGAGGCGGCGGTGGCCGACGACGAAAGCGATACCGAACCGGCAAGAGCATACTCATAGGGGCGTTGCGTCGGTCGTCTTCGCGCGACCCCCTCGCCTGCCGGTTCGACAGCCACAGTATTATTGTGTTTTAGATACAATATTAATGTATGGGAGCAACATCATCGCCGCCGGAGGGATGGGCCGACAGCATCAGACAGCAACGGCAGGCCAAACGCGATCAGTTCAAGAACTCACCGCGGTCGCCGCTACCCGGCGAGCAGCGCGGCGCGGCGTTTCCGGGCCTCGCCTACTACGAGCCCGACCCAGCCTATCGCTTCGTGGTACCGCTGGAGGAACACGAGAGGAAAGAGCCGGTCACCGTCGAAACGACAGCCGACGGCGAACAGACGTATCTCCGATGGGGTGCGTTCAGCTTCGAGCTCGACGGTGAGAGGTATACCCTGCAGGCGTACCGACCGGATCAGGAGTCAGACCGCTTCTGGGTACCGTTCCGCGACGCCACGAGCGGCGAGACGACATACGGAGCGGGTCGGTATCTCGATCTCGAACCCGACACCCACTGCGTCGACGACGGGTGGATTCTCGATTTTAACGCGGCGTACAATCCGACGTGTGCCTACAACCACGCCTACGAGTGTCCGATGATTCCACCCGAAAACTGGCTCGATGTCCGCATCGAGGCCGGCGAACAGGATTTCCCCGGCGAGTCTGCTGATCCTCGCTGACCTTCCAAGCGGTTAGACAACGACAAGCCACGCAGCGACGACGGCTGCCGCGCCGCCGAGTGAACTCACGGCGGCGTGGGTGCGCAGCCGATCCTGGAAGCGATGGGCGTCGCTGTCGCCTGCAGCGTCGACGGGGCACGTGTCGCTGCCGGCGGTACACTCCGGCAGGAGGTCAACGGCGACATGGAGGAATACGCCGGCTCCGAAGCCGAACAGGAGGCCACGGAGCATCGGCGACGGCGATAGCCCCGTCATTCCGACTGGCAGTGCGACCAGCCCAACGGCTGCCGCCGGCAACAGGAGTGCGACGACCGACCGATTCCGGTCAGCCAGCCGTCGGGCGGCGGCATAGCCGGCCGGTGCCTTGTGTGAAACGAGCGCGACGCCGAGAATCGATGTTAGCGACGGCATTGCGGTGTAGATCGCCCCGATGATCGCGCCGGCAGCCAGCGCGTGGACGGTCAGCTCCGCGGCCGTCTGTTCGATCGGCACGTTGAGATGCGTGAGTCGGTGGCCAAGTGCGTGGCCGACGTACCCAGCCAGGAAGCCGGCCGCGATCCCGAGGCTCCCGAACCGCCCGTGTTGGCCGAGTGCCTGCGGGATAAGAAACAGCGCGGCACTGGTCACCATCGCGCCGCTGGCGAGACCGTATCCCCAGACGGTTTCGACGGGCCGGGCCGTCTGGGCGGTTCGCGCCCCCAGCGGCGCGCCGATCGCCATCGCGGCGAAGGCCACCCACGAGATCGCTAGGAGCTTCCATGTTACTCCGACGCTGTAGGCGAGCACGGAGAGTCCCGCAAGTGCGACAACGCCGGCGACCCCAACTGCCCGTTCAGCAGTGGCGTCCGTTCGCTGTGCTGTCTGCACCGATGATAGTATTTGTTGTATTGTCATTACTCTACATTAGTAACTACGTTCTGGTTATTATTAATTCATGTGATGACACACGGTAGTCCACTGAGAACGATTCAGGACGGCATAACCACCGGTTTCAGTCACCTGTGTTTGATCTCCGACACCTATCCGCGCGTGCATGTCTGTATATTTTTGTAAATAGCAACAATACTACCACATTCAATCGGCTCGGAGAACGACCCGATCAAAGTCACGAATGGCAGAGGTGAGTTCCCGCGCTTGCTCACCGGCTGTGACAGAACAGGGATCCGGGACGATTGTTCGGCGGATGCGCTCTGGTGGTATCGTACCCCGACACTCAGTAGTATTGTACTACCATTACAAGAATATTTATGCGATGCCGCATCTCTGGTATTAATACGTTACGCTGAAAATTTATTTTTGGGAACGCAAAAAAGAGTTTACTATAACTGTTCCCTACATCCAATTGCAATGGTAGTCGAAGCTGACGAACTACAGGCGGAACTCGAATCGAAAGGTGAACTGATGCTTGCCGTCTCGGAGTTCGAGGAGCCACTGGAGATGCACCTCCACGACACGGAGATAGACGATGAAGCCGTCCGGATTGATCTGACCGATGGTGTCCTCACGTTCGACGTTGACGAGGTCGTCTCGATGTGGCACCACACGCACTCACTCGCGGATTTCGGCCTCGAAGAGTGAGTACCGTCCCCAGCTGAGGTGGGGACGTTCGGGTTATGTAGGAACCGGCGTGTGATTCAGGTAGTGATACGTGGTCTGTGACCTCAGTCGAATCGGGGGTCACCGCGTTTCTTTGTATACTGTAATAGTATGCTGACAGCCGCTCAGATCCGAACGAAGAGTGACGCTTCTCAATCATTGAGAACATGGGGAGTTTGTAATATGAGCCAAGACGAAGCATTACACATGAGTGATACGGCCACCCCACCGTCCGGCACGACCGGTGCTGACTCGGCTGAGAGACGCATGGCTGCTGTGCCGTATCCGTACGTTGTGGTCGATCCAGACGGCGAGATAACGGCCGTCAATGATCGGGTGTGTGACCGGGTCGGCCACGACCGCGACACGCTGCTGGGTGCGTCGCTCACGACCATTCTCTCGGTCCCCACCGGGAACATCACAGATATGGTGGACACGTGTGCCGACACGGGCGCTGTCGACAGTCGGGCCGCACTTCTGACGACAGCCGACGGAGAGAACATCCCGGTGTCGGTTCGCGGGACTGCCACCTACGACGACAGCGGTGAACTCCGCGCCACCCACTGGCAGTTTCACGACAGGGAATCGGCCCAACCAGTTGCCGACGACAGCAACCACGCGTCCATGGAGGCTATCATCGAGGCGGTTCCCCACCCGCTGTACGTCCTTGATGTCGACGATTACACGATTCAGCACGCCAATGCGCTGGCGGATGGCCATCCCGGCAACACCTGTTACTCGGTGACCCACGAGCGCGACCAGCCCTGTGATACCGGTACGAATACTGCGCCATGTCCGCTGCAGGAGGTTGTCGAAACTGGCGAGCCGACGACGGTCGAACACACCCACTACGATGGCGACGGCAACGAACGGGTCCACGAGGTACACGCCGCCCCGATCTTCGACGACGAGGGCAACGTCGTCCAGCTGGTCGAAAGCCTCATTGATGTCACTGAGCGGTCTGCCTACGAGACGGAGCTCAGACAGCAGCGTGATAACCTCGAAACGCTGAATCAGGTACTTCGTCACGACATCCGCAACGACCTCCAGCTCGTGTTATCGTACGGCGAGGTGCTCGCAGAATCGGCCGACCCCGAGCAACGTGAGTACGTGTCAACGATCACCGAGAGCGCAGAGCACGCGGTCGAGCTCACACAGACCGCACAGGAGATGGCCGACGTGTTGCTCGATACCGAGGCGTCGGTCGGCAGAGTCGACCTCAGGCCGATTCTCGACGGCGAGATCGATAGCGTTCGCGCCGCTCACGACGATGCCAGCATCACCCTCGACGATGCGATTCCGGACGTGACCGTTGCCGGCGACGAGATGCTCGAATCCGTGTTCCGGAATCTGCTCAAGAATGCCATCCAGCACAACGACAAACAGGTGCCGAAGATCACAGTCTCGGCAACAGTTGACGACGAAACAGCGACTGTACGAATCGCCGACAACGGTCCCGGCGTCCCCGACAACCAGAAGCAGGAGATCTTCGGGAAGGGCGAAACGGGGATGGACAGTGCCGGCACCGGTCTCGGGCTCTATCTCGTCGAGACACTCGTCTCGACGTACGGTGGATCGGTAACTGTCGAGGACAACGACCCCGAGGGGGCTGTCTTCGTCGTCACCCTGCCACGAGCGGACTGACACTACCGTTGGGCCACGTGGCCACCACTCGCCGCATCTCAGGCCTCAACTATTTTTAACCAACATAATCGACCCCGTGAAACGCCTCCAGCAGGTTGATCGCCGCACTCAATCCGGCTGGCCACCACCGAGGATTGTGACATTAAAGATGTTTATAGTACACAATACTTTATACTCAGTTAGCTCCTGTGTTTCACGAGAAAATCAATCTTGGAAGCCAAGGTCCATTTCTGCTGCCGCTTTTGACTTGATAAAGAGGGGCATCAGAAATAGCCAGAGAACATGTGATGTTCTATATTGTGTATTTTGGGCACAAATATAATATAGCAGGATCACATACGTGATCGTGATGAGCGACGCCAACTCACTTGAGGACATCCGCGAACAGAAACGAGAAGAATTGATCGACCAGCTTGACGGTGAGGGTGACACTACTACAGAGCACACAGCCTCACAGTCCGCCGACACACCCAGTTCACCGATTCATATCGACGGCAGCGACCACCTCGACGAGGTGACCGCGAGCCACGATGTCGTCCTCGTCGATTTCTATGCCGACTGGTGTGGCCCCTGCAAACAGCTCGAACCGATCATCGAAGAAGTGGCCGGCGAGACGGAGGCAGCCGTCGCAAAGGTGGATATCGACCGCCACCAGCATCTCGCCCAGCAGCACGGCGTCCAAGGCGTGCCGACAATGGTCATCTTCAGTGACGGCCAGCCCGGCGAGCGCGTGGTCGGTGTCAAGAGCGCGGCCCAGTTGACGAATCTCATCGAGTCATACAGCTAACTACCACGGCTGGCCCGGCTGACGGGCGTGGTTGGCGACGATGTCGAGGAAGTTATCGAACAGTGTCGCTGTCTCGGCGGCTGCAGCAACGTTGTCCTCGATGATCGTTGCGGCAACCGCCTCGTGGGTGTCGGCTGCAAGATCCTTCGATTCGAGGATCCATTCGGCGGTCTGGCGGTCGTACTCCGGGTGAAACTGCAGGCCGTAACTCGCGCCCAGCCGGAACGCCTGTATCCCGTAATCGTTGCGCGCCAGTTCGACAGCCCCGGTCGGAAGCTCCGCGACGCGGTCGGAGTGAGTCTGAAACGCGGTCATCGGATCGCCGAGGTCGGCGAACAGTGGGTCGTCGCCGCGTTGCTCGATTGTGCGGTAGCCGATCTCGTATTCGTCCATGTCGACAACCCGACCGCCGAACGCTTGGGCGAGAAACTGGTGGCCCCAACAGATACCGAGCATCGGCACGTCTGCCCGCTGGGCGTTGCGGGCCCACGCGGTCAACTCGTGAATCCAGCCGTGGTCGTCGTAGGCGGCCGTCTGGGAGCCACTGATCACGACGGCGTCGTACTCGCGGTCGCGCCGGCCCGGTGTCGGCGGGATTTCGCCCGCGCTGGCCTTGTAGACGGTCGTGTCGGCGTCGATTTCGCGGGTGAGGTTCCGCTCGGCCGGCGTGTCACCAAGTGAAGCGTCGACGACGGCGATTTGTACACTCATAGTAGTGTATAATCTTTACAAGACTATTGTTCTTCCGGTTTGAGAGTCAGCACTGTATTCTCGTTGGACTATGCGGTTCATTGACGACGCAGTTCGGCTGGGGCAGATATCTCCGGCTCAATCTAGTTGTGTGTATATACTACACGATTAGTATAGCCTAAATACATAGCACCGAAATTGTACTACATGGAAATCAACATTGGTGCCACCGATAGGTCAATGCGGACATTCATTGGTGCTATTGCAGGAGTTCTCCCCCTCAGTGTGTCATAGAATCATTCTCAACCGAAGGTAGACGTGTAGATTGAGTAGTGAGATACCTGCCAGATTGGAATGATATTTTTATTGGTATGCAAGATACAAGGCGCGTATCTCGGATACATTCAAAAACGAGATCAGTGGCAAAATCTGTGCCACGTTTATCAAGGCCGTTCGAATTCGGCCCGGAATCGTCGAACAGGGGGCGTCTCATTATCATAATAGTCCTCAAATTCGACAAGTTCGAGTCCTTCATCCTCAAACCGCAGGAGTGTCTCTTTTGTTAGTGGCCACGGTAAATCACCCTCGGGCTCGGTAGCCTCTCGCCCACGACAGATAACGAGAAGTCTTCCGTCTGGTTTCACAAAGTCGGCGATGGTCCGAATAGCTTCATATCGCTCAGATTGTGGAAGGACTTGAAGCGTATACGACTCTAAGACAAAATCGAATGCGCGTTCCCAGTCGTCGGGAGCATCAAAGAGGTCTTTGACGAGATAGGTCGC
>KI543206.1 GCA_000496215.1 uncultured archaeon A07HN63
CCGCCGAACTGGTCGGTGTCAGCTGTTATTTCGTCGGCAGAAACGAGGTATCGATCCTGATCGATAGTCTCCACGTTCGGGCTATCGGTGATGTCTAGCTCCTCGGGGGGCGAGAATACCTTTTTCGCGCGATCCGTCAGCCGGATCGTCACCGGTCATAAATTTCTCTTGTACGGTGCGGATAATGAGTGTTGCCCCGGGCGAACGAGGATAATACGAATCAGGTCATTTGAACGGTGACTCCGCGTCCGTCGCTGTCAGTGCCGCCTCGGTGTTGTCGGTATCAACTTCTGTGCCACTCCATGCAACGTTAGTGAAGAAGAACGGAGTGGTGCCGGGTGCCTCCTCATCGCCAGTAGGAGGCAGGTTGACGGTTTTTGATCGTGTTGCAAGAGTGCCGCCATCCTTGCTGGCAACTCGAACCCACACCCGTCGGTCTACTGTCTCGTCGGTCGGGTTCCGAATCTGTGGCGAGACACGGACCCGAGGTGATGTCTGTACGTTTGTTGTGACAATAAACGGCTGCTCTGGGCCGGAATCTTCGTTGCCACCGCCAAGGCAGCCAGCAAGGCCTGTCGAGAGAGCGGTTCCGGTTACCACGAGGAACTGACGGCGATGCATGTGTCCACAACTAACAGACCGACTATTAATTATTGTTCTTCACCGACGACGGTTGCGTTGCTGACCGATAGCGGTCGAGAAGTGATGCGGACCGGATCGAGTTTGTCTATCGCGAATAACAGTTTATCACACGATGCGAAGCCCATGGCCACGAAACATAGAACTGGCAGAAGAAACGCTGAATCGCCGTTAGAACGGAGCCTGCGGGCCTTCGTCGCTGCTCTCGTCGCCACCCTCACCGGGGAAGGAGGGGCTCATCCCCTCTGTCTCGCCCATATCGGGTTCGGCACCGTCGCCGGTGTCGGCCTTGACCTCCTCGATCTCGGGGATTTCCTTGACCATCCGGCTCTTGATCGCCTGAATCGTCATCGGGGAGATGCCACAGCCCGAACAGGCACCGCCGAGCTGGATGTGGACCTCGCCGGTTTCGGGATCGAGGTGCTGGATCGCGGCGTTACCACCGTGCATCTGGATCTGTGGGAAGTTCCGCCGGAGGAAGTTCACCACGCGGTCTTCGAGTTCGGAGTCGGACGACGCGGAGTCAGTACTCATACGCAGGAATTGTTTAGCGACAGGCTTAGGCCTTTGGTTAGGTATATCGCTGCGTCGACGGGTGTACTCGCCACAGAGCAGCAAAACACAGCACGTCAGCGGAGCCGTGCGACTACTCGGTCATCTCGAAGAGCTGCCGGAGTTCGGTGACGATCTCGTCGGTGTACCGGTCCAGCGTCTCCTCAAACGTCTCGCGGTCGGCGACGACACCGGTCAGCCGGTCGTAGGGATCGTCAGGCAGGTCGATGCTGAACCCCTCGTCGGGATCGTACACCGGCTCGCTCTCGTTGAGTACCTGCTGATCGATACCGTGGATCAGCGTGGAGTCGTAGGCGTCGTTCATCGTGTTGAACGCGTTCTTGTAGGCGCGCTGGAGCTGCGGGAAGTAGTGTTCGTACTTGTCCTCGAACTTTTTGGGATCGAATTCGACCATTGAGAGAAGATTGGCCACAACGCCCAAAAGCCGGACGGTTCGATCTGATAAACTACATATTACGATATCAATTGGCTCGAATCGGCGGGGGCACCGCTAAGACAGGTGTGACTGACGCTGTGAAAGATCGAATCGTCCGCGAACGACCGTCTGCGGCGCTTACTCGATATACTCGTACTGCCGCTCGTTCATCCGGCCCCAGCCGGTGAAGACGAACTCGTCGCTCGGCTCGGTGAACGGGTCGATATCGACCGACCCCTTCTCGTAGTTGTGGCTGTCATGGACCAGTTCGTACTCGTCGTGGGAGAGGTCGT
>KI543207.1 GCA_000496215.1 uncultured archaeon A07HN63
GTAACAGCGAACGTTGATCACTTTGAGCGGATCGATGGCCTGAGTGTTGTCGACTGGGCCGAGTTGTGACAGCTCCTCCTCGTGGTGTCTCTCTGCCTACGTGCCGTGAGCGGCGACCGGTGATGAACAGCCTTTTCGACGGCGACGGACCAGTGGCCGATAATGGGACTGGAGGAGGAGATCGAATCGATCCGCGAGGAAATCGCCGAAACGCCGTACAACAAGTCGACGGAGGCACACATCGGTCGGCTGAAGGCGAAGCTCGCCGAAAAGAAAGAGGAGCTCGAAAACCAGTCCTCCGCCGGCGGTGGCGGCGGCTACGCCGTCGAGAAACACGGCGACGCCACCGTCGCGCTCGTCGGCTTCCCCAGCGTCGGCAAATCGACGCTGATCAACGCCCTCACCAACGCCGACAGCGAAACCGGCTCCTACGAGTTTACCACCTTAGATGTCAACCCTGGGATGCTCAAATACCGCGGCGCGAACATCCAGATTCTCGACGTGCCGGGACTGATCGAGGGCGCGGCCGACGGCCGCGGCGGCGGCCAGGAGGTCCTGTCGGTCGTCCGGACGGCCGATCTCGCGGTGTTCATGCTCTCGGTCTTCGAGATCGACCAGTACGAACGACTGCGTCAAGAACTCTACAACAACAACATCCGGCTGGACACCGAGCCGCCGAGTATCCACATCCGCCAGCGCTCGAAAAACGGGATTCAGGTCAACAAGAGCGACAGCGTCAGTCTCGACGAGAACACGATTAAAGAGGTGCTCCGACAGAACGGCTACGTCAACGCCGAGATCACCGTTCGCGGCGACCCCACTATCGACGAACTCGTCGACGGGATGATCGAGAACCGCGTCTACATCCCCTCGATGGTCACGGTCAACAAGGCCGACCTGATCGAGGAGGACTACCTGCCGACCGTCCACGAGAACCTCCGCGAGCACGACCTCGATCCCGACGACTGTATCTTCATCAGCGCCGAAGAGGAGAAGGGTCTCGACGCGCTGACCGAGCGGGTCTGGAACGAACTCGGGTTGATCCGGATCTACATGGACAAACCCGGCCGTGGCGTCGACTACGACGAACCGCTCATTCTGCGCGAGGGCGATACCGTTGACGACGCGCTCGACAACCTCGGCGGTGAACTCGGCGACCGGTTCCGCTTTGCCCGCGTCAGCGGTCCGAGTGCGAAACACGACGAACAGCAGGTCGGCACCGATCACGAACTGGCCGACGAAGATGTACTGCGGGTCATCACGAGTCGGTGAGCGCTGTGGTCCACTCCTCGAAGCGTGCGGTGCTGTGGCTCTGCCTGCTCGCCGCGGTGCCGTGGGTCGTGCAGTTCAATACACTGGTTGATCTGACGGCGGTCATGTCGTGGGGCTTGCTGAACACCGATCCGTGGCACGTCCTTCCCGCTGCCGGCGTATCTCGGCGAGACACAGGGCCTGACCACGCTGCCGCGGTCGCTGCAGGTGTGGCCGCTTGGGTTCGGGTTCTATGCCGGAGCCGTCGCAAGCGCGGCCAGCGGTGTTGTCTTTGAGCGCGAGGACGTGCGCGTGACCGCGGGCCTGCTCGCGCTGGCGGGCATCGACTCGGTCGTCGTGTGGTGGGGACTGCTGGGTCGTGGCACGCGTGGCGCGATTCCGGTCGGTGTCGTCGCTATCGGCGTCGTTCTCTGGTGGTTCTACTGGCCGATGCTCGGCGCGGTCGCTGACCCGGACCGCCCCAAAGAGTGAGAACTTCCCACTCCCCCCGATTTTATACGCGCTGCTGTCCTCTATCCTGTATGGACTGCGGGATCGATGACGACGCGCTCGATGCTGTCCGATGGGTTCTCGCCGACTATCCGGTTCGACTCGGCGTCCTGTTCGGCTCCCATGCGTCCGGCACTGCCGGCAGTCACAGCGATGTCGACATCGCCGTCGAGTTCGATCCCGACGTTGTCGACGACGAGCGGTACCGTCACCGCCTGTCGCTCCTCGTCGATCTATCGCAGGCACTCGGAACCGACGATCTGGATCTCGTCGATCTCGATACCGTCCGTCCGGCTGTCGGGCTATCGGCACTGCAGGACGCCACCCTCCTTGTCGGCGACCAAGATCGCCGTGATCAGCTGGTGTCGGAGTTCGAGCGGCGGGCCGAGACGCCAACGGCCGACCAGCGCCGCGACCGATTCGATGCGGCACTCGAACGGCTGGAGGAGCGGGTGTGACTGACGCCGAAACCGAGACGCGTATTATCGAGAAAGCGGAGTACATTGACGAGGCGGTGTCGGTCCTCGCTCGCAAACAGTCACTCGACCGGGAGACCTATCACGCCGACCGTGAACAGCGGGCCGTCGTTGAACGCGAGTTCCAGACCGCCATCGAGGCCTGCCTCGATATCGCCGAACTCCTGCTCACCGCAACCGGGCACGACGTGCCGGCGACGAATGCGGAAACGTTCGCCCGTCTCGGCGACTGTGGGATACTCTCGACGGAAACTGCCGAAACGATGCAGGACGCAGCCGGCTTTCGGAACGTTCTCGCCCATCAGTACGGCCACGATATAGATGACGGGCAGGTGCACTGGCACCTCCAGAACGACCTCGACTGGTTCGCTACTTTTCTGCGGGAGATACGTTCTGAACTCAATCTCGACGACTGAACCGTCCCTGTGTTCGGTATCCTTTTCGCTGTAGCGACCGAATACTACTGTGTATGACTGGGACACTCGATCACGTCATGATGCGGGTCGCGGATCTCGAAACGTCACTCGACTGGTATCAGACCCACCTCGACTACGAGGAGAAGGAACGCTACGAGGGCGACGGGTTCACCATCGCCTATCTCGGCCCCGAAGACATGCACGAAGACGGGGCAATGCTCGAACTCACCGAGAACGACGACGACATGGAGTACGAGATGGGCGACGCATGGGGCCATATCGCGGTCCGGGTGCCCGAGGGCGAACTCGAAGACTACTACGAGCAACTGATGGACGAGGGTGTCGAGGACTACCGCGATCCCGAATCCTGCGGCGGCTCGTACGCGTTCGTCAAGGACCCCGACGGCCACGAGGTCGAGATCGTCCAGCGAGACTACGGCGCGCTGTGGTCGCTGGATCACACGATGATCCGTGTTGAGGACGCTGATGAGGCACTCGGCTTCTGGGCCCGGAAGTTCGAGTACGTCGAACCGCGCTCCCGCTGGGAGGCCAGCTCGTTTGCGAACTACTTCATGGCGCCCGAAGACGACGCCGACGAGGGCGATGTGGCTCGAACTCACGTACAACTACGACGGCCGAGAGTACACGATGGGCGACGCGTGGGGTCATCTCGCCGTCCGGGTCGACGATTTGCAGACGACTGGGAGCACTCATGTTGCGTGAGGCCGACGACTACCGCAGCCCCGAGAGTGCGACGATCTGT
>KI543208.1:0-1390 GCA_000496215.1 uncultured archaeon A07HN63
AGAGGCCCTCGCTGATCCGCTCGTAGTAGTCGTAGGCCGGAGTGTCCTCGTCAAGGATCGTCCCGATCGGGTTGAGGTCGGCTCGAAGATCGCTGGCGATTGTCGAGCGGTTTTCGGGATTCGTTTTGAGCCGCCTGTACTCGGTGATAAATGGATCAAACTGCTCGGGAAGATCACCATCGTAGTAGTCGGCCAGTGCCTGCAGTTCCTCGTCGAAGTTGAGCATCGGCGGCAACGAGGCCGACACCGGTTGGGAGGGAACCCACGGTCGCTTGGTGTCGGTCGTGCGTGCGGCCTCGGCGACTTGCTCCGGGGTCGTGCCGTCAAAGTACCCCAGCGAGTCGAGCAACGCGGCGAAGCCGGAACTGACAACGGTAATGATGAGTACGCCCGCGGTCAACAGATGCGAGACCGGCGGCTCAACCGGGCCGAGCTGGAACAGCGCGATAAACACGCAGGTGACGCCGCCGATAGTCAACAGGAACGAGCCGAGGTTGGGGTCCTCACCGGTCAGGAACTCGATGCCCGAGAGAAACGATGACTGTCCCGGCGGCTCAGCACCGTCGGAGGTGGACTCTTGTGAACTCATCTTACTCGGACTGCAGTTGGTTGGCGGCGTTGTTGGCGGCGATGGCCCGTCGGAGTACCTGCACAAGGTGCGACACCCAGATGCCGGCCGTAAAGCCGAAGAGGGTACCAACGGTGGTGATCTTGAGTTCGTATGCAAATACGCTTGGCGGTGCGAACGCAGCAAAAATACAGAGCCCACCGAAGATGACCATCAGCACATACTGGACTCGGGTATCGCTGTTCGCACGGCGTATCTCATTAAGCATCTCTACGTAGCAAAGGGGGTACAGTGAGTTAAATCCGTGGTGTACGGCAGGGCACAGACACGGCAGTTGGGAGACAGGAACACAGTGAGTACGACAACTGTCGAGTATCGGGTTCGGTAGCCTTTTGCGACGACCGACGGTATGGAACGATATGCGACACACGGGCGTGAGCAGTCGATGACGACGACCGTCCGCGAGGATCTCGCCCACCGGATCGCCGGCGAGATCACGCTGAGCGACGACCCCGGCGCGACGATGAAGAAGTGGCGCACCGACTTCAACATCTCCCAGACCGAGTTGGCCGCCGAGATCGACGTGTCGTCGTCGGTCATCTCCGATTACGAGAGCGGCCGGCGTGAAAGCCCCGGCATCGGCATCGTCCGCCGGCTGGTGAGCGCGCTGCTCGATATCGACGACGACCGCGGCGGGCGGCACATCCGCCAGTACGGCCGCGTGCTATCGGCGGGCTTCGACAACGAGATCGTCCACGACCTCCGGGATATCCGGCGACGCTGCCGCTAGACGACTTTTACGACGCCTCGATGCGACCGAGA
>KI543208.1:1410-2805 GCA_000496215.1 uncultured archaeon A07HN63
CGTCCAGCTCCTCAACTTTGGCTCTACTCAGCTACTCACGCTCGTTGCCGCCGGCCTCTGGCGATGTGTCGACACCCCACAGTTCCCGTCGACAGCCCTCGGTACCGAGCAGTCAGAATAACATCCGCAACCGAGTAGCTACATGAACTCGTTGAGGCCGGCCTGATCCTCGTCGTCGGCCGCATCCTCGCTTGCGGGTTCGTCGGTATTGCCGCTGTCTGCAGCCGCTTCATCGGTAGCCTCGCTGTCGCTTGCAACGTCGTCGTCCACAGTCGCGTCGCTGTCGTCGGCGGGTTCAGCGTCGCCAGCGTCGCTCACGCCACCAGCGAACGCCCCGCCGGAGTGTTCCTCAATGGCGTCTTCGCGCAGTGCCTCGGCGTCGTCGACGATGGATTCGACCTTGTTGGTCGACTCGCCGCTGCCGGTGACAAACGAGACGGCTGCCTCGTCGAAGTCGTAGGCCGCGGCCATCGCAACCGTTAGCTCGCGGGGTTTGCAGTGGTGGGTCATCGCCGAGAGGAAGGGCAGCACCTCGCGCCGGGCGATATCGAGACTCATCCCGCCGCGTTCGGCGATCTGCTGGCAGACCTCGTCGGCCGTGTCGTCGCTGCTGGGCCAGAACTGCGGACGGCTGTAGCGGGTCCAGCCGCCGCTGGTTCCATCGCGTGCGGCAGCGACGCCAGCAGCGGCGTTGTCGGTCGCATATCGCCAGTAGCTGTAGTTCTGTGTGGCCCGAACCCGGCCGAGCCAGCGGTCGGCGTTGGCCAAGGCGTCGTAGGCGCGGGCGGCCTCGCTCGGCTCGTAGACGCCGAGCAGATTGTTCTCGATCCACTTCGTCAGATCGTCGGGCGTCTCGTCGACCCGGTAGGCCGATTGCAGGGCCTCTTCGGCCGATTCTTCCTTGAGGACGACATCAAGAAACGGGAAGAGGTCCATCGCGCGGTCGCGGTCGGCGGTCGCCACATCCTCGGCCGTGATCGACTCGCGGCCCTCGGCGGCCGCCTGGAGGTCCTTGATCGCCCCACGGAGGTCGCCGTCGTTGGTCTCGGCGATCACGTCGAGGGCATCGCTCTCGTAGTCGATCTCCTCGCGGCGGCAGATGTCCCGGAGGACGGGCACGATAGAGCGGGCCGACACGTCGCGGAACTCGATTTCCTCGCAGGCGTTGCGCAGCCCGCGGCTCATCTCGTAGAACTCGTTGGCAATCAGCACGATGGGCTGGCTCGATTCCTTGACGAGTTCCGTGATCGCCGACGCGCCGCCGCGGTCGTAGTTGCCGTGGATGTTGTCGGCCTCATCGAGAACGACGAGCTGCCGGCTCTCGGTGTCGCCGCCGCTCACGCCACCACCGCCCGCACTGCCGGCCAGCGTCGCGTTCTTCGCCGCCCGGCCGGC
>KI543208.1:7282-12436 GCA_000496215.1 uncultured archaeon A07HN63
GATGTTGATAACATCGCAGCAACAATTACAGTATTGTCGCGCCCTCACTGACACGTGTCTGGTAGGCGCGGGCTTCGACATCGGCTGCGTCGAAGGCGTCCAGCATCGCACTGGCGACGGCACGGCGGTCGCCCGCCCGACAGGCTGCCAGCACCGATGGGCCAGCCCCACTGACGGTAACACCGGTTGCTCCCGCATCGAAGGCAGCCTCTCGGACCGCCGCGTAGCCGGTGATGAGTTCGGCACGGGCCGGCGTCACGAGCGGGTCGTCCATCCCGCGGCCGACGAGGACAGGGTCGGATTGACACATTCCCACTGAGAGCGTCGCTGCGTTGCCGACGGTTTCGACCAGTTCCTCCATGCTCGCCCGCTCGGGAACGACCCGGCGGGCGTCCCGCGTCGAGACGGCGATTTCGGGGAGGCAGGCGACAAGCGGAATATCGGTCTGGGCGGCTTCGACGCCGTCGGCGGTGGCGATGGTGAACCCACCGAGAATGGAGGGCGCGACGTTGTCGGCGTGGGCCGTCCCGGAGACGACGGCCTCGCCCTCGGCGGCAATCGGGACGAGTTCCTTCGGCGTCAGGCCACGGTCGTAGAGTTCGTTGAGCGCGACTGCCGCGCCCGCCGCCGAGGCGGCCGACGAGCCCAGCCCCGAGGAGGGCCGGACGCCCTTGTCGATCTCGATGTGGGCCGGCGCGTCGAGGGCGTCGACGACCGCGCCGACGGTGTTGTCGTCGGGGTCGGTCGGGATGTACTGACTGCCGGCGCCCGTGATCTCGATGGTCGTCCGCTCGGCGCGTTCGACCCGGATCACGTCGGCTGGCCGGTCGAGCGCGACGCCGAACACGTCGAACCCGCTGCCGAGGTTCGCGCTCGTCGCCGGGGCCCGAACCGTAATCATGCGTCGAGGTAATGGCAGTCACAGCAAAAAGGTAGCGAAGCCGGCCGGGGGGTGCTGCCGTTGCAACCGATCAGCGGCGGAATGCTGCTGATCGAGGGGTGCTGGATGCTCACCTTACTCGTTAGCCGTAACGTAGACGATGGGACCGATCACGAGGAGCGTGAGACCGAGGAAGAGATAGACCGAGGGCATCGTCGACAGCGGCGTCAGGAGGAAGATCAGCCCGAAGGCGATCGTGTTGAGCCCGATTACCTGCTGCGATTTCAGCGGTAGCGCCCCGAGTGTCGTCACCACGAATCCGAGCAACAGGACCTGTCCCATGTTGTAGTTGATGAGAATCGAGTCGATGAGCTGTAACGGCAGCATGGATACCTGAAGGTGACGCTGAAACGCGCATTAAACTTCCGTTCTCTCGTCGGTGCGTCCCGCAGTCCTACTCTGGCCCGGTGATATCGAGCGGTCTGATCCAGCCGTACCAGACGACGAACACCATCCCACCGTAGCCGGCGATATAGAGCAGGTCACCGAGTCGCGGCAGGCCGAGCTGGCGGAAGCCCCAGGCGGCGACGCCGGAGCCGGCCACACCGAGAAACATGACCACGGCCAGCAGCAACGTATCTGAGGAGAGGAGTGCGCGAAGGTTCGTCTCAGCCATATCAGCTGTAGCGGTGCCAGCCGTGTCAATGGCTCGATTTCGCTGGGCCGATCCACGGACGCGACCGCCGGACTACGGCACCGGCGTCACCGACAGCCCGCGGTCTTCGAGCGCCTCGATGATGCCCTCGTGGTCGGCGGTCGCCTCGTAATAAAAGACCAGATGGAATCGGCCGTCCCGCAGCAGTTGCTGGCACTCCCAGACGAACTCGTCGTCGTCCAGCGTACGGCCGTGGAACTGGTTGGAGGCGAACTCGGGGTCGTCGTTGCCGGCGTAGATGTAGCTCTCGCCCTTGTCGGTGTGGTCGGCGATGATCTCGTTGCAGTCGACGGTGAGTTCGTGCATTTCGAGATCCTCCTCGCTGGAAAACTCGGTGTGGATGACGAGGCCGACCAGCTCGATATCGCCGGGGTCGAGCAGCGCCTTCGTCCGCTCGTAGAGGTCGTCTTCGAGCACGTCACTCATGATACAGGCAGTCGACGGTCGACGGCTAAACGGCTACCGGTTCGGGTCGGGCTACGGATTTATTCTTACAGCGATCGAAGGACGGGGTATGGACCGGCCTATCGGCCGCGTGCTCGTCGGCGACGACCGCGCGCTGACGGCCAAAACGCTCGGCGTCACGGCGGCGTTGAGCGGCGTCGCCGCCGGTGCCGTCGTCGGGCCGCGCTGGGTTCGCGGTGGCCCAAGCGGTGAGACAGCAGTGGTGCTCGTCGCTGGTGCGGTTGTGGTGCTGGCGGCCGCGTTGGCGAGCCAGTTTTTTCGCTACCGCTGCGGAGTTGCCGCCGCGACCGCTCGCACTCGGCGTCGGGTCGCTGATCGTCGGCCTGTGGCTCGTTGGGTCGGGACTCGATGTCTCTCTTCTCTTCTCGCTGGGCCCGATCCTGGCGCTGGGCGTGCTGGCCGCGCTGGCCGCCTACGCGAATAACGGCGCGCTGGCCGCGCTGTCGCTGGTCTTCTTTCCGGTGTTCGCGTACCTGCTTGCTGCGCCCGCAGCCCTGCCACCCGAACTCGCCGGCGGGCTGCGGCTCCGGCTGTCTTTGCTGCTCGGGCTGCTGTTCGCGCTCGGCGTCGGGAGTGGCGGCTTTCTGGTCGGCTCGTGGCTGCGGTGGGCCGAGGAGTACGCCGCACTCCGGCGGGAGTTCCCGTTCGATCCGTTCGATAGAATAGAGTGAAACCGGAACGCCGCCGGTCAAATAAGCACTGCTGGGAAATTAATGCGGAGCGATCAGTACCGAACTAGTATAAATAGTAGAAAACATAGGAATCATACCCGGGGGTTTTTCATGTCGGTGGTGATATACAATTTCAGTAATTAAATAGATGACTATGATCATACTCCCCGGTGAAAAGAACCAGACGGGGAGGATTATAGCCGCGGTCACGGTCGCTTGTATTCTTATTGGAGCCACACTTGTCCCGCTCGGTGTCGCAGCACAGTCTACCAACACGACAGGCGATCCACAACCGAGTATCGCCGAGATCAAAAGCATCATCAGTTCGTTTGGGAGCCCGACAACAACAGCCAAGCCGGAGCTCGAAGACGCCGAGACTGACTTGCCTGGAGTGACTGTGACGCCTGTTGAAACCCAGCTCGTCAACGCGATTACCTTCGACACAGAGGGGCTCAGTGGTTCGGTGAAGATTACCGAATACGCGGATCCACCGGCGGTAATACGTAGACGAATGTCCGAATCGATACGCAGCACCGATTCGATCAACGTCGGCGGTGAGGATGCCGATAGTGGCGACAGTATCGACGTTATAGCAGTCGCCAATATCACACCCACGACAGAAGAGGCAGAGGAGTCAGCGGCCACGATGCGATTACGTCTGGAGGAAAGCAAAGTCGAGAATCCAGAGCAACTGACCGTAATCAAGGAAATATACGACGACGAGGCGAAAAAACCGAGATGGGAACAACTCAATACCACCGTCGAAAGCACAGGCAGTAACACGGTCACCTTCACAGCGCAGGTTGACGAATTTTCACTGTTCGCAGTCACTGAAATACAACAACAGCGATCAGGTGGCGGCGAGGCACAGCAACGACAAGCGGTACAACAGCAAACCGAGCAACACCAAGGCGAAGATACCGCGCCGCTGTTGAGACTACTTGCAAGTGCCGTAGTGCTCCTCGGTATCTTCGCCACAGCCGGGTTCTACATTCGCAGGAATTACACGGGTACTCTAAAGAAAGTCAGTACGACTGATATCATGTTTTGGAGAGATAATGATAGTACTGAGATAACCGCAGATGAGTTTGATTGGGGACCAATCGACGAGGAATCCGAGTCCGAGTAATAGAATCGCCACCCTGTCGAAACTGACTCGATTACTGAGCGCGTCAGTCGGCGGTGACCGTCGACTCCTGTTCGATCATCGCCAGCACGTCGTCGAAGAAGCCTAGCGAGTCGTGCGGGCCGGGATTGGCCTCGGGATGATATTGGCGCGTAATGATGCCACGCTCGTCGTCGGCCAGCCCCTCCGCTGTGTCGTCGTTGACGTTGCGCTGGGTGACCTCGAGATCGCCCGGGTCAGAGACCGTATAGCCGTGGTTCTGGGTCGTCATCACGACCTGCTCGCTTTCGATATCGAGCACCGGCTGGTTGACGCCACGGTGACCAAAGGCCATCTTCTCGGTGTCGCCGCCGAAGGCGCGGGCGACGATCTGCTGGCCGAGACAGATGCCGGCGATGGGCAGCTCGCCGGCGAACTCCTCAACGAGCGACTGGGTGTTCTCGAAGTTCGCGGGGTCGCCCGGGCCGTTTGAGATGAAGAGGATGTCGGGATCGAGATCGCGGATTTCCTCGGCGGAGGTCTGACACGAGAGCACGTGGACGTCCGCGCCGCGCTCGGTCAGCGAGTCGATGATCGAGCCTTTCGCGCCGCAGTCGATAAGTGCGACATCGGTTTCGCCGCCGCCACGGTGGACGGTCGGTTCGGGCGTGGTGACCTGCTCGCCGATCTCCTCGTGTTCGCTCATCTCCTTGCACTGTTCGAGTTCGGCTTTCGCGTCCTCGGGGGTCACGTCCTCGCCGGCGGCGATGCCGCATTTCATCGCGCCCTCCTCGCGGATCGAGGTGACGAGGTCGCGGGTTTCGATGTGGTCGATAGCGGGAACGCCCTCGGATTCGAGCCACGTCGCCACATCGTCGGTGAACTCGCGGGCGACAGCAGCGCGAGGGTGGACGCGGCTGGACTCGAAGCGGTCCGCGCGGACCCCGTAGTTGCCGATCAGCGTGTAGGAGAACGTGAGGACCTGCTCCTCGTAGGAGGGATCGGTGAGGCTTTCCTCGTAGCCTGTATAGGCGGTCGTGAACACCAGTTCGCCACGGGTTGTGCCCGGTGCGCGGCAGCGGGCTTCGAGCACGCGGCCGTCTGCTAACGCGATGTAGGCGTCTGACATTACGAGTTACGTATCGATTCTCGCTAATAAGTGCGTCGTTCGAAGATGCGTTACGAAATTCGTAATCGGTAAGGGCCTCCTCCCGCTTGTCCCGGCATGGATGATCTCGACCGGCAGATCCTCTCGATCCTGCGGCGGGACGCCCGGACCCCCTACACCGAGATCGCCGACGAGATCGGCACCTCGGAG
>KI543208.1:16689-23252 GCA_000496215.1 uncultured archaeon A07HN63
AGTCGAGTCGGGGACGAGCTACGCGGGCGAGGGCCACCGCGCCGAGCAGATCCAGTTTACCGTGCCGTTCTCGATGACCGAGGACCGCCCGTGGCTCGTCGCCGGCAGCAGCCTCAACGAAAACCAGTATTCGGGCCTCCAGACCCTCCTGAGTCGGTTCTTCCGGCAGTACGGCCAGTCGGGGACCTACGACCAGTTCACGAGTTTCCTCGACGACCCCGCGCTGAAGGAGGAACTCGACGAGTCCGGCCGCGTCCACGAGGCGACCTTCGACGCGATCAAGCGCCGTGTGCTCGGGATGCCGCGCGGCATCTTCGACCAGTCGGCGAAACCGATCACCGACCTCGATCACCAGCTCGTCCGCCCCGGCGGGCTGACCGTGGTGCCGACCTACCACCTGTCGTCAAGTCGAGCCAAGGAGCTCTGCGTGCTAGCGGTGGCGTCGTATCTGATCGATAACAAGCTCTCGAACTCACCCGACAGCGACCGGATCAACGAGACGCCGGTCGTGGTCGGGATGGACGAGGCGCACAATTTCCTCGCCGACGCCGACACCGTACAGGCGCGAAAGGTCGTCCAGAAGTTCACCGAGGCTGCCAAACAGGGCCGCAAAGAGCGGCTCGGCCTCTTTTTGATCACGCAGGACCCGCAGGATATCGCCGACCCGGTGTTCAAACAACTGAATACGAAGCTCGTGCTCAACCTCGGCGACGAGGACGCGATCAACAGCGTCAATATCCCGCCCAATCTCCAGTCGAAGGTTCCGTACATGGAGAAGGGGCAGTTCGTCGTCTACTCGCCCGACAACTCCGAGCCGGTCGAGCTGATCGGGCTGCCGACCTGCCTGACGCGACACGGGTGAGTCGATCGCGCGAGTGAGACAGCCCTTTGATGCTCCCAACCGAACGCTCGGTATGAAGATCGGACTCGTTGCACAGCGGGACAACAGTCGGGCGGTCGAGGTCGCCGACACCGTCCGGTCGGCGCTCGTCGCCGACGGCGTCGACTGCCGACTCGACACCGCGACCGCAACGAGCCTCGATGTCCCCGACGCAGGCAGCGAGATCGAGAGCTTCGACGAGTGCGATCTGGTCGTCAGCATCGGCGGCGATGGCACATTCCTGTTCGCTGCCCGGGCCGCCGGCGGGACACCGATGGTGGGCGTCAATCTCGGCGAGGTCGGCTTTCTGAACGCCGTTCGTCCCGAGAACGCCGTCAACGCCGTCCGCGAGACGGTCGCCGCGATCCGGAAGACAGCCACGAGATCAGGGAGGCACCCCGACTCGCGGCGACCTGCGGCGGGTTCGAAAGCGCGCCCGCGGTCAACGAGATCGTCGTCAACGGGCCGCGGCGGGGCCACGGCGGCGGTGCGACCTTCGCGGTTACCGTCGACGGCTCAACGTATTCGACGGGCCACGCCGACGGCGTGCTGATCGCCACCCAGACCGGGAGCACGGCCTACAACCTCAGCGAGGACGGCCCGCTCGTCCACCCCTCGGTCGACGGACTGGTCGTCAACGAGATGAGCGGCACCGATCCGATGCCGCCGCTGGTCGTCGACGACGACGCAACGGTGACGGTCACCGCCCGCGACGCCGACCACGCGGTCGTCGTCAGCGACGGCCGGCAGCCACACGAGATCGAGTTGCCGGCCGAGATCACGGTCGCACGCACCGAGCCGCCGGTGCGACTGGCGGGGCCGGTCGCTGACTTCTTCGAAGCACTCGGCAAGCTGTCGTAACGACGCTCTCAGTGTCGGCTCGCAGCGGAACCGTATCACCGCCGTGTCTCAGTAATCGCCGAGCACGCCAAGTCGTCGGGCGCGCCGCGTCGCGTACTGAAAAACGAGATAGCCGCCGGCGAGGTAGCCACCCGCGACACCGACAAGCAGGCCGAGATCGAGGAGACCAAACTCCCAGAGCCGGACGCCGTCGACCATCGCCCGCTGGAGGAGCGCGCTGCCGTGCGCCAGTGGCAAGAGGCGGGTCCACGGCGCGTCCAGGACAGGCGCCGAAATCAGGACGACAAAGCCGAACTGCAGGAGATTCAGCCAGTTGCCGATCCGCTTGTAGAGGACGGTCACACCGCCGGCTGCGAACCCGAGGCCCAGCACCGAGGTGATCGAGAGGCCGGCGATCACGACAACCGTGAGCGGTGACAGACTCAGCTGTGTGCCGGTTACCAGCAGCATCACCGCGAGGATGACCGCGCTCGTGAGGAACGTGCGAACGAGCTTTGCGACGCCCTTGAGCAGTGCGACTGGTGCGAAGCCGAACGGCGTCGTGATGTGGCGTTCGAGGGTGCCCCACTGCACCTCGCTGCCGAGGTCGTTCGACACCGACGAGTACGCGCCGACAGAGAGCGTCCAGAGGAAGTAGCCGACGATGATCCCCTCGATGGAGTCGGTCAATGCTTGGCCGGTCAGCAGTCGACCGCCGTAGAACAGGACGCCGAAAAAGAAGAGCGCCACGACGATCCCGCCGATCGCGTTGGCTGGATACCGGACGAAGATCAGATACTCGCGGTATAGCACAGCTTTTGCCAGATGGTAGTAGGTGGCCGGATCGGGGTCCGGCGTATCAGAGGCCGAGCCCGTAGCGGGGTTGGTGCCGTTTGAGGCTGCTGCTGTCTCGGTGTTCGTTCCACCCACCACGGTATCTGGCTCGTTGCTCACGGCGACCCCCTCTGGGACCTCTCCTGTTCGGAGGGCAGACCGGTCAGCTCGACAAACAGATCCTCAAGCTCCGGCTGGACCGTCTGAATCTCGGTTATACGCACGTCGGCCGCACGGAGCGTCTCCATGAGCTCGTAGATCGCATCATCCACAGCGGCGATATCGACGCGCGTCCCACCGGCAACCGAGTCGACCGCGCGGACCTCGAATGTCGACCGGAGTGTGGTCAGGAGTGTGGAATCGATGTCGGGACTGACGACCCGCACCACGTTGCGGTCGACGGTCGATAGCAGTGCCGACACCGTATCGTCGGCAACGATGCGGCCATCGGCCATGATCACCACGCGGTCGCACACCGCCTCGATGACCGACATGTCGTGGCTGCTGAGAATGATCGTCACCCCCTCCTCGCGGGCGAGTCGGCGGAGCTCGCGGCGTAGGGTCCGTGAGCTTTCGACATCGAGGCCCAGCGTCGGCTCGTCGAGGAAGACGAGATCCGCACCGCCGGCGAGGACGCTCGCCAGCGACACCTTCTGTTTCATGCCGCGGGACAGCTCCCGGACCGGTGTATCTGCCTTCTCCGTGAGGTTGAGCCGGTCGAGCAGGCGGTCGTGGCGGTCGGCGACTGATGCCGGATCGACGCCGTGAATCGTCGTGAAGTACCGCAGATTTTCGCGGACAGTCAGCCGCCAGTAATCGTTGCGCGCCCCTTCGAGCATCGCGTCGACATCCGCGTAGGCCGCCCGGTGGCTGTCGGTGACATCAGTATCGAAGACGCGAACCGAGCCGGTGTCGGGCAGCACGATCCCGAGTGCGCATTTGATCAGCGTCGTCTTGCCGGCCCCGTTCGGGCCGAGCAGACCGACGACACTGCCGGCGTCGACGGTGAGACTCACGTCGTCGACCGCCAACACCCCGTTCTCGCCGTCGCCGAACTGCTTCGAGAGACTGTCGATGGCAAGCGCTGAACCGGTCGCGGAATCGGTGGTCGCGTCCTCGGCTGCCGGCGTCGCCGTGTCGCGGTGCTCGTCAGGTGCCGCGGTCCGTCCCATTACCACCGATAGGGGTTGCAGGCGGATATATCCGCTTCCGGCAGGCGAGGTGGTGCCAACACAGTCGCCGTCAGCGACGGCCGGGAACTAAATGAAATAGAGTTGCCGGCTAAAATCACGATCCTGCGGACCGGGCTGCCGGTTCGATTAGCTGGACCGGTCGCGGACTTGTTCAAACCGATCTGAAAACTCACATGACACACCCAGTGTTCACACAAAATTCATGATCGAAGCGCCCAATCGACAGGTCGATGAAATCAGAACGACTGGCAGAGGGGTATCAAAAGCGGGCTGATCGGTCTCGGCGGTTGGCTGAAGAAATGGCCGGGGTTTCCGCAGAGGCAACCGACTGTCTCGGTCCTGCTCCCGAATACGACGAGTGAGTACGGAGGGTCAAGTCCGTGATGGTCGCTACTTCCCCCACTGATCGGCGCGTTTCGGGCGGTCGGAGATCGCCTTCACGTCGATCGGTTCGTCGCTTGCCTGCAGGGCCTCAAGCGCGGCCTTCGCGCTGGCTGGCGTCGAGAAGTAGGTGATCTCCTCCTCGACGGCGACCTCAAGCAGGTCGCGGTCGCGGGAGACGATGATGTCGAGTTCGCCCGCACGGGCGGCATCGATCAGATCGACCGCCTCGCTGAACTCGAAGAACTCGCCGAACTCCTCGACGAGTTCCTCGCCCGCCTCGGTGTCGGGATCAGGAAACGCCTCAGCCGACAGATCCAGCGCGATGGTGCCGGATTCCGGGATCGGCTTGCCGGTCGAATCCTGCGCCTTGTCGTAGGCCTTGCCGAAGGAGTCGGCACTGCCCATGACCTCGCCGGTCGATTTCATCTCCGGGCCGAGACGCGGGTCCGAGCCTTCGAGTCGGTCGAACGGGAGCACCACCTCCTTGACGCTGGTCTGCTCGGGAATCTGTTCTTCGGCATCGATCTCGTCGAGCGATTTGCCGGTCATCGTCTTCGCGGCGAGTTTCGCAATCGGGACGCCCGTCGCCTTCGAGACGAACGGGACAGTGCGCGAGGAACGTGGGTTGGCTTCCAGCACGTAGACCTCGCCGTCGCGGACCGCGAGCTGGACATTGAGCAGACCGACCGTGTCGAGAGCGGTGGCAATGCTTTCTGTCACTTCGCGGACGCGAGCGAGCGTCTGCTCGCTGAGCGAGCGCGGTGGGATCATACACGCCGAGTCGCCGGAGTGGACGCCCGCGCTCTCGACGTGTTCCATGATGCCGCCGATCAGGACGTCCTCGCCGTCGGCGACAGCGTCCACGTCCAGTTCGACCGCGTCGCTGAGGAACTCGTCGATGAGGATCGGTTTGTCGGGCGAGACCCGGACAGCCTCCTCGATATAGTGTTTCAGTTGGGCGTCGTCGTGGACGACACGCATCGCGCGGCCGCCGAGAACGTAGCTCGGGCGAACGAGGACCGGGTAGCCGATGTCGTGGGCGAGTTCGAGCGCCTCGTTCTCCGAGGTCGCCGTGCCGCCTTCAGGCTGGGCGATCCCGAGGTCATCCATGAGTTCGTTGAACCGGTCGCGGTCCTCCGCGAGGTCCATCGCCTCGACCGTCGTGCCCATGATCTCACAGTCGAGGCCACGGCGGTCGATCTCGTCCTGCAGGGGTTCGCCGATGTTGACCGAGGTCTGGCCGCCGAACTGGACCATCACGCCGTCCGCGCCGGTCGCCTCGACCACGTCGGCGACCTCTTCGGCCGAAATCGGATCGAAAAAGAGGCCGTCGGAGGTGTCGTAATCCGTCGAGACGGTTTCGGGGTTGTTGTTGACGACGTGGGCGTCGATACCGACTTCGCGGAGGGCCTGCACCGCGTGTACGGAACAGTAGTCGAACTCGACGCCCTGACCGATGCGGATCGGGCCGCCGCCGACCACGACGACGCTCTCGTCGGCCTTGTCGACGCGGAGTTCGCCGGCGGCCTCGTCGCCGAGCAGCGGGCCGCTGTGGAACTCCGGCAGGCGTGCGGAGTAGTAGTACGGCGTCTCGGCTCTGAACTCGCCGGCACAGGTGTCGACCTGTTTGTAGTTGCGGCCCGGCACCTCCTGTTCGACGGTGTCGACATCGACGCCGCCGTCGGCGATCTCGGCGATCTCGTGGTTGGTGCGGCCGGCGGTCGCGGCGGGCGTGAAGTCGCCGTCCTGTGCGGCCTGTGCGGCGTCGCTGACGCGTTTGAACCGCTCGACGTACCACTCCTTGATGCCTGTGAGGTCAATGATTTCTTGGACAGAGTACCCGCGGTCGAACGCCTCGAACATGGCGTACGGTCGGTCCGGCGACGGCCGTTCCAGATACTCGCTTTCGAGTGTCGTGTTATCGACCGTGTTCCAGTCGACAGCGGGGTCGTACTCCGAGGAGCGCAGCGCCTTCAACAGCGATTCCTCGAAGGTCGAGCCGATGGCCATCGCCTCGCCGGTCGATTTCATCGCGGTGTCGATCTCGAAGTCGACATCGTCGAACTTGTCGATGGGCCACCGCGGCACCTTGGTGACAACGTAGTCGATAGCGGGCTCGAAGGCGGCGGTCGTCTCACCGGTGATCTCGTTGGTGATCTCGTGGAGGCGTTTCCCCATGGCGACCTTCGCGGTCACGCGGGCGATTGGGTAGCCCGTCGCCTTCGAGGCCAGCGCGGAGGAGCGAGAAACGCGCGGGTTGACCTCGACGACGCGGTACTCGCCGCCGGGCGTGCCGTCGTCGCGCCACGCGTGCTGGATGTTACAGCCGCCCTCGATGCCGAGTTCGCGGATGACTTCAGCGCGGAGTCACGCATCTCTTGGTGGCCTTTGTCGGGATAACTTGGGAGGGCGTGACGACCGTCGACTCGCCG
>KI543209.1 GCA_000496215.1 uncultured archaeon A07HN63
AGGAGCTTGCCGAAAAGCAAGACAAGATCGAGGACAGCGGGAATCTCGACGAACTCGTCGAGGAAGCCGAGGAAGTTCGCTCGGAGGCCTCTCAGCACCACCAGAAGGTGACCGAGCTGGCTGACAAGGCTCAGGAGGCACCGACAACCAGATGATCGAGGCCTACCGCGAGGCCGACGAGATCCGCGACGAGGCCGACGAGATGCACGAGCTGTTCGTCGACGCCCAGGAGGCGGCCGACCGCCACCACGAGGACTTCGTCCGCGTCCAGAAACGACTCCGCGAGCTGGACAAGGAAGAAGAGGAAGAGCAGGAGGACGAACGCGCCGAACAGCGCGAGGCCGAGAAGGAAGAGGCCGAGGACATCTACCAGAAGTTCAAGGAGGGCGAAACCCTCGAAACCGAGGACCTGATGAAGCTCCAGAAGACGGGGCTGCTCTAGACAGGCTGTCGCTGATTTCGATTTGTTCTGTCAGGTGTCGCACCGTTAGGGACCGCATCGCTAAGCGCCGCATCGTACGTCCAGTAACATCGCCACTTGCACCACGACTGGCTTTTTATTCTATGGTCGCCTTTGGGCGGGTGTGACGACGCTGGTCTGCTGTATCGACCGCGACAGCGTGATCACCACGACCGCCGGTGTCGACCCCCCGGTTGCGGGCTGGGAAGCGGTGCGCTCGCTCGTGACCGACGTGGGACTCGACGACCCCGAGTCGACGACAGTCAACTGTCTGCTTGAGGCGTTGCGAACAACGCGGGAACTCCGCGATGACGGCGACGACGCCGTTGTCGCTGTCCTGTCGGCCGATACCGACTCACAGACGGCGCCCGACCGGACGATTGCCGCACAGCTCGACACGCTTATCGAACAGCACGACCCCAACTCCAGCATCGTTGTGATCGGCGCCGCCGAGGACGAGCGCCTGCTACCGGTCGTCGAGAGCCGCCTGCAGGTTGACGGCGTCGACCGCGTCGTCGTCCGACAGGCCCGCGACATCGAGTCGACCTACTACCTGCTCAAGCAGTTCCTCGCCGACGAGGAACTCCGGTCGACGATCCTCGTCCCGCTCGGCATCAGTCTGCTGCTGGTGCCGGCGCTGTTGCTGTACTTCTCGTTCACCATCGCGCTGGCCGGGCTGGCGGCGCTGCTCGGCCTCGCTGTCCTGTACAAGGGACTGGGCATCGACGAGTACGTCGAGCGTGTTCCCGAGTGGAGCCGGGAGCTGCTGTACTCCGGTCGGGTGTCGGTCGTGACCTACGTGACCGCGGTCGGGCTGCTCTCGATCGGGCTGTTCTCCGGTGGGTTCGCGGTAACCGGCCGGACCACGCCGGCGCTCAGCCCGCTGTCCGGGGTGGCGTTCCTGCATCACAGCCTGCCGTGGCTGACGCTCGCGGCGGTCACCGCCAGCACGGGCCGATTGTTCGACGAGTTGATACAGGCCGACGGGCTCCGGGTACCGACGCTCAGCCTCCCCTTTGGCCTGCTGTCGGTCGGGATCGTGATTCGCGGTTTTACAGGGTATGTGTTCGACGCCACGCTCGCCGTTGGCGCCGTAATGCTGTCGCCAACCCAGCGACTGGCACTCGTCATCGTTGGCGGCGTGGCTGTCAGCCTCGTCGGTGTCAAGGTGGCGACGATGCTCGAGTCCAGCACGACGACCGCCCCGGTCGAGCAGTCAGCCGACGGAAGCCAGTGAGGGCTCGACAGGTTGCGGTCGGCTCGGAGCCGCTCGACTAGTTTTTGACGCGGTATTCGCCGTGCTTGACCCCGAGTATGAGAGTAAGCAGCCCGAAGACGACCATCGACGGGAGCACCATCATCAGCACCGTCGATGGCCCCATCATCGGCGCGACGATCAGGGCGCCGACGCCGATGGCAACAATCGCAGCAAACAGTCCACCCGTGGTTCCGGTCGTAAACTCCATACTCGAAGTTGGGAAGCCAGCAGCCTAAACGTAGCGACTTTTCCTACTCGCCTTTTGGGCGGATGAAGTTCGCAAACGCGACGAGGCTACCGAACAGCCAGCCGAGCGGGATCGCAAGCGCCATCCACATCAGGGCGTACCCTGCTCCTTCGAGTGCGAATCGTTCGCGGAGGATGTCGTTGATTCCGCCGATGAACAGCACACCATCAAGAATCGAGATAGCCAGATCCTCGCTGGCCGGGAAGATGATTCCTGCCAGCGTCGGGGAGTATAGCGCGGCGACCACCGGCGGGAGGAACATCGCGGTCATTCCGGCCGGATAGGCAAGCAGGATACTCGTCGCGCGCCCGTCGATGCGACCGAAGAAGATCGCCAACGCGGCCGAGACGGTGGCGACAACACTGGCTGCGACCACCGCGTAAAACCCTTCAGCAGCCAGGCTAAACTGCCCAGCGTTGCCGAACTGAAAGCTCGCGGCAGCCGACAGCACGCCCCAGACAACGACCGAAATCAGAACAACACCAATAACGCCGAGCCGTGTGGCCGCACTGTCGACCTTGATCGAATAAAACCGCGTCATGTAGCCGATCAACAGCAGTGGGTAACCGACGATGACAAGCGGCAGGCCGAGCAGTCCCCACAGATAGTAGCCCAGCGTCTGCGCGCTCGTCTCCGGTTCCCACTTGCCGAGCACCTGTCCGGGATCGAGCTGGCGCGGGAACAGCACCTCCATCCACGTCTCGTGGAGTCGCGTCAGGTCGATGCGGATCGCGCCGACAAGTCCGGGTGACCGCTGCTGCATGTACCCGTAGTGACCGGGTGGGGGCACGTGAACTTTGTGTTCGAATACCAGTGTTTCTCTCTCGACGGCGATTTCCAATTTTGACTGGGTCTGGTGATGGCCCAGTTCTACCACACTGTCTTTTTTCGGCGTTCACGAACGACGAATA
>KI543210.1 GCA_000496215.1 uncultured archaeon A07HN63
GAGCACCAGCCCGTATGTGAGATCGACGATGACTGCGCTCCGGAGGACACCAAGTGTGTTCTCGAAGAAGCCGAAAACGGCCGCTCCAATCGGTGTTGTCCCCGAGGACGCACTGGCCGGGTTGACGTAGTAGATCCCCCGGACAGGGTTGCTCGGAAAGGTCCCGATCCCGCTGGCGCCGCCGGTACCGAGAGCGATCCCCCCGGGAAGCGTAAACGTGCTGAACGCCGGGGAGTTGTACGTCAGCCGGATGATCTCGGAGATAGCCACGGTGACGATCGCGAGGTAGTCCGCGCGCAACCGGAGTGCGGGCAGGGCGGTCAGCAGGCCGACGAGCGCTGCCGCGACCATTCCGCCGACGACCCCGATCGCGAGCGGGAGACCGAGCCCGGGTGGAGAGCCGGTCGGCGGCGCGGTCAGCATCGCCATCGTGTAGACGCCGACGGCCATGAAGCCCGCGATCCCGATGTTGAACAGGCCCGCGTATCCCCAGTGGAGGTTCAGCGCGAGGACGACCAGCGCGTAGACCGTGGTGAAAAACGTGACCTGGCCGAGAATCGAGATGAGGCCCGCGAGATCGTAGTTCAGGATCGCCCCGATCCCGAGAAAGAGGAGATAGAACCCTGCCATCACGGCAAGGACGAGCGCGGCATCGGAACGTTCGAGCAACGCCCGGAATCGGTCGAAGGAGTCGGTTGGCAGGCTGTCAGTGCTCATGCCGTACTCACCCCACCAAAGATACCCTCCGGGCGGAACAGCAGTACGAAGATCATCAGCCCGAAGGCGACCGGTTCGGCGAAACTCGACAAGTCACCGGTGAGCCAGATCAGGGATAATCGGCTCGCAAGCCCGATAACGAGACCACCGACGATGGCGCCGTACACCGAGCCGATACCTCCCATGATGACGGCGGCAAAAATCAACAGCAGGAGGAGCCAGCCGAGATTGTAGGCGATGGTCCCCTGTGTGAGGACGACGAGGTAGCCAGCTGCCCCGGCCAGCCCGCCGCCAAGAATCCATGTCGTCCGGATTACACCCTCAACCGGAATTCCCGTAACCTGCGCGAGGTCGCGGTTGTCCGCCATCGCTCGCATTGCCTTGCCGAGTTTGGTACGCTGCAGGAGCAGATGAACGCCGAGCATCAGAAGAAGACCTACAATCACGATAGTGAGTTCGTGAGCGGTGATCACGACGCCGGCGAGGTCGTACGTTGGGATTCGGCCGATATCGGTGACGCCCTGTCGGCCGTTGTAGAAGAAAAAGACGATCAGATACCGGAGTGCGAAGGCAACACCGATACTCGCAATCAGGAGCGTAATCCCGTCGGCCTCCCGTATCGGGCGATAGACGAGTCGGTCAACAAGCAGCGACACGCCGACGGTGAATCCAACGGCAACGATGAGCCCGGCGACGATGCTGGCTGGCGTGTTCGTGATGCTGACTCCGACATTGCCGGGGGCAGGGCCGCCACCGCCACCGATGAGCAGCAGGCCGCCGGCCGCAAAGCGGTCGATACCGGCCAGCAGATACGCAACGGCCCATCCAGAGAACGCGCCCCACGAGATGTAGTCACCGTGAGCGAAGTTTGCGAAGCCCAGAATACTGTAGGTCAGCGAGAGGCCGATCCCCGCCAGTCCGATCAGAATACCGATCACGAGGCCGTCCCAGACGAACCCGCCAAACCGGGCGGGTGTCAGCCCTCCACCAGTCAGCTTCCCAACAAGATCGGCGAGCAGTAGCAGCCCAGATAGCCCAACGATGATACCACCCATGTTGTCGCGGACGACCTGAGAGCCCCGATCGGACATGACGCCCATGATGTACGTGGAGAGAACACGCTCGCTACCAAATGAATCTTCCCACGTTTCCCCGCCAGCCCAAGAGACTTTTTATGCCCCATCCCATAGGGGGAGCTACCTGAATGTCGGACCACGAATCTCGCCCGCCCGGTGGGACCCCCGAACCCGATCTCGACTGGTGCCACGAGGCGGTGCAGGGTGTCTCCCGAACCTTCGCGCTGACCATCGACGTGCTGGATGAACCGATGTCGACGCATATCTGCCTCGGCTATCTCCTCTGTCGGGTCGCCGATACCATCGAGGATGCAAATCATATTCCGCCGGAGCCACAGGCCGACCTCCTCCGGACGTACGATGCCGCGCTCGATCCCGACACGGACACCGATATCGACGAGTTCCGCGCGTCGGCAGAGGCGTGGCTGCCCGAGGGCGAACTCAGTGACGACTGGGAGGTCGTCGCCAGCGCCCCGACGATCGCCGCCACCTTCGAGGAGCTGCCCGACGACGTACAGGCGGCGATCATCCCGCCGGTCCGGGAGCTGATCGACGGGATGGCGATGTTCGTCGAACGCCACGCCGACGCGGGCGGCCTCCGCATCGGCGACGCCGACGAACTGGAGGAGTACTGCTACTACGCCGCCGGCACGGTCGGCAACCTCATCACGAATCTCCTGACCCGTGGCGACCTCGCCGCCGACCGCCGACAGGAACTCTACGATACGGCCGTCGAGTTTGGCCTCTTGCTCCAACTGGTCAACATCTCGAAGGATGTCTACGACGATTACACCGAGGAAAACAACGTCTATCTCCCCGCCGAGTGGCTGGCCGAGGAGGGGATCGATCAGGAGGCGGTTATCGAGTCGGACAACCGGGAGGACGCCGCCGCGGTCGTCAGCCGCACCGTGAGCACGCGCGGTCGTTCCTCGACGACGCCGAGGGCTATCTGCAGGCGATGCCGCTCCGTCACGGCAACACGATGGCCGCGTGGGGTGTCCCGTTTTTGCTGGCCGTCGGAACGCTCAGGGAGCTTGCAGCCCGGCCGGAGGACGCCCTCACCGAGCGCGGCGTCAAGATCTCCAGACAGGAGGTCGGTGCGGTGATGGAGGCGATGCACGGCGAGGGCTCACCATCGCTGAGCGAACTCCGTGAGATGATCGCCCGCCAGCCGTTCCATCGGGCGGTTTCGAACGCCGACTGAGGGGGGCTCTATAGCTGCAGTGCGTCAAGCGTTCGGCGACACGCAGTCGGTACACTTCGCGCTCTGAGTGTCGCAGCAGTGTATCGAGCGAGTGGATCGGCAAGCCGAGCGGGCCGTACGTCCCGCGAGATGCGCCCGAGTTCCTGATCGGCGAACTGCACTGATCGGGCTGTGTCGGCGAGGATCGGGCGTGCGAGATCAGACCGAGGACTCTCATCGAGCGCGGTCGTGATCGCATCGATCGCTGCGCTGCGAGTCGACCTGACGGCCGACGCCGTTTCGACGCTGAACGCTTCGCCGTCCCCGATTAGGTCGATGAAGCGGCCGTAGGCCAGCATGACGGCAAACCCCTTGGTCGCGGCCACGACGCCGCTGGCGGGACCGGGCGCGTATGAAATCCGGTCGACGCTTTCGGCGGCATCGTCTCGCAGCCGGTATCGTAACTCCTCGTGGAAGCGATTCTCGTCGTCGGTCGGCTCTGACGGTAACTCCGCTTGGCGTTGTTGTAACTCGGTGGTGAGCGTCTCCACTGCAGCAGCAAGCGAGTCCTCGACGGAGCCGGCGTCCGCCGGTAGCGACGACCGAAACTGGCCGGCAAGATGCTGCGCAGCGTCGAGATGTGCGTGGGCCGCTTCGGCTTCCTCACCCCATTCGGCGACAGTCAGCAGTTCGCTC
>KI543211.1:0-2420 GCA_000496215.1 uncultured archaeon A07HN63
CGCGAACGACCTCATCTCGAATCACCTCACCTTCTTCCTCTACCACCACGCCGAGCTGTTCGACGAGGCCCAGTGGCCCGAGGGCATCACGATCATGGGCATGGGCCTCTTGGAGGGCGAGAAGATGTCCTCCTCGAAGGGCCACGTCGTCCTGCCGGGGAAGGCAATCGAGGACTACGGCGCGGACACGGTCCGGTTTTTCCTCCTGAACTCCGCCGAGCCGTGGCAGGATTACGACTGGCGAGCCGAGCAGGTCGAGGGCGTCGAGGATCAACTCCGGCGATTCTGGAACCGCGCACAGGAACTGATCGACGACGAGGCGGCGGCCGCCGCCGACCGCGTCGATCCCGAGAGCGATCTCGAACACATCGACCGCTGGCTGCTGTCGAAACTCCAGTCGACCATCGCCGAGGTGACCGCTGCCCTCGATAACGCCGAAACACGAACCGCGTCGCAGGCCGCCTTCTACGGCTTCGAAGAACACCTGAAATGGTACCGCCGGCGCGCGGATCTCGACCGCGACGGCGCACAGTGGGCGCTCCGGCACGTTCTCGAAAACCGACTCCGGCTGCTGGCCCCGTTCGTCCCGTTCATGACGAACGAACTCCACGAGCAGCTAACGGGCACGCCCGCCGAGGACGCGCCGTGGCCCGAAGTCGACGAGAGCTGGGAGTCGCCGCGCACGGAAACCGAGGAACGGCAGATCGAACGGCTCGCCGAGGACGTACAGGACATCCTCACCGTAACCGAACAGGACCCCGAAACGATCCGGATCTACGTCGCCGCCGACTGGAAACGCGAGGTCTTCGAGACCGTCCGCGAGGTCGGCACCGACGTGGGACAGGTCATGGGCGAGGTCATGCAGGACCCCGACCTGCGCGAGCGCGGCGACGCGGTCAACGATCTCGCCCAAGATCTGGTCGAACTCGTCCGCGGCGTCGACGACGATACGATAGCCGCGATGAGCAAGATCGACGAACGGTCGACCTATGAAACCGCGGTCGACTTCCTCGAACGCGAACACGGCGCCGAGGTAACGGTCTACGCGGAGGATGGCGACAACATCGTCAATCCCGGCGACAAAGCGTCGAACGCTGTGCCGTTCCGGCCGGCGATTCACATCGAGTGAGCGACATCCGCGCTATTCCGGCGCGACAGCCAGCGACGGGAAGTATGTCGCGTAAAAACCGCTGTCGAAGCTGAGCAGCCGCTCGCAGTCGACGGCAGCGTGGGCTCCGATGAGAAAGTCCGCCGCGATGTGCTGCCGTGGCGTAAGATCGGTCCCACACTCAGTGCACGGAATCGTCTGCTCGGTGCCGCAGGATGGACACTGGAGGCCAGCGGGTCGCCGGTCGGTGTACTGCTGGAACGTCTCGCCGGCACGGAACAGCGCCGCCTGTGAGGGATCGGTCCGCTGAATACTGAGATCGGTGAGGAACTCGTCGAGTGCCGCGGCCGACTCGAAATGGCCGTCAGCGGCGAGTTCGGCGTAGACGACCGGCGTGATGACGACCTGACCGTTTCGGTAAGCGCGTCGCAACGCCGCCTCGCTCGCGTCGGCGTGCGCGTCGTCATACAGCAGGGCGAGCAGCGCGTTCGTGTCGACGGCTGTCGTCACGCGTCGCCCTCCAAGTTGTCTGTCTCGTCGGGTGATTCGTCACCACCACGTGGGTACTCGCCGCGAAGTCGACGCATCCGGTCCGGCATCGTCTCGTCGCTGTCGGCATGGCCCCGGTATTTTTCGAAAGGGTCGTCGCCGTCGGCCGTGGTCGGAGCCTGCTTCCGGATCGTGTAGCCGGCATCGCTCTTTTTGAACGTTATCTCGTCGCCCGGTTTGATCCCGAGCGCGTCGCGGATCTCTTTCGGGATCGTAACCTGTCCTTTTGTAGTAACGCGGGGCATTGTTATCTATATATAAGTAGTAATACATCGAAAGTATTACTCTAAATTGAAGCGATCCGACGAACCATGTGCTGAATGCGGCCGCTACTCCACCGACACCGACCGACTCGCCCGCACCGGCGGCAACGGCAGTTCCGGAAACGTCACTTCGACGGTGAACTCCAGATCCTCGTCAGCCCCGAACACACCGACCGGGACCGCTGTTTCGTCGGTGAGATAACACTCGGTTGCGGTCATCTCGACGCCGTTGACCGTCACCCGAATCCCGGCAGCCGCGCTGCCGGCGGTCGTCCGGACCGTGATCTCACACATCTCGTTCTCGCCGTGGGCGATGCTCGTCGGGAACTCGCCCCACTCGACGGTGATCCGTGGCAACTCGGCCGCCGACTCGACGACCCGGTCGGCGACGCCAGCGGTGAGACCCGCTCGCGTGAGTTCGTCGACGCCGGCCGCGACGAGTTCGCCGGGCGTCGTCAGCCCGCCAGAAGCGAGGGTTTCGGCCCGGCCCGCGCCGACGC
>KI543211.1:2838-9629 GCA_000496215.1 uncultured archaeon A07HN63
CCGACCGCCTCCCGGGAGACGCCGTGTTCGACGCGGGCCTCGATTCGGGCGACGAGGTTGGCCGCCCGCGGGCCAGCGAACGTCTCGGCGAAGGCGTGGAGCGCGCCGAGCAGGCGCAGGGCGTTCTGCCGGATGACCCACGCGTCGCTCCGAAGGCCCGAGGGCACCCGGTCGTCCATGCTCGCCTTCAGGATGGCGAGGACCTTCCGGTGGCCGTTTTCGAGGTCGGTGTCGGTGCCGTCGAGTACCTCGTCGATGGCGTCAGTCTCATCCTGTCGGGCGGAGACGCTGTCGAACTCCGCGGCACTGGCGACCGCAGTGAGCACCGCGTCGACCGACAGCCGGTCGCGGTCGACAAGGTCGGCGAAGTCGCCAGCCGTGGGCAGCCGGAGGTAGTAGTTCGAGGCCAGCCGGCCGAGTTGCGTTGCCTCGACAGCGAGGTCGCTATCGGTGGTGACGAAGCCGCGGTCGACGAGATCCTGGAGCGTCGAGCGGACCCGCTCGCGCAGACCATCGGGGTCGTAGGTCTCGGGGTCGGCGTGGGCGCGCTGGTAATAGAACGTCGTCTCCAGCCAGTCCATCACGTCGTCGAGATCGTTGATCGTCCCCAGCGCGATCTCGGCGTTGAGATGGGCGTCGAGGTCGTCGGCCAGGCGGGACTCGATCTCCTTGCCCTCCCGGAGTAGCCGCCGGTATTTGTCGGCGTCGGCGTGATCGCAGATTACCCAGCCGTAGCCCACATCGTCGTACTCGGGGCGACCGGCGCGGCCGAGCATCTGGAGGATGTCGAGCGGGCTGATGTCGACCTCGCCCTCCAGCGGGTCGTGATATTTGGTATCGCGGATCACGACACAGCGGGCGGGGAGGTTGACGCCCCACGCCAGCGTCGAGGTTGAAAACAGGAGCTGGATCTTGTCCTCTTTGAACCAGTCTTCGATCCGGTTGCGGTCCTCCTTGGCGAGGCCGGCGTGATGGAAGGCGACGCCGTCGGGAACGCCCTTGCGGAGGCTATCGTTGTTGAGCTCCTTGGCGTCGTTGTGGAACTCGTAGTCGCCGCGGGCACCCATCGGGATATCGCGCTCGGCAACCTCGTCGCGGGCCTTGGCGGCCGCCCGCACGGCGTCCTGCCGCGAGGAGACGAAGACGATAGCTTGTCCGTCCTCGCGGAGGTGTGGTTCGACCTTGTCGAGGGCGCTGTAGAGCCGGCGGTACTTGTCGGCGAAGGCGTTGTCGCCGTGGCTGTAGGTCTCGACGGCCGTATGCAGGTCGACCGGGCGGTAGTCCTCGTCGAACGCGAAGGTCGCCTCGGGCGGTGCGTCGAGCCAGCCGGCCACGTCGTCGATGTTCGGCATCGTCGCCGACAGCGCGACGATCCGCGGCGCACAGAGCCGCCGGAGCCGCGAGATGGTGACTTCGAGCACGCCGCCGCGACCCTCTGAATCCAGCAGATGAACTTCGTCGATGACGACGCAGTCGACATCGGTGATGAACGAATAGCGCGGCGAGTCGTGTTTCCGGGTCGCCGAGTCGGTTTCTCCGGCGTCATCACGAGGATATCGGCGCGTTCCGCGCGGCGGGGATTGAGGTCGCGCTCGCCGGTGACGACGTAGACGGAGTAGCCGAGCTCCTCGAAGCGGTCCCACTCGGCTTCCTTTTCGTTCGTGAGCGCGCGCATGGGAGCGACGAAGAGCGCGGTCCCGCCGTCGCGCAGGCAGCGACAGATTGCTAGCTCGGCGAGGGCGGTCTTGCCGGCGGCGGTCGGCGCGCTGGCGACGACGTTGTCGTCGCTGTCGAGGAGGACCGGCAGGGCCTCGCGTTGCATCCGGTTGAACTCCTCGAAGCCGAAGGCGTCGGCGAAATCAGGGACCGCGTCGGCGACCTTCATGACGACACACCGGCGGGGGGCCTCATTGGGCTAAGCCGGGTGCCGAGCGAGGAAAGGGGTTTCCTTCTGGACGATGTGATTACGGGAGTCGATGGAGCGCGGCTACTCGTCGGTCAGCCCCTCGTCGGGGAAGGTGAGGACGTTCTCCCGACCGATCCGGAAGGATTCGATCTCGCCCTCCTCGCGCAGCCCGCTGACGACCTTGCTCGTCTTGGCGTCGGTCCAGCCGAGTTCCTCCACGACGCGTTTCTGTTTCATGCGGCCGCCGTTCTCGTCGAGCAGTTTCACCACCTGCTCCTCGTTGCTCAGGAGTTCGGGATCGGGCTCGCTCGATCTCTCGGCGTCGGTAACAGCCGCATCATCGGCAGCCGAGTCGGCCGCAGCGTCAGTGTCAGTCGCTCCGGCGGCTCCGGTCGCACCGGCGTCGGCAGTCGCGTCCGCAGCAGCGGTCGCCGTGTCGGCAGTCGCTGTCGGCGTCACTACGGCCGCACCGTCGTCGCCACGCTGGCGGGTGACGAACCAGCCGGCAACGAGGACGAGCAGGGCGACGACGATGCCGCCCACGAGCCCGAGGCCCGGCCCACCGGGCGCGACGGCGACCCGGGGTTGCCCCGAGACGAAATCCGTCTGGCCGCCGACCCACGCGACCGCGTTCTCGTGGGTCTCGTCGGGGTCGGGCGCGACTGACTGGCGGGTGTACTCGCTGGGCCACTCGATACGGAGTTTCGTCCCGTCGGCGAGATAGAAGCCGTCGATGGCGTCGCCCGCCCGGAGCGTATCGCCGGTCACGTTGGCGAAGCCGGCCCAGCTGAACCGGTAGGTGACGATGCCGTAGTCGCGGGCCAGCGACTGTTTCGTGGTGTCGATGCTGAACCCATCGGCGGCCATCTCCCGGTCGGTCTCGTTCTCGGCGACCGCCACCGTGTTGCGGATGCGGTCGGCGAACGGCGCGGTGTAGGCGTCCGGGGTCGCGTCGATATCCGACTGCAGGGAGTCGAAGGCCGCGGTTCTGTTCTCGCTGTCCAGGACGGTCCGGAACGCCACGGTCCACGCCGCCGAACCGTTTTCGCGGAGTCGCACGGTGATCCGCACGCTGTCGGCCTCGACGCCAGCCGGCTGGGCGATGACGCCTGGCTGGGCGATGGCTCCGGACTGCCCGCTGACCGGATCGGCGGCGAGCGGTGCCGCCGGCGCGAGGAGTGCCAGCATCAGCACTACCACTAGCCCGGTCCGCGTTTGCATACCCGTCCCGTCGGCGTGCTGTGAGTTAATACCACGGATGTCGTCGGCCCACACCACCAGCTATGCATGTCACTCGCTGGCACAAACCGCAAGACAGCGACGGGGTTTACCGGGGCACGTATCGAAATGGTTTTACGGGAAACCGTCGAAAGGCGGGCCACAGAACGCCTTAGCGCGTTTCACTACCCATGAGCGACAAACCACACCAGAACCTGGCCATTATCGGCCACGTTGACCACGGCAAGAGCACGCTCGTGGGACGACTCCTGTATGAGACAGGCTCCGTCCCCGAGCACGTGATCGAACAGCACAAAGAAGAGGCCGAAGAGAAGGGCAAGGGCGGCTTCGAGTTCGCCTACGTCATGGACAACCTCGCCGAGGAGCGAGAGCGCGGCGTCACCATCGACATCGCCCATCAAGAGTTCGACACCGACGAGTACTACTTCACTATCGTCGACTGTCCGGGCCACCGCGACTTCGTGAAGAACATGATCACGGGCGCGAGTCAGGCCGACAACGCGGTCCTCGTCGTCGCCGCCGACGACGGCGTCGCACCACAGACCCGCGAGCACGTCTTCCTCGCTCGCACGCTGGGCATCAACGAGCTCATCATCGGCGTCAACAAGATGGACCTCGTCGACTACGAGGAGAGCAAGTACGAGGAAGTCAAAGACGAGGTCGGCGACCTCCTCAATCAGGTCCGCTTCGACACCGAGAAGGCGAGCTACATCCCGATTTCGGCCTTCGAGGGCGACAACGTCGCCGAGGCCTCCGACAACACGGGCTGGTACAGCGGCGACACGCTGCTGGAAGCCCTCAACGGCCTGCCGGAAGTCGAGCCGCCGACGGACGCGCCGCTTCGACTCCCGATTCAGGACGTCTACACCATCTCCGGTATCGGAACCGTCCCGGTCGGCCGCATCGAGACCGGCGTGCTCGAACCCGGTAATAATGTGTCCTTCCAGCCATCGGATGTCGGCGGCGAGGTCAAGACCGTCGAGATGCACCACGAAGAGGTGCCGAGTGCTGGCCCCGGTGACAACGTCGGCTTCAACGTCCGCGGCGTCGGCAAGGACGACATCCGACGCGGTGACGTCTGTGGCCCCGCCGACGACCCGCCGTCAGTCGCCGAGACGTTCCAGGCCCAGCTCGTCGTCATGCAGCACCCATCGGTCATCACCTCGGGGTACACGCCGGTCTTCCACGCCCACACGGCACAGGTCGCCTGTACCATCGAGTCCCTCGACCAGAAGCTCGACCCCGCGACCGGCGAGGTCGCCGAGGAGAACCCGGACTTCATCCAGTCGGGCGACGCCGCCATCGTGACGGTCCGCCCGCAGAAACCGCTCAGCCTCGAGCCCTCCGGCGAGATTCCGGAGCTCGGCAGCTTCGCCATCCGCGACATGGGCCAGACCATCGCGGCCGGCAAAGTGCTCGAGGTCGACGAGCGATAAATGCAGCAAGCACGTGTCCGCCTCGCGGGAACCCATCCCGAGGATCTCGACGACATCTGCGACGACGTGCGGGAGATCGCCGAAAAAACCGGCGTCACGCTCAGCGGCCCGATCCCGCTGCCGACGAAGACGCTGGAGATTCCGTCGCGGAAGTCGCCTGACGGCGAAGGGACTGCGACGTGGGAGCACTGGGAGATGCGCGTTCACAAGCGGCTCATCGATCTCGATGCCGACGAACGCGCGCTCCGACAGCTCATGCGTGTGCAAGTGCCCAACGAGGTCAGTATCGAGATCGTCCTCGAAGACTGAACCCCGCTGCGGCCGCGTGGGCGACGACCCCACGGCGTTGCTACCGCCGCGCTAAGGCATTTGCGGCCCGTCTTTTTGCCGTTCTCACGATCGAACAGTGGCTACGGTGCCGTCGTCGTCGCGGGTTTTTCATGTCGCCGCCGCGCAGGGAGGCGTATGGCGGATAGCGACGAGCCGGCGGGAGCAGACGACGGCGAGCCGGCGGGAGGGGACAGCGATGAGCCGGGAGAGACAGCCAGCGGCGAACCGTCGGGAGCAGACGATGATGAGACGCCGGGCGACCGGCTGCGCGACCGCGCCGCGGGAAGCCGGCTGAAGCTGTGGCTATTGCTCGAGGCCGACCGCTGGCTCGTGACGACCCTGTTGCTCGCGCTCGTCTTCGGTGTGCTCGTCTGCGTCGGGATGCTCGTGCCGGACGGCGCGGCCGCGATCCGCTCGGGTGACCCCGTCGAGACGCTGTTTCAGGGGCTACTGACGGCGACGATCACGGGCGTCACGCTCGTGCTTACGCTGAATCAGCTGGTGTTGTCGCAGGAACTCGGGGCCGCCGGCGACCAGCGCGACCGCATGGACGGCGCGATGGGATTCCGCGACGACGTTGCCGACCGGATCGACACGCCGGTCAGTCCCGCCCGGCCCGCACAGTTCCTCCGCGCCCTCGTCGATGTGGCCGGCGAGCGGGCCGCCGACCTCCGGGCGGCCGTCCCGGAAACCGCCGACCCGGAACTCCGTGAGGAGATCACCGACCTCACCGACAGCCTCACGCGGAACGCCGACCGGGTGTCGGCCGGGCTCGACGACGCGCGGTTCGGCAGCTTCGGCGTGCTGTCGGCAGCACTCAACTTCAACTACTCGTGGAAGATCTTCGCCGCCCGACAGATCAGCGAACGGTACGACGACAGCCTCGATGCGACCGCGACCGACGCCCTCGACGAGCTGATCGAGGTGCTGAAACTGTTCGGACCCGCGCGTGAGCACTTCAAGACGCTGTACTTCCAGTGGGATCTGATCACCCTCTCGCGGCAGATCCTCGCGGTTTCGGTGCCGGCACTGCTCGTCTCGGCGGCGATGATCGCCTTCTTCGATGCGGCCGACTACGCCGGAACGGTCGCCGGCGTCGACACGCTCGTCGTCGCCGTTGCGGCCGCGACGACGCTCGCTCTGCTGCCGTTCATGCTCCTGATCGCCTACGTGATGCGGATCGCAACCGTGACCAAACACACGCTGTCTATCGGCCCGTTCATCCTCCGGGAGACCGACGACGTGAGCGAGGTCGAGTGGGATCAGTGAGCGGCAAAACTGTTGGCCACTGATACTGCTGGCACGGTGAGGTGTGCACCACCGCGCTGGCGCGGTGAGATGTCAACCGCCGCGCGGGCGGCGACAGTATCGGCCAGCAGGCGACTACGGCGAGACCGCCTCACCGCAAACCGGGCATTCGGGCTCGGTGTCGCTCGTGTCGAGGTCCGCCGCCGAGCCGGTCCAGCCACAGATCGGACACTGTACAGGTGTCGAATCAGCCACGGGCGATATATCGGCTGGTTGAATGAAAAGCGTGGTGCCGCAAGCCGCGTACTTTCTTACTCGTCGCCGCATAGCAGTTCGTATGCAGCTCGGCATCGTCTCCGACACCCACGACAATCTCGATCACGTCCAGCAGGCCGTCGAACTGTTCGAATCCCACGGCGTCGACCGCGTCGTCCACTGCGGCGATATCGTCGCGCCGTTCTCGGCGACGCCGTTCGACACCGACGCCTTCGGTTTCGCGGCCGTCCGCGGCAACAACGACGGCGAGTGGGCACTCGGCAACGTCGTCGACGAGTTCGGGACGTATCTCGGCGAGTGCGGCGAACTCACCCTCGACGACACCGAGATCGCGGTCTATCACGGCACGAACAGGT
>KI543211.1:9649-16360 GCA_000496215.1 uncultured archaeon A07HN63
CCCCATGAACAGCGCGCCGAAGCTCACGTTCAGCCCGGCGGCAAACCCCGAGACGAACACCGCCGTCTGCGGCCGGTCGATCTCGCGGAGCGCGTTGACGATCTCGCGTTCGAGGATGTCGTGATACGAGAGGAAGTCGACAGCGTCGTCACGGCGTGACGATGAGGTCGACATCGTCGGCTGTTGGCGATGAAGCGTACATAAATCCTGCTCCGAAACCGGGCGGAGCCGGCGACAAGCGAATCGGCAACACACCCGCTACGGGCGTCGGCGTACCGAGACACCGAGCCGGGCGACTACGGTGAGACCGCCTCGCCGCAGACCGGGCATTCGGGCTCGGTGTCGCTCGTATCAAGGTCCGACGCCGAGCCGGTCCAGCCGCAGATCGGACACTGTACAGGTGTCGAATCAGCCACGGGAGATATATCGGCTGGTTGAATGAAAAGCGTGGTGCCGCAAGCCGCGTACTTTCTTACTCGTCGCCGCATAGCAGTTCGTATGCAACTCGGCATCGTCTCCGACACCCACGACAATCTCGATCACGTCCAGCAGGCCGTCGAACTGTTCGAATCCCACGGCGTCGACCGCGTCGTCCACTGCGGCGATATCGTCGCGCCGTTCTCGGCGACGCCGTTCGACACCGACGCCTTCGATTTCGCGGCCGTCCGCGGCAACAACGACGGCGAGTGGGCACTCGGCAACGTCGTCGACGAGTTCGGGACGTATCTCGGCGAGTGCGGCGAACTCACCGTCGACGGCACCGAGATCGCGGTCTATCATGGCACGAACAAGGTACTCCGCGAAGCACTGGCCGACTCCGGCAGCTACGAGTACGTCTTCCACGGGCATACCCACGAGCGAACGATTGCTACGCACGGCGAGACAGTGCGTGTCAACCCCGGCGGCCTGCCGATTGCCGGTGCCGACGATGCATTCCACGTCGCCATTCTTGATACCGAGAAATCGGGCGTCGAGGCGATCACACACCACGAACTCGGCTGACAACAACCCGAACTCGTCTAAGTCACGTCGTCTGAGCGTTGCAGCGGAGAGAGGTTCAACGCAGGCGGCACAATTCATATATTGTATGCAGACCGTAACGTGAGGTATGCCCCGAACCACCGCCACGATTCCGGACGATCTCACCGATCTCATGGAGGGTGCGGTCAAGGCGGGCATCTTCGAGAATAAGAGCGACGCTATCCGTCACGTTCTCCGCGACTACTTCGACGAACACGAAACTGCGCGAACCGCGGCGGCGGTGTCGCTGTACGACGACGGCGAAATCACGCTCGGGACGGCCGCCCGCCTTGCCGGGGTCTCTCGGTTCGAAATGCGCGATATCCTCCGCCAAGAGGGCGTCGAACTGCGGTTCGGTCCCGAGGATATGGACGCCGCACGAGACGAGATCGACGCCGCCCGCAACCTCGAATGACGGACCCACCGGCCAACGCGACGGTGCTCAACACCACCGCACTCTCGAATTTCGCACAGGTCGATCACGTCGAACTCCTGCTGACGCTGCCACGGCTCGTGACCGTGGACGCGGTTCGAGCGGAGATCGATGCCGGAACTGACACGCATCCCTATCTTGACCGCGCGCTGGCTGTTCTCGAACGCGAGGTTCCCGTTGTCACGCCATCTGGGTCGGCGGCCACGCTGGAAACACAACTCCGCAAAACGCTCGATCCGGGGGAGGCAGAAGCTCTGGCCGTCGCCGAGGCGACCGACGGTCTCCTCGTTACAGACGACGGTGACGCGCGGACGACCGCGACCGAGCGCGGCGTGGCACTAACCGGCTCTATCGGTCTTCTCGTCCGCTTTGTCGACAGTGACGACATCACCGCAGCAACAGCTGACGACTACCTCAAACGCTGGATCGACGACGCGGGGTTCCGTTCGCCCGCCCGCGACTTTGCCGTCTTTCTCGACAACGCCGGGGATAACTGATAACCGCTCCCGTCGGCAACACAGCGTATGAGCAATGCCGATCTAACAACCGACGCTGCACCGAGCGATGCCGATCTGCGCGAGGCCGCACAGACGGCTCTCACCCAGTGTCTCGATCTCGGGAGTGAGGAAACCTGCCTGATCGTCACCGACGACAAACGCGAGCGGATCGGCGAAACCCTCTACGCGGAAGCCAGCGAGATCACCGACGACCCGGTGATCGTGCGCTACCCGCCCGGGCCACAGCACGGCGCGGAGCCACCCGAACCCGTCGCCGCTGGGCTCGAAACCGCCGACGTGTTCCTCGCACCGACGACGAAAAGCATCAGCCACACCCGCGCTCGCGGCGACGCCTGCGAGGCCGGCGCGCGCGGCGCGACGCTGCCCGGAATCAGAGAGTCGGTGTTCGTGACCGGGCTCGATGCCGACTACGAGACAATTGCCGATCACAGCGAAACGCTTCACGAACAGGTCAGAGACGCCGACGAGATCCGGGTCACCTCACCGCAGGGGACCGACATCACCGTCGAAGTCGGTGACCGCGAGTGGCTGCTCGACACCGGCATCGTCCACGACGACGGCGGCTTCTCGAATCTCCCGGCCGGCGAGATCTTCGTGAGCCCCGAGAGCGCGAACGGCACCTACGTCGTCGACGGGACGATGCGCCCGCACGGCCTGCTCGACGACGGTCAGCAACTTACCTTCGAGGTCGAAGACGGCTACGTGACCGACATCTCGGACGACGAGATCCGCGACCAGATCGAAACGGCTGCCGAGGAGGCCGGGCAGGCGGCGTACAACCTCGCCGAACTCGGGATCGGCACCAACGTCGGCGTCGACGACCTCGTCGGCTCGGTGTTGCTCGACGAGAAGGCCGCCGGCACCGTCCACCTCGCCATCGGCGACAACGCGGCCATCGGCGGCGAGACCGACGCGCCGCTGCATCTCGATGGGATTCTCCGCGAGCCGACCGTCTACGCCGACGGCGAGGCAATCGAGTTGCCGCGGTAGTCGTCGGCGACCAGCGAGTTACCGCCGTACGCGACGCGACGAGCCGATATACACGACCTTTTACACACAGCCCCGGTAAGGCCGCCAATGAGCGATATCGACACCGGCGACACGGTGGCCCTCTCCTGTCCCGCCTGTTCGCCACACGACGAGACCGTCCACGAGGTGCTGAAGCCGGGCGGCACCGCGACCGTCCGCTGTAACGACTGCGACCATGTCCACAAGACGACCATCGAATCGACAGCCACGGTCGAGCAACGCGTGATCGTCTCGCAGGGCGGCGAATCGATCAGCACGCAGATCGACGCCGAGCCCGAGGAGACAGTCGAGGTCGGCGACGAGTTCGTCGTCGACACGCCCGAGGCGATCCTGCAGGCCCGGGTCACCAGCCTCGAACTGCACGAGGACGGCCGCGCCGAGGAGGCAGCCGTCAACGACATCGAAGCCATCTGGACCCGTGCGGTCGACAACGTTTCGGTCAACGTGACGCTCCATCCGAAAGACGGGTCCCGCGACGCCACCCGGAGCCTGACGGTCAACGTGCCAGGCGACTACGAGTTCCGCGTCGGCGCGACCGAGGCCTTCGGCGACGACGAGTTCACGATCACTGGGCTGCTGGTCCGCGATGACGCCGAGGAGTATCGCTTCGACAAGTTCGACGAGGACGGCGACATGGTCTACGCGAAGGATTGCAAGCGGATCTACGCGACCGACGAGACGACAACCGCGTGGTCGGCGTGGTGCGAGGGCCGCACGTGCTACTGCTGTGCGATGTCGTATTCTGACGGTGGCACAGCAGCAGGTCGCAACCGATTTTAATCAGCCCCCGAAGGGACGTATATGGAAGTCTTCGGCTCCAGCGGAGCCCGCGGGATCGCCGGCACCGAACTCACCCCCGAGTTCGTCCTGCAGGTCGCCCAGGCCGCGGGCACCGTCTGGGAAGCCGACCGCGCCGCCGTCGCCACCGATACGCGCCGGACGGGTGGGATGTTCGCCGACGCGACCGCCGCCGGACTGGCCGGTGTCGGGCTTGATGTCGACCGCCTCGGCGTGACGCCGACGCCCGCCATCGGGCGGTACTGCGCACAGGAGGCGATTCCCGGCGTGGTGCTGACAGCCTCGCACAACCCGCCGGAGTACAACGGCGTCAAGCTCATCGGCACCGACGGCGTCGAACTCTCTGTCGACCGCCTAGAGCGGATCGAGGCCCACGCCCTCGGCGAGGAGTTCGACCTCATGTCGTGGGATCGGGTCGGCGAGAGCCACGAGATCGACACCGCCAACAGCACCTACGTCGATTCGTTGCTGGCGGCCGTCGACACCGACCGCATCGCCGATGCCGGGTTGACGGTCGCGCTCGATCCGGGCCACGGCGCGGGCGGGCTGGTCAGCCCGGAGTTCTACCGCGAACTGGGCTGTGAGGTCGTCACCGTCAACGCTCAACTCGACGGGGGCTTTCCGGGACGGCTGCCCGAGCCGGTGCCAGAAAATCTCGGTGATCTCGGCGAACTTGTGCGGGCGGCCGATGCCGATGTCGGGATCGCCCACGACGGCGACGCCGACCGGTCGGTCTTTTTCGACGAGCAGGGCACCTACATCAACGGCGACGCCTCGCTGGCCGCACTGGCAGAGCGCGAGCTGTCGGCCGGCGACTGTACGGTCGCGGCGGTCAACGTCTCACAGCGACTGGTCGATGTCTGTGAGCGCGTCGATGCCGATCTCGAACTCACACCCATCGGCGCGACCCACATCATCACCCGGATCAAGGAACTCTGGACCGCCGGCGAGTCGGTTCCTATCGCCGGCGAGGGCAACGGCGGCGTCTTCTTCCCGGACCACCGGCTGGTGCGGGACGGCCCCTACATCGGCGCGAAGTTCCTCGAACTGATCGCCGACCAGCCGGCCAGCGAGGTCATCGCGCCGTATCAGGACTACTACAACGAACGCATCAATCTCGCCTACGGCAGCGAGGCCGAACGCCAGACGATGCTGTCGGCCGCAGAGGAATTCGTTCAGGACGCCGACGCCGAAATCTCGACGATCGACGGCTACCGCCTCGATTACGGCGACTCGTGGCTGCTCGTGCGACCGAGCGGCACCGAGCCGAAAATTCGGATCGTCGCCGAGGCGACAACGGCTGACCGCGCCGAATCGCTGGCCGAGGAGCTGGCCGATGTCGTCCGCGACGCGGTCTGAGCGACTGTTCCTGTCCGGGTGAACCTGTCACCGACGCGGCAAACATGGTAAGAGCCTGCCCGCCCAAACAGCAGGGTATGGAACGAATCGTCGAGGTGGTGCCGGCGGCCGGACTGCACGCGCGGCCGGCGTCGGAGTTCGTCCAGACGGCGAACGGATTCGACAGCGAGGTGACGGTCGGCCGCGCCGACGGCGACGATGCCGTGAGCGCGAACAGCATGCTCGCGGTGACCGGGCTGAACGTCGACCACGGCGAACAGGTCCGGATTACCGCCGAGGGCGACGACGCCGCAGCCGCACTCGACGAACTCGAAGCCCTGCTGTCGACACCGGTGGAAGACGAGGATAGCGGAGAGGGAGAAGGCGAGGGTGGTGGCGACGGATGAACCTCGACGGCATCGGGAGCACGCCGCTGTCGGGCGTCGGCACCGCACGCTGGTATCGACCGATGGCAGCACTCACGCTTCCCGACCGACCCGACCCCGACAGCGTCGACAGCGACGCCGAGCGCGAGCGGTTCGCGGCGGCACAGGCAACCGCCCGCGAGGGGATCGAGGCCGCCGAACAGCGGGCAGCCACCCGCGTCGGTGAGGAGGAAGCCGCCGTCTTCGAGGCCCACCTCCAGTTTCTCGATGATCCCCAGCTCGTCGGCGATATCGAGGACGCAATCGACGAGGGGACGCTCGCCGAACACGCCGTCAACGATCGGTTTGCGGAGGCGATCACCCAGTTCGAGGAGATGGACGGCCGGATGGCCGAACGCGCCGACGATCTGCGGGATATCCGGGACCGACTCCTGCGCGCGCTGCTGGCGGTCGAAACCACCGGGCTCTCGTCGCTGCCCGCTGGTACCGTCCTGCTGGCCGAGCGACTCACGCCGAGCGACACCGCCGAACTCGACCCCGACGCCGTTGCGGGCATCGCCACGATCGAGGGGGGCCGGACATCCCATGCCGCGATTATCGCTCGCTCGCTGTCGATCCCGGCGGTCGTCGGCGTCGGCGAGGCGTTGAGCGAGATCGATGACGGGGCGGAGGTGCTCGTCGACGGCGACGCCGGCAGGGTCGTCGTTGACCCCGACAAGGGCGATCAAGAGGCTGCCGGTGGGCTGGACGCCGAGGTGATCGAGGCGTCGGTCTCGACGGCCGACAGACAGCCCATCGAGGTCGCCGCCAACGTCGGCAGCGAGGGCGAGGTCGACGCCGCGGTCGGCCGCGGCGCGGATGGGATCGGGCTCTTTCGCACCGAGTTCCTCTTTCTGGATCGAGAGACACCACCCGACGAGAGCGAGCAGTACGAGGCGATCACCGCCGCGCTGGCGGCCTTCCCCGACGACCGCGTCGTCGTCCGGACGCTCGATATCGGCGGCGACAAGGACGTGCCGTATCTCGATCTGCCGAGCGAGACGAACCCGTTCCTCGGCCAGCGCGGGATTCGGCTCTCGCTGGGGGCCCACAGCGACCTCTTCGAGACACACCTGCGCGCGCTGTTGCGCGCCGCCGGCAGCGAGTACGGCGACGACCTCGCGGTGATGGTGCCGATGGCAAGCCGGAT
>KI543211.1:16380-24354 GCA_000496215.1 uncultured archaeon A07HN63
GCGGCCCCGAGGCCCCGCCGACCTCCGAGAGCACCGTCTTGCCCGCGGTTTTGACGACCGTCTGGGCGTCAGGGTCGTCAAGCTCGGCGACGGCGTCGGCGGCTTCGGCCCAGCCACGGGCCATGTTGCCGCCGTGGTCGGCGTCGCCGATGGCGGAGTCGAGGTCGGTCAGGTGGTCGCGCTCGGCCTCGATGCGCTCGGCGACGGCTTCGACGGCGGCGACGACGGCGTCGGCGTCCCCGGTCATTGCACTGTCAGACCGGGGGTGTCGGCCGGCGCGGCGAGCAACTCCTTGAGCTCGTCGTCGACCGCACAGACCGTGATCGACGCCCCCTCCATATCCAGCGAGGTCATGTAGTCGCCGACCCACGCGTCCCACGTTTCGAGGCCGTGGTCGCCGAGAATCTCCTGCAGTTTGCGGTTGACGACGAACAGCTCCATCAGCGGCGTGCCGCCCATCCCGTTGACGATGGTGGCGACCTCTTGGCCCTCGTCGAGATCAAGATCGTCGAGGACGCTCTCGGTGAGCTCCGCGGTGATCTCGTCGGCCGACATCACGTCGGTGCGCTCGGTGCCGGGCTCGCCGTGGATCCCGATCCCGAGTTCGATCTCGTCCTCGGGCAGGTCGAACGTCGCCTCGCCCTTTTCGGGCGTAATGCAGGACGTGAGCGCCATCCCCATGGTGCCGACATTGTCGACGACCTTCTGGGCGACTCGCTGGACCTCGTCGAGGTCCGCGCCCTCGGCGGCTTTCGCGCCCGCGGCCTTGTGGACGAGGATCGTCCCGCAGACCCCGCGCCGGCCCGAAGTATAGAGCGAATCCTCGACAGCGACATCGTCGTTGACGACAACCGTGGCGACATCGGTGCCCTCCATCTCGACCATCTCGATAGCGGTCTCGAAGTTCATCACGTCGCCCTCGTAGTTCTTGATTACCGCCAGTACCCCCTCGCCGCTGTCGCAGGCGGCGATGAGTGCCTCGAACTCGTCGGCGGTCGGCGAGGAGAACACGTCGCCGGCGGCCGCGCCGTCGAGCATCCCGTCGCCGATATAGCCGCCGTGGGTCGGCTCGTGGCCGCTGCCGCCGCCGGAGACGACGGCGACCGTGTCGTCGACGGGCGCGTCGTCACGCACCAGTACCTGTGTATCGGGGAGCCGCCGCATGCCCGGATAGGCGGCGGTCATCCCGTCGAGCATTTCGTCGACCACATCGTCGGAGTCGTTGATCAGTTTCTTCATGACCATCTTCATGATCGTCCGTGATAGACTAAAGACTAATTATGTAGCGTTGTCACGTTACAGGAGTAGTACAACCCCGTAGTCACCATGGCAGGTGCTGAAACCGCGGGCAAGCTACGCGATTTCGGTCTCCTCAAGTACGGTTTCGATGGCGTCGATGGCGTCGGTGACGGCAGCGAGGTCGTCGTCGATAGCGCCCGACGCGACCCGGTCGAACTCCGCGTCGCTCAACTCGGCGTCGGCGAGGGCGACCTCTCGCAGGCGGTCGTACTCGTCGCGACGCGTGAAGCGAGCGAGACGGCGGCGCGCAGCCTCGACAGGGTTCTCGTCGGGAAGATCGGCGTCGATCTCCAGTTCGGTCGCGGTGGTGTCGTCCCCGTTGCCGGCGGTTGCATCGTCAGGGTCGCCACCGCTGTCGCCGCTGGCACCGCCGTCGCTCGAATCGTCGACGAATACGGAATCGAGCCGCCGAACAAGCGGGGCTATCTCGTCGAGTCGTGTCCGGAGCGTCGCCGCCTCGGCGGGCGGCCAGTCGACACGGAACGGCTCGGCGTCGAGGCGGTCGAGGTAGGTCTGGTGGACAGCGACGTTGGTGCGGAGCGCGCCGGGGTCGTCGACGTAGTGATCGAGTTTCGACGGCGAGTAGTCGGCGTACTCGACGAGCGTCGCCAGCGGCTCGGTGCCCGCTGGATAGGATTCGATGTAGTCGACCAGATCCCGCGGCGGCTGATCGACACCGATCAGCGGGCGGTCGGCCGCGTCATCGAGCAGGGCGAACAGCTCGCGGGCCGGCCGGGTCGTGCGGAACCCCTCGAAGGCGGTCTCGACGGCCGCGTTGTAGGTCTCGACCGGCTTCCGGAGCGGATCGAGATCGGCGTCGAGATCGACGTCACCGAGCCGCTGGAGGCGACGCAGCCGGTCGGCCTCCTCGCGGAGGTCGTCGCGTCGTTCCTTTGCGTCGTGGCGGGCCGAGCGGTAGGCGTCGCGGGCGGCCTCGCGTTCCTCCAGCAGGGCGACCGCCTCGTGGGCGGCGTCAATCTCCTCGCGGGCGAACTCGAAGTCCGACTGGTTCAGCCGCCGTTTGTCGAGTCGGTCGCTGACGCGCTCGAAGGCGTCGGCGGCGAAGGTGTCGTCGGACAACTCCTCGACGAGCGCGAGGATCTCGTTTTGGAATTCGAGGTAGGCCGTGAAGTCGCCGGTGCCGGTCGCGCTGTCCTCGTAATCGTCGAGCAGCCGGGTCGCCCGGCGGTAGGCATCTGCCGCGGCCTCGATTGCTGCTTCGCCCTCCTCCTCGATAGCGGCCTCGGCGGCCTGTAGCCGGTCGGCGGTCTCGCGGAGGTCGGCGACGACGGCCGGCGGCGATTCGATCTCGGGCGCAACCATCTTACTCGTAGACTGCATCGGGGTCGAAGACGGTGTCGGCGACCTCCTCGCCGTCGATGGTGCGGTAGAAACAGGTCTCGCGGCCGGTGTGACAGGCGCCGCCTTCCTGCGCAACGAGGTACAGCAGCGTGTCGGCGTCACAATCGACCCGGACCTCGCTGACCGACTGCGTGTGGCCGCTGGTCGCGCCTTTCTCCCAGAGTTCGTCGCGGCTGCGGGAGTAGTAGTGCGCCCGGCCGGTCTCCAGCGTCCTGTCGAGGGCCTCGGGCGAGACGTAGGCGAGCATGAGCACGTCCTTCGAGTCGGCGTCCTGTGCGATGGCGGGGACGAGCCCGCTATCGCCGAAGTCGACATCGATCCGATCGGTCATTGCGTCGATTCAGCGGGGCGAGGCGAATAGGCCTTTCCCGTCGTGGCAATGGACTGCCGAGAGCCGTAACGGCTACATGTGTGGTGCGGAAACACCCACCATGGAGATGGCGACTGCCCGCGACCGGCTGGTCGACAGTCTCGTCGCCACCGAGGTCGTCACCAAGTCCTCGACCGCCGAGGCACTGCGAGCCGTCCCGCGCCACGAGTTCGTCGACGACGACCAGCAGGAACTGGCCTATCAGGACCGCCCGCTGCCGATTGGTAACGACCAGACGATCAGCGCGCCACATATCGTCGGCCAGATGCTCGACCTCATCAACGTCGAGCCGGGCGACCGCGTCCTCGAGATCGGGACCGGCTGTGGCTATCACGCCGCCGTCACCGCCGAGGTCGTCGGCGACGGCAACGTCTACAGCGTCGAGTACGACGAGGAACTCGGCGAGGCCGCCCGCGAGCGACTCGCCGATCTCGGCTACGACGTGGCGGTCCGGATCGGCGACGGCCGCGAGGGCTGGCCCGAGCACGCCCCCGTCGACGCCAGCTATCTCACCTGTGCGGCCGCCGAACCGCCGACCGACGTGATCGAACAGACCGCGACCGACGGCGTCGTCGTCGGGCCGTTCGGTGAGGGCCAGCAGCAACTCCAGCGGCTCGTCCCCCAGCCCGACGGCGGCTACGAGGCCGAAACCATCGCCCCGGTTCGGTTCGTCCCGATGCAGTGAGCGCGGTCGACCGCAGGGAGACCGCGGCCCGCTCGAACGGCGACCAACGGGAGCCCTGAGAGTTCCGGGCGTTCTGCGAGTCGGGCGGGATCGTCGATGCCGCTGGAAGCCGGCTGTAGGCCGGCGACGAAGCGAGCAGCACCTCGAAAGACGAGTGCCAGCGAGTCTCTCGGTGGTCGAGCCGCCGGGGGCTTTCGAGCTGTGCTCGATACAATCGCGCTACGCCGTACAGTATCGAGCGACCGCGCGGTGGGATTAAGCCGCTCGACACCGGAGTATCGACAATGGATCACGCAACGCTCCGGGCCGATATGGTCGACCGGCTGGAGCACAATCTCCAGCAGTCGCTCGGCCCCGCAGTGCTCGATGCCCTCCAGAGCGTGCCGCGCCACGAGTTCGTCGACAACGCCTACGAGCCCGGCAGCGACGAGGTCGCCGGCTCCCGCGTGCTCGGCCCCCGGACGGTCGCACGACTGGTTGGGGCACTCGACGCGAACGAGGGCGACGAGACGCTCGTCGTCGGCGCGGGCGTCGGCTACACGGCGGCGGTGCTGGCCGAAATCGTCGGCGGTCGCCACGTCCACGCGGTCGATATCGACCGCCAGCTCGTCCATCTCGCCCGGGACAACCTCGCGGCAGCTGGGTACGACGCCGTACTGGTCGACTGCCACGATGGGGCACGCGGATTTCCCGAGTACGCCCCGTTCGACCGGGTGCTGATCGAGAGCGCGGTCGTCGACCCGCCGCGGGCAATCCGCGAGCAACTCGGCGAGGCGGGCCGGATCGTCTTCCCGCGGGGGACAGCCGAGCAGACGCTCGTCGCCGTCGAGGCCGACAGCGATGGGACGCTCGACGCGGTCGGGGAATTTGGACCGGTGCGGTTCCGACCGATGCTGGTCGACGGCGAGCAGCCCAGCGGTCACGAGCGCAACCGGACCCGCCGCGAGGACGCCGAGTTCGACTCGCAGGGCTACTTTGCGAAGACGGGCTGGGAGTACGAGTGGCTCGACTGGGACGAGCGACTGGAGTCCCGGTAGGAAGCGATACACTCAGGGCCGTCGCCGTTCAAGCCCGACCGTGGCCGGATCAGAGTCCCCAGAGGAGTCAGCGGAGGCCGCCGAAAATGGCGGCTTCGCCGCGCTCACGCTGAAAGAGCGGATCGCCGTCGCAACCGCCCAGAACCCGACGAAGGCGATGTCGGTGCTCGTGTTGTTCCTGTTTTCGCTGGCGTTTTTCGTCGCCTTCGTCCTCGCGTTTCCGGCGCTGGCCGGCGTGTTCACCGTCGGGCTGGTCGTGCTCGCCGGCATCGCCGTCGCGGGGTATCTCCTGCTCAATCGACTTGAGTCGGGGTAGCGGCCGAGTGCTGTTACCGGCTGACTGTCGGCTGGGCCCCGTTGTGGCGGTGCTGGCTGCCGTCGAGCCGGCAACTCCGGTCGGCAGCACCGACGTAGAACGACGTGAGTTGATCGGGAACGGTTGCCTCGTCGATGACGTTGACGACGAGGTCGTCGTCGCTCAGCACGTCGCCGTCGTTCTCGTAGGTGTTCTCCCGGACGGCCTCCTCGCCCATGAGATCCAGTTCGCCGGCGATGTTGCCGATCACGAACAGCGGGCGGTCGCGCCGGGCGTCGACCCGCGAGTTTGCCGAGTCCAGCCCGTGGGTTGTCACATCGATGACGTTCTCGCCGTGGTCCCACGAGCCAAATAGGTCGAGGACGAACAGTCGGTCGCTCGCCAGCGCGTCGGCGAGCGTCACGTCGGCCGTGGTGCTGAGGGCATTGTCGAGGGTGCGACGGTCGAGCGTCGCCGTCGGCGACAGCGAGACAGCCCAGCCCGCGTCGATAGCCGCCGCACAGCAGGCCGCGACCGCGCTGTCGACGGCGTCGGCGGAGATGGCGTCGTCGCTCGTGTCGGCCGTGATCACCGACCGCGAGCCCGCGGGAAGCCCGCCCATCCGGTCGAACTCGTCGAGGGTCGTCTGGACGGTGTCAGCGTCGCTGAGCCGGGCTTCCCGGCCCTCGCGGGCATCCGACAGCGCGTCGTTGATCTCGGTGAGCAGGTCGGTCGTATCGGCGCGCTCCTCGTGAATATCGCCGACCGAGGCCCTGATCTCGCGGGCCGCGTCGGCGGTTTCGTCGGTCACGCTGGCGACACGGGTCGCCGCCTCGGCACCCTCCTGTACCGCCATCGAAACCTCGTCGATGCCGGCGGCGGCCGACTGGATCTCGTCGGTGACGACATCCAGTTCCTCGTCGGCCGCTTCGACGCGGTCAGCGCCGGTGTCGACCGCGCCGACCGCCTCCTCGAGCGCGTCGGTTACGTCGGCGGTCACATCCTGAATCTCGGTGACGGTGGTCTCGATTTCCTCGGTGCGGGACTGTGATTCTTCCGCAAGTGATTTGACCTCCTCGGCGACGACCGCGAAGCCGTCGCCCTCCTCGCCGGCGCGGGCGGCCTCGATCGAGGCGTTGAGCGCGAGCAGGTTGGTTCGCTCGGCGATCTGGTCGATCATGTCGACGACCTCGTTGATCTCGGTAACCTTCTCCTCTAGCGTTTCGACCTTCTGTTGGACCTGCTCGGTCGCGGTAGAGGCCGTCTCCATCGCGTCGGTCGCCGCGTCAGCGGCCTCGCGGCCGGCACTGGTCGCCTCGGCCGCGCGGTCGGTCGTCTGGCTAACCTCGTCGGCCGACGAGGAGATCTCCTCGATGGTCGCGCTGAGATCGGAGACATCGGTGGCGACGGAATCCATCTCCTCGACCTGTGTGTTGGCCGCGGCCTGAATCGCTTCGAGCTGGTCGTCGACCGATTCGGAGGTTGTGAGGACGACGCTGACCGCACCCTGTGCGTTGGCGATCATGCCGTCGTTGATATCGGTGCTCTGCGTGCCCGAGGACGCGCCGTTGGTGCTTGACATTAGCTATCATGACCCACAGGCTAAAGCCGGATAAGATTTTATTCATGGTCTATAATTCGATATCGCTGCTAGATTGTTTTAGGTATACAGTTATATTGAAGTATATAACCAATATGAATCTGTTTCAGTCAATGTATTTCAACTAACAGAAATCAGTGCGTGTGGATGAGTCTGCAAGCAGCCTTGACGGTGCGAACGACAGCACGGGAACGCCCGCGCCGAGTGTCACACCACCAATCGCGGCCTGTCGGCAGCGTGGCGGCCGCCACGCGCTCGCGGGCACCGAAACGGCTACCCGCGCCGGGGGCGGTGGGAGCGGTATGGACGGCTGGGAGCGACTGGCGTCGACAACCGAGTACGACTGTGGCTGGTTTACTGCGGGCTACGACCGCGTGATCGAGCCCTCGGGCCGGGAGGCGGACTACTACTGGGTCGAGAAACCGAAGGACGGCCTCGGAATCGTCGCCGTCACCGAGGACGACCGCGTGGCGATGGTCGAGCAGTATCGCCCGAAACTGGAGGAATCGTTTGTGGAGTGTCCCGGCGGCCATGTCGAGCAGGGCGAGTCCTACTGTGAGGCGGCCGCCCGCGAGCTCCGGGAGGAAACCGGGCTGTCGGCCGCCGACACCGCGCTGCTGTCGACGTACTACCCGAGTGCGACGATGCGGTATCAGCGCGGGCTGGTCGTCGCCACCGGACTGACGACTGGTGAGGCTGATCTCGACGACGGCGAGTACATCGAGTGGCGGTTCATGGGCGTCGACGAGGCCATCGAGTCGGCGAAAACGTCGCCAACGACGGGCTGGACGCTGACGGCGTTGTTGGCGGCGCGTGAAGAGGGCTACATCTAGCGTTTGTGTCGGTGTCAAATCGGCCTGCCGAAAGTTCGGCTCGAACAGAGCAAAAGAGCGGCCCAAGCGACTGGTGGCAACGGAATCAGTTGGCTTCGGCTGTGGTGGCGTTTCGTTGTTGCCGAACGCGGTCCCGTTCGGCGAGTAACGCCTGAATCTGTTGCTCGGTTTCGTTGTACCCGCCTTCGCCGATGTGGTCGTATCGAATGAAGCCGTCGACGCCGATGAGATATCGGGTCGGCCAGTACCGTTGGTCGTACGCATCCCACGACTCCCCCTCGTTGTCGACGACAATCGGATACGTGGTGTTCGTTTCGGCGACGTACTCCTTGATGTTTGATGGCTCGGCCTCGTAGTCGAACTCGGGATAGTGGACGCCGATGACGACCAAGCCGTCATCGCGGTAGGTTCGCCAGTAGTCCTGGATATAGGGGTGGGTATTCTGACAGTTGTAGCAGCCGAAGGTCCAGAATTCGACGAGAATGACCTTCTC
>KI543211.1:24376-25555 GCA_000496215.1 uncultured archaeon A07HN63
CGATTCGCTGGGTGACCACGAGAACGCCCAGCGCGATCAGGACGACACCGGAGGCCCGATGCAGTGAGGCAGACAGCCGACCCGCACCCGAAACGAGGGTCTGTGCCCGTTGAGGGACGAGTGCGATCAGCAGGAACGGGAGGCCGAGACCGAACGAATACGCGATAAATACCGGGAATGCTGCAACGGGCTGTGTGGCGGCCAGCGCGTACGTGCTCCCGAGAATCGGACCGACACACGGTGTCCACGTTGCGGCAAAGGCCCCGCCGAGTAGCAGGGTCGTCAGGTAGTTGGGCGCGCGATCAATCGCGGGAAGCGTTGCACCGCGCTGGAAGCCACGCACCTCGACGAGACCGGACAGATGGAGGCCAAAGCCGATGATGAGCACGCCCGCAATCCGCGCGAGCCAGTCTCTGATCGCTGTCGTCGCTGTCGACAGGACGGATTCAAGCGCGACGCCGAGGGTCGCAAAGACGAGTCCGAAACCGACGACGAACAACAGGGCATGCGCGAACAGTCGCCGTCGTGATGGGAACTCGTCCTGGCCGACCCCACTGATGCGGGCCAGAAATGCCGGGACAACCGGAATCATACACGGCGACAGAAACGAGAGGGTACCGGCGACGGCTGCGGCCACAATCTCGGGAGAGATACTTGCTGTCACCAGATATATGAACGCCAAAGTACATAAAAGCAGTTTTGCAAAAACAACGCCAAAACTATTCAAATTCTGTGTGCGTCCCACGGACTCACGTCGGCGCCGTGACTTTCGAGATAGTCGAGGATGTCGTCCTGTTGCTCCTCCAACTTCGCTCGCAACTCCGCGAACTCCTCGTCCGTCATCGGGTCGTCTAGATCTTCTCCCATGCTTCGAGCTTCCTGATGTAGCCTTCGCGTTCTACTTCAGGTGTGCTTTGGCGGGATCGTGAGCGACGTTCGACTCGAAACACACCCCGTGATAGATTTATACGATTGTACTGGCAACGTATAACTATGAGTAGCGACCGAGAATCAGTGCCGGTGTCGCTCCCGACAGAACTGGTCGAACGACTCGACAGACTCGTTGACGACGGCGTGTTCAGTTCGCGGTCGGACGCGCTGCGCTATGGGGCTCGCGTCGTCGTCCGCGAGGAACGCCGCCAGCGCCTTCACGATCAGACCGACAGCGATGCCCGCGAA
>KI543211.1:26473-32838 GCA_000496215.1 uncultured archaeon A07HN63
CAGGAGGCCCGACTCCGCAACATCACCTACGCCGCCCCGGTCTTCATGGAGATGTCCATCGTCCGCGGCGGCGACGAGGAACCCGAAACCGTCGTCGACTCCACGGAGACCAAGGTCGGCCGCATGCCGATCATGGTCGGCTCCGACAAGTGTAATATCGCCGACTTCTCCGACGAGGAACTCATCGAGATCGGCGAGGACCCCGCCGATCCGGGCGGGTACTTCATCGTCAACGGCTCCGAGCGCGTGCTGATGACCAGCGAGGACCTCGCGCCGAACAAGATCCTCGCCGAGCACGACACCAAGTACGACGACGACATTCAGGTCGCCAAGACGTTCAGCCAGCGGCGCGGGTACCGCGCGCTCGTCCTCTGTGAGCGCAACCGCGAGGGGCTGCTCGAAGTGAGCTTCCCCTCCGTCTCCGGCAGCGTGGATTTCGTCACCATCGTCCGCGCGCTCGGACTGGAATCCGACGAGGAGATCGTCCACCGCGTCAGCGACGATCCCGAGATCGTGAAGTTCATGCTGGAGAATCTGGAGGAAGCCGATGTCCAGACCGAACAGGAGGCCATCGAAACGCTCGGCCAGCGCGTTGCCTCCGGACAGGGCAAGAACTACCAGCTCAAACGCGCCAACTACGTTATCGACCGCTATCTCCTCCCGCATCTTCACGAGGATGGCGTCGAGGACGAGGAGGTCCGCACGAACAAAGCATATTACCTCTGTCGGATGGCCGAGGCCTGTTTCGAACTCGCGCTCGACCGCCGCGAGGCGGACGACAAGGACCACTACTCCAACAAGCGCCTGAAGGTCTCCGGCGACCTCATGACCGACCTCTTCCGGACCGCGCTGAACAAACTGGCCCGCGACGTGAAATACCAGCTCGAACGCGCCAACATGCGGAACCGTGATCTCGCGGTCAGCACGGTCGTCCGCTCGGACGTGCTCACCGAACGGCTCGAACACCCGATTGCGACCGGGAACTGGGTTGGCGGCCGGTCGGGCGTCTCACAGCTGGTCGACCGCACCGACCACATGGGCGTCCTCAGCCACCTCCGGCGGCTTCGCTCGCCGCTCAGTCGCTCCCAGCCACACTTCGAGGCCCGGGACCTCCACGCCACGCAGTGGGGACGCATCTGTCCCTCCGAAACGCCGGAGGGGCCGAACTGTGGCCTGGTCAAGAACTTCGCGCAGTCGATGGAGTTGAGTCAGGATATCGAGGACGAGAAGGCACTGAAACGAGAGCTCGCGTCGATGGGAGTCGAGGGGATCCCAGGTATCGACGGCGTCGAACGAACAACCCCTGCGGACGATTAATATGGCTCAGTCACGAGAAGCGAAAGTCTACGTCAACGGCAGTCTGGTCGGGACCCATCCCGACCCCGAACAGCTCGCCGAACAGATCCGCGATGCCCGCAGACGGGGCGACGTCTCCGATATGGTCAACGTCTCCGTCCGGGATCGCACCAAGGAGGTCATCGTCAACGCCGACGCCGGCCGGGCCCGCCGCCCGCTGATCGTCGTCGAGGACGGTGAACCCCTGCTCGGCGACGAGGAGATCGAGGCCGTCACGAGCGGCGATGTCGAGTTCGAGGATCTCGTCGAACGCGGCTACGTCGAGTTCATCGACGCCGAGGAGGAGGAAGACATCCTCGTCGGCGTCGACGAGGACGATCTCACCGAGGATCACACCCACCTCGAAATCGATCCCTCGCTCATCTTCGGGATCGGCGCGGGCATGATCCCCTACCCCGAACACAACGCCAGTCCCCGCATTACCATGGGCGCAGGGATGATGAAACAGTCACTCGGGCTGCCATCCGCGAACTACCGGATTCGGCCCGACACCCGCCAACACCTGCTGCACTACCCGCAGCTCTCGATGGTCAAAACCCAGACGACCGAACAGATCGGCTACGACGACCGCCCCGCCGCGCAGAACTTCGTCGTCGCCGTGATGAGCTACGAGGGATTCAACATCGAGGACGCCCTCGTCATGAACGAGGGCTCGGTCGACCGCGCACTCGCCCGCTCGCATTTCTTCCGCACCTACGAGGGCGAGGAACGCCGCTACCCCGGCGGCCAGGAGGACCGCTTCGAGATTCCGGATCAGGACGTTCGCGGCGCACGCGGCGAGGACGCCTACACCCACCTCGACGAGGACGGCCTCGTGACGCCGGAAACCGTCGTCGACGAGAACTCGGTGCTATTGGGCAAGACCAGCCCGCCGCGATTCCTCGAAGAGCCAGACGACATGGGCGGGCTCAGCCCACAGAAGCGACGCGAGACCTCAGTCACGATGCGCTCGGGCGAGGACGGCGTCGTCGACACCGTCACCGTCATGGAAAACGAGGACGGCTCGATGCTCTCGAAGGTCAAGGTCAGGGACGAGCGGATTCCCGAACTCGGCGACAAGTTCGCCTCCCGGCACGGCCAGAAGGGCGTCATCGGCTCGATTGCCCCACAGGAGGATATGCCGTTCACACAGGAGGGGCTCGTCCCCGACCTCGTGCTCAACCCGCACGCCCTGCCGTCGCGGATGACCGTCGGCCACGTCCTGGAGATGCTCGGCGGGAAGGTCGGCGCGCTCGAAGGCCGCCGCGTCGACGGCACGCCGTTCCAGGGCGAGGACGAGGAGGAACTCCGCGGCGCACTGGAGGACCGCGGCTTCAAATCCTCCGGCAAGGAGGTCATGTACTCCGGCGTGTCGGGCGAGAAGATCGACGCCGAGATCTTCGTCGGGACCATCTTCTACCACAAACTGTACCACATGGTCTCGAACAAGCTGCACGCCCGCTCGCGTGGGCCGGTGCAGGTGCTGACCCGGCAGCCGACCGAGGGGCGTGCCCGCGAGGGTGGGCTCCGCGTCGGCGAGATGGAACGCGACACCATCATCGGCCACGGCGCGTCGATGGTGCTCAACGAGCGGCTACTCGAATCCTCGGACAAGGAGACCGTCTACGTCTCGGGAGACACCGGGATGGTCGCCGTCGAGGACCGCGAGCAACGCCGCGTGTACGATCCGGCAACCGGCAACGAGGACAACATCCACGAACTTGAGATCAGCTACGCGTTCAAGCTCCTGCTCGACGAGATGATGGCGCTCGGCATCCGACCAACGCTCGAACTCGAGGACGCAGTCTAACAACCAATGTCAATGCAAACACCAAAACAGCTCGATTCGATTGATTTCGGGCTGATGGACCCCGAAACGTACCGCGACATCTCGGCAACGAAAGTGATCACCGCCGACACCTACGACGATGACGGCTACCCCATCGACATGGGGCTGATGGACCCGCGGCTCGGCGTGATCGACCCCGGTCTCGAATGTCGGATGTGTGGCCAGCACTCCGGCTCCTGTCCCGGCCACTTCGGCCACATCGAACTCGCCGCGCCCGTTATCCACGTCGGCTTCACGACGCTTATCCGCCGGCTGCTCCGGGCGACCTGCCGGGAGTGTGGGCGACTGACGCTCACCGAGATCGAGATGGAGGAGTTCCGCGAGGAACTCGACCGCGTCGATGATCTCAACAAGGACCCAGATACGGTCCTGAAATCCGCCGTTCGGCAGGCGCGGAAGGCCGATACCTGCCCGCACTGCAGCGAGCCACAGGCCGACATCAAACACGAGAAGCCGACGACCTACTACGAGGTCCAGAACGTCCTCTCGGGGGAGTACTCGGAAATCATCGCCGAGGCGATGCAGCCCGACGATGAGGACGAGGACGACGAGGGCATCAGCCCACAGGCACTCTCCGACGAGACCGGTATCCCGCTGGATCGGATCAACGATATTCTCGGCGGCGAGTTCCGCCCGCGCGAGGAGGGCCGGCGCGCGCTCGAAGACGCCCTCGATATCGACCTCACCGAGGAGGACATGAACAAGCTGATGCCGAGTGATATCCGGGACTGGTTTGAGGAGATTCCCGATGAGGATATCGAGGTGCTCGGCATCGACGCCGAGGGCTCCCGACCCGAGTGGATGATCCTCACCGTCCTCCCCGTCCCGCCGGTCACCGCCCGGCCGTCGATCACGCTCGACAACGGCCAGCGCTCCGAGGACGACCTGACCCACAAGCTGGTCGACATCATCCGCATCAACCAGCGGTTCATGGAGAACCGCGAGGCCGGTGCCCCACAGCTCATTATCGAGGACCTCTGGGAACTCCTGCAGTACCACGTCACCACGTTCGTCGATAACGAGATTTCGGGGACGCCGCCGGCACGACACCGCTCGGGGCGACCGCTCAAGACCCTCAGCCAGCGACTCAAGGGCAAAGAGGGTCGCTTCCGTGGGAGCCTCTCCGGCAAACGCGTCAACTTCTCGGCGCGAACCGTCATCTCGCCGGACCCCACGCTGAGCCTCAACGAGGTCGGCGTGCCCGACCGCGTTGCCAGCGAGATGACGATCACTATCAACGTCACCGAGCGCACCATCGAGGAGGCCAAACAGTACGTCTCGAACGGGCCCGAAACCCATCCCGGCGCGAACTACGTCAAACGGCCCGACGGCCGCCGGCTAAAGGTGACCGAGAAGAACTGTGAGGAACTCGCCACAAAGATCGAGGCCGGGTGGGAGGTCAACCGCCACCTCATCGACGGCGATATCGTGATCTTCAACCGCCAGCCGTCGCTCCACCGGATGTCGATTATGGCCCACGAGGTCGTCGTGATGCCGTACAAGACGTTCCGGCTGAACACGACGGTCTGCCCGCCGTACAACGCCGACTTCGACGGCGACGAGATGAACATGCACGCCCTCCAGACCGAGGAGGCCCGCGCCGAGGCGCGCGTGCTCATGCGCGTGCAAGAACAGATGCTCTCGCCCCGCTTCGGCGAAAACATCATCGGCGCGATCCAGGACCACATCTCGGGGACCTACCTGCTGACCCACGACAACCCCGAGTTCACCGAGACGCAGGCGCTCGACCTCCTGCGGGCGACCCAGGTCGACGACCTGCCCGAGCCCGACGGCGAAAACGAGGAGGGGCCCTACTGGACCGGCCGCACCATCTTCTCGCTGCTGTTGCCCGACGGACTCGACCTCGAATTCGAGTCCTCCGCGGGCGACACGGTTCTCATCGAGAACGGCGAACTCGTCGAGGGCACCATCGACGAGGACGCCGTCGGCGCGTTCGGCGGCGAAGTCGTTGACACGGTCATCAAGAAACACTCAAAGACGCGAGCGCGGATCCTCGTCAACGAGGTTGCCGCCCTCGCCATGCGGTCGATCATGCACTTCGGCTTCTCGATTGGGATCGACGACGAGTCGATTCCGCCGGTTGCCGAGGAACAGGTCAACGAGGCCATCGACACCGCCTACGACCGCGTCGAGGAGCTGATCGAGGCCTACGAGGCCGGCGAACTCGAATCGCTGCCCGGTCGCAGCGTCGACGAGACGCTGGAGATGAAGATCATGCAGACGCTCGGCAAAGCGCGAGACTCGGCGGGTGAGATCGCCGAGGAGCATTTCGACGACGACAACCCGGCGGTCGTGATGGCCAACTCCGGGGCGCGTGGTTCGATGCTCAACCTGACGCAGATGGCCGGCTGTGTCGGCCAGCAGGCCGTCCGTGGCGAGCGGATCAACCGCGGCTACGAGGATCGCACGCTCGCCCACTACGAACAGGATGACCTCTCGGCGGACGCCCACGGCTTCGTCGAGAACTCCTACCGGAGCGGGCTCAACCCACAGGAGTTCTTCTTCCACGCCATGGGTGGCCGCGAGGGGCTTGTCGATACGGCCGTCCGAACCTCCAAGTCGGGCTACCTGCAGCGACGCCTGATCAACGCCCTCTCCGAACTCGAGGTCAAATACGACGGGACCGTCCGGGATACCTCCGACAGGGTCGTCCAGTTCGAGTTCGGCGAGGACGGCACCTCGCCGACGAAGGTCTCCTCCGACGAGGACTTCGAGGTCGACGTGGAGTCGATCACCGACCGCGTTGTCGACGCCGAGTTCGGCAGCGAAAGCGAGAAGGAGGCGTTCCTCTCGCCGAGCGAGGCGCCGACGAACCTCTCGGAGCACGCTGACCCGATCGACCTCTCGGAGGTGGAAGCCGATGACTGACGCCGTCACCGAGAGCTACGGGCACGTCACCGACGATATCGAGGCGCTGGTCGAGGATACCGAACTCCCGCGACGCCTCAAGAAACGGGTCTACGAGACCATTGAGGATCGCGAGGGCGTGACGGCCGAGGAGGCCGACGAGATCGCACAGGCCGTCGAGTCGGAGTACCTCGACACGCGGGTCGATCCGCTGGAGCCGGTCGGGACCGTCTCCGCCCAGTCCATCGGGGAACCCGGGACGCAGATGAGCGTGCCACACGACTACGCCGGTGTCGCCGAGACGGCGAGACGA
>KI543212.1:0-4936 GCA_000496215.1 uncultured archaeon A07HN63
AGCGACGGTCGACTATACGGTCGCAGACGACGAGCAGTGGTACGCTGATACAAGCTCGCAGGCCGACACACGGTCAGGGCGAGCACGGTAGGGTATCAAGCCACCACGGAACGGCTCAGCTAGACTCGCCGCGCTCCTCGATAGCCGCCGCAATCTCCTTGCCAGCCGGGATCAGAATCCAGAACGTAAGCGCCCCCAGAATCGCCGTCCAGAGGAACACGTCGATCAGGAAGATCGCAATCGCGTCGAAGACGGTCCCCGGCTCCGGCGGCGGGGCGACCAGCTGGGCCACCATGAAGAACGTCGGTGTCTGGTACCAGCCGGCCAGCGTCATCCAGACGAGCCCCGCGCCGGTCAGCACCCCAAACCCCTTGATGAACTCGTCAGCCATATCTTAGGCTTCGTCGGAATCCTCTTGAGGGTTTCCCATTCCCGGAGCCCGGAACCGACTGCTCAGGACGAACACACCGGTCCCAATCGCCATCAGGCTCAGGCCACCGATCCCAAGCAACGCGGTGAAGACCTCCTGCTCGACGGCCAGTCCGACCGCCGCCAGCCCGCCCAGCAGCACGCCGCGAAGGATACTCACCTGCAGTGTCGCCGCGTCGATCAGAATGAAGCCGGCCAGAATACAGGCGGTTGCGATCAGCGTCGAGAAGACGGTGATCGTCTTGTAGAGCCGCATCGGCACGACGACATCCCGCCGCCCGGTCGCCTCGCTGGCATCGTCGCTGGCGACATCAGGATCGCTCATACGAACAAAGGGTAGCGAGGTATATCTATCCGGCGTTCCGAGTCGAAACAGCAGGAGAAAGCAGACCGCTATTTCGGCGGTCGCAGCATGTAGTACCGCCGGTTGAGGCCGTACATGTAGCCCTCGCGCAGCGTCTTCAGCAGCGCGTAGGTCATCGTTCCGATGACGACCGGCGCGATGAAGACGATGTTGAGCTGGAGCGACAGCGGCAGCGGGATCAGGTTCTGGACGGCCAGCGCGGCGATGGTAAACGAGAACACCGCGCCACCGACGCCGATGGCGGCCCAGAACGGCTGTTCGACCGGTCGGCGGGCACTCCCCTTGTTGAGGAACGGCAGGAAGGCGACCGCGCCGACGACGACGATGTTCGCCAGCACGCCGTAGAGCTGATCGGAGATGATCTTGCCGCCGTCGAGGACGGCCAGCCCCGGGTTCAGCGGGTTGAGCTTCAGCAGACCGAACGACCAGTAGAGATACCAGTCCGGCAGGATGATCGACGGCGTCGCACTCGGGTTGGCCGGCATCTCGAGGCTCGGCGGCAACGCCGCCGCGATGAGGATCATCATCCCGACGAAAAACAACGAGATCGCGCCGTTGCGGATGATCTCGTGTGGCCACGTCGGGAAGCCGAGCACGTCGCGTTCGACGTAGTCGGACTCCTGTCGGAGCTCCTGATCCTCGCGGCGGGAGCGCTCGAAGTACTCGTAGGTGAGCCGGGAGAGGCCGGCCTTGCGCTCCTTGCGCTCGCTCCAGGTCGGTACCTCGTCGTCGGGCGCGACGATACCCGTTTCGCCACCATCAGAGCGAAGCTCTGATGAGGTCCCACTCGTTTCGCTTGCGGGACCGCCGTCAGCACGGGTGTTGGTCGACTCGCTGTCGGCTGTCTCCTCGCCGCCATCGGTTCGTGCGTCGTCGGTGGTGTCTGTGTCGCTCATTGGTCTAGTGTGGTTCCGCGATACCCTGCACCCAGACGATGCCGACGTGGAGCGCGATCAGCGCGGTCACCACGAACGGCAGGATGAACACGTGCAGGATGTACATTCTGATGATCGTTGGCTGTCCGAGACTGAACCCGCCAAACAGCATCTGGGCACCCCATTCGCCGACGATCGGCACCGAGAGCGACATCTTGACGCCGATCTGGCCGGCCCAGAAGGCCAGCTGGTTCCACGGCAGCAGGTAGCCCGTATACCCGAAGACCATCGAGAGGCTGATCAGGATGATGCCGAGCAGCCAGTTGACCTCGCGGGGTTCCTTGTACGACCCGGTGAAGTAGACCCGCAGCATGTGGAGGAACACCGCCGCCATCATGATCTGGGCCGACCACCGGTGGATGCTCCGGAGGGCGAACCCGAACTGGATGTCCTGCATGATCGTCTTGATCGAGGCGTAGGCGACCGGCGTTCCGGCAGCCGTCGACGCCGTCGATGGCGCGTAGTAGAATCCGAGCAAGGCCCCGGAGACAGCCGCGACGATGTAGGCCAGCACCGAGAAGAACCCAAGCGAGTACAGCGGGTACCAGTACCAGAACTTGTTGTCGAGGTCGTACTGTTCGGTGTGGCTCTTCGGCATCTGGAGGTTGATCTTGTAGTAGGCATCCTCCAGCAGTTCGAGATAGTCGACGATGCGGAGGCGCTTGTCGAGGACGACCAGCGTCGTCAGGAACACTCGCTCGATAGCCGTCAGATCCTTCTCCTTGAGCCACGCGTGATGGTCGAACTCGTCTCGTTTTTCCAAGCTCATGGTTATCGTTTGTAGTAGGGGTAGACCGCGCGTTTGAGGGTGTCCATTACCTGCTCGCCGCCAGCGAGCTGATTGCCGTCGACATCATCGCTATCGATGTAGAGGTCCTCCCACTTCCGGCGTCGCTTCTTGACGATCATCACGTCCGGCAGGAACTCCTTGCGGTACAGCGCGAGGATGAACGCCAGATCGATGAAGATCAGGCCGAGAATCGCGCCGACGAACATGTTGCTGAACGGTGTGAGCGCCCACCCCGAGACCAGCGAGTAGACGAAGAAGAACACCAGAATCACCTCGATGACCGTCAGCAGCACGATGCCGATGGCCGCGGCGGTGCTCTCTCTGGCCGGCTCGTAGCGGTGGATATCGCCGTAGGTACTGCCGGAGGACGACATCAGACACCACCCCGCCCGGTGTTGGGCGACTCACCGTATTTTAGCACGTAGAAGGTGAACACGAGGCTCACCGCGATGCCGAGGAAGCTCACGATGCCGACGTAGTGTTTCTGGATCGGCACGCCGACGTTGTGGGCGAAGCCCTCGATGGTCGTCGGCCACGCGGTGCTGCCGCCGACGGTGATCGTCTCGACATCCTCACCGACGGCGACCGCACCCTTCATCCCGAGCGCCTTGTGTGGGGCACAGAAGTAGTTCGTCACCCCGGTTTCGTCCTCGGTGAAGGTGTGCTCGTAATGAACACCCGACTCTTTGTATTTCTCCGAGCCCAGCGAGGCCGGGCCGTCAGCCGACTTGACGTTGTGCTGGCCGCCCTTGCCGGTCCACTTCCATTTGACCGTCGTCCCGGGGTCGATCCAGATACCGGCCGGCTTGAACGCGACGTTGCCGCCGTTCCCGCTGGCACCGACCTCGACGGTGACCTCCGACTGTCCGCGGAGGTCCTTGTAGCCGCCGTCGACACCCTGTAGATAGGAGAACTTTGGCTTCGTCGTTTCGCCGCCACCGCCCTCACCGCCGCCCTCGGCGGCGGCTGCCGCGCCGCTTCCAGCGGTGACAGCGGCGGCCCCAGCGGCCGCACCACCGCCCGCTGTCCTGAGTAGTTCCCGCCGTTTCATAGTCGGCAGAATATGGGCACGCAGCGGGCTTAAACCCTCCGACTACCCGGCGTGGGCTGTCGGTTTCAGCGGTTTTCGGGTTCGGCCGCGTCGCCGTCGGCTGGCTCCTCGATCACGCCGCCGTCGGGCCCGCCCTGCAGTTCGATATCCGGCCGTTCGACGCCCTCGACCTCGACCGCCCGGAGCCGGTTGCGGTACTGCTCGGCGCGGAACCGATCCGAGAGCCGGGCGTTGGCGACGAGCAAGAAGAGCCCGGCGCCGACGACCGTGAACAGCCCGCCGACGACCGGGGCGACGATGGTGCTCACGTCGGTCACGAGCCACGCGCCGATCAGCCCGAGACCGGCCAGCAACTGTCCGCCGGCGATGATCTGGACCATGAGATTGCCGAACTCGCCGGTCTGCTCGGCGACCGACTCCGGCGACGGCAGCTGGTAGTCTTCCGGCGCGTCAGGCACCTCGTAGTCGTCCATCGAACACATCGCCACGACGGGTTCGACATCACGGCGGACGCCACCCCGTCCCTCGACGGTGCCGTCCGGCGAGACCACGGCGTACCCCTCGTCGGAGTAGACCAGCAACTGATCACCCTCGCGTTCGAGGACGGCGAAGACCTCGCGGCTGGCGACCCGACTCTTGAGGTCGGCGGCGACGCGGTCGATCAGTTCCGCGCCGGTGATCCACGTCTCGGCATCGAAGGCGGCCTCCCACTCGTCTGCGCTCATCTGGGCCATATCCGCCGGCCCGAAGTTCTCGAAATCGTACTTTTCGCTCGACCGCATCGCGGAGTTCGGTCAGCTCGTCGTCCTCGCCGGTTTCGTCGGCGTCCTCGCTGGTTTCGTCGGCATCGTCGTCGACTGCTCCGTCGGCGTCGCCAGCGGGCGCGTCGGCGTCGCCACCCGTCTGTCTCGCCCTCAGGCGTGTCCTCGCTGTCGGCTGCCGACTCGTCGCCGACCGCGGTGGCGTCCGGGTCGTCGTCGCCAGCCGCGTCGTCACCGGCCACATCGCCCGCGGCCGTGTCGTCCGCGTCGGCGTTGGAGGAATCCATCGCGCCCTACTTGGGCTGTCGGCGGTAAAGCACTTTCCGACGGCGCCGTTCCGGACCCTTTAGGGGTCCGTGGCCGCAAGTATTGGTGATGGTTTCGGAGACGACGATTGCGACGCTCACCGCGCTGTCGGTGACTGCGAGTCTCCCCTGTTTTCTCTACGGTGCGTGGATCATGATTCAGACCGAGACGGTGACGTGGGATGTGCTGATCTACCATCTCAAGTTCATCGCCGTTGGGCTGACGCTGACGACCGTGCCGATGGTAACGTGGATGATGCCGCGATTGTTCGACCAGCTCGGCGGGCTCTCGGCTCTGCAT
>KI543212.1:6972-12197 GCA_000496215.1 uncultured archaeon A07HN63
GTCGCCACGAACAGCGGCGACTGCTGAGCTCTTGTTTCGTGTGTGAGCCGCTCTAGCTTCTGTTTGTACTTGTTGTTCTCTGCGTGGCGTCGAGGAGTTTGTCCCGCATTTCCTCATTCTGGGACTCGATCACCTCGAGCCGTTCGCGCAAGGCGTCGATCTTTTCCTGTCTGGACGCCGTCTCGTCGTACGGGAACTCGACGTCGTCCGCAGTGTCGCTCATCACTCAGTATACGGGTGTGACGGATAAGAGGCTTCGGGTCGCCACAGCGGTTGCAGGTGTTGGATTCGCGCGCGACTCGGAGTGATCACTCTTCTCACATGTATGCCGAGACGAACCCTCTGGTCAGACGTGTAATGCGCACGAATAATCGAACGTGATAGCAAGTATTATCAGACGCTATTCACGACTACAACTCAGTATGAGTACACAGGAAGGCGTCTCGACCGAGGAGGCGGGCGACCGCTGGGAGGCCGTTCGTGATCTGCCGCCGAGCGCGAAACTCGTCGCGAAGGTGCTCGACTACAACGACACGCTCACCCAGAGCGAACTCGCCGACGAGACCCTACTGCCACCGCGAACGGTCCGGTACGCGCTGAACCGCCTCGAAGACGCCGATGTCGTCGACTCCCGATTCTCGTTCTCCGACGCGCGAAAACGCATCTACAGCCTGAACATCTAGGGTCACTCGTATCGCGCCTTCCCCGGTCCTCCCACGCACGCGCTGTTGCTTCGTTTTGCGTCGTTGTCCTGCTATGCGTTACCTTCCGCTTTCGGTCATCGTCCTGTATTCCAGACCGACAGTTCAGACCGGCTGTTCCCCGCTTTCAACGCCTGACGCGTCGACAGCCTGCCGGAGGAAGTTGTCGATCACGTCGTGACCGACCGCCGTCAACACGCTTTCGGGGTGGAACTGAACACACTCGATAGGATACTCGCGGTGCCGGATTCCCATCACGAGTTCCTCGCCCTCGTGGTCGGTCGTCGCCGACACGTCGAAACAGTCCGGAATCTCGGTCGCGATCAGCGAGTGATACCGGCCGGCCTGAAACCCCTGTTCGATGCCGTCGAGGACGCCGTCGGCGTCGTGGTCTATCGCGTACGCCTTGCCGTGGATCGGCGCCGGCGCGTGGCCGACGTGGCCACCGTACTCGTAGGCAGCGGCTTCGAGCCCGAGACAGACCCCGAGCGTCGGTGTCTCGGGGCTGACCTCTCGGAGTACGTCCATCGTCACGCCCACATCGCGGCTGTTTTTGGGGTGTCCTGGCCCGGGGCTGATGAGGATGGCGTCGGGATCGACCTCGCGAACGTCGGCCAGCGAGGCGATGTTTTTCAGCACCGTCACGTCGACCGGCTCGATCCCGCCGTCGCCGTCGGGAACGGGCGTTTCGGAGACGTACTCGACGAGATTGTAGGTGAACGAATCGTAGTTGTCGACGACGAGGACGTTCATCGTTCGTCCTCCGAGCGGGCTTCGAGTTGCTCGATGGCCGTCAGCACGCCGTCCATCTTCTGTTCGGTCTCCTCGTACTCCGAGGCCGGATCGCTATCGGCGACGAGACCCGCGCCCGCCTGCACGGTGATCAGATCGTCACCCGCGTTCGCGCCGTGGATTTTTGCGTCGCCGCTATCGTTGCCCGCCCCGTCGCCGCCTGCGCCGCCATGCTCGATGGTCGCCGTGCGGATCACGATAGCGAAGTCGGCGTCGCCGCTCCACGAGAAGTAGCCGACGCCGCCGCCGTAGACGCCGCGTGGTGCGGCTTCGAGGTCGTCGATGATCTCCATTGCCCGCACCTTCGGCGCGCCGGTCAGCGTGCCCGCCGGAAATGTCGCGCGCGTGGCGTCGAAGGCGTCGTCCCCGTCGGCCAGCTCTCCCGTCACCGTCGATTCGATGTGCTGGACGTGGCTGTACTTCAGGACGCTCATGAACTCCTCGACCTCGACGCTGCCGGGCTCGGCGACGCGGCGCACGTCGTTGCGCGCGAGGTCGACGAGCATCGTGTGCTCGGCGCGTTCCTTTCCGTCGGCCAGCATCTCGCCGGCGAGTCGGCGGTCCTCGACCGGGCTGGACCCGCGTGGACAGGTGCCTGCAATCGGGTTCGAGACGATCCGGTCACCCTCGACCGACACGAGGGTCTCGGGGCTCGCGCCGACGATAGACAGCTCGTCGTGGCGCATGAGATACATGTACGGCGATGGGTTGACCGAGCGGAGTGATTCGTAGAAGCTGATCGGGTCGATGTCGCCGGCGAGCTGGCGGCGACGCGAGATGACGCCCTGATAGATGTCGCCGTCGAGGACGTGCTGTTTGGCGGTCCTGACGGCCGCCTCGTAGTCGCCCTGCGAGCCAGCGGTTTCGCCGGTCCGGCTGAACCCCGTCGGCTCGGGCTCGTCGGCGTCGGCCAGTGCGGCCGTCACGTCGCTGGCCTCGGCGACGAGATTGTCGTAGCACTCCCCAGGATCGTCGTCTGGGCCGACGACGGGCGTGAAGACGAGTTCGACGGTGCCCTCGGCGTCGTCGAAGACGAGCGTCCGGGTCGTCAGCGCGAACTGGGCGTCTGGCACGTCGGTCTCCGGGCGTTCGCGGCCGACCTCTTCCAGGACGAGATCGTAGACCGCCTCGTGGGCGAGAAAGCCGACGAGGCCGCCCGAGAGCGTGCGGCGATCCTTGTCGGGGAACCCGCGCTGATCGAGACCCGGGAGGCCGCGGCGGAGCCGGTCGAGCACATCGCCGTCGGTCGCAGCGTCCCCGCGGTAGGCGTCGACGACGAGATCGCCAGCGTCGCCGAGGCGGTCGACATCGGTCCGGTCCGGATACACCGAGATGATCGCCTCGGGATCGTAGCCGACGAAAGAGTAGCGGGCGTGGCGGTCGGCGTCGCTCGCCGCGGTGAACGCGCCGTCCGGGTCCGAGGAGGCGACTTTCTCCGCGCTTTCTAGAAGGAAGTTGTACGGGCTGCGATCCGCGAGGGCGGCGTAGGCCGCCAGCGGCGACACGTCGAGCTGGAGCGTCGCGGCCGCGCGGGCGACAACCGGCTCCTCGCGGTCGTCGTCGAGCAGCTCGACGAACGCCTCGCGGTCGCGGTCGACGGTGAACAGCTCACTCGCGGCGTCGGCCTCGGCTGTCGTCTCGCTTGCTGTCTCGCCGCTCGTCTCGCTTTTCGCGTCACCGGTCGTCATGCTGGCACCTCGATCTCGCGGCCGGCGTTCCGGACGAAGGTCGCCACCGCGGTGTGATCCTTGCTCCCCTCGGATCGCTCGACACCGGAGGCGACATCGACGCCGAACGGCGCGGCCACCCGGACCGCCTCGCCGACGTTGTCGGGTGTCAGCCCGCCAGCGAGGACCACCGGCGTTGTGAGCGTCTCGACGAGGTCAGCGGTCGCCTCCCAGTCGTGTGTTTCGCCGGTGCCGCCCGCGCCCGCCTCGGTCGTCGAATCGACGAGCAGGGCGTCGGCGACGCCGTCGAGGGCGGCCGCGCGGTCGGTCGCCTCGTGATCGACGGCGGCGATGACTTTGACGCCTGTCTCGGCGCGGATGTAGCCCAGATCGTCCGCGTCGAAGTCGCCGTGCAACTGGAGCGCGTCGGGTCGGATCGCTTTGACGAGTTCGACCGCGTGCTCGGCGTCGTCGGGCATCGAGACGAGCGTCGCGGTCACGAACGGCGGAACGGCGGCGATCAACTCGGCGGCCGTCCCGCGGTCGACCTCCCGGCTGGTCGCCACATCGACCGACGAGATGACACCGATTGCGTCGGTACCGGCCTCGACGGCGGCCTGCAGATCGGCCTGGTTGGTGAGACCGCAGATCTTGACGCGTGACATCAGTCGTCTCCGGCCTCCGGTGCCGCGGTCGATTCGCGCAACGCGTCGAGTTTGGCCGCCGCGTCGCCAGACTCGATGGCCTCGGCGGCGGTTTCGACGCCGGCTTCCAGCGAGTCAGCCTCACCGGCGACATAGATCGCTGCGCCCGCGTTGGCGAGAATCAGATCGCGTTTCGCCCCGGTCTCCTCGCCGGTGATGATGGCTTCGAGGTCGGCAGCGTTTTCCTCGGGACTGCCGCCGGCGACAGCGTCGATTGGTGCCGAGTCGAGGCCGAGGTCCTCGGGGGTGAGCGTAAACTCGGTGACCTCGTCGCCGTCGACCTCGGCGACGGTTGTCTCGTCGTGCAGCGCGATCTCGTCCATCCCGGAGCCGTGGACGACGAGCGCGCGTTCGACCGACATCTCCGTGAGTGCGTGGGCGATGACAGGCACGAGATCGGGATCGTAGACGCCGAGCAGCTGTGCGTCCGCGGCAGCGGGATTGGTCAGCGGGCCGAGGACGTTGAAGATGGTTCGCATCCCGAGTTCCTTTCGCGGGCCGATGACGGCCTTCATCGCGGGGTGGAAGACGGTGGCGAGCATGAAGCCGATCCCCTCGTCGTCGATGGCGTCCTCGACGGCCGGCGGTTCGGCGTCGACGGTGACGCCGGCGACCTCGAGCACGTCCGCGCTCCCGGACGACGAGGACACGGAGTAGTTGCCGTGTTTGGCGATGGGGACGCCAGCGCCCGCGGCGACGATGGCGCTCGTCGTCGAGACGTTGATCGTATCGTAGTCGTCGCCCCCGGTGCCGCAGGTATCGACCAGCGGCGAGCGGTCGGGCTCGATGGTCCGGGCGGCATCGCGCATCCCCTGTGCGAAGCCGGCGATCTCGGTTTCGGTCTCGCCCTTGGCTCGCAAGGCGGCCAACAGCGCGCCGATCTGTGCCTCGGTTGCCTCCTCGAAGACGAGTCGGGCGGCATCCCGCGCCTCGTCGACCGTGAGATCCTCGCCGTCGGCCACACGCTCGATGTAATCCTGCATTGTTAGTCACCAGTGTATGTATTCGTCTTGTAATGTACACGTCTGTACATTAGTAAAAGGCTGTCGCCCTTCGATTCGTGTGTAAATCGACCGCCCATGGCGTGAACAGTGGTGCTGACATGTCTAAGCGACTGACTGTCCGCATGGGCCGACCGGCTGCCTGCCGGTTTCGACTCACCGGCTGGGGCTCGCTTCGAAAGCTTCAATTACGTTCCCCGGATACTGCCGATTGCGTCGGAACACGCAACCAGCGCGGGTTTGTGGTCTAGTCTGGTTATGACACCTCCTTGACATGGAGGAGGCCGGCAGTTCAAATCTGCCCAAACCCATTCTCTGATTTCTCGCAACGACGAGCGTAGCGAAACGCAACATCACCAT
>KI543212.1:17413-20069 GCA_000496215.1 uncultured archaeon A07HN63
TGCTGGCTCCCATCGCCACCGCGGAGTCGGCGACGCCGCTTGTCGAAGGCTCGCTCCAACTCGCCGCGCGTGTTCCGCGAGACGAGATAGGCGTCAACCGATGACGTGTCCTGCGGGTGGGCCGCCTGAATCCAGACGTGATCCCGGCCGCCACCGGTCAACTCCGCGGCCCATCCCTCGGCTTCGTCGCGGTCCGCGAAGCGGTGGGTCGATCCCTCGGTGTTGATCGTCCGACCCACCTCGGGATTTCGCTTGCGCGCGGATGGTTTGATCTCGACGACGTACGCCACAGCCGTGATTGCGCCGCATCGCTCTTAGACGTACGGGTTCAAAAACAACACTGCAGAGCTTGGTGAGGAGTACAGGTAGAAAGCCCTCGACGCGCTCGACTCCCGGGACTCTCACGGCTCGCTTCGCTCGCCGTTCGAGCGGGTCGCGGTCTCCCTGCGGTCGACCGCGCGCTCGCTGCGCGCTTCGTCGCTCACTTCGTTCGCTCCTGTAGTGCTTGCGTCGTCTGGGTTCGCCGAGCGCGTCTTGCCCTTTCAGTCCGCCAGGAGTTCGGTTGACCGGCCAGTCGACTCTGATTGCCGGTTCGAATTAGACCGAAAAAAGCGGTTGTGTGCTTAGTCGTCGGCGACCGGCTGTTCCGGCGGCGACGCCGCAAGCAGGCGGTCGAGGGCGTCGACCATTGCGTCGACCGAGGCGCGCGTGATGTCGGAATCGGAGGCAGCGACGGACACGGTATGATCGCCACGGGTCATCTCGACCTCGACGGTGACGACGGCGTCCGTGCCACCGGTGATCGCGTCGACGTGGAAGGAATCGAGGTCGGCGTCGGCACCGGGCCCGAGCGCCTCGCGGACGGCCTTGACGGCGGCGTCGACCGGGCCGGAACCGGTGTCGGCGGCCGTGCGCTCCTCGTCGCCGACGCGGAGTTTGACGCTTGCGGTCGGTACCTCGCCGCCGCTGGCGGTCGTCAGCGTCAGCAGTTCGACGAACCGGTCGCGTTCGCGGCCCTGTACGTCCTCGGCGATGGCCAGCAGGTCGGCGTCGGTGACGCGCTTGTCCCGCTCGCCGAGCGTCTTCACGCGTTCGACGATGGCTGCGAGTTCCTCGTCGGTCACGTCCACACTGTGTTCCTTCAGCGCGGCCTCGACACCGGCGCGGCCGGCGTGTTTACCGAGGACGAGCCGGCGCTCACGACCGACGGTTTCGGGTGGATACGGCTCGTACATCGCGCCGTCCTTGAGCGTGCCGTCGGTGTGGATGCCGCTCTCGTGGGTGAAGGTGTTCTGGCCGATGACGGCCTTGTTCGGCGCGAGTGGCACCTCGGTGTGGTTGCTGACGGTCGTTGCCAGCTCGTAGACGGCTGGGAGATTGAGCGTCTCGATGTCGTAGCTGTGCGACAGCGCGATAGCGACCTCCTCGATGGCGACGTTGCCGGCGCGCTCGCCGATGCCGTTGACCGTGCCGTGGACGAAGTCCGCGCCGGCCTGCAGGCCCGCGTGGACGTTCGCCATCCCGAAGCCGAGGTCGTCGTGGGTGTGGACGCTCGTCGGCCCGAGATCGGCGAGTTGGTCGACGACAGCGGCGGTGTGTTCGGGGTTGGCGTGGCCGACGGTGTCGGCGTAGCAGTAGCGGTCGGCGCCGGCGTCGTGGCCCGCCTCGGCGAGTTCGACGAGGAACTCGGGATCGGCACGCGAGCCGTCCTCGCCGAGGAGTTCGACCCACAGATCGTGATCGGTCGCGTACTCGACGAGTTCGACCGACTCCTCGATCACTTCCTCGCGCGTCGAGCCGACCTTCGTCTCGATGTGTTTGTCCGACGAGGGCACCACGAGCGTGATCCCGTCGACATCGCAGTCCAGCGCGTGGTCGATATCGGATTTGATCCCCCGGGCGAAGCTGGTGACCGTCGCGTCGAGATCGAGATCGGTGACGCGGCGGATGCAGTCGCGTTCGCCCTCGGAGGTACAGGCGCTGCCGGCCTCGATCACGTCGATGTCGGCGGCGTCCAGTGCCTCGGCGATCTCGACCTTTTGGTCCGGTGTCAGCGAGACACCGGGGGCCTGTTCGCCGTCCCGAAGTGTCGTATCCAGTAACTGTACATCGTCGACAGGAAGCACCGAGTTGCCACTACTCAGTTCGTGTGTTGTGTCTGAATTCACGGATAAATACCTTTCACCGGGCGATTTCACGGCCAGCCGGGTTGCCCCGACTTCCTCTATCCTCGCTGGAGTCTGTAGGCTCCATTGTGCATCATTCTACACACATACAGGGAAATAAAGCTGCCGTCTCCAGTTCAGTGTACGTTTGCACAGGTGAGCCACGGGGTATGCCTGTATGAGGGCCTATCACAACTGTCTGACCGACCGGCAGGTTCTGCTACCGATTACTCACTCTGACAGCGCGACCCGGTCGCCAACCGCTACCTCGTCGGCGGTCCCAGCCGGCACCTCGATTAGCGTGTCAGCACCCGCTCGACCGAGCCCGATCCACGGTTTCAGTCGTTTCGTCGCCACAACCTCGTTGTCGACGACCCACAGCGCGTCGATACCGAAGGGAACGAACAGCATGTGAACATCCCGTTTCGCCTCGCTATCGAACTGAAAGACGAGCGCGCTGTCGTCGCCCAGCGACCGCCGGAACATCAGCC
>KI543213.1:0-1899 GCA_000496215.1 uncultured archaeon A07HN63
ACTCGGTGCCGTGTTGCTGCTGATCGGTCAGATCATCTGGCTGTACAACATGGTCTCCTCGTGGTTCGAGGGCAAACGCGTCGAGAACGGCGATCCGTGGAACCTCAACGAGGACGGGATGCGAACTGTCGAGTGGCAGTGGTTCGAGAGCAAACTCGACACCCAGATCGCCGCTGACGGCGGCGAGGAGGATGTCGCAACCGACGGCGGTGAGCAGACCGACGCGGTAGCTGCTGACGACGCTGACACGGACGAGTAACCTAGCTGTCGGCTGCAGTTTTTTGCGTGTCGAATGCAGCCTCAGAGAGTGTGGATGCGACGGTGTTGGATAACGCTTTGACACTCGACTGGCAAGACAGAGATATGCCAACGAGACGATGGGTCGTGGCTTGCGGTAGCCTGCTCGGAGCTGCTGGCCTCGCCGGCTGTGCCGGACGCAAGTCAGCCGGGTCGGCCACAGATACCGGCGGGACAACGGATGGCGACGCCGCGAGGAGAATAAACAACGACGCCGCGCTGGAGGCAACACTCGAACTCGACGGTGAAAAACGAGTCCTGTTTACGAGTGCAGACATCGCTACCGTCGGTACCGTCTCGACAGGAGCACAAATAGGGCCGTCCGTGCCACTCGAACTCAGCGAGGAGGGAACAAATTCGGTAACCGAAACCGCTGACGCCGTCGATCTTGAGACGAGCCACAAGCAGGCGATGATCACCATCAGGCTCGACGGTGAGCAAATTAATCGGCTCGGTATCAGCGGCGCGCTGGCGGAAGCGATGGCCAGCGGCGAGTGGGACGGCAGCTTTGTCCTCAGCTTCGAAGACGAGGCAGCCGCCGAGGCCTTCCGCGATGAACTTGTCGTCGGGGCCGCCGCGTCGTCAGGCTAGATCACCAGCACGATGCCTGTCACGAACATCATGAGCGCGATCCCACCGAGAACGATGCCGAGGAGGTCGCTGTCATCCATGCCCGCAGTTGGGACGTGGGCTGCAAAACAACATCGGTCGGACGAAACCGGTAACTGTGCTGCGGGCCGATATCTGATATGAGCACAGGGGTTCGCGGTCGGCGGCTCGTCGTCGGGCTCTACCTCGGTATTGTCGCCTTCACCGGCGTTATCGGCTATCTCGCAGCCGGCGTCGTCGACGGGATCACCCCACCGGCGTTCCTCTTTCTCATCGAGTTCCCCGCGACCCGACTCGGGTTAGCGGCCTACGGCGCGCTGACGATCGGGCTCTTCCTCGGGGTGTTGCTCTGGCTGGTGACAATCGTCTCCGAGCGCGTCGACGACGAAACACCGGGAGCGAGCGACGAGGAATCGGTGGTCGACGAGACTGACGGAGAGTCGGTCGATTCCGGCGAGAACGGGGCCGACGACAACCGCAGAGACGAGGAGACCACCGACGAAGCGGGTGCCGACGACCACTGAGGGGACGTGCGTGTTAGGTTTGTGAACTGAACCCGAGGTCGCACCCACAGAACTGTGCATACGACCGCTTTTTGCGATCGTGGTCAGTCTTTAATGATTGTCTATCAAAGAGAGACTATGGGGTCAGCCAACAACGCGGGCGACGTGCTCACGGACGAGCTGGCGGCCGGCGACGACACCGTCTACGTCGCCTACAACGAGCGTGACACCGGGTCGGTGGAACCGTTCTACGTGGCCTACACCGATTCCGACCGGACCGAACGGTACGGTTACGTCTGTGGAGCCTGCGGCAGCCTTGCGGTCTCGATGGACGCCATGGGTCGCATCGAGTGTTCCGACTGTGCGAACAGCCGGAAGCCCTCTCAGTGGGATGCCGCGTACCTCTAACCGGTCCTGTCGATCACACGTCTCGCACACCTGTGGATTGTCGAGCGCGTCGCGCCGTCCGGTCCGAAAGCCAACCGGCAAG
>KI543213.1:2870-13405 GCA_000496215.1 uncultured archaeon A07HN63
TCGCGGCCGCCCAGGATATGAGCGACCGGTCACGTCGTCGCGCCCGAGAGTCAGGCGGCGGCCGCGTTCACGAGATCGCCGACACGCTCGCGCTGTCGGAGTCGCCGGCGACGACGAGGACGACGAGGTGCTCGGCCGGGGCGGTGTGTCGGATCTGAAAAACGCCGAGGAGATCGCCCGCAGCGCGGCCGAGGCCGACCCCGACGGGATGGGTGGGGCGACGCAGCCGCTCGAGACGGACGAACTCGCGACCGGCGATCCCGACGACAACGGCTTCGAGTTCGTCGATCGGACCGGGGAGTAAGTCGGTCGTGGTGAGGTAGCGGATTAAGATAGTGACGACTGGTAGTTGTAAGCTGTTACTGTGGTTGTAACTACGCGGTCAGCAAATAAATCGAAAAGAGAAGTCGGTAGCCGCTTAGAGGATGTACGACTCGTTTTCGAAGATACGACGTGGGGTCTCCAGCGCCGTGTACGACTGACCGCCCGCTGGCGCCTGTGCCACGACCTGGAACTCCATCGAGTCGTTGAGCGGAACAACGCCGCTGATGTTTTCGAGTCGGTACTGCACGATCATCAGATCTTCCTGATCCGCGATAATTCTGCTATCTCGGTCGATGCTCTGGACCTGATAGAACTCGATCCCGTCGTTCGCTGCGCTACCGCTCACGACACTCGCAAACCCGTTGGTCTGGAGCGTGTATGACGCTTTGCTCAGGTTGATCGGGTCCGAGCCAGACGCGAGCCGGACCGTCGCGTTGAGTGTCTCAATCTGTCTGTCACCCGACGCAGCAGCGGGGAGACGATCTTTGTACTCGTAGCCAACGACCTTACCGATCTGAATAACGTCACTGACCTCACTGGTTGTTTCTTGACCGGTCTGCTGTGCCTGTGCTTGCAAGAGGCCAGCGGTGTTGATCAGCACGCCCGCCGCAATCGCTGCGACAAGCACCATCGCAATGAACACGATGAGGGTGCCGATCCCACTTGACCTCGGTTTTCAGTGTCGAACATGGATTACGCACACGCCTGACCCCGAACGGGGCAGAGGCGTTAGATCATAGAACGAGAGGGATGTATATAATACCCGGGTATCAGTTATCATAATCAATAACTAACTGGTGCCAGCATATAGGTGTTCCTGATGCAAGCAAAAGCGGTGATAGACGACGGTAAATTCGTTAGAGACGGATTAAGAGTGATGAAGACAGGTTCAGAAAGTGCTCGCTACTGGTCGACAAGTCCTGTTAATAATAGGGCGGAATGAGTGCTGTTGATAATAGAGCGAAAGGAGAAGGCGTGTGCGTGGGTGCTGGTCGCAGTTGAAGACGGTGTGGGTGCTGGTCGCAGTTGAAGACGGTGTGGGTGCTGGTCGCGTCAGAGTACAGCGTGTGCGTGGATGCCCGCTAGGGCCTGCGTGTGCGTAGGTTCCGGGTAAAGCGCGCGTGTGCGTGGATGCTCACGTCACAGGATGTACGATTCCCCCTCGAAGATGCGTTTTGGTGTCTTGAGCTGCTTGTACGATGACCCGCCAGCTGGTGCCTGAGTGACGAGCTGGAGTTTCTGACCATCCTCAAGTGGCTCAATTCCAGTAGCGTTTGACAGGTTGAACTGCACAACCATCATGTCTTCCTGATCGGCGAGGATTGTGCTATCCTCGTCGATACTCTGCAGCTGGTAGAACGTCACCGCACTGCTCGTATAGTTGTTACCACTAACAACGCTGGCTGAATCATCCGTCCCAATCGTGTAGGACGCCTTGCTCAGGTTGATCGGGTCAGCGCCTGAGGCCAGCCGGACGCTGGCGTTGATGTGGGTAATGGTATTATCATCGGCACCGCTTGCCGTGGTGACTTGGTCGTTATTCTTCTCGAAGCCAACGACTTTCCCAATCTGCATGAGGTCGCTGACTTCGCTGGTCGTTTCTTGACCTGTTTGTTGTGCCTGTGCTTGCAAGAGGCCAGCAGTATTGATAAGGACACCTGCGGCGATGGCCGCAACGAGGACCATCGCAATGAACACGATAAGGGTCCCTATCCCTACCTGACCGCGGCGTTCAGTGTTGAACATGGTTGCTCGCGCGTCTGCGACTGGTTAGGTAGCAGACGTGTATCAATCAGTATGTAGGGATGGATAATAAAAGTTTTCATGGCGTTATCGTGGGAGATATCCGCCACCAGCCTGATTTACAAAACCGTCTTTCAGAGCTCAGAGAAGCCAAAAGTAGCCTTTTGCTGATTCATTCTGATTCTCAAAACCATCAACACAGAGAAGATCGGCCTATCTGGCCGACGAGAGCGACCGTCTCAATCGCCGCCAGCGCGCGACTGGATGTCGGTAACGACATCCGGGTTGCGAAGCGTGCTCGTATCGCCCAGATCGTCGCCGTTGGCGATATCCTCGAGCAGCCGGCGCATGATCTTCCCGGACCGCGTTTTCGGGAGTTCCGGCGTGAAGATCACGGCCTCGGGTCGCGCAATCGGACCGATAGCGTCCTCGACGCCCTCGATGATCCGGTCGCGGAGGCCCTCAGTTTCCTCGTACCCCTCCTCGGTGATCACGTAGGCGTAGACGGCCTCGCCCTTGATCTCGTGGTCGCCGCCGACGACGGCGGCCTCGGCGACACCCTCGACGCCGACGATGGCGGATTCGAGTTCCATCGTCCCGAGGCGGTGGCCGGAGACGTTGAGCACGTCGTCGACGCGACCGAGCACGGTGATATAGCCGTCCTCGTCGAGTTTCGCGCCGTCCTCGGGGAAGTACACCCAGTCGGCCGAGTCGTCGCTGTCGACCTGTGAGTACTCCCGCCAGTACTCGTCGATGAATCGCTCGTCGTTTCGGTACAGCGTCCGCAACATCCCGGGCCACGGCTTGTTGGCGACGAGATAGCCCGCATCGCCCGCGCCAACCGGACTCCCGCTCACGTCGACCACGTCAGCACTGACACCTGGCAGCGGCGGTCCCGCGGAGCCGGGTTTCATCTCGCCGACGCCGGGGAGGGTAGTGACCATCATCCCGCCGGTTTCGGTCTGCCACCACGTATCGACGATGGGGCAGGACTCGTCGCCGATGTGTTTGTAGTACCATTTCCACGCGCGCGGGTTGATCGGCTCGCCGACGGTGCCGAGCAACCGGAGGCTCGAGAGGTCGTGGTCGGCAGGATACTCCTCGCCCCACTTCATGAACGCCCGGATCGCCGTTGGCGCGGTGTACAGCTGGTTCGCCTCGTATGCTTCGATGATCTCCCAAAGCCGGTTGCGGTCGGGATAGTCACGCGTCCCCTCGTACATCATCGTTGTCGTCCCCAGCGCGAGTGGCCCGTAGACGATGTAGGAGTGGCCGGTGATCCAGCCGATGTCGGCCGCACAGAAGTAGGTGTCCTCGGGTTTGATATCGAGCACCGCATGGGAGGTCCAACTCGCCCACGAGAGGTAGCCACCCGTCGTGTGTTTGACGCCTTTCGGCTCGCCCGTCGTGCCGGAGGTGTACATCAGGAACAGCATGTCCTCGGCGTTGCGGGCCACGGGCTTGACGGTCGCACCCTCGTGATCGGCAACGAGATCGGCGTAGCTGTGCTGGCTATCGGTGCGGTCGTGCCCGAAGGAGTCGGAGTTGGGCAGGCGGTCGACAACGACCGTGTCGGTCCCGTGGTCGACGCCGGCGAGGCCCTCGTTTGCCTTGTCGAGATGGTCGAGCGGGTCGCCACGGCGGTAGTAGCCATCACAGGTGACGAGATACTCGGAGTCGGCGGCGTTCATCCGCGTGGCCAGCGCGTCGGCCGAGAAGCCGGCGAACACAACCGAGTGGGGCGCGCCGATGCGGGCACAGGCCAGCATGGCGACCGGGAGTTCGGGGATCATCGGCATATACATCGTCACCACGTCGTCCTCTTCGACGCCGAGATCACGGAGAGCGGCGGCAAACTCGTTGACCTCGCGGTGAAGCTCAGCGTAGGTGTAGGTGCGGTTTGCCTCGTCGGTCGGCTCGCCGACCCACTCGATGGCGGCCTCGTCGCCGCGGTCGTCGAGATGGCGGTCCAGACAGTTGGCCGAGGCGTTCAGCTCGCCGTCGGCAAACCACTCGTAAAACGGCGGGTTGCTGTCGTCGAGAACCTCGGTATACTCGGTTGCCCAGTCCAGCAGGTCGGCCGCCCGCGTCCAGCAGTCGGGCCAGTTGTCGTCGAACTCCTCGTAGATGCCGGGATCGCTCACGTTGGCCTGTTCGACGAAGTCGGCCGGCGGCTCGAATGAATCCTGTTCGGCGAGTCTGGCTTCGAGTTCGACATCGGGATCGGACATGTGTGTTCTGTCTACCGCAATTGACCATGATAAACCTGTGCCACGATTCCGAGAGCGCGACAGCGGGAGTGACCGCGGCACGAAGACAGCGACTGATCCGGGCGGTGACAGTGCCCGAGCACAGCTCGTGGCCAGCAACTATCGGCAGAACGGCAGCGGCACTGAAATAAGTACAACTGACACGACAAGACCACCAATTATATTATATTAGTTATTTATTAGCATACTAATGGACCCAGTGTACAGTACCGCCACTGGAACCGACCTCCGTGACACGCTCACGTCGGTCGCCGACACCGACGGTGTCAAGGGATTACTGTTGTTGGCGACCCCGATGGAGGCGGTCGTGGAGGACGCATTCCAGGCCACGCTTGAAGCGCTCTCGGTGCCGGTGTTTGGCGGTGTGTTTCCGGAGATCATTCACGACGGCGAGCCCACCGAAAGTGGGCTTCTCGCCGTCGGGCTGCCTGCCGAACCGACGATCACGACGCTGGAGAACGCCAGCGATCCCGACCGCGAGTTCGCAGCCGACCTCAATCCCGAACTCCCGGCTGAGGGGTACGAGACGGCGTTCGTCTTCGTCGATGCCTACGCCGACGAGGTGCCGACAGTTATCGAATCGCTGTTCCGCACCTACGGCGTCGGCCTGAACTTCATCGGCGGCGGCGCTGGTCGTCTCGACGACGAATCGAGCCCGTCGTTGTTCACAAACGAGGGAGTCATCGGAGACGCCGCGGTCATGGCTGCCGTCGATGTACCGATGGAGATCGGGGTCAAACACGGCTGGGAGACGATTGCAGGGCCGTTCCGCGTCACCGGGGCCGACGGGCCGACGGTCACCGAGCTCGACGGCGAGCCCGCCTTTTCGGTGTATCAGGATGTGGTCGAGGAGCACGCCGACACGACGGTCACCCGCGAGAACTTCTTCGAGGTCGCCAAATCCTATCCCTTCGGAATCACCCGGCTCGACGCCGAACAGATCGTCCGCGATCCATTCGATGTCGACGGCGACGCCCTCACCTGCTTCGGGAGCGTCCCCGAGGGTGAGTTCGTCAACATCCTGACCGGCGATATCGACTCGCTGGTGTCGGCGGCCGGCGACGCCTACGAGGCTGCTGTCGACGACGAGGGCGAGGCGCTGTACGCCTTCGACTGCATCTCGCGGCGACTCTATCTCGACGACGAGTTCGACCGCGAGCTGTCGGCCGTCGACGGCGACGAGGAATCGCTGGTTGGCGCGCTCACCATCGGCGAGATCGCCAACGATGGCTCCGGGCATCTGGACTACTACAACAAGACCGCCGTGATCGGAGCGATGGCCGACAGATGAGCAGTCGCCAGCAACGTATCCAGACGCTGTACGAGATTTCACTCTCTATCGGGCCGAAGGAGACGCTGGCAGCGACAGCCGAGGAGGCCCTGTCGGGCTATCTTCAGAAGCTGAACTGCTCGGTCGGCGGCGTCTACCGCCGGGAGGACGACGGGAGCTACGACCCGGTCGCAACCGTACCGACCGATCCACCCGCCGACGGGCTGCTGGCGGCCGCCAGCGACAACCTGCCGGTCGTACACAGCACCGAGGAGCTGGGCGAGATTCATCCGATCGCAACGGAAACCGACGCCGGCGAGTGGTGCTACCTGTTCGAACTCCCCGCCTTTGGCGCCCTCGTCCTCGGGAAACACACCGGCGAACTCGACAGTGTCACACAGTCAGCACTGACAGAGGTCAACGAGCGGCTGGCCGAGGTCTGTCAGAGCAAGCTGACCGAACGCCAGCTCCGCAAGGAACGCAACCGGTCTCATGCCGTCTTCGACGCACTCCCAGAGCCGGTCGCCCGCACGGTCGTCGAGGACGGCACCGAGTACATCAAGGCCTGCAACAAACCGTTCCGCCAGACGTTCGGCCTCCCCGACGAGACGCCGGGGAGAGGTCTTCTCGACGAACTCACACCCGAGACTGTCGGCGGGAAACGACGGGCCACCGACACCGGTGGCAAGCGACAGTACGTTACCACCGAAACAAGGTGTCCCACGAAGAACGGACACGGCGAGTTCCTCTTTCACAGCGTCCCCGTCGAGAGCGAATACGAGGCCGAATACATCCAGCTGTACGTCGACATCAGTGACCAGAAAAAGCGGGAACGCGATCTCGAACGGTACGAGCGCCTCGTCGAGAACCTCCCCATCGGCGTCTTCCAGACCACGCCCGGCCCCGATGGCGAGTTCCGGCTGGTCAATCAGGGACTGGTCGACATTCTCGAAGCCGACTCGAAGGAGTACTTTGACGATATCGCACCCAGCGATCTCTACCTCGATCCCGAGCGACGACAGGAGTTCAGCGAGCGGTTGCTGGCCGAGGGGGCCGTCGAGGGGTCGAACTCCAGTTCGAGACCGCCGCCGGAAACCCGCCTCTGGGTCGAGGTCTCCGGGATCGTCACCGAGGACAACGGCGAGTCCGTCTTCGAGCTGGCGATGCAGGATATCAGTGCCCGCAAGGAGCGCGACCAGCAGCTGAGTGTGCTCAACCGGGTGTTGCGCCACAACCTGCGGAACGCGATCAACGTCATCGAGGGCAACGCCGCCCTGCTCGGCGATGCGGTCGAGGAGGAACACCTGCAAGCCAGTGTCGAGGGGATCGAACGGCGCGTCAAGAACCTCAAACAGCTGAGCGAGAAGGCCGTCACCGTCCGGTCGGTCTTCGACAAGGGCCGCCGCATCGACACGGTCTGTGATGTCGGTGAGCTACTCGAGGCCGTCGCCACCGAGTTCGAGAGTCGCCACATGGAGGCGTCGTTCACCGTCGGCGAGTTCGACTCCCTGTACGTCAGAGCCGATAGCCGGCTGAAACTGGCGCTGAACGAACTCGTCAGCAACGCTATCGTCCACAACGACCAGCCGAATCCGAGTGTGACGATGACGGCGACGCCAGCCAAGGAAGACCGCGAGGAGGAGTGGATCGATATCGTGATCGCGGACAACGGTCCCGGCATCCCGACACAGGAGCGCAACACGATCGAAACCGGCGACGAGACGCCGCTCCAGCACGGCACCGGGCTTGGCCTGTGGCTGGTCTACTGGGCCATCTCGTTGCTCGGCGGCGACGTGCGGATCGACCAGTCCTCCTCGGGCACCCGGGTGACGCTGACGCTCCCGAGAGCCGACGCCGACGATCCGGTCGATACGCTCGGAGTCACACAGCGAGAGGACAATCACGTCGCGGGCGGACTGGAACACGGTGAGCCGAGCGGCAGGAACCGCGAACTCGACAGCGAGAGTGACACCGAGTCGGCGACCACCGACACGACGGACAGTAATCAGGATGTCGATGGCTCCGAGGCCGCGGCGGGGTCACCCGAAAAGTAGCCAGTAGCTAGCCGAAGTTCTCGACCTTCACGGCGTCGGAATCACCGCCAGCGGCGTCGATAGCGTCGGCTGCGTCCTCGACGAACGGCTCGAACCCGTAGACGAACACCTGCTCGCCGGCGTCGCCGGTGAGCGCGTCGTCGACGGCGTCGGCGATCGAGCCGTCTGTGATCGTGACCGTCGCGCCGCGGTCGTCGAGCGTCGACAGCCGGTCCTCGTGGGCTGGTGTCTCGGCCTGATAGATGACGGCCACCTCGCCGCCGTCGTCGAGAGCGCGTTCGCCGATCCCGACCGCTGGGCCGATGCCGGGACCGCCGGCCAGCACGACGACACGCGGTTCGCCCTCGTAGTAGTCCGCGCCGAAGGGGCCGCTCATATCGATCTCGTCGCCGGGCGTGAGAGCACCGAGATACTCGCTGAACGGGCCGCTCTCGGCAGGGTTGATCTCGACGGTGATCTCGAAGTCGTCGCGGACATCCGGCGACGAGAGCGTGTAGAACCGGGCGTAGTCGTCGCCGTCGACGGTCGCCATGAGCTTGACGAACTGCCCGGGGTGTGCCTCGAACCCCTCGGGGGCGGCAAACTCGATGGCAACCGTCTCGGCACCAACCGTCGTCACGTCGCTCACCGTGACCGTCGTCTCCATGATAGAGGGTTGGTGACGGCTCCTAAAGGGTCTTTGCTCCCGGCGATGGCCGGCGGTCGAGAGCCGACAGAAGGGCAGTATCGGGCGACGAGCAGCCGGGATCGCGCCACGATGGGGGTCGATAGCGGCAAAACTGCGTATTCGTTCACTATTGTTCAACACTAATAGACAGTGACGCCAAAATCAGGGGTGAGTATTTCAGAACTCTTTTGATTTGTGGGCCGCAAGGTCGGGTGATACTATGCCCGCGGACTTCAACTGGGCCGTCGGCGGCGAGGCCGGCGACGGCATCGACTCCACCGGCAAGATCTTCGCGCAGGCACTCTCGCGGGCCGGCCGACACGTGTTTACCTCCAAGGATTTCGCCTCCCGTATCCGCGGCGGATACACGGCCTACAAGATCCGCACGTCCGTCGGGCAGGTCCGGAGTGTCGTCGACCGGCTGGACGTGCTGATCGCGCTGACGCCACGAACCATCGAGGAGAACCTCGAGGAACTCCACGACGGCTCGGTTATTATCTACGACGGCGAGCGCACGTCGATGCAGGACGCCCCGATCCCCGACAACATGGTCGGGCTCGACGTGCCGCTGAAACGGCTGGCCGAGGAGGCCGGCGGCGCGATCATGCGCAACGTCGTCGCCCTCGGCGCGGCCTGCGCGGTCACCGAGTTTCCCATCGAGAACCTCGACAGCGCCCTCGAAAAGCGGTTCGGCGCGAAAGGCCAGAAGCTCGTCGAGAACAACAAGGAGGCCGCCCGGAAGGGACAGGCCTACGTCACCGACAACTACGACCACGACTTCGAGTACGCACTCGAAACGACCGACAACGACTACGTCCTGCTGAACGGCGATGAGGCCATCGGGATGGGTGCCATCGCCGCCGGCTGTCGGTACTACGCCGGCTACCCGATCACGCCCGCGACCAACGTGATGGAGTACCTCACCGGGCGAATCGAGCAGTACGGCGGCCACGTCGTGCAGGCCGAGGACGAACTCTCGGCGATCAACATGGCACTCGGCGCGGCACGAGCGGGCGCGCGGGCGATGACGGCAACGTCTGGGCCAGGGATCGACCTCATGGCCGAGAGCTTCGGCCTCGTGGCGACAACCGAGACGCCGCTCGTCATCTGTAACGTGATGCGCTCGGGCCCCTCGACGGGGATGCCGACCAAACAGGAACAGGGCGACCTCAACGCGATGCTGTACGGCGGCCACGGCGAGATTCCGCGGTTCGTCGTCGCGCCGACGAGTATCGACGAGTGCTTCTGGAAGACCGTCGAGGCGTTCAACCTCGCCGAAAAATATCAGATTCCAGTCTATCTCACCGCCGACCTGTCGATGGCCGTCACCGAGCGAACCTTCGAACCCGACGCCTTCGATATGGACGAGGTCGAAATCGACCGCGGGAAACTCGTCGACGAGGAGGGGCTTGCCGAGTGGCAGAATCAAAAGGGCCAGTTCCAGCCCCACGCCATCACCGACGACGGGATCAGCCCGCGAGCACTGCCCGGGACCGACGACGGCGCCCACATGACGACCGGCCTCGAACACGACGAGCTGGGCCGCCGGACCGAGGACACCGAGATGCGGGTCAAACAGGTCGACAAACGCGACCGGAAGATCGAGACCGCCAAAGAGCGCGAAGCGTGGGACGCCCGCGAGTTCGGCGACACCGACGCCGACACGCTCATTCTCTCGTGGGGCTCCAACGAGGGTGCCATCATCGAGGCGATGGACATCCTTGACGACGATGGGATCGACATCCAGTTCATCTCCGTCCCCTACATTTTCCCGCGGCCCGATCTGCGCGACGCCATCGACGACGCCGAGGACGTGCTCGTCGTCGAGTGCAACAGCACCGGCCAGTTCGCCGACCTGATCGAACGCGACGCCCTCGCCCGTGTCGACCGCATCAACAAGTACAACGGCGTCCGCTTCAAGGCGGACGAACTCGCCGAGGAAATCGAGCAGGCAGTCAGCAGTCCACAGGAGGTACCACAATGAGCTCAGACGTTCGCTTTACCGATTTCAAATCCGACAAACAACCGACCTGGTGTCCCGGCTGCGGCGACTTCGGGACGATGAACGGGATGATGAAAGCACTCGCCAACACCGGCAACGACCCCGACAACACGTTCGTCGTCGCCGGGATCGGCTGTTCCGGCAAGATCGGGACCTACATGCACAGCTACGCGCTGCACGGCGTCCACGGCCGCGCGCTCCCGCT
>KI543213.1:14955-18660 GCA_000496215.1 uncultured archaeon A07HN63
CGACAGCAGGTAGAGGCGAATCGGGATACCCTGTGAGCTGCTGCTGTTGCCGGTGAACTGGGCGGTCGATCCAGTTCCACCCGGCGGCGACTCGGAGACAGCGGTGAACTCCTCGATTGTTGCGTCCTGTTCGAACACTGTTACCGGGGTTTGGCCGTCGGCTTCGAGATCGGTGATCGACAGCCCGCTGCCGCCGCCGAGTTCTTCGAGCAATCGGGCGATGAGTTCGCTCCCGCTGAGCTGTGCCAGCGGATTCAACGACTGCCCCAGTACCGTCACATTGGGTGTGCTGAAGATGATAATCGAGCCTACTTGTCGCCTGTGCGCTGTCGTCCATGTCTCGGCGCGAACCGTCCGGCTCTCGCCGGCGAGTTCGACGGATTCCTCCAGTTCGAACGAGTTTGGACCCTCGGTCTCGTACCCGGCGTCGCTGGCGACCGTCGACTCGATTGCTGCTGGTGCAGCCGCAAACGAGAGGTCGTTCGGGACGCCACTACAGCCGGCCACCCCAACGAGTCCGGCTGTCCCCGCTGCCGTGATGAATGTGCGCCGTTGCATGCCCCGTGAGAGAACGGCCCATCGTATCTACCTTGCGGCGGTTGCACCGAGTCAACTCCGATTGCGACGAGTTGGCCCTGCGGCGAGAAAACGGCCGGATGGCCGGCTTTTTTACGCGGTACGCCAATAGGCGAACTATGACAGCTGACGCCTACGATATCGTGGTCGTCGGCGGTGGGACCGCCGGCGCGTTTGCCGCCGCGACCGCCGCGACCGAGGGCCTTGATGTCGTGATTCTCGAACGAAAAACCGAGACCGACGCCGGCCATATCGCCTGCGGTGACGCGATCAAGGGCAAAAGTACGTTCCCCGACGTAATCGATCTGGACTATCTCAAAGACGAGTCGTTCACGAACAGAGAGATCAGCCGGGCCGTCTTCGAGAACCCCGCCGACGGCGAGGATATCGAGATCGAGTTCGGCGAGCCCGGCGCGGTGCTCGACCGGAAGCGCTACGGCGAGGTGCTGCTGGAGGAGGCCGAGCGCGTCGGTAGCGACATCCACTACGAGACCGTCGTGCAGGACGTCCAACAGGCCGACGACGGCACTGTCACCGGCGTCACCGGCACGCGCAACGGCGATCACATCAGCTACGACGCCGATGTCGTCATCGACGCCGCGGGCGCGCTGTCGATCCTGCAGGACAAAACCAACTTCGGGCACACCTTCTTCGATACCAACGTCCAGTACTCGCAGTTCTGCTCGGCCTACCGCGAGGTCATCGATGTGCAAGAGCCCGTCGAATGGGCCGACGCTATCGTGTTCAAGCCGACGAAGGAACTCGGATATCTCTGGTATTTCCCGCGAACCGACACCGAAATCAACGCCGGCCTCGGCTTCCAGATGGATCAGCCGGAGATGCAGATGGTCCCCGAACTGAAAACCGCCGTCGAGAATCGCCCGGATCTCGTCGAGCCGACTGTCAAGGACAAACTCGGCGCGGCGTTGCCAACGCGGCGGCCGTACGATTCGGCGGTCGCACCCGGCTACATCGCCGTCGGCGACGCCGCTGGCCACGTCAACCCAACGACCGGCGGTGGGATTCCCGGTGCGGCGAAATCCGCCTACTGGGCGACCAAGCGGGCGATTTCGGCGATCGCCGACGGCGACGTGAGCGAGTCCGCGCTGTGGGAGTACAACCGCGAGGTGATGACGGACTTCGGGAAACACTTCGCCGCTATCGACCTCTACAATATCTGGGGAACGACAAGCAGCGTGCAGGAACTCACGGAGATGGTCTCGTCGGTGCCGGGCCAGCACCTCGCCGACGCCCTCGCAGGAACCGGAACGGCGTCGATGCCGCTGTTGCTCAAACTCCGGACGCTCGTCGACACGTTCGGTCACTGGGGCGAACTCTCCGAACTCGCCAAGGTCAGATCGAAGGCGCAGGAACTCTCCGACCACTACGAGCGATACCCCTCCGACCCATCCGGCTTCCCAACGTGGAAATCCGTCCGCGACGGGATCATGGAGGACGTCTACGAGATCACCGGCGCCGATCCGAAATACTGAGTCACGGTCTCGCCGCCCAAACCCACAATCCATTTTCGCCTGCGTGGCGTTGTCCTGTTGATGGCTACAAACGAACTCCCTGTACGTGACGATTGCCCTGCAGCCAGCAATATGCCGATGCTTGGCCTCGGAACGTGGAAGAACAGCGATCCCGCGACCTGCGCCGAGTCGGTTGCGACGGCCCTTGAGATGGGGTATCGCCACATCGACACGGCACAGGCCTACGACAACGAGGCCGCTGTTGGCGACGGCATCGACCGGGCCGCCGTCGACCGCGAGGATATCTTCCTCGCCACGAAGATCTGGATCGACAATCTCGCCTACGACGACGTGCTCGAAACAGCGAAGGCAAGCCTCGACCGCCTCGGCGTCGACAGCGTCGACCTGCTCTACGTGCACTGGCCCTCGCGCACGTACGACGCCGAGGACACGCTGGCCGCGTTCAACGAGCTCTACGACCGGGGCAAGATCGATCGGATCGGCGTCAGCAACTTCCAGCCCGAACAGGTCGCCGAGGCTATCGAGCTCTCGGACGCGCCGATCTTCGCCAACCAGGTGGAGTGTCACCCGCTGCTCCAGCAGGCCGACCTCCGCGAGGTCTGTGCCGACCACGATATCGAACTCGTCGCCTACTCACCGCTGGCCCGTGGCGCCGTCTTCGATGTCCCCGAAATCGAAGCGATTGCCGACGATCACGGTGTGAGTCCGGCCCAGATCAGCCTCGCGTGGCTCCGCGAGGAGGGCGTGACCGCGATCCCGAAGGCGACCGGCGAGGATCACATCCGCGACAACTGGGCGTCGCTGTCGGTCGATCTCACCGACGACGATCTCGAGACGATCCGCGGAATCGACCGGACCGACCGACAGGTCGATCCGGGCTTCGGCCCGTGGAATCAGTGACTACCGGCGCGTGGCAGTGACGCGGACATGGCGCATCGGGGTATCGATTCCGCTGTCGCGCACCACCACGAACGTCGTAGATTTCGAATCGGCGCCAAGGCCGACCGTCGAGGGCGATTCGGCTGTCGCCTGAACCCGGGCAGTCTGGTTCGCGTCGAGAGCCCGCGAAACGGCCCGATGGACGGGAGTTGCAATGCGGAAGGAGTCAAGCGTTCGTGGTGAGGAGCCCGTTGTGTTGACTGGCGTCGCTGTGACAGTCACGTTGAGTTCGGAACCGCCAGACAGTTCACCGATAGCTGTCGACGCGCCGCTCTGTACAGCGACGACTGCGCCACCACAGATGAGAAGCCCGATCAGGAGGGCAACAAGCGGGCGGCCGCGGTCGCCGGAGGGGTTTGCAGGCGGGATATCCCGCATATTCGTCGTTCGTGACGACCGAAAAAAGACAGTTGTGGTAGAACTGGGCCATCACCAGACCCAGTCAAAATTGGAAATCGCCGTCGAGAGAGAAACACTGGTATTCGAACACAAAGTTCACGTGCCCCCACCCGGTCACTACGGGTACATGCAGCAGCGGTCACCCGGACTTGTCGGCGCGATCCGCATCGACCTGACGCGACTCCACGAGACGTGGATGGAGGTGCTGTTCCGCGCCAGCTCGATCCCGGACAGTGCTCGGCAGTGGGAGCCGGAGACGAGCGCGCAGACGCTGGGCTACTATCTATGGGGACTGCTC
>KI543213.1:23382-24846 GCA_000496215.1 uncultured archaeon A07HN63
TGATCGACGCGCGATAGTCGTCATCAACGGCGTCGGTCGGCTCGCCGAGGTAGGTGCCGAGTCCGATCGAGGAACAGACACCGGGCGGAAACCGCCGGAAGTAGGTCCGGCCGAAGCGGTCGCCGAAACGGTCACGGTAGGTCCACGTGCCGGAGTCGGTTGCCATGTGACCGCTATCGGGGCGTGGTGAATAAGCGTGCGGGTCGGCTCCGTTCTGACCGGCCTACCCGAGGAGGTCGTCGAGTTTGTCGAAGTAGTCCTCGCGCGGGACCTGATACAGGTCGCGGTAATCGATCTCGCCGTCGACGAGCCGCTGGGCAGCCGCTATCGCCCCGTCGATGGCAGTCTCGCGGTCGTCGTACTGACTGGTGGTGGCCTCGATCTCCGGTTCGAAAAAGAGCGTGACCTCCCACGTCGTCGCCCCGCTGTCGGCCGAGCGAGCGCGGCGGCGCGGCGAGCCGCTGGTCACGTATATCGTCGGCATACACGGCGCGGGAAACGCCTCGGTGTCGAACACGTCGGGCCGGTAGGCGAGGATCACGCGACCCTCGCCCTCGTGCCAGACCTGCCAGCCAGCCGGCAGCGCGTCAGCATCCATACCCGTGCTTGGCGTCGAGCCACTAAGAGGGTCCGCTTGTGCGCGACCGACCGATGCATTCCGACGATGCGGCTACCGCCGGCCGCCGACAGCAAGGGTGCTACCGGTTGATCTGGGGCCAGCGATCCGCTCGGCCGGTGTGGCGACGAACACTTTTTGCCTGCGACTGGAATAGCCGCTATGACTGAGTCGTGGCGAGTGTTGCTCCCGCGAGAGATCGATCCGTCGGGCCACAGTCAATCGCCGATGCGGAGTGTACCGGGATGGACGGCTGCGAGAGCGTCGACGACGCCCTCAACGACATCGGCCGCTACGACGCGGGGTCGTCCGTGTCGCGCCGCTCGATGCCGACGTGCTCGGCGAGCGGCCCGAGATAGCTACCGAGTAGCGAGAAGCTACCTGCGGGCCAACCGAGCGCAGCGGTGATTCGACAATTCAAGACAGTCCAGCGGCAAGCACCGGTATGCTCAGCGAACTCGCCGCCGTGCCCGCGGTGATCAGATTTCCGATTGGGCTGCTCGCAGCCGTGATCGCCGTTCTTGGGATGGATCAGGTCATGGCACGGACCACGGAGGGAACCACACCGCCGTACGTCGCCGCCAGCGTCCTGACGGGCCGGCCGGTGGACGATGCGCCGGATCGACTCGCCTCGGTCGTTCACTATCTGGCCGGGATGGGAACCGGCCTACTGTTCGTCTATTTCTCGCTGGTTGCCGAGCGCGTCGCTGGCGGGTCAGCGGCCATTACTGTCGTGGGTACGACGCTGGTACTGTACGTGCTCATGGTGGCGTTCTTTCTCGTCGTCCCGTTGCCTCGCGCCATCGGACTGGACGACACGCGACGCTCGGCGACCGGCCGGGCGTGGG
>KI543213.1:24866-26174 GCA_000496215.1 uncultured archaeon A07HN63
CCGATAGAGGAACAGACACCGGGCGGAAACCGCGGAAGTAGGTCCGACGAAGCGTCGCCGAAACGGTCACGGTAGGTCCACGTGCCGGAGTCGGTTGCCATGGGGCCGCTATCGGGGCGTGGTGAATAAGCGTGCGGGTCGGCTCCGTTCTGACCGGGCTACCCGAGGAGGTCGTCGAGTTTGTCGAAGTAGTCCTCGCGCGGGACCTGATACAGGTCGCGGTACTCGATCTCGCCGTCGACGAGCCGCTGTGCAGCCGCTATCGCCCCGTCGATGGCAGCCTCGCGGTCGTCGTACTGACTGGTGGTGGCCTCGATCTCCGGTTCGAAAAAGAGCGTGACTTCCCACGTCGTCGCCCCGCTGTCGGCCGAGCGAGCGCGGCGGCGCGGTGAGCCGCTGGTCACGTAGATCGTCGGCATACACGGCGCGGGAAACGCCTCGGTGTCGAACACGTCGGGCCGGTAGGCGAGGATCACGCGACCCTCGCCCTCGTGCCAGACCTGCCAGCCAGCCGGCAGCGCGTCGGAGTTCATACTCGTGCTTGGCGTCGAGCCACTAAGAGGGTCCGCTTGCGCTCGGTCGAGTGATACGAGCCCACCTGCGCTCAGTCGGCTGATACAAATCCGCTTGCGGTCGATCGGCTGATACAGTCCGGCGAACCGGCTACCACCAGCGGTCGGCGGCGGCGAGGGGTGGTCGCTGGTCGACCACTGGCCAGCGAGCCGTCCGGTGTGGCGACGTACACTTTTTACCCTGCGACCGGAAGAAACGCTATGACTGACTCGTGGCGGGTGTTGCTGCCGCCGGAGATCGACTCCTCCGGCCCCCAGTCGATAACCGATTTTGCGACCTGTACCGGGATGGACGAGTACGAGAGCGTCGACGCCGCCCTCGACGACATCGGTCGCTACGATGCGGTCGTCGTCCGTGTCGCGCCCCTCGATGCCGACGTGCTCGGTGACGCCGACCGGCTCAAGGTGATCGCCAAACACGGCAGCGGCCTCGACAACGTCGATATCGACGCCGCGGGCGAGCGTGATATCGTCGTCTGCAATACGCCTGGTGTCAACGCTCGCTCGGTCGCCGAACACGCTATCGCACTGCTGTTCGGCGTCCAGCGAAATCTTCATACAGCGGATCGCCACGTCCGCGCTGGCGGTTGGGACCGGGACGCCCACCGCGGCCGGGAACTCGACGGTAGTACAATCGGGCTGATGGGCTTTGGCTCGATTGCCAGAGAGACAGCGCAACTGGCTGAGAGCATCGGGCTTAACGTAATCGTCTACTATCCTCACCACGACGGCTCGG
>KI543213.1:26194-28185 GCA_000496215.1 uncultured archaeon A07HN63
TAAAAGTTCCCGATCATTCGTCGTGCGATGCCACCAGGCGCCGGGAAGCGTTCTGGTAGCTACATGTCCTGGGCGCCACATAAATACTTCGGTGGGGAAGACCCTGCAAAGAGCTACCATACCGCCCGATATCGGCGTATGCGAGGCGTTCACACAACCACAGCCAGTACATAAACCCGACACCAGTTTCACTTTCACCTCGCGGTTGGATCGGGTTGATACGGTGCGAAACAGTACAGAAGTGTATGCTCGAAGAACTGACGCTGACCTGCGAGGCGGCGGACTGCGACCGGTCGCTGGACGCCGACGCGCCGGCGATCTGCATGTCGACGCCGGCGGGAACGCGGCGCGCCTACGAGTGTGACTGCGGGGCGGTGACGATCACGGTGCTCCGAGAGTAGTCAGGCGGACAGCCGACACGACCGAAACGCAAGCGACACCTCCGCGTCGGTCGCAACGATTTTTCACCCGCTCCATCGAACCGGTGTATGGACCAGACGGAGGAATCCGAGCCGACGGAGCGTGCGGACGCGACCGACGGATCGGACGCGACGACCTACACCGAGACGATCCGGGCACACGGCCACGAGCACGTGCAGGCGACCCACGAGAGCACCTTCGAGGTGACGAGCGACGACTGGCTGACGCCGGCTGGCGACTGTATTCTCGCTGTCGAGGCCGACCGCGTGCCCGCCGACTTCGATCCCGAATTCGTTGCGGCTGCCCAGAACACCGACGCCAAGATCACCGCAGAGATCGAGACCGCCGAGCACAGCCACACGATCACCGGCCGCGGTCATCCCGATCTGACGTTCGACGGCGACCGGAGCGGCGTCGGCCGCACCAGCGACCACGTTGACGACCGGACGATCATGATCGATGCCGACGCGGCCGCCGCCGATATCGACCGCGACTTGGTGGCCGCGCTGGCTGACGGCGCCGAGATGACGCTGACGCTTCGGGTGACGGTAGCGGAGTAACTAGCAGCGCGATTCGCCGACCGGGCCGGAGATCGGTGCCTCGTCGCTCTGGTAGTCGATCCCGGCAAACGGGAGCTGGAACGTGTAGTCGTACGCGATGGAGAAAACACCGAAGGGATTGTCGAGAAACCGGCCCACGTCAGTAACGCCGTGGAAGACAGCCCCGGTTTTGAGGTCGATCAGCGGGTCGCCCTCGTCGATCGAGCCGGAGAGTTCGACGCCGAGCGTTCCCGGTGCGCCGAGGTTCGTCAGCAACGAGAGATGGATCACCATCTCGATCTGGGGGCCCAGCGTCCCGATGGTGAATCGGTAGCCGCTATCGGGGAAACACGCGTCGCTGCCCGCAGTCTGATACGCCGGTGTCGATGACTGAATCGACCCCGGAGCCGACTGGATCACGCCCGGAGCCGACGCTGTGCTCTCGCTGACTCCGGTGGCGACGGCTGGCGAGCGGGCGATGGCCGCGGCTGGCGTCGTCACGAGCAGCAGGCTACAGCAGAGGGCGACGAGAACGCTGACTCCCCGTGAACCCATGCCTCTTCGTTTCGGCCGCTACTATAAGAGCCTCACTCCGCCGAGGCGAAGCGGCCGTCGAGCAGAAACCGCGCCGAGGCGACGTTGGTCGCCAGCGGGATGTCGTGCACGTCACAGAGTCGAAGCAGGGCGGTGACATCCGGCTCGTGTGGCTGGGCGGTCAGTGGATCGCGGAGAAAGATCACGCCATCACAGGTCTGTTCGGCGATCTCGCCGCCGATCTGCATGTCGCCGCCCAGCGGGCCCGACTCCTTGCGTTCGACATCGAGAGCCGTCTCCTCCATGAGTCGCTGCCCGGTCGTCCCGGTTGCCATCAGCTCTGCCTCGGCGAGCCGATCCTCGTGGTCGCCGGCGAACTCGATCATCTCTTCCTTCTTCTCGTCGTGGGCGATCAGTGCCAGTCGCATTGCCAATCGCTGCGTTCGCCGGTGGCTTGAATTTTCCCCGTCGCTACCAAGTTGTGGGCAGATACAGCGG
>KI543213.1:30820-34902 GCA_000496215.1 uncultured archaeon A07HN63
ACACGATTACTGTCAGCTCAACCGCGATCTCACGCTCGTCGAACTCGAAGCCGAAGACGAGTAGCGGTTCGTCCCGATTCGACTACTACGCTGTTGCCCAGTTTCCGACCGTACCGATCTGTTCGGAGATATAGCCGAAGATATCCGCGTAGCCGTACGGCGAGAGCAACACGGGGTAGAAGTCCTCCTCGGCGTAGACAGCCTCGTCGTCGACGGCAGCAAAGGCCGTTCCTGCGGTGACGATCTCGAAGTTGTCGACGTAGACCTCGTACTCCGTGCCCTCGGGTTTGGGGATCGGTCGCCTGATCCGGAACACGGGTACCTCGTCGGGATCTGGAACCGGGAGTCGAAGCGTCTCCTCGCCGAGCGGGAGGACACCGGTCGCGGCCAGAAACGCCCGCAGGAGCTCGTACCCGTTTTCAGCGGCCTCGTCGGTCCCCTGCAGGCCACACTCGACCTCGACTGTTCGTGGGTACTGAATCAGCCGGCCGTCGGTGTTGGCGTCGGTTTCGACGACGACCGACACCGGGAGCTGTGGACAGAGTTCTTTCGCAACCTCGTCGACGGATCTGACCGCCCCAATCGGGTCCTCGTAGGACTGCGTGGAGTGGAGCGCGAGCGTGGTACAGCCCTCGACCTCGCGGGCGACCGCGGCGGCCAGCGCGTGTTCGTGGCTCTCGGCCCCGGCCTCGCCCGGGAACACCCGGTTGAGGTCGGCGTCGAGATACCGCTCGCCGGCTTCGAGTGCCTCCTCGTTGGCGATGATCAGCTTCACCGGTCGGTCGACGCTCGGCTCCTCGGCGAGCAGCCGTTTGATCGCCAGCGGGCCGCACGGCTCGTCGCCGTGAATCCCGCCGACGACCGCGACCTCGGGGTCGCCCTCCCCGAGCTCGTGTACCTTCATTGGTTTATTCACAGGGTCGGACTATTTTATCTCCTCGGTCTCGGTTCGGGCAGGCGGCCTCCACCGTCGCCGTCAGTCCAGCCCGTCGGCGTACTCGTAGTCCGCCGGGTAGGCGGTCGGGCTGTCGCCATCAACGGTGAGTTGCCAGTCCTCGACCAGTGTCGGCTCGCTCTGTGCAGCCGTAATCGTCGTTCGGATGTCGTCGACGGCGACGCCGTAGAAATCAGCCGGCACGCCGTTGAGGTACTGGCTGGCCGTGCGGAACAGCGAGCGCATCCCGTCGTCGTTCTCGAAATCGACGTGTTTGTAGACGCCGGCGGCCACCTGCACCATCCCGTGGAGGAACGCGCTTTCGGTGGTGCCGCTGCCGTAGTTATACCACTCGTCCTCGAAACAGTCGTGAGATTCGTGGTACGCGCCGTCGTTGAACAGCCGGACGCCGTGTTCGACCGCCCGCCGGAGCGTGGCGTGGTCCCACCGTCTGGCCTCCGGTTGCCAGCCGGTCGGGGTGCCGAGCGGCGGGGCCACGCTCGGATCGCGGGTGTGGTCGTCCATACCGGGGCTTCGGCTGCCAGACCCAAAGGCGTATCTGCCGCAAGCGACGGGAAACCGACGCGTTAAACAGGACTCCCGTGATAGTGTCGCCCGCGTGCGAGGGTAGCCAAGCCGGGAAACGGCGGCGGACTCAAGATCCGCTCCTGTAGAGGTCCGTGGGTTCAAATCCCTCCCCTCGCATCGCCGGGATCAATCCCGTGATGCGGGAAGACCGCTCTTGAGCGTTCTTCCCTCGCAAAACTTCTCAGCGAACCAACGTACCGAGCCACGGCACCGGCGAAGTGGCGGATATAACTATCTCGCCACCCAATCACGAGTATGTCGATTCGGAAACTCCTCGCGTCCGCCACAGTCGGCGGTGGGGCCGTCACGGCACTCAACCGCTGGCTGCAGGCGACCGCGACCGACCTCCAGCCGCCACTCGACGGCGACCACCACACCCACCGCTGGCGCGGGATAGACGTTGCCTACACCGAAGCCGGCGATCCGAGCGATCCCGACCTCGTCTTGCTGCACGGGATCAACGCCGCCGGATCGAGCGGTGAGTTCCGCGAGGTCTTCGGCGCGCTCGCCGACGACTACCACGTTATCGCGCCCGACCTGCCCGGGTTCGGCTGTTCCGACCGGCCGCCGCTGCGGTATTCGGCGAGCCTGTATGAGGATTTCGTCGCCGACTTCGTCGCCGATTACGAGTCGCCCGCGGTCGTCGCGTCGTCGCTGTCGGCCGCCTACACGGTGAACGCACTGACGCGCGACGCCGACCTCGCGGTGCGTGATCTGCTGTTGATCTGTCCGGCCGCGATTGCCGGACCCGAACCGCCGAACCAGTGGCTGCGGGAACTCCTTCGCGCGCCGGTCGTCGGCACCGGGCTGTTCAATCTGCTCGGGTCGAAGGCGTCGATCCGCTACTTCAACGCCGATCACGGCTACTACGATATCGAGAAGGTGAGCGACGAGTGGCTCGACTACGAGTGGCAGACGACCCACCAGCCCAACGCCCGGTTCGCGCCGGCCTCGTTTGTCAGCGGCTATCTCAACGCCGACGGCGATCTCGGTCAGGCAATCGGCGACCTCGACGTATCGACCACGCTCCTGTGGGGTCGGGATGCCGATATCACGCCGCTTGCCGACGGCCGCGAACTCGCCTCGCAGGCCGACGCGGCGCTCGTCGTGTTCGACGAGAGCAAGTTGCTCCCACACGTCGAGTTTCCCGAGGAGTTCTGTGGCGTCGTCGATGAGCGGTTCGGTGCCTGACCCCCACGTCAGTCAGCGATGTGTTCGTCGAGTAACTGCTCGGCGTGAGATTTCGAGTTCGCCAGCTCCCACCGGACCTGTGCTGGATCACCAGCATCGTTGGCAGCCGGTGTCGCCTGCAAATCATCGACAGTTCCGTAGGCCAGTACCTCACGAAGAGCATCGGGCAAAACACCGGTTCCGAAACCAAGCGTTGTCCCGTCGGCGTCACCGACCTCGTATAGCGCGTACCGATCCGGTGCGGATCGGGCCGTCGACCGGTCGAGGTCGCGCCACTGCTTGCGGAGGCTCATGCTGACTCGTCCGCGGCGGACTGTGGATCGCTTGGGGCTACGTTGGACTGCGACTCGTCAGCATCCATAGTGGACTGCGACTCGTCTGCATCCACGGCGGACTGGTGATCGTCTGTGTCCGCGGCGGCCTCCGACGCGTCCTCGTCGGCGACGAACTCGTAGCTCGCCTCGCCCCAGTCGTCCTCAACAAAGACGAACACACGCCCGCGAGCGACCTCGGGGTCGGCCTCGACCGTCGTCCGGTGATCGCCGGTCCGGCGAATCGTCACGCCCGGGAACACCTCCTCTGTTTCGTCCTCGTCGAGGAGAATCCGCCCCACACCGGTGTCTTCGAGGATTTCGTCGTGGGTTTTCAGATCGTTCACGTAGAGCATGACACCCTCGGTTTCGGTTGGGTCAGTGACAAGGACGTGCGTCTCCTTGCCGGGATTCGTCGTCAACGAGTCGGTTACTGGCGTCGGGACCCCCCGGTACATCGTCGTCCGACCGTCAGCGTAGGTGACGACGACGCCTTCGGATCGGAGATCGACGCCGATGGTTCGCGGGGCGACATCGCTGTGGGCGGGCATAGCCGACGGTATGGGTGACACGCGAAAAAGTCCGCCGTTTCGCTCAGGTCCAGTAGCCAAGAATGTGCGTCGCACCAGCGATGGCGGTGGCGACAGCGACATCGCGTGTACGGACACCCATGAGACTGAAGAGGCCACTTGGTTCGCCGCTGCCGCCCCCGTCTGTGCCGCCGGTTGTCCCTCCGCCACCGATCTGACCACTGGTCGTCGCTCCCTGACTTGCCGTGTCGGTGATTACTGTCCCCGTATCCGGAGCACCGACGGTGAGCTGGCCGGTTCGCTGGTCGTCGTCGGTCGCCACAGTGTACTGGTACGTACCGGTCGGGAGCGTGGTGAACTGTCCCGAGAGGTCGAGCGTTTCCGATCCGCCGCTGCCGATTGTGATCGTTTCATTGCGAATCGGTTCCCAGCGATCCGGAACTCGATAAGTTGGCGGCCAGCGATGCTGCCGTTGTTGGTGATCGTCGCCTGAAGATCACCGAGTGCGTCACGCTGTTGGACCTGAAT
>KI543214.1:0-1038 GCA_000496215.1 uncultured archaeon A07HN63
TCGATCTCGAACAGGAAGCCCAGCTTGATGAGCATGAACAACGGACTCGAAAAACTCGAAGCCTCGCTCAACAACTCGCAGGTCGAAACAGAAACCTCTGGAGGCGAGTAATGCCGTTCACCATCGATTTTCTCGATGACGGGCGAGTACTGGAGTGGGAGCGAACCGCTGACGGCCCCGTCTCCACCGTACGAGAGGACTACACACCGCGCTTCTACGTTGCAAATCACGCTGACGATGGCGACCTCACCGAGCTGCAGGCCTGTTATGATCGCCATCCACACATCGAGGCCACCGAGTTCGTTGACCGCCGGACAGGCTTTCGTCGGTCACCAGAGCGTGTTCTCGCCGTCGACGTGACACACGTAGAGCACATCAAACCACTAGCACGGCAAGCCCGACAGCTCTCTGCGCACCCAATCGGTGATCTCACTTGTTTCAATATCGATCTCTCACGCGAGTTTCGCTACTGTGTCGAGACAGAAAGTGATCCTACCCCGGCCTCGGAGCTGACGACCCTCGAACTCAGCGTGCCGCTCGCCGAAACTGGCAATGAGGTATTCAGTGAACTCACTGTTGGAGATACCCGAATTACTGGCTCACCAACAGAGATCATCACCGCCGTCGAGAGAGCCGTCGAACGACATGAGCCGGATGTCCTCGTCTGTTCAACGAGTGCAATCATTCCGACGCTATACGAGTTGGCCACCAGTGCCGGCCACACCGAGTTCACGCTGAGTCGGTGGCCCGAAACTAAGTATCAGCAACTCGCCGACCAATCGACGTATTCGAGTTACGGACGAGTGGGCCACTCACCGGCGCGGTACAATATTCCCGGCCGAGCGATAATCGACGAGTCGAATACCTTCTTCTACGAAGAAACAAACCTCGACGGCGTCATCGATCTGGTATCTCGATCCAAGAAGCCACTGCAAGAACTTGCGTGGGCCTCAATCGGAAACGTCCTCACCGCGATTCAGATTGTCGAAGCCCACGACCGGGATGTGTTGGTGCCGTGGAACTCGTGGCGACATGAGT
>KI543214.1:5836-7848 GCA_000496215.1 uncultured archaeon A07HN63
GTCGCACCCAGAGTACCAAGCAAGAACCACCGGTCGAAATCGGCGAAACCCGTGAGCTCGAGATCGATAGCCTTGGCGATCAGGGCGATGGGATCGCACGCGTCGACCGTGGGTACGTTCTAATTATTCCAGACACAGAGGTCGGTGAGAGAGTCACCGTTCGCATTGAGACGACAAAGCAGAACGTCGCGTTTGCAGACGTGGTGGACCGCCATCAGAGTCCACAGTACAACTGACACCGGCGGTGTGACGATCAGATCACACCGTCGTTTCAGTAACGTCAATGAGCGATCCCGCTCAGTATACTAGTTCGTCTGTCGCCAGCGGAGCGATTGCTCATTAAGCTCTTCCACAACAGGCCGTCCGTCGGTGAGCATGCGATCCGCAATCGTGATTGCGGCCCGTAATTGATCTTCGGAGAGTTGCTTGTACGCCGGTGACCTGTTGATGTGGTGTGACCACTCATCCTCGAAGAGGGTATCGAGAACCACCCGGGCAAAGCAGTGATCGTCAGTTATCGGCCAGCCATCGTTCGTATGTGCTTTAGCAGGCAACTCCTCGGTGACCTTCCGGATATACTCCTCTCGGAGAGCGGAAATATCGGTTCCAGAGAGAGTCTGCTGACCCATGCGTTACTAACCATTGGGTCTTGGCACTCATCAACATTGCCTTCACGTAGGTTGCCCCCTGCTGGACGCACAGAGTCGCTATGAGAGTCTTAATTGAGAGTAGTTCCCACACCCCTCAATTTCAGGTAGGAACTACTGGACAGTTACGACCATATCGGTAGATAGCGACCGGATATCTTAGAAATAAATGGGGAGCACCTTGGAGATGAAACAGCGCAAGACAAACGTCAACTCAAACATATCTCCCAGTTCATGTAGCCCCATTATAGTATGTTTGTTTCATATTATTATCACCGGGGGTGTCACTGAACACCGAGTGGCTGATGACGTTTCAGGTCGCTGGCCACCTGACGCTTCTACTCGATGTCCATCACACTCCGGACACCAGTGATGCCGACCATCGAACCGACTGTCACACCGTTGGCACTCATTGAGTTCTCAGCAGAAGTGCGTTGTCAACGCCTACGTATTGGCTTTATTAACTCGAAATGACATTGTATAATTATAATTATAGATAATCTTAAAAGTTTCCAGATGGTATCGTTATTAGCAATGTCTGTAGACAACACGTCAGAAAGCCCGACGGAGCGAAAATCTGCGATCAAACAGCGTCACGAACAGGCCGCAAGCGAAGTGGTACCCGAAAACCGCCAGCTGTACATCGGCGGCGAGTGGGTCGCGAGCATCTCGGAGGAGACCTTCGAGACAACCGACCCGACCACAGGTGAGACACTCGCCGAAGTCGCGGCTGGCCAAGCCGAAGACATCGACCGCGCCGTCGACGCCGCGTGGGAAGCCTACGACGGGGTGTACAGCGACTACTCAACGGCACAGCGTCAGGCGATGCTTTCGGCTATGGCGGACGCTGTCGAGGAGAACAAAGAGGCATTTGCACGCCTCGAATCGCTGGACAACGGAAAACCGATAAAGAGGCCCGCATCGATATGACCCTCGTCGCCGACCACTTCCGCTACTTCGCGGGCATCGCCCGCGCCCACGAAGGGAGCACGGTCGACACAGACGACAGCCGCCAAGTTCAGACGTTGCAGGAGCCATACGGAGTCGTCGGCCAGATTATACCGTGGAACTTCCCGCTACTGATGGCCGCTTGGAAGCTCGGCCCGGCGCTCGCGGCCGGGAACTGCTGTGTCCTCAAGCCCGCCGAGGAGACGCCCCTGACGATTCTGAAATTGATGGCGGAAGTCGACGGCATTATTCCTGACGGCGTGATCAATGTCGTCACCGGCTTCGGTCCTGACGCCGGCGAACCGCTGTCGAACCACGAGGATATCCGAAAGCTCGCCTTCACAGGCTCGACCGAGATCGGCAGTAAGGTGATGAAAAGTGCCGCCGACAACATCACCGACATTACGCTGGAGCTTG
>KI543214.1:7868-9791 GCA_000496215.1 uncultured archaeon A07HN63
GACCGAGGACCTCACGAAGGCCCACCAGTGTGCGAAGGACATCGAGGCGGGCAACATCTGGATTAACACCTACAACGACTTCCCGGCTGGCCAACCCTTCGGTGGCTACAAGAAGTCCGGTATGGGCCGTGAGACCGCCAAAGAGGCTGTGGACCACTACACCCAGACGAAAACCGTCAATATCAGTCTAGACTAAAGCCGTGATTCCCTTCCCGCCTGTCGAGGGCGAACTAAGCGCCCAGCAGGTCGCCGTCGCGCCCGATGGGACCGAGTTTGTGGTTCCATCAGGGATGCATGAGCGGTTGCGCGAGGCCGCCGCCCCTGAGGGGACCGACAGTGCCCCGAAGGTCGCCCTCGCACTGTCGGGCTGGATCTGTCTCCAGAGCGACGGAATGACCGATCGCGTTAACGTCGACGCGCCCGACGACTGCGAGGAGGCCGAACCGATTCGGGCGTTCGCCCGGGCTCACGCCGCCGCTTCCGTAGCCGTGGCGCTCCATCCAAGCGGTGAAGTGCTGCGGTCGAACAACCCAATGGCCTTCGAGTTCGGAGAGTAGCCGGGGAGCCTCGAGACCGCTGCGTCGCTTTTGCTGCTTGAATCATCAGTCGATCACATTGAGAAGTCCTGAAACGTATGCGCCCCCACTAAGAGAGGAACCGCAAGACGTCGTTGAGGTAAGGTAAGAGCTAGTTATTCGATGGCTGAGAATGATTTCGACGTTTAAATGGTTCACAGCAGGGGTCATCTATCCGGCATATCGGGGTTCACTCGGCATCGTTGGCTTGGTAGACAAGTGGTCAGGGCTTGGTCGTTCGTCCAGTTCGTCAGGGTGGGACTCACGATGTCTTATTGGTGAGCCACTCAACAGCTTCGTAAAACTTCGCAAAATACTGACGCTCAATACCATCGGCCGTTGATTGTTCTGTGACGCTATCAAGTGTCATTTTGGTGGCCACATGCTGGGTAGCTAAGGCCGCAATTTGGTCAACCCCAGCGACTTCGGCCTTTGGACCCCAACTTTCGGCGCTCCAACGGATTTCGGATTCCGGCAACGGTGGGTGATCGCGTGTATCGGCCAATACATTTGGACAGTCCGTCTCATCAACTGCAGTAATGATGCTGTCCATCTACTTCCGGAATTGATTTTCTCCAGGGTAATCGGTCATCTTTGTAATAACGACATTGATCTCATCGTCGTATTCAACGGTCGCAAAATCAGCATCAAAATAGCGGGTGGGCATATTTCTTACTCTTGATTAACTGGGCTTATAATAACACACCTACGGCGGATTCTCTGCGTCGTTGATTCCGTCAAATGAGTCGTTGGCGTAGACGTATCGCCACCGGTGGAGGATCGCTCGCGTGACAACTCTGATCTCAGAGACGGTGATACAGGAGGGCTCAACAGGCCGACTCGGAGCATCAGGTGGTGGATGGAAGTGCCGTCTTGATGCGCCAGGTTTTGGGTGACAGTCGAACCGAAAATTCCGGTCTCGGTCGTCTGTGTAGTGGAAAGCATAGTTTCCAGTCAAACTCCACCGCACGTCTATTCGGGCAGTTGAAGCGTTGCCAACGCCGTCAGATAGTTCGACTGAAAGCGTCTGTGGATTCAGTGGGTTATCCAGTGACGCTTCCTGCACCAGTGGTTCCTGTGCAACAAATACGTCTCGAATTTTGCGTAACGCCCCGGCGTCAATGGGACCGAACCCCTCGGCGAGTTCGTCCGGCTGCAAAGACTGGGACGGCCCCTCCTCGTCGTCATACGATAGCTGATGTGTCGTCGTTGCCATCATCGCCCGCGTCTGTATCCGTCAGTGGCCAGTATGACTCGCTTCACGATGGCGAGTGTGGCCTCTGCAGCGCGAGATACGCCGCGTCGTTGCATTCTGTGAGGAGCGCGCCGTGGTCGCTGTCGGCGTCCT
>KI543214.1:9811-11247 GCA_000496215.1 uncultured archaeon A07HN63
GCGGTCGTTTCCAGATACTCGTTGGTCTCGATGAAGCCGTGGTCGTCGGTGTCGATCCCGGCCGTATCGAGACCCAACTCGTCACTATTCGGGCGGCGGCCGAGTGCGACCAGTACCTCGCTGCCCTCGACGGTGAGTTCGTCGCCGGCTTCGGTTTCGGCGTGGATCGCGTGGCCGTCACCCTGCTGTTCGACGGCCATCACGCGGTGGCCGGTGTACACGTCGTGGCGGTCGGCCGCGATCTCTGTGAAGGCCGTCGCAACATCGCTGTCTTCCCGCGGAATCAGCGAGTCCATCATCTCGACGATGGTCACGTCGGTGCCGAGGGCTTCGAAGGCGTAGCCCAACTCGACGGCGATGTAGCCACCGCCGAGGATCACGAGACTCTCTGGCGACTCGCGCAGATAGAGGGCGTCCTGACTCGTGAGATAGTCGATATCGTCGAGGCCATCGATGGGCGGGATGATCGGCGTGCTGCCAGTGGCGACGACGACCCGCTCGGCAGTTACTTCCTCACCGCCGAGCGCGAGAGTTCGCTCGCCGACGAACTCGGTGTACTCGTCGAACAGGGTGAGGTTTTCTTTCTCGCGGAAGCTGGCCTCCTTCGTGTCGGCCAGTCCGCTCAGTGTCTCGTCCATCTCATCAACAACGGCACGGTGGTCGATCTTGTTGACCGTTGCGTCAACGTGGAACCGCTCGGCTTCACGGACGTTGGTGGCGGCGTTGGCAGCCTGAATCAGCATCTTCGAGGGGTTGCAGCCGCGGTTGAGACAGGTGCCGCCCAGTGGCCCCGGTTCAACTAGTGCAGTCTGCAGTCCGGCGTCGGCACCCGCAGCAGCGACGTTGTTCCCGGTGCCGCCGCCGATCACGATGAGGTCGAAATCGGTCATACTCATCCAATTCGTGTGGTGTGGTAGTAAACCTCATGCGACAGCCCGGCAGGGTCGCACAGCCGACTACAGCCCGTCATCGCACAGGGAGTCGTCAGGAATCGTCCGCGCCGTCGCGGTGCTGGTCTGCAAGATTCGTCGGCAACACGGTGTAGGCCCTCGCTGTCGCTGCCAACGCGTCAATGCTCGTCCACTCATCGACCGAGTGGGCGGTGTCAGCCCCGATGGCGAACTCGACCGCACTCATCCCCTCGTTTCGGAGCGTTTTCGCATCGCCGCCACCAGTCGCGCTCCGGCGGAACACACGGTTACCGGTGGCCTCACGTGCCGCCTCGACGCTGGCCGCGACAAGCGGTGCGTCCGGGCGTTCGTAAGTGCCCTCCGTCCACCGGATCGAGTCGATAGCGATGCCGTCTTCGGCGGCGAGGAACGAGTGGATGCGATCACAGATCGGCGGGGCGGCGACGCCCGCGGTCAGCCGGATGTCGAGGGCAGCCCGCGCGCTGGCCGGCACACTGTTGATTGCCTCTCCGCCGGTGAACGTCC
>KI543214.1:11432-34292 GCA_000496215.1 uncultured archaeon A07HN63
GTATCCGTCAGGTGGCCACGTATGACTCGCTTCACCGATGGCGAGTGTGGCCTCTGCCAGCGCGAGATTACGCCGCGTCGTTTGCCATTCTGTGAGGAGCGCGCCGTGGTCGCTGTCGGCGTCCTCGACATCGAGTTCACGGGCGAATTCTTCAGGTGAACCAACATCGTATTCGTCGCGCCACACCTGTATCTGTGCCTTCATCTCAGCGATGCCAGACGCGATCTCTTCAGGTGTCCGTTCTGCGAGGAGCGACTGTGCGTGTTCAGTGACGATGGCCGTTTCCGACCGGTGGTACTGCGTCGTCTGTTCCTCCTGAGAGGTCACTACTTCCCCGGTGTTCACAAGTGTCCGCAGGTGCTTTCGGGCTGTCGTCGGGGAGACACGGGCCCGGTCGGCGATTTCCGCTGCCGAGAGCGGATCATAGACCTGCCGGATGACCTCGTGAACACGTTCAAATGGAGTAGTCTGATCAACCCATTCCTCAACCACGACCTCGTTCACGTCACGCTGTTCGGCCCCTCCATCCGCCTGCATTTCGAAGGGTGGTGAGTGTTTGTCAGTCATTGTATTCTACAACGTGGAGAAAGTATAATAATCTGTGGATCAATATATTGTTCTACTGGAGCTGCTCAAACAGGGTCAGAATACGCCACTCACAATGATCATACCCATAATCACCAATAACACTACTAGTACACTTCCGCCAGCTAACGCTGGGTTCTCCATAGCCTTCTGGTGCGGCCCCATGGCTGCGTACTCGCCTTGGAACCTCTCCAGATTCTCCTCCTCATAGAAGTGCTTCGTCGGAAAGGTAAAGCGGCCACATTGTTTGTGACACCTTTCAAACAAAGCTGATCGGCTATCCCCATCCGCGATTGTTGCTCTCAGGTCGAAATAGTAATTTATCAATCACATCCAACTGGCCAATGATTAACTACTCCCCACACCGACGTGGATGTGCTTGATCGCCCGACGGCAAGGCCACAAAACAAATTCGTACAGAAAACGAATCAAATTAACTCGTAAATCCAGATCGTGGTTATAAGTGATCCACCGCCCTCTTGCGGATGCAATTCGCACAGAAAACGGATGGGCGCTGCAGGATTTGAACCCGCGACAGCGTGGTCCGAAGCCACGTACTCTGTCCAAGCTGAGCTAAGCGCCCGCACCCGCTGATTCCAAAGCTCGAATAATAAGGGCGTCGGTCTGGCCGCAGGCGGCCCGGCTGTGGGTGGCCACAATTCGCCTGCTTTATGAGTGCTACCACTCACCCACCCGTATGGTATCGCTCCCGCTGCGAGCGTGGCTGGAACTCACGCGACCGGGCAACGCCGTCGCGGCTGGCGTGCTCACCTTCACCGGCGCGTTCGTCAGTGGCGGCGTTACCACCGGACCACTGGCCGTCACGGCGGCCGTCGTCGCCACAGTGGCCGCCACCGGCGGGGGCAACGCGATCAACGATTACTTCGACCGCGAGATCGACGCCGTCAACCAGCCCGACCGGCCGATCCCCCGCGGGGCGGTGTCACCACGGGAAGCCCTCGGCGTCAGTATCGCGCTGTTCGCTATCGCCACTGTCGCCGCGCTGACGCTGCCACGGGTCGCTATCGGCATCGCTGTGGTCAACCTGCTGGCACTGATCGCCTACACCGAACTGTTCAAAGGGCGGCCGGCGATCGGGAACGTGCTTGTCGCCTATCTGACCGGCAGTGCGTTTCTCTTCGGTGGCGCGGCCGTTGGTGAGCCGCGTGGTGCTGGCGTGCTGTTCCTGCTGGCGGCCGTCGCCACCCTGACCCGGGAGATCGTCAAGGATGTCGAAGATATCACCGGCGACCGCGAGGAAGGGTTGCGAACGCTCCCGATCGTTATCGGCCGTCGAACGGCGCTGTGGATCGCCGTCGTGGTCATCCTCGTGGCGGTCGCCGCGAGCGCGATCCCCTACACAGCGGGGACGTTCGGCGTGCCGTATCTGCTCGTGGTCCTCCCGGCCGATGCGGTGATGCTCTGGGCGGCTGGTCAATCGTTTCAGCGTCCCACGCGCAGCCAGCGGTGGCTCAAACGCGGGATGTTTCTCGCCGCCGCCGCCTTCGTGGTCGGTCGGGCGACCGTCGTACTGGGATAACGGTACGACGCAGAGACACTGATCGACAGACCGAGACGGACCGCCGGTGGCTCTTTGTCGCTCGACACTGACCACACGGGTATGCCAGTTACCGATGACGACGCCATCCGCGAGGTACTCCAGCTCGAATCGATTGCGGTCGTCGGCTGCTCGACGACACAGGGTAAGGCCGCCCACGAGATTCCGGGGTATCTCCAGCAACGCGGCTACGAGATTCATCCTGTCAACCCCTACGCGGACCACGTCCTCGGCAATGCGGCCGTCGATTCGCTCGCCGATGTCGAGGCGTCAATCGATCTCGTCAACGTGTTCCGGCCGAGCGAGGAGGTCGCCGGCATCGTCGACGAGGCGCTCGCTCGCCACGACTCCGAGGGCGATATCGACGCGCTCTGGCTCCAGCTCGGCATCACCGACGACGAGGCACTCGCCGAGGCCGACGCCGCCGGACTGACCACGGTACAAGATCGGTGTATGAAGGTCGAGCATCAGCGGTTACTGGACGGGTAAAGCAGCGACGAACGGAATAACCGGGGCCTCGTTCACCCGCTCGTTTCGGAAGGTGCGGTGCTGTCGTCGGCTGTGTCGGTGTCGTCGGCTGCGTCGGTGTTGCTGGCAGCATTGTCGGCAGGCTGCGCCTCGGCTTCCTCGTCTGTCGCAGCACCCCCACCACTGATATCGGCGTTATCGATCACGGTTTCAGTGTCCACATCTAGTTCGTCGCCGATAGCTTCCAGCAGCGCGCGCTGTTCGGCGAGCTCGGATTCCAGCGACTGGACGCGTTCGCTGGTTTCGTCGACGGTCTGCTTCGTGGCGTCGACCTCCGTCCGCAAGGCTTTGAGGCGGCCATACATCTGCTCGGCGGTGTCGGCCAGCGTCTGAATTTTCTTGGCCGTATCTCCGAATCCCATACGTACCACTCAGCGTCGCGCCTTGTCTGTATTGTGGTTGGGGGCGCCGCGAGCCGACGGAGTATTTTTCGTGCTGCCGCCGTGAAGGAATGTATGGACGCGCCGCGCATTCTGTTGACGAATGACGACGGGATCGACAGCGTCGGGTTTCAGGCCCTCTACGATGGGCTGTCGAGTCTCGGCGATGTCGTCGCCGTCGCGCCGGCTGACGATCAGAGCGCCGTCGGTCGCACGGTCTCCGATGCCGTCGAACTCAGTGATCACGAGCTCGGATATGCGGTCCACGGCACGCCGGTCGACTGCGTGATCGCCGGACTCAGCTCGATCTGTCCTGATGCTGATCTCGTTGTCTCGGGCTGCAACAAGGGCGCGAACCTCGGTGCGTACGTCCTCGGTCGGTCCGGCACCGTCAGCGCGGCCGTCGAGGCGGCGTTTTTCGGTCTGCCTGCGATCTCGGTGTCGCTCTACATCGAGGGCGGCGACGACTGGGAATCGTTGGCGACCGAGCCGGGGGATTTCGCGGCGGCGCGGGCGGCAACGACACATCTCGTCGAGCGAGCGACCACGGACGGCGTGTTCGACGCAGCCGACTATCTCAACGTGAACGTCCCGTACCGCGAGAACGCCGGTGTCGGTGGGCCACTGGAGATGCGCGTGACGCAGCCGTCGACGCGCTACGAGATGGGTGCCGAGCGGAACGGAACCGACGAGATCGCACTCACAGACGGTATCTGGGAGCAGATGCGCGGTGACGATGTCGACGATCCAATCGGCACCGACCGTCGCGCGGTTGCCGACGGCGAGATCAGTGTCTCGCCGCTGACCGCGCCGCACTCGACACAGCATCACGAGGCGCTAGACGAGATTGCGGCCACCTTCACGGCGACGGTGACAGCCGAGGAAAACTAGGCGTCGTCGATCAGTCGTCGGATTCCGCGGCCGCCGCCCCGGAGCCCGAGGCTGCGGCAGCCTGCTTGCGATCCAGTTCGTCGAGGTAATCGTCGGCGTCGAGTGCGGCCTGGACACCCATTCCCGCGGCTGTTGCGGCCTGCTGGTAGTGAAAGTCGACCACGTCGCCCGCGCCGAACAGTCCCGCGACACCCGTTTTCGTCTGGCCGGCGCCACGGCCACCCTCGGTCAGGAGATACCCCTCGTCGTCGGTCTCGACGCCGATACCCTCCAGATACTCCGTGTTCGGCGTGTGGCCGATAGCGTAGAACACCGCGCCCGCGTCGAACTCGAATTCGTCTGTCTCGGGGTCGTCGAGTTTCTCGGTCGGGTGTCCCTCCGGATGTGAGACCATCGTCACGTGGTCGATTCCGTCTTCCTGTGTGCCGTGAAGCTCGGTTACTTCGGTGTTTCGCATGATCTCGACCTCGCCCTCGTCGACCTTGTCCATGATTCGGTCGACCCACACGTCTTCGGCGCGGAACCCCTCGCGGCGGTGGACGATGTAGACCGTCGAGGCGAACTTCGTGAGGAAGTGTGCCTCCTCCATCGCGGCGTCACCGCCGCCGACGACGACGATCTCCTCGTCGCGGAAGAACGCGCCGTCACAGGTCGCACACGTCGAGAGGCCCCAGCCCATCAACTCGTCTTCGCCCGGAATCCCGAGCGTTCGCGCGCTCGCCCCGGAGGCGGCGATCACCGCGTCAGCCGTATACACCGTGTCGTCGCCAAGAGTAATCCGGAACTGCCGGTCGGCTCCCTCGCCCTCGACTGTGACATCATCGAGAACGCCGTTTTCGATCTCGGTGCCGAACTTCCGGGCCTGTTCCTTCATCTCGTTGATGAGATCAGGGCCGGAGATGCCCTCGGGGAAGCCGGGGTAGTTTTCGACGTCGGTGGTGAGCGTGAGCTGGCCGCCGGGTTCGTCACCCTCTAGGACGAGGGGTTCGTGGTTCGAGCGGGCGGCGTAGATGGCCGCTGACAGTCCGGCGATGCCGCTGCCGGCGATCACGAGCCGCCGGTGCTCGTCGACTGAGGTGTCTACAGACATACGTACCTGTAGGCACAGGGGCCGTATGTAGATTGCGTGTTCTGTCGTCGCCGATGCAAACCCGGATGACGACCGGTATCAACAGCAACAGTTTATGCCGACGCGTCGGTGGCGACGATTCGTTTCGATGCGTCGATGCTGGCTACAGCAGGTCGAGCAACTCCTCGTGGTCGTCGACCTCGTCGGTGACATCGGTGTAGATGGCAAAGCCACTCTCGTCACCATACGGGATGCCACGGTAGAGAAACGTTTTCTCGCCGTCGGCGGCCGCACGCGTGACGAAAGCCACGTTCGATTTACCCTCGGCCGTCCGTTCGTCGAACTGCTGGGCTTCGGCCTCGCGGTCAGCGGGGACGATGAGGTCGTTGAGTGGGAGACCGATCACGCGCTTCATGTCGGGACTGAAGATGTCCCGGAAGGCGTGGTTGGCGTCGACGATAATCGGCTCGCCACTCTCGATCTCGAACTTGACGACGGCGTCGTCGATACTGTGCAATAGCTGTCCGAACTGGGTGACAAACTGACTGGATGTCGCGGTCATGATGGAGGAGGGGAGGAAAGCGGGGGATGACTGTGGGTGGGGTGCCTTATCGGCAAGAGAATATACTCGGGAGAGAGTAATAAGTTTTCCGCTGATTCCTACATGATTGTGCAGTAGTTTTCGATGAAAGACTATGATAGACAAGCTACAGCTAATACAAATCAGTTTCTGTCAAGCTATCGCTACAGACAGACAGTTTTCATCGGATACCGCTCTCGATCACGGCTGCTGTGCGTGCGCGACGACGATTGGTGCGTCAGCGTCGTCCTGCACCTCGGTCGCCGTCGACCCAAAGACGAACCGTTCCAGCGGGCTCACCGTCGGGGCACCCATCACGGTCAGATCGTAGTACGTCGACTGCTCGGTGATCGCGTCGGCCGCACTCGACGCCTCGTAGAGCCAGGTATCGCTCTCCTCGTACTCCAGTCCCTCGGAGGCCCTGTCGAGGATCTGCTGGCCGCGTTGCCGCCCAGACTCGCTTCCGTCCTCGACGACGTGAAACAGGTCGATCGCAGCGTCGTTGGCGGCGGCGATTGCCGTCGCCGCCTCGACGGCCAGTTTGCTGTGTCGCCCGCCGGCCACGGGGACGAGGATCGACGCGATGGGTTCGACGGCCCCGCGGCCATCGACGGTCAGGACATCGGTTTCGGCGGCCAGCCGCTCGGCCATGCTGGCCCGGAGGTCGGAGAGAATGTCGTTCCGGACTCCCGTTCCATTACCAGCACCGAGGGATCCTGCTGGCTGACGATCGGCTGAATGGTGTTCGATGTCTCGAGCAGCGTTGCGCCGATACTATGTGAGTCACGATGGCTGCTTGGGAGTGGAAGCATCGCCTCGGTTGACTCCCCGACATCCACTGATTCAGTCAGCAGTAACTCCGCGTCCCGATCAGTGGCGATAGCGTTAGCGACAGCCGCCGCCCGTACGCGAGCCGTCTCATCTGTACTGATCGGTCCCAGCAGACATGGGCCATATTCGCCGTTCATCGTTCCGGGTGCCCGGACCGCGAACATACTATCTGGTCGTCCCCCATCGGACATAAATCACCGTGACGTTTGGCGAAAAATGATGCTCAGGCTACAGTTATAATGCTGTGATAAAACAACTATACAGACGCGAGGATATCGCTAGCCGGGAGCATGAAATCTCCAGTCGAAACAATGGGGGCAAAGCGGAGAGTTGGATTACGTCCTACAGCCACGTGCTCACGTACGGGCCATCCTGTGTGTACCCCAGTTTCTCGCGGTAATACTCCCGGACGCCGATACCCGAGATCACGCTGAGCTTGTCGAAGCCAGCGTCTACAGCCAGTTCCTCGGCGTGCTCGAGGAGGCGGCGTCCGTACCCCTGATGTTGCCACTCCGCCTCGCCAGCCGTCTGTCCGATGCCGGCCTCGCTCCCGTAGACGTGGAGCTCGCGGACGATAGCCGCATCCTGCAGTTCACGTCGAACCGGGTCGTTCGGGAACCGCAATCTGCAGAATCCGATGAGGATGTCTTGTACGGTATCTTCAACACTGATGAAGTGCTCGGTGCCGCCACAGACCTCGTAGGTCAGCACGTCGAGTTCGATATCCGCGGGATTTGGCTCGGCCTCGGTCATCCCGACCTCGCGGGCACGAATATCCCGGCACTCGATGCCGTGATCGTCGGCATACTGCTGGGCCAGCTGCCGGAGATTCGACTTCCAGACGCCGGCGTCGATGAAGTCGGCGGGGATGTCTCGCTGGACGCGCTGGAGCCGGGTGTACTTCGGGATCATGCCCAAGATTTCGCCGATGAGTTCGGTGGCCTCCTCGTTGTCCAGCGGGTCGTACTCGTCGCGTCGCCACATGTCGTAGGTGAGCGTGTCGCGAACAACGATTGTCGGATAGATCTTGAGATAGTCCGGCTTGTAATCCGGGTTCGAGAACAGTTGCCGGAAGTCCTCAAGACACATCTCCTTGGTCATGCCGGGCTGGCCGGGCATCATGTGGAAACCCACCTTGAATCCCGCATCCCGCAGCCGACGGTTGGCGTCGATGGAGGCCTGCGTGCCGTGGCCGCGGTGCATCTCGCGGTTGACCCGCTCGTAGGTAGTCTGGACGCCGACCTCGACTTTCGTCCCGCCGAGATCGAGCATGCGGTCGATCTGCTCGGGATCACACCAGTCGGGCTTCGTCTCAAAGGTGGTGCCGATATTTCTGATCTCGCTTTTTTCGTTTTCGGCGATCACATCTTCGAGATACTCGAACTCGTACTCCTCGGGGTCCTGCGCGAAGCTCTCGCCCTCGGCCGCCTCGGGGTCGCTGTCGAGGTCGTAGTCGTTGAGCGCCTGTAGCGCGCGCTTGACGAACCACTCCTGATAGTCGTGACTCCGGGCGGTCATCGTCCCGCCCATGATGATGAGTTCGACCTTGTCGACCGGGTGGCCGATGGTCCGCAACTGGTGGAGCCGGAGGGTTACCTGTCCGTACGGATCGTAGTCGTTCTGCTCGCCGCGGGCGGCCGCGGGCTCGTGGCCGGTGTAGCTCTGCGAGGAGTCGAACTCGCTGGCCGGGCCGCCGGGACAGTAGAGACACTTCCCGTGGGGGCACATGTGCGGCGAGGTCATGATCGCCACCGGCGAGACACCCGAGGCGGTCCGGACTGGCTTGCGCCGAACAACCGACTTCACCGTATCGCGGTGTTCCTGTGGTGCAAAGTCGAGGAGTTCGGTGTTTTTCGGGACTTTCGGCGCGGAGTACTTCGAACAGACATCGAGCTTTGCGGATTCGAGGTCGTCGCGGTCGATCTCGCCGTCGATGATTCGCTCGACGAGTTCCGCACACGCCTGTCTGTAGGGGTCGGCGTCGGTAGCGGCGTCGGAACTCACGGCGATACCTCCGATCGAGCGTGACGCATTACCCGACTTTGGTCGCGGTTGGCGGTTAAGCGTGTCGCTCGGTGTTCGAGCTCAGTCCCCGTTTTCGGAGCCTTTGACCACGAACACCGGGACTTCGGCACTGTCGACGACGCGCTCGGAGACGCTGCCGAGAGCGATCTTCTCCCGCGGGCTCTTGCTATCGGTGCCGATAACGATCACATCGAGGTCTTCCTCCTGTGTTTCGTGGATGATTTCCTTGTCTGGGGTTCCGTGTCGGACCGAGGTTTCCACATCGAGATCCCGCTCGGCAGCGCGGTCAGCGATCTCGGCGACTGATGCCTCGGCGTCGGCCGTCAACTCCGCGTCGACGCCGTCGCGGTCGTCGGTACCGGCGGCCTGGATCGAGCGGATGTCGACGACAGCGAGGGCCCGGACCGTCGCGTCGTGGTCGGCCGCCAGCCTGAGGGCGTGGGGCAGGGTTCGGTCGACCGCGTCGCTCCCGTCGGTCGGCACCAGAATCGAATCGTACATGCCAGTGGCTTTGCTGGCGAGCCGCTTAATGTCACCCCTTGCTGCGTCCCTCGCCGGTAGAATGGTACCCGGGACACTAACGCCCGACCTCATCCAGCGGCGGCATGCCATGTCAGTCGGGAAACCCTCGTGCCGGGCAGCTGTCGTTGACGGCCGACAGCGAGCCGCTGTACCGTGCCTGGGTTCGCCGGACTGTCATCGCTCCCGAAGTGGGACGACTCGGCCGGGGACTTGTGGCACGTAACGAGGATTCAGGCAGCAAGCGGCTTACCATTTCCGCCACGGGAGCACCACATCACGCTGCCGTGATTTTTTCGTGTATTACCGCGCTCGAAGACCCAGAAGAACAGGAACTGGAGATGGCTGTCGCTGTCAGTCCGCTGGTGGTTGCTCCCCGCCCGACTCCGAACTCTCGTCAGGGTCGCTCTCGAAGACGAGAAGATACACCACGAGCCACACGCGAGCGCGGCGACGACGCGGCGACTCACTCACGGGCAGTCACCCCTTGCTGGACCGATTGGGGCACTTGCCAGCCCCGCCGGTGCGGCCTCGCCGACCGGTGCGATCCGAAACTGCCACCCGTCGCCCGCTGTCCGAACCGAAACGGCAACCGGTCGCCAGTCGAGGGCCGATTCGTAGAGTGCGATCACAATCGGGAGTGTCGGAAGACGCCCCTCAAGCGGGGCGAACGCGTAGGCGGACACATCGACACGCAGAGTTCGAGTTCCGGTTCGTCGACACTGCTCCCACGCGGTGTCTCGAAACTCGGCGATATCGTGCTCCGCGTCCAAACTGTCGAGTACGGCGTCGATATCACCGGGCGGGCACCCCTGAGTCGCCGCGACCGAATCCAGTCTGTCGGCGGCCGTATCAAGGAGTGCGGCCTGCTCGTCCGGCGGTAGCCGCGTGGACACCATCGCCGACATCCGCTCCAGCAACCGGAGACACAGATCGTCGGCAGAGGGGTCCGTCGCGGCGTGCGCACCGTAGGCTTCCATGACCGCGGTTTCGATCCCGTCGTGGCCGCGGTCGGCGAGCGCGCCGAAGACAGCGGCCGCCACCCTGTGACAGAACGCTACCAGTGGCTCGGCCACTCGCGCCGAGTCGACCGCCGCAGCCGGGAGCGTTGGGTCCGGAGCGGCGCAACTCCCGGCCGACGCGGGTGAAACGGTGGGGTGGCCCTGACAGATGACGATGTCGTACTGTGGCACCGACGGATCGTACGCTCGGAGCCGCTCGCGGTACTGCGCCGTCGCGGCGGCGGCACTGCGAGCCACCGCTCGCGTGGGGAATCGCAGCCCGGCGGCTGGCACCGGCTGTTCGCCGTAGCGACCACAGACGAGCGTGAACTCGCCGGTGCCGCTCGCCAGCGACTCGATGTGGGCCCGGAGATCAGCTAGCATCGTTCGGTACTCGCGAGGACAGCGCTGATCTGTCGTCGACTGTGCAAATGGCGATAGCGATGGCTTTGCAAACGGTGATAGCGGCGGCAGTGCAAACGGCGATAGCCGCGGCCGTACAAGCGTTGATAGCGGCGGTGCTGTCGGAATGCGAGAAAATATTGAGATCCAAAGGGGTGGCAACGGCCGATCCAAGCCATCGGTGTCGATGCCATGGACATCTATTGTTAGGCCGACCTAAAAAGTTACCCGTATTCGGTCGGTGATCAAACGCCAGTTTGAGCCTCCATCGTGTATTTACACGTCTGCGACAAAAGCTGGCTTGCAATATGGATCTCGACGAGTTCACCGCAGCCAACGCACCGAAGGACGGCGGCGACGCCTTCCAGAAAGAAAACAGCAAGCTCCTCGATATCACAGTCGACGGCACCGTCATGGTCAAGGCCGGCTCGATGGTCGCCTACACGGGCGACCTCACGTTTACCGGCAAATCCTCCGCCGAGGGCGGCATCACCGGCATGGTCAAGGAGGCCGTCTCCAGCGAGGGGACCCCGATCATGGAAGCGGAGGGCTCCGGGCATCTCTACGTTGCCGAACAGGAGAAGAAGGTGCAGGTGCTCTCGCTGGACGCCGACGAGGGGATCTCTGTCAACGGGAACGACATTCTCGCCTTCGAATCGCGGGTCGACTACGAGATCAAGACGATCGGCGGGCTCTCCGAGGCCGCGGCGGGCGGGCTAACGAACGTTCACCTCAGCGGTCCCGGGACCGTCACGCTGACAACCCACGGCGACCCGCTGGTGGCGACGCCGCCGATCACGACCGACCCTGATGCCACGGTCGCCTGGAGCACGAATCTCTCGCCGTCGGTCGGAACCAACAAGATGATCGAGATCGGCCAGTCGTCCAATGAATCGATCCAGATGGACTTCACCGGCTCCGAGGGGTTCGTCGTCGTCCAGCCCTTCGAGGAAGGCGGTCAGCGACAACAACAGTAAGACCACCCACTTCCACCGCGTACTCCCACCAGTCGTCGGGGAACCCAATTCGACCCACTGCACCGGAATCCGACCGACTTATATATGTGAGAGCGTTTCGCACGGCAATGACAGTACAGGTCGGTATTCTCGGTGCGACAGGCGCGGTCGGACAGCGTTTTATCCAGCTTCTTGACGGCCATCCCACCTTCGAGATCGCGGCCCTGACAGCCAGCGAGTCGAGCGCGGGCCACCCCTATCGGGAGGCCGCGAAGTGGCGTGCGGATAGCCCGATTCCGGATGCTATCGCCGGGATGGAGGTCGGGAAGACCGATCCCGATCACGTCTCAGACGATATCGATCTACTGTTCTCGTCGCTGCCCTCCGGCGTCGCCAGCGAGGTTGAACCAGCGTTTCTCGACGCGGGTTACGTCGTCTCCTCGAACTCCTCGAACGACCGCATGGCCGACGACGTGCCGTTGACGATCCCCGAGATCAACCCCGGTCATCTCGATCTGATCGAGGTCCAGCGCGACAACCGCGGCTGGGACGGCGCACTCATCAAGAACCCAAACTGCTCAACGATCACGATGGTGCCAACGCTGGCGGCCCTCGACGAGTTCGGCCTCGAACGCACCGACGTGACGACGCTACAGGCCGTCTCCGGCGCGGGCTACTCCGGGGTCACCTCGATGGAGATCATCGACAACGCGATCCCGCATATCGGCGGCGAGGAGGCGAAGATGGAGACCGAATCCCGCAAACTGCTGGGCGAGTTCGACGGCGCTGAACTCTCCCTGCACGACGCCGAGGTCAACGCCTCCTGTAACCGGATTCCGACGGTCGACGGCCACCTCGAAAGCGTCTTTGCCGACCTCGCCGACGACCCCTCGCCCGCCGAGGCCCGCCAGGCGATGGAATCCTTCCCGGGCGTCGACCTCCCGAGCGCGCCGGAGCAGCTGATCCACGTGTTCGGCGACGACCAGCCCGACCGGCCGCAGCCACGGCTCGACCGGAACCGTGACGACGGAATGGCCATCTCGGCAGGGGGCGTGCAGGCGACGGAAAGCGGGCTCAAGTACAACTGTCTCGCACACAACACGCTTCGCGGTGCGGCCGGCGCAAGCATCCTGAACGGCGAACTCCTGCTCGAAGAGGGCTGGCTCTGACGTTCAGGCCACGCGATTTCGGCCGGCCCCTCAGACAACTCTGTTCTCGAACTCGGTGTTGCCGCTGCGGTAGCGTTCGACGTTGCCGGCCAGAATCTCGGCCGTTCGCTCGTAGTAGTCGGGCGTGTGGCCGGCGTTGTGCGGTGTGATTGTGACGTTCTCGAACTCCCACAGCGGGTGATCACCCGGCAACGGCTCGGGGTCGGTCACGTCGAGCGTCGCGCCGCCGATCCGGTTGGACTGCAGCGCGCTCACGAGGGCGTCGGTGTCGACGACACCGCCACGGGCGATGTTGACGAGGACGGCGTCGGTCGGCAGCGTCAGCAACGCGTCGCTGTCGATTAGTCCGCGGGTCTCGTCGGTCAGCGGGCAGGCTAACACGAGGTAGTCCGTCCGCGCAAGCGCGTCGTGAATTTCGTCAAAGCCGAACACCTCATCGGTCGGCCCGCCTTTTGATGGCGTATAGCGCACACCGAGCGTGTCGACACCGAAGGGGTCGAGTCGGTCGACGACGCTCGTGCCGATGGCCCCGAGCCCGACGACGGTGACGGTACTCCCATTGAGTTCCCGGGCTGGAAACGACTGCCACGAGCCGCGCTGCTGCTGTCGCCACGCCTGTTTGAACCGCCGGACGTGGCTCAGAATCGCGCCGATGACGTACTCGGCGATGTTCGGCCCGTGGACGCCGGAGGCGTTGGTGACGGCAATCTCTTGATTCTCGAAGGTCTCCAGCGGAAGGTGGCCAACGCCAGCGTAGACACAGGCGAAGAGATCGAGATTGGTCGCGCGCTCGATCTGCGCCTCGCCGAGCGAGAAGCCGGTCGCGATAGGGGCCGATTCGAGCAGGTCGCGCTCGTCGTCCGGCGTCTGTGCAACCGTGATATCGGCGTCTGGCAGTCGATCACGCAGAGCTGTCGCGTAGTCGTCGGCTGACAGGCCGTGGATATTCTGTCGAAGGACGGCAATCTGGGGCGTGGACATATCCATGCCTTCGGTGCCACGGATATGAGTCTACGGTCCTCGAAGGCCCGAATCACTATGTGACCACAGCCGAATTATTCACTATGGGTTCGATTCGTGATCAACTCTCTCTGAGGGGTGTCCTGATCGCTCTCGCAGCCGTGCTTCTGCTCGGGCCTGTGGTTGTTCCTCTCCTTGTGCCCCTGATCGACGGACCAGCGCGGCTGTTCCCGCTGGTAGCCGGCATGCTGATCGCGGTCGGGGTCGGGGCGATTCTCTACTGGCGACTGACCGGCGACGGCGATGGCGACGAGGGATCGGTCTGGAACGCGATTCCACGCCGCCAGTACGACGGCCGACACGCCGAATCCGGCGGGCTGGCCCGCGACGAACAGGAGGCCGCTATCGAGGAGATACAACAGCAGGCGGCCGAACGCGAGCGCGAACGGTAGTCCGGTATCGGTACCGATCTGCTCTCGGCCCGCATTCTACGCTGTCGGTCGCGCTTCCTGAAACCCGACCCAGTTACTGATCGTCCCTGTTTCGTCCGGGATCGGCGCGATGGCAACCCGGCTCCGGAACTGATCACCGTTGGCTCGATAGTTGGCCAGTTCGACAACCGTGGCTTCCCAGATATCGACGGCCTCGCGGAGGTCAGCAACCGCGTCGGCACTCGTCTCGGAGCCCTGCAACAGCCGCAAATTATCGCCGATAACCTCCGTCTCGGTGTAGCCGGTCAGTGACTCGAATGCCTCGTTGGCGTACCAGACCGGGTTGTCGGCATAGGCCGGCCCGGTGATGACGATGCTGATCGGCGCCTCGTCTATCTCTTGGGTCGCCCAGTCGAGGGCTGGATCGTCGCCACCACCGTGCGTCGAGACAGGTGCGGTCTCACGCATCTCGCTTAGCGTCGCTGCCAGCGAGGTGGCGACAGCCGCTGTTGAAATCGTCGGCCCGTCACTCTCGACGTGGGAGTGAAGCTGCGTTGCAAACGAGTCGGCAGGCCCCATATTGGAGGGTAGCACCGCAGACAGTTAGCGGTTCAGATCCGATTCCGTCGGCTCTTTCAGTGCGTTTAAGCCGCGTTCCCTGCAGAATGATGTATGGAGCGCGTAGACGTGGCGATTATCGGCGGCGGCCCGGCCGGAATGGCCGCCGCCCACGCGGCCGCGAGCGAGGGAGCCGATGCGCTCGTCCTCGAAAAGGGTGTGCCGCGGGCCGACCGCGAGGGGATGGGCCCCGACTCGACGGATGCGGCGGGCATCCTCGACTACTGGGTCGATCTCATGGAGATCCATCCCGAGGAGATGCCGGACGACGTGATCCATCAGGAACTCGACCGCGCCGAGTTCGTCGGGCCAACCGAGTCCTGTACGCTGACGAGCACCGGGATCGAATCCTCCTACGACCATTTCGGCTACACATTTCACCGCGCGCGGTTCGACGACTGGCTCCGCGAGCGCGCCGAGATGGTGGGCGCGACCTACCGCGTCGGCGTCCGCGTCCGGGATGTCGATACCGATCTGACCGTCGATACAGACAGCGACGAGCCACGCCACCGCGTTCACACAGCCGGCGGCGAGACGGTCGGAGCCGACTTCGTCGTTCTCGCTGATGGCCCACAGCGAACCGTCACCAACCAGGTTCTCGACGATTATTTGCCCGCTGATATGACTGCCTCCGAGCGGCTGGCCGCTCCCGAGGTCAACCACATCGCCTATCAGGAGTACCGGCGATTTCCCGAGGAGCTATTTGAAAAACTCTCGACCGCGATCACGTTCTGGTGGGGCCACATGCCCGGTCATACCGCCTACCCGTGGGTCTTTCCCAACGAGAACAATATCTGTCGGGTCGGGCTGACGATGCCAATCGGGCTGGACATCGACGCGGTCGAGAATCGTGAGGACTACCCACTACTTGCACCGGGCGATGAGACGATTCCTGACGGTGAAACATACATTCGTCGCCTACTGGAACTGGAGTGGGGCGACGAGTACGATATCGAGTCGGACTTCCCGCTTGTCGAGGATCACGGCAAGCGCGACGGCACCGAAACCTACAGCATCTCATCGACTCGACCTATCGAGTCGCCGGTTGAGGCTGGTATCGCCGTCGCCGGCGGCGCGATGGGCACCACCTCGGCGTTTCACGAGGGCGGCGACCACGTGGCGATCCGCTCGGGAGCCATCGCCGGCGAGCTGGCGGCGGACGGTGACCTCTCGTCGTACAACGACCGCTGGCAGGACACCATCGGTAACGAACTCGTTCGCAACGTTACCTTCGCCGACATCTGCCGGGCGTACGGCCCCGACGAGTGGGATCGAACGTTCGAAACCGTCCGGGGGATGCTCACGGCAAAAGGGCCGTCACTGTTCAGCCTCAACGCGCTCAGATCCGGCTTCGCTGGCCTGCGGACCTACTATCGATACAAGAAACGCAAGCGACAGTTCGTGCGCGACGGCTATACGCAGTTGATCGAATCCGAGTACGTGTACTAGCTGGGTGCAGACAATGCGACCAGCATAACGCACCGTCGATCACGGCTTTTTCAGCCGGTTTACTGCCCGATCCATCACCGACAATAGACAAGTGACTAAGCGGACGAAGAGACTCGACTATCGACCCACGGGACAGAATCAGACTTTCGCGGCTTTCTTCCGGGTGATGTAGCCCGCGACGCGGTTGCGGACACCCTTCGATTCGACGGTGGTGAGCTTGGTGACGTTCTCCTTGTTCGTCTCGAACTCCGTGTTGAACGCATCCGGATACTCCTCAAGCAGCGTCCGACCGAGCTGCTTGATATACTTCGGTTTGATTGCCATACCCGCGGGTTGGCCGGAGTGCCACTAAAACGATTCGTTCCCGTCGTCGCGCTCGGCCGCCAGTTCTTGCCACTCTGTTTCCGCACTCAGCGTCTCGAAGGCGACCCGCTCTCTCGGCCCGCCGGTCTTCTCGACGACGGTCTCGAAGTACGCCAGTCGGTTGAGTAATGTGTCCGTGTCGAACGCAGCCACATCGAGCCTGGAGGCAGCGACGGTGGCGTCGACCACGGCGTAGAATCCCCGGTTGATCGTCCGCGGCCCCTCGCGCTCGACGGTGCCAGCGTCGGTCGGCGACAGCTCCCATCGCTCCCACTCGGTGCCCTCGTCGTCACCGGTTTCGACCGCGACGGCCGATACCTCGACCCACGCCTCGGCGTTCGGGAGCACCGGTTCGGCCTCCTCGCGGATCGTCAGTGCGGCGTCGACGAACTCCCGTGGATCGGCCGTGAACTGGACGACACCGCCGCCCTGCCGGTGGAAGTTGCGCTTGGTTCGGGTGTTCCCCCACGTCGTCGCGGTGACCGGCTCGCCGGGCTCCTCAGGGGCGTGTAGGCCGAGTACAGCCATGTTCCATTTCTCGTTTGGGCCGAGCGTGGCGACGACTGTTTCGGTGACGCCGCGAAGTTCGACAGGCCAGCCCGCGGCCGTGCCGTCAGCCTCGCCCGCGGTGTCGTCGTGGTCGCTCACACCGACAACCCCCGTTCGAGCGCGATAAACAGCGCGGCCGCGGTACAGTCAGCCGTGGTTCCGGGATTGTAGCCGGCCGCGACGAACTCCTCGGCAAGCGACTCCGCCGGTGAGAGGTCCCCTGTCGCGTCAACCTCACTGGTGACCTCGACCGCACGGTCGGAGACTGTTCGGGCGGTGTCCACGCCGTGTTCAACGGCGACGAGCGTGTCCGGCTGGCCGGCCAGCAGGTCGAGGAAGGTTCGCGCCGTGCGATCCAAAATCGGGCCCTCGGCGCCGAGCAGCGCGTCGGCTGCGTCGAAGGCCCGCTCGAATCCTGTGACCCACTCCCGGGCGTTGCCGTCGGCGATACCGTCCGGCGGGTCGGCCGATAGCTCCATGATATCGTAGAGCGTCAACTCGCGCTCGCGGAGCGCCGCTGCCGCCTCGCTGCCCCGGCGAACGTCGAGTTCATCGGCATCCGGCGGCGGGTCGCCGACCGCGACCTCGACGTGCTCGAAGGCGCGGTAGAAGGCGACGGCGTCGTCGATAGTCGTCGACTCAACGACCTGGCTGACCCCCTCAGGCGATAGCGCGTCGGTAGACGCGGCGCGGACCAGCGGCACGAGCAACAGCAGACAGCCGAACTGGGTGTTGCCGCCCTGCTGGGTCGCCATCCCCGCGACAGCCGTCTCGAAGGCTTCGCCAACCGGATCGCCAGCGGCCGCGTGTTGCAACCCCTCGGCCGCGCCGATCGCGCCGGCCATGAAGTGCTCAAACCGGAGGTCGTCGAGGTCGCGGTGGCGGTCGACGTTGCCCGGTTTGGGTGTCCCGCTGACTTCGAGCAGGAGCGCGAGCTGGGCGTTCTGTGCTGGCGTGCGGCTGCGGCGATCCGCATTTATGTGGTCGCCGCTCATACTGTTGGCTCCGTCGTCAGTTCGGCGAGCGCGTCAGCAACGGCGGTCATAACCGGCCCGTCGGGGCGTCGGCTTGGCCGCCCGACGCTGACCGCGTCGGCCCCGTACTCGATGTACTCGCGGACGCTCCCCCGATCTCGCACCTCGTTGTTGGCAATGACGAAGAGGTCTGCCGCCGCGGCGACATCGGCGATGACGGCCTCGGAATCCATCGCGTCAATGTGGATGGCGTCGGCACCGGCGGCCGCGATCCGCTCTGCGACCGCTGGTGAGAGTCGACGCCGTCGACTTCGGCCCGGACCTTGACGCTCACGGCCGGCGCGTGTTCGGCGGCGGCAGCAACGTACTCGGCCAGCCGCTCGGTGTCGGCCAGCAGCGTTTCGCCGCAGCCGACGTCACACAGTTCGGGCTGGCGGCAGTGGGCGTTGATTTCGAGGATCGCGTCGTGGTCGGCACAGATGGCGGCGACCTCGCGGATCGGCTCGACGCTCGTACTTCTGACGTTGATTCCCGGGCGAATCGCGGCTGGACTGCCGGCGACCGCCGCGAGTTGCTCGTCGACGAACGCGAGCGGATCGGCCGGCAGGAACTCCTCCCGGTCCCGGTCGACGAGGTCACGGGCCGCGGCACGCGAGGGCTCGTCGATAGCAATTCCGCCGAGAAACGCCGCGCCGGCGTGGTCGGCGGCCGCAAGCGCCCACCGGGCGTCTCCCTCGCCGCTCAGGCTGGCCAGCGCGAGCCGCGGCTCAAACACGCGCCAGCACCTCCTCGACGGCCTCGAACACGCGCTCGCTGTCGGCGGGGCCATCGATCTCGGTGTCAGTGCGGACCACCGGTCGGTCGAGGGTGGTGTCGTCGTCGCTGTCGAGGACGAACCCATCCACGAACGGGTAGCTGTCGGCCACGCCCTGCGTGCTCGGCTCGGCCCCCGTCGCGGCCATCAGGTCAGCTGCCGGCCCGGAAAAGACGCGGTCCTCGACGAACGGCGAGACGGCGACGACCGGTGGTTGCTTCGAGAGCGGCTTCAACCCCATCGAGGGCGAGCATCGGCCCGATGCTCGTCACCGGGTTCGAGGGGCCGATCACGACCGGCGCGTCCAGCGCGTCAAGCACCGCCTCGGTCGGCGCGGCGGCATCGCTGCCGCGGAACTCGACAGCGTCGACGGCGGGCTCGCCGCGGTGGCCGACCCAGTACTCCTGAAAGTGCATGCGCCCGTCGTCGGTGTGGATGAGCGACGCCACCGGATCGTCGCTCATCGGTAGCAGTGTGAGATCGAGATCGAAGGCGTCGGCAAGTCGGCGTGTGACGGCGGTCAGCGAGTGACCGGCATCGAGCAGGCTGGTTCGCGTGATGTGGACCGCCCGGTCGCGGTCGCCGATGGTCATGAACTCCGCGACGCCGGAAAACCGTCGCCAGCGGGCGATCTCGCGGCCGGCGGTCTGCCTGTCGTCGTCGAGAAACTGCGGGCCGGAATCGAGGCCGGCTTCATCGGCCAGCCGGTGGAGTTCGGTGTTGGTCTCGTGTGTGTCGCTGTCGATTCCCCACCAGCGGTCGGTATCGAGAACGCCGCCCTCGTGGAACAGAACCGTATCGAGATCCGGACACACCATGAGCCCGCCGAGTTCCACGTCGTCGCCGGTGTTGCCGACAACGGTGAGCTCTCCGGGGTCACGTCGCGCTGTCGCTCCCGCCAGCAGCTTCGGCGTGCCGGTCCCGCCAGCGAGCAGCGTGAGCATAGCCGCGGGTTCGGGTTCAGGGGGTTTGTATCCGACGCCTCTTTTATCATCGGCCGAAAGCATCGGGTATGAACGAGACGCGTCGGCAACTGCTGGCCGCGCTCAGCGACGGGCCGGTCGACGGCCCGAATCTCGCCGACGACCTCGGCGTCTCGCGGGCCGCGGTCTGGAAACAGGTCGAAGCCCTCCGCGAGGCCGGCTTCGCTGTCGAGAGCACGCCAGACGGGTACGCGGTCCGAGAGGTCCCCGACTACGGCGCGGCCGCAATCGAATACGACCTCGACGCGCCGTACCGAATCGAATACCACGACGCCATCGAGAGCACGAACGACCGTGCGCGGGAACTGGCTGGGGCGGGCAACCACGATATCGCCGTCGTCGCCGACGAACAGACTGGTGGCCGGGGGCGACTCGACCGGTCGTGGGCCTCGCCATCCGGCGGGCTCTGGTGTTCGCTCGTATTACAGCCATCGCTGCCGGCGGCTCACAGCCCGCTGGTCACACTGGCGGCCGGTGTTGCCGTCGTCGACGCCTGTCGAGCGGCGGGTGTCGAGGCAGCACTCAAGTGGCCAAACGACATCCTCGTCGGCGACGGCGGCGACCGCGGGGGTCGCAAACTCGCCGGGATTCTCACCGAGATGGAGGGTGAGGCCGACCGGGTCTCGTGGCTCCTGGTCGGGATCGGGCTGAACGCCAACATCGACGCGGCCGAACTGCCGGACGACGCGACGAGTCTGCGGGCCGAGGTCGGCGATGTCGACCGCCGTCGGCTAATCCAGACGGTTCTCGAATCGATTGCCGAGCTGCTCACTGACGGCGAGCGTGTGATCGAGCAGTGGCGAGAGTACAGTAGCACGCTCGGCCAGCATGTTCGGGTCGAGACGCATCGCGACACAGTCGAGGGACGGGCGGTCGACGTGCGGTTCCCCGGCGCGCTGGTCGTCGAGACAGCGACCGGCGAGCAGGTGGTTCACGCCGGCGACTGCGAGCACCTTCGTCCAGCCTGACAGCCGCTTGGTCCGGTCGCCGCCCCGTCGATTTCAGTCGTCGGCACCCTCGTTTTGATCGCTCTCGAAGGTCGTCGGGTCGGCCTCGATATCCGCATACCGGACGACGCGCTCGCCGAGCGTCGCCACCCGGTCGGCGGTATCGTCGTCGACGAACGCGCCGTCCTCGAAGGCGCTGTAGGAGTTGGGGACGGCCGCCTGATGCGGCACCACCCACGCGTTGAGCGCGCGACAGACCGACCGGAGGTGTTCCAGCGCCGTCACCGGAAACGAACCACCCGAGACCGCGAGCAGCCCGACGGTTTTGCCCTCGAACTCGTCGAACCCACAGTAATCGAGGGCGTTCTTGAGGACGCCCGAATACGAGCCGTGATACATCGGACTGCCGAGGATGACCGCATCCGCGGCGTCAACACGGGCAACGAGATCGTCGCTGTCGCCCTGTCCATCCAAATCTGGGTCCAGTGGGGGGAGATCAAACTCACGGAGGTCGAGTAACTCAGTCGTCGCGCCGGCCGTTGCGGCGCCGTCGAGAGCGTGGCTCGTCGCCACCCGGGTGAAGCTCTCGTCGCGAAGACTGCCGGCGAGGGCGACGATATGTGGATCACTCATCGTGGTTCGGGAGCCGGTCGGCCGCGCGGCGCGTCGATATGCTCGCTGGTGCGGTAGGTCTCGATCACGTCGTCAAGCACCATCGCTCGCGGATCTGTCGCCGGGTATTTCGTGTCGATCAGCTCTCGGGCGGTGTCGATCTCGCCGCGCAACGCGAACTGGCGGACGCGGGCGGCGACCTGATAGAACTCGCCGTCGCCCTCGTCGCCGGCCTCGGCGTCCCGTCCCAGCGCGTGGTCGGGGAAGACCTCGTCGCGGACATCGTCGAAATCCAGCATCTCGGGCTCGTAGTCGTCGATCTCCGAGAGGACGTACTCGACGGCGAACCGCTGGAACTCCGACTTGCTGGAGAACTCGTCGCCGTCGACCAGCTCCTCGACACGGTCCATCACCGTCTCCGAGAAGCGGACTGTCGATTTGACCATCTTGGTACACTATTGATTGGCAGCTACCTAAGGCTATCCCAGCGTCAGACGCGAGTCAGCCGCTGGTCAGACCGCTACCGGGAGCGAGCGACCATCAGTCCCGCCGCTCGCGGACGAAGTCGAGGGCCTTCCCCGGCGCACCAATGAGATTGAACCCGACGCCGACCAGCACGAACAGCGTGTACAGCCCGAGCGTCGAAAGAAAGATAATCAGCATGGCGAGCATCGCCACCCAGTCGTTGCTCAGCCAGTAGAACGCGCCGAGCGTCATGATAGTGCCGTACAGCAAGACGAGATACGGGCCCCAGCCGCGGGCGTGACCGCGGCGCATCCGGCGGCGAACGTAGCGCTTGAGATCGGCTTCGACGGCCGGCTTCTCGACGGTTCGGTCGTCGATGTCGGCCTCGAACGCGTCGAACTCCGCGCGCAGGTCGTCGAGGCGGTCGTCGAGATCGCCGATATCCGGGGCTCCCTCTGGCTCGACGCCACCATCCTCATCCCCGCTGTTGCCGCCGACTGCGTCGCTATCGCCGTCGCCGGTGGCCCCCTCGGCCGCGTCGGCGTCGGCAGTCGACTCCCCTGCTGGCTGCTCGGACGACATGTACCCGATTCCTTGGCCGCCGGCGTGTTGTAACTGCCGGTCGGCGACGAGGACCGAGGTCGTGTGGCGACGATACTGGCGACTGACTCCCCATCAGAATTCGGCATCCGGAAAGGCTGCCTCCCGAATCTCCGCTATTTCGGCGTCAGTTTTGAACGCGGTGCCGCTGTACTGTGTGCGGGTCGCCTCGTGGCCAACGTCTCGCAGCGCGTCCAGAAACTCGTCCATGGCGTTGGCCGGGAGCCCCACTGTTTGCAGAGGCGATGCTGGTCGTAGTGGGTTGGCGTGTCGAGTTCAGCCGCGACCGTCGCCAGCAGTTTGTCGGCCTGTTTGCGTTCGCCCAACTCGTCGGTCAGGTGGCCGCGGACTCGTTCGGTGAAGTCGCTGTCGGCGACCGCGCCAAGCCAGATCGGGCCGGCGGTCACGACGCGGTTGCTCCCACAGTTCGGACAGGTCTCGGGCACCGATTCGGGATGCCAGCCGAACTCGTGCTCGCGGGCCAGACAGTCCTCGCAGTGGTGAACGTAGCCGAGCGAGTCGAGCAGGTCGTCGGCACGGCTCGCACCCCGGTCGAGTTCGAGATAGGTGCGTACGTAGTGGCGGCTAACGTGCGAACAGA
>KI543214.1:35354-40842 GCA_000496215.1 uncultured archaeon A07HN63
CGGTGTTGCGCGGGACCGCGCTGTACTTGCGTTTCCCGCTATCGAGGTGGGCGCCACAGAGCGGCGCGGTGTCGGTCGCCGTGACACAGACCATGTTCCGGGTCTGGCCGAAGGCGGCGTCGGCGAAGGGGATCGGCGTCCCGAAGGGGTCGAGATCGACGATATCGAACAGTTCCTCGTGCAGCAGTGCGTTGACATCGCGCTCGACGACCGTGCCGTCAAGATCGTTGCGCGCGAGGTTCTCGCGGGCGAGTTCGACGGCCTCGCTGTCGGTATCACAGCAGGTCACCTCGTACCCCTCGCTGGCGGCGCGGACACCGCGAATCCCGGAGGCGGCCATCGCGTCGAGATAGGTGGCGACGCGGGGTTCGCGCTCCTGATAGGCGCGCAGGACAGCGACCGTGATATCCCGGTTGAGTTCCATCTCCGGGTTGAAGAAGACGCCGTCGCCGCTGCCCTCGCTGGTGCCATCTCTGGGCTGCTCGACGGCGATCTCGACGCCACCCTCGCTGAGTTCCATAGCGACAGTGGGCGGCGACGCGGCCAAAAGGACACCGAACCTGATTAGGGAGGCGTCCGAATAGACCGGCTGTGAGCGAGGTCGACGACTGGCGGGCGGCGCTCGACGAGGCCGGCGAGCTACGGCCGGCGATTGTCACCGCGATTCTCGCGGTCCACGACGACCGCGGCGGGAAGGCCATCGACGCGGTCGCCGAACAGCGGGTGAAGGGGTACCGCGATTTCACCGTCGTCGTCGGCTACCAGTCCGAGTACGTCGTCGAGGAGGGCCACTGCACCTGCAAGGACAGCCAGTACAACCTCCCCGACGACGATCCCGACAATCGCTGCTGGCACGCGCTGGCCGTCGAGATCGCCGAGCGGATCGACGCTGTCGATCACCACGATATGTGGTACGCCGACGTGCGCGAGTTCATGGAGTGATCCTCGCTGGTACCTGTTTGAGCGCCCCTGCTGACCCGCAACGGTTGCGTTCCCGCGTCTGTTACCGTGCCTGTGTGGAACACTGTGACGGAACAGTCGTCAGCGGAAGCGTTTAGACGACCCCATTACAACGGTCCGGTATGCCCAACTGTCCACTGGCGGACGACTGTCCGAGTTTTTCGGAACGGATCGAGGGGATGGGATGTCAACACTACGAGGAAAACCGTGGCGGGGCCGAGTGGTGTCAGCATTACGGAATGCCGATCAGCGAGCTGAAACAGCAGCCCGTCAAGCCTGGCGAGGAGGTCATCGTCGAGGTTGACGATATCCACGAGAGCGGAGCTGGTGTCGGCAACACGGAGGATGGCTTCATCATCTTCGTCGATGGCCTGCTCCCGCCGGCGCGGGCGAAGGTGCGCATCAACCAGGTCAAGGATAGTCACGCACGGGCGAAAAAGATCGTCGAGCGCCTGCCGATGGACGAGGCGGACGATGAGGACGCGGCCGACGACGCGGACGGTGACATGGGTGAGACTGATTCGGAAGCGGATGACGACACGGGGATCGACGACGAGAGTACCGACCACGACGAGGAACTGGGCAGCCGCGAGAACTTCTGGGGCGGGTAGCCCGCCACGCCGCCGTGGACAGCGGACACGCTGACTGCTGAGACTGTAGCTTTTTGCGCGTCCCCGCAAAAGACCAGCCAATGAGCGATAGCCGTGATGACGACGCGGTCGATCTCGAGGCCATCGACGTGGCCGAACTGCTCGATCGCACTGGGTTCGACGCCGACGAGAACGTGTTGACGCGTCGGCAGGCCGAGGTGCTCGCACTCCGGGAACACGGTCTCCGACAGCTCGATATCGCCAACATGCTGGGGACCTCCCGGGCCAATGTGTCGAATATCGAGGGCAGCGCGCGGGAAAACGTCAAGAAGGCAACCGAGACAGTCAATTTTGCCGAGGCACTCGGCGCGCCTGTCCGAGTCGAGATTCCGGCCGACACCGACCTCTACGAGGTACCCAATATGATCTACGACGCGGCCGACGACGCGGAGATCGAGGTCAGTTACACCGCGCCGGATCTGATGAAACTCGTCAGTGATCGCGCCTCGGCGGTCGTCAAGGGGCGGAACGTGAAACGGCGGCTGGTCGTGAGTGTCACCGACGAGGGAACGATCCGCGTCCGACAGTCGAGCCCCTGAGCCTGATTTCGTCGATTCCGGGCGCAATGCGCCGCCTGCTGTCGTATTTCACTTTCACTCCACGCCCGATATTTTTTATATGATACAGCACCAACCATCGTATGTCTCCCATTGAAAACACCGCGGAGACAGCACCCATGACAGAGTTGCGAACACACGCAGCCGAGATTGCGGAACAGTTCTCCGACCACGTCGATATCACCGAAGACGAGGTCGAAACCAAGCTTCAACAGCTCGTCGAGGAGTATCAGGTCCCGCTCGACGAGGCCACACGGAGCGTCAGAAACAGTTACCTCGACGCCGCCGGACTCGAACGCGACGACATCAGCGGCGGCGAGGGCGAGCGCGTCGTCGTCAACGAGATCGATCAGGACGAGCAGTGGGTCGATCTGCGCGTCAAACTTGTCGAGCTCTGGGATCCCCGGAGCGACTCCATCTCGCAGGTCGGCCTGCTCGGCGACGCGTCCGGGAGGATCAAGTTCGTCGCCTTCGAGACGAGCGATCTCGAACAGCTCGAAGAAGGCCAGTGCTACGAGCTCTCGAACGTCGTCACCGACGAGTACGAGGGCGACTACTCGGTCAAGCTCAACCGGACGACGACGATCACCGAGATCGACGAGGAAATCGAGGTCGGCGACAACAGCGAGACGATCGAGGGCGCGCTGGTCGATGTCCAGTCGGGCAGCGGCCTGATCAAGCGCTGTCCCGAGGAGGGCTGTACTCGCGTCCTCCAGAACGGCCGGTGTGCGGAACACGGCGAGGTCGACGGCGAGTTCGACCTCCGGATCAAGGCCGTCATCGACGACGGCGCGGCGACCCACGACGTGATCTTCAACCGCGAGGCGACCGAGGAGTTGACCGGTATCGAACTGGAGGAGGCCAAGCAGCTCGCCAAGGACGCCCTCGATACCAGCGTCGTCGCCGACGAAATGCGGGCCGACATCCTCGGCCGGTACTACAGCGTCACCGGCCCAAGTCTCGGCCAGTACCTGCTCGCCGACGAGTTCGAACAGCAGACTGGACCGGTCGATGCCGAATCAGTCCTTGTCAAAGCGAGGTCGATCTAACATGAGCGAGAGTGACTCCGACTCCGTCAGCCGCGAAGTTGCACAGCGTGTGTTCGCCGCCGAGTTCAACGACGCCAGCTACACGTTCAAGGAGAGCGACGACGACCGCGCGCCGGTCTACCTGCTGTTGCCGACCGGCGAGCGCGCCAACCGGGTCTTCGTCGTCGGCACGCTCACCGAAACCGAGGATGTCGGCGAGGACGACGAGTACTGGCGCGGCCGGATCGTCGATCCGACGGGGACGTTCTTCGCCTACGCCGGTCAGTACCAGCCCGAGGCCGCGAGCATGCTACGGGACCTCGAACCGCCGGCTTACGTTGCGGTCGTTGGCAAGCCACGAACCTACGAAACCGACGAAGGTGATGTCAACGTCTCCGTTCGCCCCGAATCGATTACCGAGGTCGACGCCGCGACGCGAGATCAGTGGGTCGTCGAGACGGCCGACCGCACGCTCGACCGAATCGACGCTGTCGACGACGCGGGCAACGAGTACGCCCGGATGGCCAGCGAGGAGTACGGCGACGATGCTACAGCGTACACAGACACGGTGGTCGAGGGGCTAGAAAGCCTCGAATCGACGGACGAACTCGACGGTGGCGAGGGAGCCGACCAGAGTGAGGGAGACGGGAACGCCGTCCCCGATCCCGAGGCCCAGCCGTAACGGCCTGTCAGGCCCACGGGGTTCGCCGTAGACGAGCGGGTGGTGTCTGACGAATCATTAAGTATTCCCGCCTCGCAGTAGGTCACAACAGAGGCAGTCCCTATGGGAAACAAAAACAAGACCATCTCGTTTCGCGTCAACGAGGACTCCTTCGAGAAGCTCCGCGAGATAGCCGAAGAGCGGGATATCTCGCTGTCGGCTGTCTTCCGCGAGTACGTCGAGACGCTGGTCGCCCACGATGGGCAGGTCGATGTCGTCCCCGAGGCGCGCGTCGAGGATGTCGAGGAAACCGACGGCTTCCCACCGAAAGTCGAGGTGCCGAAGAGCTTCGTGCGGGAACACGAACGGCTGGAACTCGAAGCCGACCACCTCCGCGAACAGCTCGACGAGTACAAACAGTACGTCACCTACCTGCACGACAAACTCGACGAGGAACCCAACGAGGACGACATCGTCCGCCTCGAAGAACTCGACGATCACGACGAGGAAACAGACGAGCCGACGTTCAAGCTGGGTTGAGCCGACCAGTTATCCTGTTAGCTCTCGTTTTGCGCGCCGGATCTCGTCGCTCCGGTCGCTGTCCTCGATATCGGCCAGTGCCTCGGCGGCCTCCAGCGTTCGGACCGACTGATCGAGAAACGAGAGGATATCGCCGGAGTAGGCGTAGAGCATGTAGTCGTCGCCCATGACATCGACAATGGCGTCGGGACCGAACCCCTCGGCGCGAAGCTCCAGCAGATAGCCGATAAACTTCCGTTCGGCACAGCCGCAGTAGGGATTCGACTCGCAGTCGCAGTCGAGAAAGTCCTCGGTAAAATCGAGGACCCGATCCCGGGTCGTCTCGTTGAGTCCGGCAAGGCTACCGCCGGTGAACAGCAGATCGAGCGTCGCGCCGGCGAACGCACTTTTCGGGAAACTCGTCTCCAGTTGTGAGACGAGTTGCCGGTGGTTCTTGACGTAGATTTTGTCGGTGACAGCCACGTGTACCTAGTGAATCTCGTTGCGGCGACAAAAACGTCGCGTTCGGACCTCCAGCCACAACGGGGATGTGGTATCCCGACGCCAGCGGGGAATCCCGAGTCGTAACGTATATGATTGCCAGCGGGGAAGCAATGAGTGCGTGTCCGGGGTAGGGTAGTGGACTATCCTTCAGCCTTGTGGAGGCTGAGACGCGGGTTCGATTCTCGCCCCTGGACCTTCTCCGAACATTACTTGTGAGCGTGTGCTCCGTACGGAGCACCGCGAATAGAACTCTGTGAGGAGAAGGTCAAACGAAAAGGAATCGAAGCAGGGAGAGTAGTGAGCGGTAGCGAGCGGAACGACTGAGGTTCGATTCTCGCCCCTGGACCTTTTTGCTCCGAGCACCTGTGCGAGAAGCTGAAACTCTGTCTGAAGAGATCGAACCCTGCCAGTCGCAGCGACCGAACGAAGTGAGGTCGATCGTCTGGCTTCGGTTCGATTCTCGCCCCTGGACCTTCTCCGAACATTACTTGTGAGCGTGTGCTCCGTACGGAGCACCGCGAATAGAACTCTGTGAGGAGAAGGTCAAACGAAACGGAATCGAAGCAGGGAGTGTAGCGAGCGGTAGCGAGCGGAACGACTGAGGTTCGA
>KI543214.1:40862-44482 GCA_000496215.1 uncultured archaeon A07HN63
AACGATACATAGTGAGCGTGTGCTCTACATTGAGCACGACGAACAAAAGACTGTGAGAAGAAAACCTCACGAGAGAGGATTGAAACAGCGAAACCCGCGAGCGAAAGCGATAGCTATCAAATGGAGACGAAGTATACATAGATAATGAGAAATTTTATTTCACAGACTTGATAACACACTCTCATAGCACAAATGGACGTCGGCACCGAATCAGTATGTGAGATTCTTATCAGCAACCAATCGGATATTGCCGGAACGGTGGCTGTTGATACCAACGACCTCCTGCTGAAAGCTGTTGCTGACGACTCGGCGATCACCCATTCGACCGATGGGACCGACAGCCTCCTGACGCGTGTCTATCGGGATGATGTCAAGGATATCACCGACTGTATCGAAAACGCCGTTCAGACTGACGACCCACAGCAGACCACCTCCAGAGTCCAATTGTCGGCAGACGAGTGGTGTATTTTTGAGTTCACGATCTATCCAGCCGAGCACTTTTCGCCGGCCGCAGGCCCGCTGTTTACCGGCACAAACGTGACCGACGAACACTTTCTCAACCAGCGGCGGGAGGTGATAAACCGGGTGCTCAGGCACAACCTGCGAAACGACCTGGAAGTCGTTGACGGATACACGACCATCGCCCGCGAGGAGTGTGGCGACGCAGCACAGCCAGCGATCAATCAGATCGAATCAATCTCGAATAAACTCCTGTCGCTGGGCGAAAAGATGCGAGATATCGACTCCCATCTGAATAGTTCGAATTACCGGCTCCGGCGGGTGAATCTCGGAGACGTAGTTGGACGCGTCGTCGAGACATACCACGAGGAGCATCCAGCCGTGACATTTCGGCTGAACGTGGGTGCGGCTGTTGTCGCCGGAAATTCACTCGTCAGTGATGCTGTCGAGGAACTGGTCGAAAACGCCATCGACCATGCTGACAGACCAGAAGAAGAAACTGTAATCACGATCACATCCACGGAGATCGAAGACAACGACGAGATCAAACTGATCGTCACCGACAACGGCCGCGGTATCCCAAGAGGGGAAGCCGAGGCGATTTCCGAGGGAACGGAGTCTGAGCTGAACCACAGCAGCGGGGTCGGTCTCTGGCTCGTCAAGTGGATTTCAGACAGCATCCACGCGACGTTCGATATCGGCCGCCGGACAGAGACGAGCGGGACAGAGGCCGTACTTGGGTTCAAAAACGCTGCACAGCTTGACGAGTCCGACGAGCTGTTCAGCGGACTGAATCAGAAAAAGATCATCAGAACCGAATTACCCGACACCGGCTCGTCCGATATCGCCACCTCCACCAGAGGCTAGCATGGTGGCAGCGAGCATGATCAGTCGCAATCACAATCAGGTTTCGATCATCGATGGAGAACTGCAGCATGAAACCGTGGCAACGGGTGCTGGCAATCGGGTTGCTTCTCGGGTCACTGTTCGGTGCGACGATCGGATTTGGATTGCTCAGCCCGAACCCCGATGCGGGTCGGTATCCCGGAGCTGAATCAGTCCGCGATCAGCCCGATACGCTCGGTGACTCACAGGTGACGATGTGAGGGAGGGTCGTCGCAACTGATCCCCTGATCCTTCAGACAGGCGGAAGTCGTGGTACCCCATACGAAATAACGCTGACCGGTGATACTGTGACCAGAGCAGCAGTCGGGAATAACATTGGTGCCCACGGCACACTCGAAGAATCCCGACGGATACACGGCGAACGGGCACTTATTACCAGATCTGGAGAGCAAACATATATACTATATATTCGCTGTTCGCCGGCCTCTGGGTCTCACCAGATTTTGTGCGAGGATGGCAGTTCGAATGGACCACACTCAGCTTTCGACCGGGCAACGAGAGGTCCTGAGATACTTCACTGTTGAATCAAGCACCGGTATGCTGCGGTAGCAGTCACTGCTAATAGATAACCATTATATAATGACGATTTAATATTTCGGCATGGTTCAACGGGCGATTGTCGTCGACGACTCCTCGTTTCAGCGGAACATCGTGACAAACACGATAGAGAACTGGTTCGATGTTATCGGAACGGCCTCGAATGGCAAGGAAGCAATCGAGGTGTTCAGAGAGAAACGCCCGGACGTGATCACGATGGATATCATGATGCCGGAGATGAACGGTATCGAGTCGTTACGACGGATCAAAGATATCTCACCGGAGACAACGATCGTCATGGTCACGAGCGTCTCACAGGACGAGAAGATGCGCGAGGCCGCCAAGGCCGGCGCGGACGGCTACGTCACGAAACCGGTCGACACAGAGGCGTTACGAAACGAGTTCGACGACGTACTCGACTTCCCAGTCTCGCGGTGAGCGCGCTGCCCGTTATCGCCGATCCGTCATCAGATTCCAGAACCTCGCCGTGCTCCGTCGCAACCCGCTTTTTGCGAGATAGCCGCCCTTGAGCGTGCCGAGTTTCGCCAGCGATGCGGTCCGAAGCGTGCCGGCTTTCGCGTAGTAGCCGCTCTTGCGGGCCGCCCCGAGAGCGTAATGTCTGGCGGCCATCGGGATCGGCGCGCGCCGCCCCTGAACTGCTGTCGAGCCCGCACGAATCGCATCAAGCACGTCGTCGGCGGTGGCCGCCTCGCGGCTGACCTCCGGGATCGTCACCTCGGTGTAGGCACGCCCGACGTAGGGGATGGTATGGGCGTCGCTGGCGGCGACAGTCGGGTAGCCGTAGGCGTCGGCGAACCGGCGGGCGCGCTTGTTCTTGTACCCCGTAAACAGCCACGCGTTGAACGCCTCGATGGCGTCGACACTCGGAATATTCCGTTTGCGGACGCCGTGGCGGGTTCGCTGGAACGGATGCGGAACGATGGCAACCCCGCCATGGTCGCGAATCCATTCGACAGTGTCAGCGTACGGGTTTCTGCGTGGCGGCATCTCCTCGATACCGACCGCCAGCAGGTGGCCATGCGCCGTCGACACCTCGACGCCCGGAATCCCGAGCAGACCGTAGTCGGCTGCCAGTTCGGCCGCCCGGAGCGACTCGTGAATCGTGTCGTGATCGGTGATGACCACGCCGTCAAGGCCGATGTCAGCTGCGTGTTCGAGAATGAGTTCAACCGGTTCGCTGCCGTCGTAGGAACCCTCCGAGTGAACGTGAGGATCGATCCGGAGGGTCGTCATACCAACGAACAGGGTGCCAACGAACAAAACCCTCACGAACGGCTATAGCCCGGCGGCGATTCGCTCGCCGACAGCCACCCCGTTCCAGAGTGCCTCGTGGGCGCGCCCCTCGCCGACGACCCAGTCGCCAGCACGTAAAGCTCGTGGGCCGCGAGCGGATCGGTCTTTGCTGTTTCGACGGCCGCATCTGGCAGGGCGTACCGCCAGCCCTGATCGTCAACCCAGTCCGGGTTGCAAAGCCGGTCGTCGCCGAGAAGCTGTGCAACCATCTCCGCCACCTCGCCGGAGATTGCCTCCAGCGGATCGTCATAGGTCGCTGTCGACCAGTCGGGCGCCATCTGGGCCACGAGCAGGCTCTCGCCGTCGGGGACGTGGCCGGGCTTACAGGACTCGCGGGACAGCCAGCCGATGTCGTGTTCGTAGTCCGTGTTGACCAGCGCGTAGTAGGCTCTCTCGAACTCGAA
>KI543214.1:45978-50876 GCA_000496215.1 uncultured archaeon A07HN63
AACAGCTTCGCCAGCAACACCACGAGGAACATACTGCCGCCGATGCTGGTCAGCATCCGCCACAGCGAGATGTATCGCCGGTGCTGTTTCCCGTCGGTGAGCGTACCGGTCAGCGTGGCGTGTAACACCTCGACCTGCCCCATCCGCCAGCGTTTGCGCTGGCCCCAGAAGTCAGCGAGCGTGTGCGGTGCCTCCATCCGGCTGGTGTAGTTTCTGGCCTGTCGCACCGACAGCCCGTGGCGGTAGCATTTGTGAGCAAAGGCCAGATCCTCTGTCAGAAGGTCGTCATACCCGCCGACGGTCTCGTATGCCGCCCGCGTGAAAACCGTCGACGAGCTTCGGCAGTTGCGAAACCCTGTCAGTTCGACCAGCTTGTAGCTGGCGTGAAACGTCACGCGCTCACAGTAGGCCAGTGTCTCTACGATCCCGGTCGGCTCCGGTATCCGGCGGCCCTGAAACACGTCGTACCCCTCGGTGTGGAGCGCGCCCATTCCGCTGGCGAGGAAGTGATCGTCCACGATTTCGTCGGCATCGAAGACGGCAAACGAGTCGGCAGACGACCGTTCGACGGCGGTCCGGATCGCCCCAGCTTTCGAGCCCGGATAGGCGTTCGTGAGCACCGACACCGTCTCGTCGGCCATCGCCGTCGCCGTCCGGATGGTCGACTCGTCGTCGGGCTCGCAGGCGATCACGATCTCGAGATTCTCGTAGCTGGACGCCCGGAGGCTGTCGACGCTCCGATGGAGGACGTTCGCGTCGCGGTAGACCGGTATAATCACCGTAAGCTGTGGGCCCTCCTCCAGCACCGGGACGGTCGTCGCCGGGTTCGAGACCTCGTAAACCAACAGCAGTCCGGCAACGAGCAGAAACGCCGTAAAGACGAGGCTCGCCGAGATGGCGTCGATCCAGACGATCTCGAGCGACAGCCAGAGCAGCTCGACGGTGAGAGCCTGCTGCTGGAGGCCCTGATAGAGACCGATGAGGACCAAGACGAGACAGCCGCCAGCCAAGCCGGCTGTCTCGAAGACGGATTGCAGACGCTGTTTCATCGCCGTTGCAGTGGAGTGGGTGGTGAGTCAGTATAAACGGTCCGAAACGCTCTCAGCGGCCATATCTACCACATCTCCCCGGCGAACCCCGTCCAACGGTTAGATTACCGCAGGTCAACGGTTTTGTTCGTCGCCAATAGAGTTCATCTATGACCGCATACACTCTCGGGTGGACGAACCGAGATGACTGACACCACCCACGCTGAAACCACCACGGCCGCAGCTACCCTGACCGGAGCGGCCAAGAGCGGCAGGAACCCACGACGAGCGCCGAAAAACCGCAGTCAACAGTCGTTGCGACGCCCACCGCGGGAGGCGTATTCGACGCGCACCACCAGCTTCGACAGCGATGGCGAGCAGTGTGTGGGCACGCTCTACCTCCCGGCCGGGCCGACAGTCCCGCCGGTCGTCGTGATGGCACCGGGACTCGGTATGTGGCGATCCTTCGGCCTGCCAGCTATCGCCGAGCGATTCGCCGAGGCTGGCTACGCGGTGTTGTTGTTCGACTTTCGCCACCACGGTGACAGCGGCGGCGAGCCACGCGGGCTTGTTGATCCGAAGACACAGATCGCCGACTACGAGGCGGCGATCAGCAAACTCCGCGATACTGATACCGTCGATAGCGGCGGAATCGTCCTCTGGGGCCATTCGTTCTCCGGCGGACACGTGCTCTCGGTCGCCGCAGCCGACAGCCGCGTGGCCGGCATCATCGCCACGGCTCCCTTCGTCGATGGCAGACGGGAGCTACGGCGCTCGATTCGCCAGCCGACACAATTGCTTCGAGCGACAGCTGCAGGGCTCCGTGACGTACTCGGCTCGAAGCTCGGTCGGGGCCACGACGTTCGACTCGTCGATGACGACGGGTTCGCGGTGATCACAGAACCGGGCGCAAAACGGGGTGTTCTCGATATTATCGACCGCGAGTCAGACTGGGAGAACAGGCTGCCTGCCCGGGTGTTCCTCTCGCTGACGAGCTACCGGCCAATTACATCCGTCGAGTCTATCCGCTGTCCGGTCTTGATCATCGGCGGTCGAGACGATCAGGTCGTTCCGGCTGCGGATGCGGCGGCGGCAGCAGACCGAATCCCAACGGCGACGTATCGTGAGCTCTCAGCCGACCACCTGAGCCTGCTTGGCGAGCAGTTTGAGACGCTCGTCGACCACCAGCTCACGTTTCTCCGGTCGGTCGTCGAGCCCTGACGCCACACGGTTCTGAATCCCGGACCGACGTTTGCCATTACCCCCTGTATGTAACCGACAACTCTTAGCGACCGCCGGACACAGCCTGTGACATGACCCCAGACGCCGACCGCGTGGCCGAACTCGTGGCCAAGGTCGAGGCCGGTGAGCGTCGCCTGCACGAACTCGACGACCACACCGATCCGGACACGGCTGCGGCCGTTCGCCGGCAGGTGGTCGAAACGGCTACCGATGCCGACTGTGAGACGATCGGTGACTACGGATTCCCGGCCGAGGTCGCCGACCCGAACATCGAAAACATGATCGGAACGGTGCAGGTGCCACTCGGCGTTGTCGGCCCAGTTGATATCAACGGCGGCGCGATGGACGACGAGCGATACCTCCCGCTTGCGACGACCGAAGGGGCGCTTCTGGCCTCGGTCAACCGGGGGTGTTCGGTTCTCAACAAGTCCGGTGGAGCAACCGCTCGCGTCACGAAATCTGGGATGACGCGCGCACCGGTATTCAGCGTCGATGATGTTGCCGAAGGCCTCGCGCTCGTCGAGTGGGTACGGGACAACGAGTCAACCCTCCGCGAGGCCGCCGAGGAGACGACGAACCACGGCGAGCTACAGGGGGTGACACCCTACGTCGTCGGCAACAACGTCTATCTCCGTTTCCGCTACGACACGAAAGACGCGATGGGCATGAACATGGTGACAATCGCGACAAAGGCAGCCTGCGATGTCGTCGAGTCGGAAACGGCCGCCTCGCTGGTCGCCCTCTCCGGAAATCTCTGTACGGACAAGAAACCCGCTGCGATCAACGCCGTCGAGGGGCGCGGCCGTTCCGTGACCGCCGATGTCGTCGTTCCGGGCGATGTCGTCGCCGACACCCTGGAGACAACACCCGAGGCAGTTGCCGAAATCAACACTCGAAAGAACCTCATAGGCTCGGCGAAGGCGGGCGCACTTGGGTTCAACGCTCACGTCGCCAACCCTGTGGCGGCGATGTTTCTCGCCACCGGGCAGGACGAAGCGCAGGTCGTCGAGGGCGCAAACGCGATCACGACCGCCGAGGTAACCGACGGCGGCGACCTCTACTTCTCTGTCTCCCTCTCCAGCCTCGAAGTTGGCACCGTTGGCGGTGGCACAAAGCTCCCGACACAGTCGGAGGCACTCGACATCCTCGGTGTCGGTGGTGGTGGCGACCCGGCTGGCAGCAACGCCGACGCGCTCGCAGAGGCAATCGCCGTTGGCGCGCTTGCCGGTGAGCTTTCGCTGTTGGCTGCGCTGGGATCGCGGCACCTATCGAGTGCGCACGAATCGCTGGGTCGGTGACGGCGGCGCGTCGGGACCGCCGTCACAGCAGCCGATAGCGACCGTCGTGCTTCGAGGCCTCCCCCTCTCGGCAGAGCCGTTCGAGTAGCTTGCGCGCCTTCTCTGCGGGAACGCCACGGTCGGTCGCGTACGCGACGATGGCCGCTTCAGCGGGCTGTTCGTTCTCACCCGCCTCGCGGACGGCCGCACGGACGATGTCGTCGTGTGAACTCGGTTGCTCCCCGGTCGACTCGGCGGCCGCGGCAACCGCCTCGGCGTCGATCCCGGCTGCCTCCAGATACTCCTCGTCGTCGACCGCCGCGGTGTCGGCCTGCCGTTCGAGTTCGGACACGTGATCGACGTCGGCGAAGGCGGCCGAGTCACCCCGTTTCTTCGCCAGCAGGGCCGACCGTGCCTCTCTGGCCGCTGCTCTGTCCTCGGACTCGAAGAGGTGTTTCAACCTCGCTGTCTGGTGGGTTCGTCCACACCGTTGGCACTGGGCAGACTCCGATGTGGCCGGATCGACAAGCAGCCAGAGGGTTCCACAGTCGCTACACCCCACGACAGCGTACATGCTATCTCATTTTTCGTGCGGCTAATTGAGTGTGTGGGTCGGCTACGTCGGCGGTTCAGCCACCGCTGACCGGTGGAAACAGTGCGAGTTCGTCGTTGGCCTCGACAGGCGTTGCCAGCCCCGTTTCGCTCACGTTCTCGCCGTTCCGAAGCAGATTGAGATGTGGTTCAAGCTCGCCGTCGGCTGTGTAGACGCGCTCCTCTAGCTCCGGCTGTGAATCGAGCAGGGCGTCCAGCGCGTCACGGGCCGTCGGGTCGCTCGCACTGACCGAAACATCAAATTCGCTGTCGCCAGCCCGTTCGGCGAGATCGGCAAACAGCTTCCAGCGCACACAGACCATTCAGTCGCCACTGGGTATGAGCGTTTCGTCAGCGCAAAAAATAACGGAGTTCGGTGTGCCTTACTCGTCCTGCGCCCAGTCTTCGGCCCGTTCGACGGCATCCTTCCAGCGGTCGTAGTTGACCTCGATGTCGGCATCCTCGTCGATCGGGAAGCGTTTATCGACCTGCCAGTTGTCGCGCAGCGAGTCGACGTCGTCCCAGTAGCCAACGGCCAGACCAGCAGCGTAGGCCGAACCGAGGGCGGTCGTCTCGTCGACGACCGGCCGGACGATCTCGGTACCGATGATGTTGGCCTGGAGTTGACAGAGGAAGTTGTTTTTGACCGCCCCGCCGTCGACACGCAGACTCGAGAGGTCGATGTCGGCGTCCGACACCATGGCCTCGGCGACGTCTTTGGTCTGGTAGGCGATCGATTCCAGCGTGGCGCGAACAACGT
>KI543214.1:53143-62776 GCA_000496215.1 uncultured archaeon A07HN63
GTAGTCGAACTCCTCGGGGTCGGGGGCCTCACTCGCAGGGGTGACGAGCAGTTCGACACTGACGCCGCTGGCAACCCGATCACGCAGGGCCGACTCGAAACGGTCGAGGAGCGCCGGCGTCAGCGACAACACGAGTTCGAACTCCGCGGACTCGATTGCCTCCGAGAGGTGGCGGATGATCGTCGACCGCGATTTGACTAGTGACACCGCCTCCGTCTCGCGGGCGGGTGCCGTATACCGGGCGGCGAGTTCGTCGACCATCTCGGTAAACGAGGTCTGTAGGTCGCCGAACGCCTCCTCGGGATCGACGGCGACGACCGCCATCGGCCGGGATTCCCGGAGTTCGACCAGCGAGCGGTCCGAGAGGCTCCGCACCGTATCGTACACCCGGGGCTGCGGGATATCGGTCCGGTTGGCGATCTCGCTGGCCGTTAGCTCGCCGTGTTCGAGAACGGCGAGATAGGCGTCGATCTCGTACTCGCCCAGATTGAACCGTTCGCCGACTCCTTCGAGCGTGGCCCGCAGATCATCTGCCATGCGGTTCGCTGGACACCGACGTGATATATAATTTATTCTCTCGGTGATTGTATAGCGTTTCGAACTGTAGTATATTTTCGCCCTCACCACGGCTGGCCCGACAGCTACCGGGAGGAGAAGGTTTTTTCGCGCAGCCGGCGACTGGCCCGCAATGGCCGTCCATACCGGCGTATTGCTGTCGGCACTCGGTTCGGTCTCGGATGTGTCGGCAACCGTGATCCCGTCGTGGCTCCAGTTCCCGGGGTATCGGGTGGTGGCCGCGCTGATCGTCGTGTTCGTCGGCGTCTCGCTGGCCAATCTCTCGGTGCGGCTGCTGGGTCGCCCACTCGCCCGTCGGTTCGACCGACAGAGCGTCGCCCAGACGGTGCTGGGTGGGATTCGCGGCGGGATTATCGTGCTCACACTCGTCGTCGCCGGCTCACTGGTCGGGCTCCGGATCGGGAATATCGTCCTCTCGGTCACGGTTTTCTCGGCCGTCGTCGGGATTATCCTCGCCCCGATTGTCGGCAACATCCTCAACGGCATCTTCGTGCTGGCCGACCAGCCATTCGAGATCGGCGACATGATCGAACTGAACGACGGCACCCGGGGGTTCGTCGACGATATCACGATCCGCTACACCAAGATTTTCACGCTCGACAACACGTTTCTCGTGATTCCGAACGGTAATATCCGCGAGCGCGACGTGACGAACTACTCGGCCGAAGACGAGCGGACCCGGCTTACGGTGGACGTGCTGGTCACCTACGAATCCGATATTCCCGTGGCCCGAGAGCTGATCGAAACAGCAGCCAGAGAGACCGAGAATGTGATCAAGGGCGGCCCGGACATCCGGATCGGCAGTGCTCGCTACCCGGCGAGCCCGCGGTGTTTCATCGCCGAGTTCGCCGACGACGGCGTGTTGCTCCGGCTCCGGTTCTGGGCGACGAAACCCTACACCGTGATGGCAACCGAATCGGCGGTCCGAACCGAAATTCGACGCCGATTCATCGACAGCGAGTCGCCCGTCGAGATGGCCTATCCGCACCGGCAGCTGGTAATCGACGACCGCACGGGTGACGCCCAGCAGGCCCGCGCGGACGACATCCTGAGCGACGGCAGAGAAACCGAGTCGACCGCCGGTTCGACGGAGACGGACGACCCACGGCGGTAAGACTGTGTTCGGGGGGAAGGCGGGAGGGCTGCGTCAAGAGTCAGGTGGTAGAGCTGCGTCAGGGGTAGGGGTGGTACGCCCGGTCGAGTCGCGGTTCGAACCCCATCGACGCCGGCACCTGTCGGGCACGCTCGCCGAAATACGCGTCGCCGGTAAACAGTGGCTGGGCCGCCGGCACCAGCACGCGGACCGCCTCGAAGCCGAGCGTTGCGACATCCCGCGTCGTTATCCGTGCGGCGTAGGCGTCGAGGTCGACGGCCGACAGCCGGTCACAGACGGCATCGAGTTCGGCTCGCCCCGAGAGCGCCGGCTCACCCAGCGAGTCGGGCGAGACGGTCTGCTCCGGATCGACAAACGCCTGTGCGGCCGGGGGGAAGTCGGCGTATTCGGCGATCGCCCCGCCCTGCGCGGCCGCCGCCTCCGGGCCCATCGCTCGCAACTCCATCCAGTTCTGTAACGCCTCGGCGAGCGCCGACCGCGCGGCGGCCACTGGATCGAGATTGGCCGCCGAGCCGGCGGCAAACTGCGGCCACTCGGCTTCTCGGTGGACCCCGGCCGCGACGACCGGGACATCGATATCCTGTGTCACCAGCAGCAGTGAGATGTTCAGTGACTTCGCTTGTGCCCGCTGGTGGAGTCCGGCAAGTTGATCGAGTTCAGCGAGATGATCGTCCTCGACTGCCAGCCCCAGCGGCTCGAAGGTTGAGTACCAGCCGAGCATTGTCGCATCCCGCTCGATCGTCTCGTAGAGCCCTCCCAGCACCGCTTCAACCGTGGAGTTACCGACCGCAAGTCCGGTGGTGATCGAGGGACGAAACCGCTGGGATGTCGGGGGAAACCGGACGAGGTCGGCCGGCAGCGACACCGCCGCTCCGTCCGGGAGTGCCTTCCCCGGTACCCACTGTATCGTCTCATCCGGGGACAGCGTCTCGGAGCAATCGGGGCGAACGAACCGTCGCGGTGGGATCGGGTTCGTGACTGTCTCAACGGAGCCAGTCGTTGCGTCAGCCGTCCGGTAGACGCCGGCGCTGTAGCGCTCCAGTCCCTCGCCGATGGCCTTCATGTAGGCCCGATCCCAGTCGGTGTCGACACCGGCGGCGAAGTCGGCGGCGTCGGCGTCGCTGAACCCGGTCGTGTCACCGAGTTCGGCGATGTAGTACGGGACCGGAAAAGATTCGCGCTCGCCGACAGTGGCAAGCAGACCCAGCCGGTCGTCGACCGCCTGTTCGGCGCGAGCGAGCGCAGCCTCTACCTCAACCTCTCGGTACTGGAGCCCGAACGTATCGTCTGGTGACCGCGATGTGCACTCGCAGTTCGGCACCGGAAGCAGGGTCCGATCCGCCCCCGGCACCTCTCGGACGCGACCACCGGCAGCGTCGCCGTCACAGAGCGACAGGAGGCGATGGCCGGCGATGGCACCGGCGAGTCGGACGGTGGCAGGCGCGCTGGTCGGCTCGGCTGCCCCACCGTCGCTGTGTGCAGCGACCCGGGTCTGGAGGCACCCGTAGCAGGCCGACTCGGGGCCGAACGTCGACACCGCGGCGTGGATATCGGCTTTCGGCTGGCCGCCGAGCCCACCGGTCTCGACGGCTACCCACCGCCCGAACACATCGTTTGCTCGCCCGAACACCGGCGCGCCGGCCGGCGCAACCACCGCCCCGGTTTCCGGGAACGCAGCGTCATCGTGCTTTTGATCGTCGGTCAGCGCGTCCGCATCGATTCGTCGAACCGAGAGCGAGCGGTCGCTGGTGGCTGCGATTATCGCCTCGACCGCAGGGCCGTCACCGATGACGCCGAGTTCCATACCGCACCCTCGGCGGCGGGACGCAAAAAGCGGTTGGAGAACTGTGTCGGGAGCGCGGTCTGGCTACAGGCGCTCGGCGGCGACCGTGGCAAACTCGTCGATATCGGCCCCTGCCAGCCCGTCGTCGGCCAGCTGGAGGCGGAGCCGCGGGCGACCGACATCGATCGGAACCTTCTCTGTCGTGATCAGGCCGGTGTCCTCGAGCTGGGTCTTTGTCCGCGAAAACGTGGCCTTGCTCGCGATCCCGACATCCTCGCCCCACTTGGAAATATCGTAGAGCAACACGTCGTTGCGGGCGGCGATCAAAAGCGAGATGGTGACCTCGTCGAGCCCGTTGCCGTCCCCGCGGGCTGCGTCGAGAGAGTCGAGCACTGTATCGAAATCCGCGCGGATATCGTCGCCGATCTCCGCACCGAGCGTGGTTCGCACCTCGGAGATCGGCGGCGTGCGGAGCCGGAAGCTGTCGGCGGCCTCCCAGCGGCGCTCACAGCCAGCTTTCGTGGTGTTGACGAACGACCCGTCGTCGGTCGTGAGCGCGGCCACTCGGTCGCCGGTGGTGACGATGGCAAAGACCTCACCCTCGGCCACAAGTAACGAGTTGGCGGTCTCCTCGGTGAGCGTTCGCACAGAGAGTGTCCCGGTGTCGATTAGATCCGCGGTCCGGCTGGCGACGAGGAAGTCGTCGAACGTTGATTTCAGTGCCTGCTCGTCGGCCAGCATGCGAATCGCCGGGATCGCGCCGTCGTCGCCGTTGGCGACATCGATCACGGCTCTGATCGCCCGCTGTGTGGGATCGACGACCCAGAGATCACCGCTCGACCGATCGACCGCTGTCCGCAGTAGCTGGGTCAGGTTGTCTTCGATTAAATTCGATGCCATTACAGTCTGTATAATGTGCTGGAAGCTACATAATATTACCGGGTTCAGGGGCGATAATTAGCTGGCTGACGGCTAAATTAACGCCGTAGCGGATCTCGTAGATTCGCGCTGGCCGGTGAAAGAGAGCGGCCGCCGATCAGGTGAACCACCGGCGAGCAGCGACCGTAACGAACCACTTATTGGCGTGAGCGGCCGGGTTTGTGTATGGACTACGAGCAGGTTCGGGCGGTCGATCCCGCGGCCGCAGACGCCCTTGCCGGCGAGGACACCAGACAGGAAGAGACGCTGGCGATGATCGCCAGCGAGAACCACGTCAGCAAGGCCGTCCTCGAGGCGCAGGGTAGCGCGCTGACCAACAAGTACGCCGAGGGGTATCCCGGCAAGCGGTATTACGCCGGCTGTGAGTACGCCGACGAGATCGAACAGCTCGCCATCGACCGCGCGAAGGAACTCTGGGGCGCCGAGCACGTCAACGTCCAGCCCCACTCCGGCACGCAGGCCAATCAGGCCGTCTACTTTGCGACGCTGGACCCCGGCGATAAAATTCTCTCGCTGGACCTCAATCACGGCGGGCATCTGAGCCACGGCCATCCGGCGAACTTCGTCGGCCAGACCTACACCGTCGAACAGTACGAGGTCGATCCCGAAACGGGGTATCTCGACTACGAGGGCCTCGCCGACCACGCCGCCGAGTTCGATCCCGATATGATCGTCTCGGGCTACTCGGCCTATCCACGTGAGGTCGAGTGGGAACGGATTCAGGCCGTCGCCGACGACGTCGACGCCTACCATCTCGCGGATATCGCCCACATCACCGGTCTGGTCGCCGGTGGCGTCCACCAGTCACCGGTCGGTGTCACCGACTTCGTCACCGGCTCGACACATAAGACGATCCGCGCCGGTCGCGGCGGGATCATCATGACCGGCGAGGAACACGCCGACGATATCGATAACGCGGTGTTCCCCGGCGGGCAGGGCGGACCGCTCATGCACAACATCGCTGGCAAGGCTGTCGGCTTCAAGGAGGCCCTCCAGCCAGAGTTCGATGAGTACGCCCAGCAGGTTGTCGACAACGCCGCCACGCTAGCGGAGACGTTCGCCGATCACGGCTTCGAACTCGTTTCCGGCGGCACCGACACTCACCTCGTGCTCGTCGATCTCCGGGAATCGCATCCGGATCTGTCGGGCAGCGATGCCGAGGACGCCCTCGCCGAGGCTGAAATCATCCTCAACGGGAACACGGTCCCCGGCGAGACGCGCTCGCCGTTCAACCCCAGCGGTATTCGCGCTGGCACGCCCGGCCTGACGACGCGTGGCTTCGATGAGGACGCGATCGCAGAGGTCGGCGATCTGATCTACCGCGTCGTCGACAACCACGATGACGAGGCGGTGATCGACGAGGTCGCTGATCGCGTCGGCGAACTCTGTGCGGCCCACCCGCTGTACGAGTAGGGTTCCGAATCCTTTTGCTGATAGCCCCCGCTTTTTCGCCTAATGACAACAGTCATCGACGGGAACAGCGTCGCAAGCGACATCCGGAGCGAGATCACCGACTGCGTCGAAACCTTGGAAGACAGCGGTGTGAACCCCGGACTGGCGACCGTGCTGATGAGCGACGACCCTGCGAGCGAGACCTACGTCTCGATGAAACAGCAGGACTGCGAGGAGGTCGGCATCGAGAGCCACCACGTCGAGATCGATCCCGACGCGCCCGCTGCGGAGCTGTTCGACACCATCGACGACCTCAACGACGACCCGGCGGTCGACGGGATTCTCGTCCAGTTGCCGGTCCCCGATCACGTCGACAAACGCGAGGTCATTCGCGCGATCGATCCCGCGAAGGACGTAGATGGGTTCCACCCCGAAAACGTCGGGCGGCTCGTCGCCGGCGACGCCCGGTTCAAACCCTGTACGCCCCACGGCGTCCAGAAGCTGCTGGAGGCCTACGACATCGAGACGGAGGGTGCCGACGCCGTCATCGTCGGGCGCTCCGACATCGTCGGCAAGCCGCTGGCGAACCTGCTGATCCAGAAGGCGCCGCTCGGCAACGCGACGACGACCGTCTGCCACTCACGCACCGACGATCTCGCGGCCTACACCGAGACGGCCGACATCGTCATCGCCGCCGCGGGCGTCACGGAGTTCATCGGCGGCTCAATGCTGAGCGAGGACGCGACCGTCATCGATGTCGGTATCAACCGCGTCGACGCCGACAACGAGAAAGGGTATCAGCTGGTTGGCGATGTCGACTACGAGAGCGCCGAACCGGTCGTCGACGCGATAACGCCGGTGCCGGGTGGTGTCGGTCCGATGACGCGGGCGATGTTGCTGTACAACACGGTCAAGGGTGCTAGCGAAGCCCACGGTGTCGATATCGAACTCCCCTGACCGATCGCCTCCCGTCTCAGTGGCGAAAGAGATACACCGCGTCCTGATTCAGCAGACAGAATCGGGCACCGTCGTTTTCGGGGAACTGTTTGCCGTCGCCGCGGAGCACAAACAGCCGGTTGAATGCCGCCGTACAGACCGGACAGGCGAGCCCGTCGCGGTTCTCGTAGAGTTCGGTATCGCTGCTCTTGTTGAGCTGTTTCATCTGGTGACGGTGATCGTGGACATCGAACGACTCCGGCATGGTCGGGGCAACGAGCGAGACTACCTTTTGTATTGTGACTCTCAGAACCCGTCCAGCCGGTCGCCGGCTGTCGCCAGCGCGGTGTCGTCGTCCGCACGGAGATAGCGACCGATATCGCGGGCCGTCCGGACAAGTCGGGTCGCCGTTTTCGGTTGGACATCGCCCTGCAGTGCCTGTAGGCGTTTCAGGTGGTCCCGGAGTCGGCCCAGCGTCGATCGGGCCGCTGCGTCGGGGCTAGAGTCGAGCCAGGTTCTGAGGTCACCGCTGTAGGCATCGACCGCATCACAGGCTGCCAGTCCCCACGCCTCGGTCAGTGGTTCAGGAACCGGCCCACAGGGCGGCAGGTCGTCGATCGCGGTTCCCTCGTCGGTGAGCGCCTTGTGGAGGTCCAGTAGATACAGTTCGGCATCGGTCGGTGGGTCGCGCTCGCGGGCGAGCATGTCGACCGTGTGTAGCAGCGTTCGAGCCACCAGATAGGTGTCGTCGAGCTCTCGGAGGTCGCCACCGGTGATGAAGCCGCGCTTTCGGGTGTACTCCCGGAGGATGTCGGTCATGTCGTCGGCGTACTGATCGACAGGGTCGTCGGCGATTCTGTCGCTGAACTCGGAGAGCGGGAGCGCGGCCGGTGAGTCGGTGTGCTGTTTGCGGTTGTCGTCGAGCCCGACACTTTGCAGGGAGCCACAGTTCGGGCAGGCGATACTCCCGGTTTCGTAGTACGACCACTCGGTATAGCAGGACTGACAGGCTCGCTGACCGCGAATCTCCATATCAGCCTGTTGCTGGCGTGGATGGAAAGGCGTTGTCCGAACAGTCTTCGTTCGCGTGGGTAGTAAATCGGAAGGATGCGACACCAATCTACAGTGTGTCCAAATATCACATACCTTGTAGCATAAATACTGTTATTAATATTCGGATACTATAACAACCCAAAGGATTATTATATGTTGTAAATTATAATTAAAAACATAGCATGACCCGCCGCAATCTTACCATTACGGAGAGACCTGTTGCCGATCCGAACGACACAGAGCGTATTTCTGAACGCAGCGACGGCCGATTTCGTAAGCTCTTTTACAAGTATCCAGACCCGATTGTCGATATTCAGATTGTCGAGGAGAGGCCGATAATCGTCAGCCATAACTCGCAGTTTGAAGCCCGATTCGACGTACAGAGCGATATCATCGGAACGGCAGTGACTGACTGTATTGACGCGGCATCCACCAAAGCAGAAACCGGGCGCATTCTCGACGCCTTGTCACAGGGTGAACAGACAGAGATGGTCGTTGACCGATCGGCGGCTGCACCGACCGAGACCCTCCATTGTAGGATCATCCCCTATGATGAGAGCGGCGCTGAACGCGCCTTTCTGATATTCACTGACGCGGCCGAGGGCCAGACGGAAAAGATCGAACTTAGATCACGTAATCAGGAACTCGAAGAGCTGACATCGATCCTCACTCACGACCTGCGAAATCCGATCAACGCGGCCAGCGGGTGGCTCGACGAGGTTGATGCGGACGGCAAACCGGTCGAGCGGGTCGGGCGATCGCTGAAGCGTATCGAGAGAATGATAGACAAGACGCTCACCCTAACCCAGAAACCCGAGATCATTGAAGACACAGAGGTGGTTGTGGTGAGGGAACTCGCCCGGAAATGTTGGCAGACGGTTGACACCGAGGATGCGGAGCTGGTGGTCGATGACGACTTCAATGTACTCTGCGACAAGGACAAGCTGGCGCGATTACTCACAAATCTATTTCAGAACGCCGTTACGCACAACGAGGGGTCAGTTACCATTCGCATCGGCATCTACAACCGCATGGCAACCTCAACCCGAGGGTCAGGTGAACCAAGTGAGGCGTTCTACATTTCAGATAACGGTGAAGGAATCCCTCGTGATAAACGCGAAGACCTGCTTGAGTACAGGAAAACTTCCAAAGATCAGGGGACAGGGCTCGGATTGACCATCGTCCAGCGGATCGCCGAGGCCCATGGCTGGGAACTCAAGATAACAGAGACGTTCAACGGTGGCGCAAAGTTCATTTTCAGCAACGCCACGCTCCACGGGCGGATTCCGACCGACTCCTGACCACACATTCCGAGGTGAGCCATCCGGCCGAACCCCGATAGTAGGACAAACTCAGGTGGCAGATAGCTGAATACTATGATATATCAGTATAGAATTTATATGTCGCACTGAAACCAGTCATTCATGACAATAAAATATATTATTCAGTTTTAGGGGAAGGAAACGGGCGTGAGGGTTGAAAACGGGGGTGGCTGGCCGTACTGGCAAACTGGAACAGTATTACACTGTCCGTGGTATATCTCGGAGGACACACCCAAGCTGGACCAACGGGTTGAGCGAGTACGAACATCGGATATGAGCGGAGGCTATTTTGGAGTCAATGAGCATCGAGTTATTATCATCTTCGCTACCATCTAACGTTACATGCAGCTAGATCAAGGTATTACAGCTGTAGTTGGGTGATCTCGATTGCCGCTTCGATTCGAGGAGACGGTGGTTCGTATTTTAATTATCTTTCTCCTCCCCCAGAGTTCCGACTCGTGGCACATTGTGGTACGCCGCTATCTGTTCTTATCATCAACCTGGTACACACTATATTA
>KI543214.1:63440-73210 GCA_000496215.1 uncultured archaeon A07HN63
GGCCGAACCCCGATAGTAGGACAAACTCAGGTGGCAGATAGCTGAATACTATGATATATCAGTATAGAATTTATATGTCGCACTGAAAGCAGTCATTCATGACAATAAAATATATTATTCAGTTTTATGGGAAGGAAATGGGCGTGAGGGTTGAAAACGGGGGTGGCTGGCCTTACTGGAAAACTGTAAAAGTATTTCGCTGTCCGTGGTATATCTCGGAGGACACACCCAAGCTGGATCACCGGTTTGAGCGAGTACGAACATCGGATATAGCGGAGGCTATATCGCGGGTCAACGAGCATCAGGTTATTACGAGTTTCACTACGAGCCAATGGCTCATGCAGCTACATCAAGATGTTAGGGCTGGTGATGGGCGATCGTACTTGGCACTTCGATTCGAGGAGATGATAGCTCGTGATAGCAGCATCGTTCCCTTCTCCCAGAGTGCCGACTCGTGACACGGTGTGGTAGCGCCGCCAGTTGTGCTTGTCGTCAACGTGATATACACTGCATTGGCTTGGTGCGTCGTCCGAAGCAGGCAGGGTAAATGGAAATCCGTGATGATGGTCCAGTATGACTACAGAGTGTAGAGTGACTATGTGTGATGAGTTACCAGCCAACTTATACTGTGTGAGATGATGAATCAGGATTCATAATCCAGATCAAATAATATCGTCTGTATTGCTTGTAAATAAATATTATTCCGCTCAAATACCGGTAAATTTGTACTCAAAACACTGGTAGTCACGCGGCTAAGAGCTTTTATCCACTTAAATGCAATTAGATTGAAGTGGGTGCCGAGCAAGTAACAGATATGGCCGCTGAGGCAGACTCCGAACAGACGAGTGTCGTCACATATGTCCCAGAACAGCAAAAAACTGAGTGGAAGCAGCACGCAGAGGAGCTCGGGATGAGTCAGGCGGAGTTCGTCCGGACGATGGTCCAGGCTGGTCGCAAGGAGTTCACCATCACTGAACCCGACCGCGAGGAACCGGTATCTCCGGACACAGACCCTAGGGGTAGTGACCTCGAAACGCGGGTTCTCGACGCGCTCGAATCCGGTGAGGCACTCTCGTGGGACCAGCTCGTCGAGCGGCTCTCGACGGACTTCGAGGATCGGCTTGCGGACTGTCTCGAATCGCTACAGGCACAGAATCGCGTCCAGCACAGTGGCCGCGATGGCGGCTACACGACGATCGACCAATGAGCACCTCACCAGCTGACGAGGTTCCGGACGACCCCGTCGAGTATTTCCTCGAAGACCTCACCTATCAGGGTAAAACCGAGCGCACGCGGGAGGCCTACGGGCGCGTCCTCCGCCGGTTCGAAGCGTTTCTTGCCGATCCCGAGCACAACGCCACCGGCGAGCCGCTCACGCCGGGCGAGGCATCCCACCGCGACTGCATGGCCTGGGTTCACGGGCTCCGCGATCAGGTTGGCGACAGCACGGTCGCCAGCTACGCCGCCTATCTCCACCGATTCTACGCCTATATGACGCAGGTCGGCGTCTTCGAGGCCAATCCGATGACACTCGTCGTCGAGGAGATGGACGAAACAATCGACAAGGATCCCTCACGCCGTGAGATCAGCATCGGAGAGATGCGCCGGTTCGTGTCGGGGATTGCGCACCCACTCGACCGCGCGCTGATCGTGACGCTACTGAAAACCGGGATCCGGGTCGGGGAATGCTGCAACCTCGATCTGCGGGATATCGCGCTCGATGACGCCGAAGTAGAGGCAGCGAGACCCACCTCGCCACGACCACAGGTCGATGGCCGACCGGACTCGATCTACGTCGACAGCGATCCGGCTCGTGGCGAGATGCACAACGGCGAGGAACGCGATGCGTCTAACAAACGCAAGCGGGACACGGTGATTCCCGTCGATCGGGAGCTCAAGGCCGAACTCAAGCGCTGGCTGGCGATTCGGCCCGATAGTCAGTCGCCCGCTGAGCCGCTCTTTGTCTACACGGCGGGTGATTGGGGACAGCGGCTCACGCCGCGGGCCGTCCGCAACGTCGTCACCGACCACGCTCGTGCGGCTGGCTGGTACGAATCCGGCGGTTCCGCCGCCGACAATGTGACTCCGCATTATTTCCGGCACTTCTTCACCACGCATCTCCGTGATCGCACCGGTGACCGTGGCGTCGTCAAGTATCTCCGTGGCGACGTGGCTGATGACATCATCGACACATACACGCACAACTGGGGTGGACAGGTCAGAGCAACCTACGAGGATAATATTTACTCTATTTTGTAGTGAAACAAAATATCGCCGAATAGCAGGGCTGTCCGTCATGGAACTAATAAAGTATATAATGCTATATCAAATTCTTCGCGTATCGCCCGCCAATGAGTCCCCGTCTGACCACTCACAGCCGAAGACAGCCCGGACACAGCTGCGATGGATTTATTAACAACTGTCGACTTCAAATAAACAGTGACTGCTAACAGTCGTAGTAAACTTATTAATACGGTGCTTTCGGCCGGCGGGATCGGCAGCGTTGCGACCGTGGTTCTCGCGGCCCTGTCCGTTGCCGTCGTCGGAACCGTTCAGTTTGGAATCGGCGATATCGGGACCGCCGTCTGGAAAGTGGTCGTCATAAGCTGGGTCGCGTTCGGGGCGATGGTCGCTGGTACGTGGGCCGGGGGCCGCGCAAACGAGACCGATCCCTTCGGGCTCGTGTGGGGGTACGGCCTCGCCAGCGGCGCGATGATCATGAGTGCCGCCATGTTCCTTGTCCCGCAGGCCATCGGACTCGGTGCTGGGGCCGGCACCCCACGAGCCGGGGGAATCGGGCTTGCACTCGGCGTCGTGGTCGGCTACAGCGCACACACGGTCGGCCACCGGCTCACCCACATCGAGTTTCCGATCGATATCACGGCCGCCCAGATCACGGTCCACGCGCTGGCCGCGGGGGCGATCATCGGTCTCGTCTACAACTCGATGCCATCGCTCGGCTTCCTGCTTGGCCTTGCTATCGTCTCACACAAGGGGCCAGCCGGCTACGCCGCCGCTCGCCGCCTCCAGCGAGATGGCTACGACACCGCGATCCTGCTGTTGCCGGCCGCCGGAGTCGGACTGACGGCAGTTCCGTCGGCGCTGATACCAATTCCCACACAGCCGGTGGTCAACGCCGTGGTCTTCGGCTTCGCCGCCGGGATCTTTCTCCACGTGGCGATGGATTTCCTGCCGAAGTGTGAAACCGGCAGCGAGATCGATCAGGTCGTCTCGGTCGAGGCGAACTCACACGCGCTGCTCGATCAGCTTCGCACACACGCCGTGGGTAGCACACTCGTTGGGGGTCTCACCGTCGTGGTGGCGTGGATCATCGTCGCCTGATCGCGAGAGTGCCGACAGCGAAGTCTTTACCCCTGTCTCACACCAATCGGAAGATAATGACCGACTCAGGAGAGAAACCTGCGATCACCCTCTACCGATTGCAGGCCTGTCCGTTCTGTGAGCGCGTCGTCCGCAAACTGGCCGACTACGGGCTCGACTACCGCTCCCGGTTCGTCGAGCCGATGCACTCTGATCGCAACGCTGTCAAGCGTCTCAGCGGGGCCCGCACGGTACCCGCAATCGTTGACGAAAACACCGGTGTCACCATGTCAGAAAGCGGGAATATCGTCGAGTACCTGGACAAAACGTACGGGAGTGAGAGCTGATGGAGCTCGATTTCGATATCATCGACCTGCCCGACACCGATCATCCGACTGCCGGCGACGAGGCGCCCGGGTTCACCCGCCCGCTGGTCACCGACGAGTACTGGGAAGATGTATCACTATCCTCGCTGATCGAGGACGACCCGGTCTTGCTGGTCTGCTATCCGATGAACGGCGCGTTTCCGGCGACCTACATCTGGAACGAACTCCGCGACCGGGATTTCGAGGCTACCTACGAGGTAAACGTCGTCGGGCTCTCGGTGTCGTCGCCCTACGAACATACGACGTTCATCGAGGAACGCGGAATCGATGCGGGGCTGTTCAGTGACCCACAGAACGGTGTTGCCGAGGCCTACGATGTGGTCAACGATCTCGACGGCATGGCCAACGTGAGCGAGCCGCGTCCGGCGGTCTTCCTCATCGATTCGACCCAGACGGTGCGATACGCCTGGGTCGCCCAGCAGTGGCCAGATTTCCCGCCCTACGACGCTATCGAGGACGCACTGGCCGACAACTGCGAGATGAAGCCACTGGAATCGTAGGCCGAAACGCTCATTCTGGTACCAACCGATAGTTGCTATATACATATGCGCGTGAAAGACTGGCAGGATATCCTCTCGGAGGTCACAGAGAGCAACCGCGATCCCGAGGGCTGGCGGGCCGTGGCCGGCCAGCGGGCCACCGGCGTCGGCGAGGACCTCTATCTCGGCCACCCCAGCGGCGGTGTCTACCACCTGAAGACCTATACGAAAAATCCGTCCGAACTCCGTGGCGTCGGCACGCAGGTCGCCCGCAAGGTCGACGAGGATATCGCGCCCCTGTTCCCGCGTCGCGACGAGGAGGAAGCGGGCCGCTTTGCCGTTCAGGAGGCCCCTGAGGACGAACGAGAGGCGAAATCGATGGCGAGCCGACTGGAAGAGACGATTCAGGCCCACGCCGACGCCGACACCGACCCCGATGCGTTCTTCAGCGACGTGATGGACGCCGTCGATAGCCCGGCGTTCGGCCCGATGGAGTACGAGCTAAGCGAGCGGCCGGATCGACTCGACGACCTCTCGGAGACCTTCGAGGACGCCGAGAGCCTGCTCAACAGCGAACTCGACGAGCTCATTGAGGATGACGATGTCGGCCGCGGCTTCCACTGAGCCCTCGTGCCAGCAAATCGAGGTTTTCAAGCCCCCTGCGGTCGACTGCCCGGTATGAAGCAGGATGCGGAAGCGACGATCAGGGCGTATTACGACGCGCTCCGGGCCGGCGAGCCCCTGTCACCGTTCTTTCTGGAGTCGCTCGCCACCGTGAAGGTCAGCCTCAGCGAGCGGTTCTCTGGCTATCCGGATATCGCCGACGAGCTCTCCGAGCAGTCCGCGATGACCACGGAGTGGACCGTCGAGAGTGCCGATCTTTCGGTGACGACACGCGACGACTACGGCTGGTTTGACGACGAGGTGACGATGGCGTGGACGAATACCCGGGTCGATACCGACCACGAGTTCGATACCCGCTGGACCGGGACGCTCGAGGCCAACGAGTCAGATGGCACGTGGCAGTTCGTCACGATGCACGTGTCGACGGCGGCCGAGGAACTTCAGAATGACGACGCACTCTTCGATTTTGATCCCTGATGGTCGGATCGAGTCTGTCTGACGACGAGAGGGAAACCGCCAACGCCCGGCTCAAAATCGGGTTTGTCGTTCTTGTCGCGGGCTCGATGTCGCTGATGGCACTCCAGACAGATCCGACACCGGTTCAGCTGGTTGCTGTCTTTGCTGTCGGTATCGGTATCGGTGTCGCTCTCCTGTGGTTTGTGCTTCGTAATCTGCAGCAGTATCGCTCGACCCTCAGAAATCGCTGACCGGTGGGAACAGGGATCAGGGATCGACGCGCTGAAGCCACTGTTCTGGCGCGTCGAGTTCGTCGTCGGTTGGCAGATTATCGGCCGTCTCCCAGACCGCGCTGGCCGCAGTGAGCCCACGTCTGTCGGCGACTTCGGCGAAGAACGCCGCCCCACGTTCGTACTGCTCGCGTTTGAGTTTCAGCCCGAGTAACCGGCTCATGAGCTGTCGAAGCGGGCCGCCGCTCGACCGGCGCGCATCGACCTTCTCGCGGAGGTCGGCGTACTCGTCGTCGAAGGCTCGATCCATCAACAGCTCGGCGTACCCCTCAACCGCGGTCATCGCCGCCATCAGCTCGTTCAGCTGGTCGGTATCGAACTCGCCATCCGAGAGGGCTGTCACGCTATCAGTCATCCGGGATTCGAGATACGTCGACAGCCACGGTGCGGCATCGAATTCGGCTGCGTGAGCCACCTCGTGAAACGCGATCCAGCGACGAAATCGCGGGTAATCGACATCAAGCTCCGCCGCAACACGGCGGATGTTCGGCCGCAGGAAGTACAGCGCGTGCTCGTCGCTATCGGCCAACAGGAGCGGGTCGTACTGACCCATCACGTTGCGGCCGAGAAACCCCAGCGTCAGCGCCATTGTCGCGCTGTTGAGCGTTCGGGAAACCGTCGGCAACGCGACCGGCATCGAATCGAGCGGCTCGACGGCGCGCCGAAACGTCTCGATGTTGGCGTCGATCCAGTGGTGGCGATGCTGGATTTCGATTCTGTCCGGCAGGTCGAACTCGATGCCGCCGACCGACCGGAGTCGATCACGTGCATCCCGGACATCCTCGCGGTAGCCGGCCTGCTCGCCGGCGTCGAGTGAGAGGTCGCCTTTCGGCGTCCCGGCCTTCGCGGCGGCGGCCACGCTCTCCCAGTCGATGATGCCCTCATCGCCGGTGTCGGTAACCGCCTGCACGCTACGAAAGAGGTCCATAAAGTTGGTCAGGCAGCTGTAAGTAAAGTCCTTGTGCGCCTGCATCCCCGGGGGTGAGAGGGTTTCCATTCAGGAATACGCAGCCGCTCTGTCTGGGGTCAGCCGGCGCGCTGGAGTTCGATGACGAACACCGCTCCGTTCGGCTCGTTGTCTTCGACTCAAACCGCCCCGTTGTATCCTTCGAGAAGTGTACGAACGAGGTAGAGCCCGATGCCGGTGTCCGCGCTCTCCTGGATTGTCGCCAGATACGCCTCGCCGGTCACGTCGACGTGGTCGGATAGCATGTCGGCGTAGGAGGTGATGAGCTGGAGATCGTTGCGGATGTCGTGACGGAGAACCTCGTTGAGCGTCGCCAGATCGTCGCGCTGCTCGGCAGATAGCTCCCGGACGGCCGATTCTGTCGTCATTCGCTTTCTATACACTTGCTGCAGTTTGACGAGTATAGATAGTATCCTCTTTGCGGTGGTCTGGAGACAGGACAACTCGATTAGATAGTTGTTTCAGTACGATATAAGCGAATCTCTCTATTTATACCGGGAACGATGCAACGAGAGCGACGGTTCCGGGTCGGCGGGTCGACACAACGGAGAAACTCAGACGACCGTCAGTAGCGCCTCCGAGGCGACGCTGACGATAGCCTCCCAGAAACTATTGTAGCCGAGGACGGCTGTCGGGCCCGTCGCAATTCCGAGCACCGTGTCCAGTCCGAAGAAGGCGAACAGCCCCGCGCCCGCGTAGTGCGCTTTTCGAATATCGAACCGGTGGGCGAAGGTGTGGAAGAAGTAGGCGTTGGCGAGGCTGACCGGAATGATGACGAACATTTCGCCGAACCAGATCGCAGCTGTTGTCCCGTACTGAGCCGCCAAGCCGATGGTGATGAGCTGGGTCTTGTCGCCGAACTCGCCGGCAGCCATCATCGTGAAGATGGTCAAGAACTCGCCGAGTTGGCCGCCGATTGTGTAGCCGAAGGCGTCAAACTCCGGGTTGATGTCGCCGATACGACTCCCGACGACACCGCCATCTGTCTGGGATGGGCTCCCGCTACCGCGGTCCGACCCCTCCGGAGCCGACCGAACAAGAAGGACGGCGAACAACAGGAAGAGCCCGGCGGTGATCCCATCGAGGGCGACCCCCGGCAGCACACGCTGGAGTGCCTCGCCGAACAGGATTTCGAGGATGGTCCAGCCGGCGAAGGCCGTGCCAGCAGCAGAGACAACGAGCAACGGTCTGAATCGGGTCGACAGCCCGGCGATGATGAACTGCACCTTCTCGCCCGGGAGAACGGTAAGCTGTGCGATGGCCGCGATCACCATGATCTCGACGAACGTGGTCATTCGATCCCTCCGTAATCGGATTTTGGCATTAGACATCTAAAGATTAGACGCTTCTAATTTAACCCTTCTGGCTCGTGAATCAGGAGCCAGCAGGGATCCAGAAACGTGATATTGATACGGCTGGTAGCGGTTCGCATACTCATGAACGACTCACAGCGTGAGTTCCTCGAATCGTTGCTCTCGACGCCCAGCCCTTCCGGCTTCGAGACCGACGGCCAGCAGGTCTGGATCGACTACGTGGGCGAGTTCGCCGACGAGGTTCGGACCGACGACTACGGCAACGCGGTCGCCGTCCACGAGGGCAGCGGCGACGGCCCGGAGATCGCCTTCGCAGGTCACGCCGACGAGATCGGGTTCATCGTCCGCGATATCCTTGATGACGGCTTTCTGCGGATCGGCCGTATCGGCGGCTCCGACCGCACGATATCGCAGGGCCAGCATGTCACGGTCCACACCGACGACGGGCCCCTGCAGGGCGTCATCGGCCAGACGGCGATCCACCTGCGGGACACCGGCAGCGAGGAGTACACCGACATCGCCGGCCAGTTCGTCGACATCGGCGCGGCCGACAGCGACGAGGCCGAAGAGCTGGTCGAGGTCGGCGACCCGCTGACGTTCTCGACGGAGCTGTTCGACCTTCACGGCAGCCGGCTCTCGGCCCGCGGGATGGACAACCGCGTCGGGACGTGGAGCGCGGCCGAGGGGCTGCGCCACGCTGTCGAAAGCGATGTCGACGCCACGGTGTACGCCGTGAGCACGGTTCAGGAGGAGGTCGGCATCAAGGGTGCACAGATGGTCGGCTTCGAACTCGACCCTGACGCCGCCATCGCCATCGACGTGACCCACGCCACCGACAACCCCGACGTGAGCGGCGAGCACCGCGGCCCGGTTGAACTCGGCGAGGGGCCCGTCGTCTCCCGTGGTAGCGCGAACCATCCGAATGTGGTCGAACTCGCACGCGACGCCGCCGAGGCGGCCGATATCGATGTCCAGCTACAGGCGACGGGGACGCGAACCGGCACCGACGCCGACGCCTTCTACACCAGTCGGAGCGGGATTCCGTCGCTCAACCTCGGGATTCCGAACCGGTACATGCACACGCCGGTCGAAGTGATCGACACCGACGATCTGGACCGCGTGGCGTCACTACTTGGCTCAGTAGCTGAACAGGCTGGTGAGATCAGCTCCTTCGCAGTCGATATTTGATCTCGGCTCGTCGAGAGCTGCTTTCGAACGCCTGTTGTGGGAGTCACCAACATCATTATACTGTTGGAGTTCATAACAACAGATGATGGGCGGGGACGATTCGGCCACGCTTCTCCTGCGCGAGCGGGAGAACTTTGCCATGCGATACGCCGAAGTGCGAGCGTGGGATGTCCCCGACTCCGAGCGGTATACGGACGGCGTGAAATACAGCTTCCAGTACGGGGAACTCGACGGCGAGACTATCTTCCGGTACGATAACTTTCCGGATCATCCCGGTGCTGCACACCATCACAAACACACCCAAGACGGAACGGTCGAAGCAGTCGATTTCACGGGGATACTTTCCCTGTATCGACAGTTCAAATCCGAGGTGAACGATCATGGCCACAACTGGCAGTAACCAACCTGACGATGCCGAACGCGTCCTGCATATCCGTTTCGAGCGGAGCAACACAGAGCGGATCGAGGAGACACTCCGCGGGATCGATGCCGATGACGATCCGGAGCCGTACTTCGAGTGTACGTTCCACGACTCGGACCAGCTCCACCAGGTGACGCGGCCGACGAACCTCGAACTCCTCCGCACGATTGCGACCACGGAACCCGACAGTATCCGAGAATTCGCCCGGGTGTCGACCGCGACGTGCGGCAGGTTCACCGCAACCTGACCGAACTGGAATCGCTTGGCCTAATCGAACTAGAGGATACGGGTCAGTCGAAGCGACCGACTGTGTGGTACGATTCTA
>KI543214.1:73230-74207 GCA_000496215.1 uncultured archaeon A07HN63
AGGAGGGCTCGATTCAGGTCCTCTCGGACAGCACCGTCCTCAGTGCCGGCGAAACCGTCGATGCCGACCTCGAAAATGTGCTGAGCGAACTTGGTATCGAACCAAAAGAGGTCGGGCTCGATCTCAAGAGCGTCTACTCGGAAGGTGTGCTTTTTGCACCCGAGGAACTCGAACTCGACGTCGCAGCCTACCGCGAGGATATTCGGTCGGCTGCCGCGGCCGCCCGGAACCTCTCGGTCAACGCGAACTACCCGACAGCCCAGACCGCGCCGACGCTCATCGCCAAGGCGACGGGCGAGGCGAAATCGGTCGCCATCTCGGCGGCCGTCGAGAGCCCAGACGTGGTCGACGACCTCATCGGCAAGGCCGACGCGCAGGTCCAGGCACTCGCCAGCGAGATCGACGATCCGGAGGCCCTCCCCGAGGAACTCCGTGATCTCGACGACGGTGGCAACGAGGCGGCCGGCGAGGAGAGCGATGCTGACAGCGGCGATGACGCCGATGACAGCGAGGATGCAGACGAGGCACAGACTGACGACGAACCAGACGAGACCGATGCCGACGACGGTGACGACGATACCGACGCCGGTGCCGGGCTCGACATGCTCTAACAACGGAGGATACACCAATGGAATACGTTTACGCAGCACTCACCCTGAACGAAGCAGACGCAGAGCTCACCGAAGACAACATCACCGACGTGCTCGACGCCGCAGGCGTCGATGTCGAGGAGTCACGAGTCAAGGCCCTCGTTGCCGCGCTCGAAGACGTCGACATCGAGGAGGCCATCGAGACGGCCGCCGCAGCCCCCGCAGCCGGCGGGGCCTCGGCTGGCGGCGCGTCGGCTGACGCCGGCGGTGCCGACGCAGGCGGCGACGCCGACGAGGCCGACAACGAAAGCGACGAGGCGGCCGACGAGGGCGGCGACGACGCCGACGTGCCCGACGATGCGGGCGGGGACGACGAGGAAGCCGACG
>KI543214.1:75793-82223 GCA_000496215.1 uncultured archaeon A07HN63
TGCTCCTCTTGCTCACCGAGTCATCGCTACGGTCGGCGCTGGGCGGGCTGTTCGCGTTCGGCATGGCAGCGGTGTTGGGCTGGGCGACGCTGGATGTCGACCCGGCCGCGCCGCTGGCCGCCGGGAGCATGCTGACACCCTTGCTGACCGGCCTGTTCGGTGCGCCGATCCTGCTGGATGCGATGGGTGGCGGCGGCGTCCCGCCGCAGGACGATCCACGACTGGCGATGCCGCGGCGCGACCTCGGTGTGACCGCCGGCGCGGGGTCGCTGGCGGGCGCGCTCGTCGGCTACCTGCCCGGCGTTTCGGCCGCCATCGCCTCGGTGATCGCGCTGCCGGCGGTGCCGAACCGCGATCCCGACCGCGGATACGTGGTGGCGACGAGCGGCGCGAACACGGCGAATACCGTGTTTGCGCTTTTTGCGCTGATCGCCCTTGGGACGCCACGGACCGGCGTGCTGGTGGCGATGAAGGAAACCGGCGTCCCGCTGTCGCTGCCGGCGTTGCTGACGGCCGTGGTGATCGGCGCAGCGGCGGGCTTTCTGCTCGTCGTCTCGCTCGGTGATCGCTACCTCCGGACGGTCGGTCGCATGGAGTACACGACGGTCTCGACGGCCGTCCTCGCCTTTCTCGTCGCGCTCTCGTATCTGTTTACGGGCCTGTTTGGCGTCGGCGTGTTCGTCGTTGCGGCGACCGTCGGGCTGCTCCCGCCGCGGTTCGGGACGCGCCGGGTCCATCTGATGGGTGTGTTGATCGGGCCGCTGATGCTCTGATGTGGCCGGGGAGTTGTCCGGCGTGTATCGTGATCGCAACCCGGAAAGACAACGGTTAAAAAGCGCGCGCCGGTCTCTCCGTGTATGAGTGAATCCGAGCAAGAGACCGAGCGACAGTGTGTCTCCTGTGGCATCAAGGTCGCCGGGATGAACGCAGCCTCATTCGACTGTCCGGACTGCGGCTGTGAGATCAACCGGTGTGCGAAATGCCGAAAGCAGAGCAACCTCTATGAGTGTCCTGACTGTGGGTTCCGAGGGCCATAACCATGGGAAAGGTTGCTGCAAACATGAAGGTCATGCCGGAGAGCCCGGAGGTTGACCTCGACGAACTGCAGGAAGAACTCGAAGGCGCACTACCGGAGGGCGCACAGATCAACGGCTTCGAGCGCGACGATGTCGCCTTCGGTCTCGTCGCCCTGCTGCCGACGGTTATCGTACCCGATGACGCCGGTGGCACGGAGGCTGTCGAGGAGGCATTCGGCGAGGTTGACGACGTCGAGAGCGTGTCGGTCGAAGATGTCGGCCGGATTTAGGCCACGCTCGATGCGTTTTGCCACCCGCTGAGGTGGGCGTCTATTTTCGTTCTCCAAACAACAGCGGGTTCGCCCGACAAAGGAAGTTGTTCAATCCAGCAAAGCTTTTGATTCTGGACTACATTAAGTTGGGTAGTCCCTATGCCATCGTCCCTTGTCGAAATGCTTCAGACCGACATGCACTGTGAGGGCCTGCTTGAGTGCTTCCACGGGCTCAAAGACCTCGATAAGCGATGTTTCCGCATCCTGATCGATGCCGACGCACCACAGACCGTCGACGATATCGCGGAGTCGGTCGACCGCGAGCGATCGACGGTCTATCGCTCCGTCCAGCGGCTGCTGGAGGCCGACATCATCGAAAAAGAGCAGATCAACTACGACGAGGGAGGCTACTATCACGTCTACAAACCGGTTGCGCCCGCAGCCATCCGCGAGGACATGCAACGGCTCCTGAACGACTGGTATGCGGAGATGGGCCAGCTGCTTCAGGAGTTCGAGGCGGAGTTTGGCGAGGAAACAGAGACAACCGTGACTGCCGAGCCCTGACCCGTCGGTCGGCTCAGTCGTAGTCCTCGTAAATTCGGTCCATTTTCGCCGCCATCACGAAGTCCGGTTTCTGCAGGCCATCGACCTCGTGTGTCCAGATCTCGACACCGACCTCGCCCCACTGGAGACTGATATCCGGGTGGTGCCACGCTTCCTCGGCGAGTTCGCCGATCTCGTAGGTAAATTCGAGTGCGTCACGGAAGTCATCGAACGTGTAGGTAGCGTCGAGATGGTGGCCATCGACCACGTCCCAGACCTCGCCGTCGATCTCGGGGAGGTACGTCTCGTACTCCGATTCGGTCAGCGGCTGGTCGTCCGTGGCGTCAGTGTCAACCGGCTCGTCAGCGAGTTTGGATGCCATGAGCGGGGTAATGGCCGCCATGGGTTTGTATCTTCACTCTAAGAACCCGGTTGCCGATCGGTGTAACTGACTGCTAGATTGGGGCGACCGGCTGTCGAGCGGAGAGTGACTCGCATGTCGTTTCGAGTGGGTTTTTACTCGCCGGTGGTCAGGAATGTGGTATGCGTGTCGCGTTCGTCTCGATGTACACCCTGCATACGCGCGACACCCCTGCGATTCGTCGTCGAACCCGGCTGATCGATCTGCTCGCACAGTCCTCACACGAGGTGATCGTGCTCTGCAGTCAGTGGTGGGACGGCGACCACCCGGAGTTCGAACAGGAGGGGATCAACTACCGGGCGGTGGAGTCCGAGTTCTCGCGGGGGCGCTTCGCCGCCAAACTCCCGTTTGCGCTACGCAAGGAGTCCCCGGATATCGTCCACATTCCGAACACACCGGCTCGTCTCGCCCGGGCCGCCAAACCGACCTGTCGCCTGCTGCGGATTCCGATGGTCGTCAACTGGTGGGCGGAGGAGCCGGACGACTCGAACAGCGACTGCAAGAGCGTCGCGAGCAACGCCGACCGCATCGTCGTCCCATCGGAGACGGTCAAAACGACCGTTCGAGAGTACGGGGCCGCCGAGAGTGAGGTCACGGTCATCCCCGAAGGACTCAATTTCTCGATGATCGAATCGGCCCCGGTCAAAGACGAGTTCGACCTCGTCTACAGTCGCCATCTCGACGAGCACGCCAACGTCGAGACGTTCCTGCTGGCACTGGCCGAACTCCGCGAGCAGGAGTGGTCGGCAGCAGTGATCGGTGATGGGCCGTCGAAAGCGGATATCGAACGGACGGCTCGCGACCTCCGCATCCGGGATCAGGTGACGTTCCTTGGCAAACTAACGGACAAAAAGCGGGTTGCTGTCCTCAAAGGAGCCCATGTCTTCGCCCAGACGGCCGAACGCGAGCCGTTTGCGACGAACCTGCTGTGGGCGCTGGGCTGTGGCTGTGTCGGTATCGCGGAGTATCAGGTCGAGTCGGCGGCCCACGAACTCGTCGAGGAGAAATCGCGGCTGCCCGGGACCCGCGGGAATATGGTATCGGATTCACAGGAGCTGGCCGACGAGATCGTCGCCGCGAGTGGCCTCGACCATCGGACGAGTGACGACGAGTACGAACAGTACGACTACAGCAAGATGCAAGAGCAGTACGTGACCTGCTATCGCGGTGCGATCAACGATTTCGGGCTGTTCTGAGGACAGGCCGACCGAACTCTCGTTTCAGGCCGTCTCCTCGTAGTCGCCGCCGTACTTGAGGAAGAACAGCGCGAACGCCAGCGTCGACACCATCGCAAACGCCGTTGCGAGCCCGAGTGTTTTCGCCGAGGTCGGGATGCGCGGTGGGCCACCGCCACCGCCGCCACCGCCGACCGATTTCGTCTCGACGTCACCGCCGACGGCGACCGCACCGAGCATACCGAGGCTCTTGTGTGGAACACAGTGGTAGTTCGTGATCCCGGCGGCCGATTCCGCGAAGGTGTGCTCGAAGGTTTGGCCTTCCTCTTTCATCGTCTCGCTTTTGAACGACGCCGGCCCGTCAGCGGCGTTCACATTGTGCCGGCCGCCCGCACCGGTCCACTCCCAGATAACCGTCGTTCCGGGGTCGATCCAGATGCCGGCAGGCTTGAATGCAAGGTTGCCACCGTTCCCGCTGGCACCGACCTGAACAGTTACCTCCGAGCTACCGCGAAGATCCTTGTAACCGCCGTCGACACCGGTCAGTTGCCCGCCGAAGTTCGGTTTCTCCGACTGCGCGGCGGCCGTACCCGCCGTGGCCGTTGCGGCTCCCGCCGCGGCACTCGCTCCGGCCGCCGTCCGGAGCAGGCCACGCCGCGAGACCGTTGCGTCGTCGCTCATGAATCACGGTTTGTGACCGGTGGTAGTGAATATGTTGGTTCACGACTGCCGGCAGCCGCCGGTGTCACGGCCGCGGTGTCCGTTTCGGAACGTTTTTGCGCGTCTTGGCGGCATATGGCGGTATGACTGATATCGAAGCCGAACTCCGCGAGCAGTTCACCGAGGCCTTCGCCGGGGCGGACTACCCCATCACCGGCCAGATGGATATCGTGCCCGCGCTGCCCGACGGCCCCGGCACGACGTTCACCGCCGGCGACGAGACGCTGTCGGCGATGGAACTCGCCTCCGAACTCAGCGGTCATCAGGACTTCCCGTACGAGGACGTGGACTCGCTGGTCGACGACGCGATCGCCGGCCTGAAAAGCGAAGGCGTCATCTGAGCGTCGCAGACAAGTTCTCGACCGAACCGTCGCGGGCGACCTCTCGAACGAACCATTGCAGGACAGTTCCCGCGCACCGTCCCGAGAGCTTCATTACTCACGATACCGTACCCCCGCTGTGCCGATTGCACTGGTGAGCGCGCTTCCAGCGTGGTTCGTCGCGGGCCTCGCACTTGGGGCTCTCGCCTCTGTCGTCGTCGCGATAATCTTCTACGCTGGCGAGCGGCTGTACCCGACGAGCAAGCGTTCTCCGGGGAGCGGCAGTCGTGGATCGCTCCGCCGCCACGCCGAAATCAGGGAGTATCTCGCGGCTATCGGCGAACCGTTTGTCGAGGAGTACGAACAGGATGGCCTCACAATCGCCTTCTATCTGCCCGACCGAGATGTCGGCATTACGTTCGATCCGCGCGTCCTGTTCGGCCTCGAGGACGCTTCGACACACGTTATCCTCTGTGAGGACGAGATGCCGGCCGCCCATCTTGGCCAACGACTCCCGTTCGAGGTGCCCGAGACGCCTCGCCAGCCGCCGACAAGCAGTGACCCCGTCGACGCCGCCTACGAGCAACTCGGGCTGACACGCGAGGCATCGACGAGCGACGTCAAGGATGCCTATCGCTCCCGGGTCAAGGACGCCCACCCTGACCGCGGCGGAAGCAGTGAGGAGTTCAAGCAGCTACAGGATGCCTACACGACCGCGAAAAACGATGCCGAGGGAACGGTCTGACCAGCGGCGGAGCCCGACTCACAGCGTCGTGACCTCGTAGCTGCTGTTCCCGTCGCGGAGGGCGTCGGTCACCCGACCGACGGTATCCGTCGAGGCAACGACCACGACGGTCATACCGACGGCAGCAGCCTCGGCGGCGACCGCGCCGGCAGCAACCGTAACTGCTGGCTCGTGATCTGTCTTCCGTAACGAGACCACGCCCTCGACATCCGCCGCGAGACAGCGGTCGGCCTCCGCACAGAGAGCAGCCAGTCGGTCGCTGTCGATCTCTCGGCTGCCGCCGTCGCGGGCCGGCGGGACCTGTGCGACCGTGACCGTCCCGGTCGTCATCTCGATCACACCCTCGAAGGAGGTGATACTCACGTCGCTTCCCTCGGTGGCGTCAGTCGTCGCCACCCCGGTCGCCGGCCCCTCCTCGCCGGGCGTCGCGTGTAACAGGCCCTCGCGAACGGTGATCGTCACCTGCTGGCCGGCCTCGATATCCGCGGCCGCAATCGCGGTGTCCTCCTGGACACTACCGAGCACGTCGTCGGTGACATGATCGGCGAATCGCTGGAGGGATTTGGCCTCCTGAAACAGCCAGTCGACGCCCTCCTTCGTGACGGTGTATCGCGAGCGGCCATCCTTGTCGACGAGCCCGTCGTCGACGAGTTCCCGGATGTACTCGCTGACGGCCTGACTCGTGACGCCGACCGAGTCGGCGATCTCGCCCTGACTCACGGCCGGCTGGCGGTCGGCGATCTCGACGAGGACCCGGAACCGTGTGGCCGTCCGCTTGTCCGACAGCGCATCGCTCATACCTGATACTTCCGGCGGCAGAATAAAAAGACCGACGGGTCGGCGATGCCGGCGGCGAACCAGTCACCGGCTGGCAGAGCGGTTTTATTCACGCCGCCCGAGGCGACGGTATGGGCGTGAGGCCAGCGGCGGCAGCCGATCTCCGCTTTCGAGACCGGGCGGTCTATCTCGACGCTGCCGACGCCGTCGTCGTCGCCGATCTCCACATCGGTCGGGAGTCGAACGCAGGGGTCGAGGCCCCGCTTGCCGCGGCCGACGAGATCCGTGACCGCGTTGCGTTGCTCCGTGACGAGTTCGACCCTGAAACGGTTGTCTTCGCTGGCGACGTGCTCCACAGTTTCGGCGATCTGTCGGTGACCGCGCGGCGAACCGTCGACCAGCTCTACGACGACTGCACCGACGACGGTGTTGAACCCGTCG
>KI543214.1:84152-90836 GCA_000496215.1 uncultured archaeon A07HN63
CCGACCTGCTCGCGCGCTTCGTACACCGTAACATCGGCCCCACCGGCAGCCAGATGCCGTGCCGCGACGAGGCCAGCGATCCCGCCACCGATGACGACGACAGTGCGACTCATACCTGATGGTTCGCACGGCCGATACAAAGTTCCAACTGGATCGACCACAGGCTACCCGCTGACCCGATTGATAAATTCGACCACCGGGTCGAGCACGGCTGGATCGGCCATGAGATCGAGGTGATTCAACCCATCGAGCATCTCGAACGTCGCGGTGTCGTCATCCGGCGAGGAGTGATCGATACGCCTCGGGGACGACCGCGTCGTCCTCGCTGCCGACAACCGTCAGCGTCGGGAAGGGAATCTCGGTGATGGACCGTTTCGACGGCGGCAACAGCGACGCGATCAGCCGGTAGGTGTAGGAGAGCGTTTCGTCGCCGTAGCGTGCGGATTCGGGCATATCGAGTGTGACGGCCTCGCTGGCACTGAACTGGTCGAGATCGAACTGGCTAAAGAGATTTGCCAGCACGTATATGAGTAGATCGTACTGTTGCCAGCCACCGAACGCCGGGCGCGTCGTCGACACGTCGCGGCCGAGATGCGGCGCGAGAAAGAGATATGCGTCGGCGAGACTGGCCTGTGCGCCCCAGCCGAGACGGGTGGCGATCGCGCCACCGGCTCCGTGGCCGCCGACGATGACCGTACGAAACGGCTTTGCATCGATCAGATTGCGCAAAAACGTTCTGAGCTGAATGAGCCTGACCAGATCCTCGCCGGTCTGGTATTTGTAGTCCAGATCACCCCGTCGAATCGGGTTGGGGCCGTGCCCGCGGATATCCGGCGTGACGACCTGCGCCGCGCCGGCGTCGGCGATCCCCTGTGCCAGCGGCTGGAGCGCCCGGCTATCCAGCGAAGCGTTATGATACAGGATCAGGAGTGTTTCAGTCGGGCCGTCGGCCTTGTAGATTCGAAACTCGGGTTTTGACGCCTCGCCGGGGGTTTCGCGTAACTCCGGGGCGGCCGACATGTCGACAGACTCCAGTGCTGAGTAATCGATGGTTCCCGCCGCTTGCCCGCCACCGAGACAGCCAGCCGTCCCGGCAGCAAGGGCGACGCCGCTGACTTGGAGTGCTCGCCGTCGCGTCAGCGATTTGGCCATCAGGCGACAGTACTGTCCACTTGTACTATAGTCTGTTCGATACGTGCAGTGTGTGATACACAGTTTCGTCTGACTGCACCCCGCGAACTGCGACGGTGTCGCCACCGACGCGAAGGGCTTAGGCTATCGCCACCCCATGTGTCGGTATGGAAAACGCCGCGGCGTTTCAGGGGCTTCGGTGTGCGGACTGTGACACGACTCACGGACCCACCGCCGATCAGGGCTGTCCGGACTGTGGCTCGGCTGTCGAGGCAACGTACGACCACGAGGCCCAGACGGCTGAGGATATATTCGGGTATCCATCTGCTGAAAACGGTGGGGAGAGCACCGATGCTGTCACCGCGAACGCTGGTCAGTGGCGATTCGATGAGCTGCTCCCGTTCGGCCACGGCACGGCGATCTCAGCCGGTGAGGGAGCGACACCCTTGCTCTCGGCCGAGCGATTGGCGGGTGAACTCGGCGTCGAGACGGTCAAGATCAAAGACGAGGGGCGGAACCCAACTGGGTCTGTCTACGACCGTGGAATGAGCCTCGCAGTAACAGCGATCAGCGAGCGCGATGCGGCCGACGATATCGAACCGGTCGCACTCGCCACAACCGGCAACAGCGGCCAGTCGGCCGCCGCGTATCTCAGCCGGCTCGATGTCCGGTCGTACGCGTTCGTCCCCTCGCGGTCGGCGTTCTCGAACAAGTCGATGATCAACGTCCACGGCGGCGAGATGCGGGTAATCGGCGGTCGCTACGGCGATGCCGCCGCCGCGGTCGACGACCAGCTCGCGGCCGACTACTACTCGCTACAGGAGTTTACCTCTCCCTATCGCCACGAGGGCGCGAAGACGGTCGCCTTCGAGTTATACGCCGACCTCGGCGAGCTCCCAGACTATTGCTTCGTGCCGGCGAGCACCGGCGAACTGGTGGCGGGGATCGCCAAGGGATTCGAGGAGCTGGTCGCTCTGGGCGTGACGACGGAGACCCCGACGCTCGTCGCTGTGCAGCCGACGAGTTGTGCCCCGATTGCGACAGCCGTCGAGCGCGGCGAGAGCGAGCCCGAGCCGTGGGCCGTTCCGGATACGATCATCGGCGAACTCGAGGTCGCCGATCCAGCGGGTGGCTCACAGGCCGTGGCCGCACTCGACCGAGTTGATGGCACCGCGCTCACCGTCGACGATGACGACATTCTCGACGCGGCGGTGACGGTCGCAAACAACGAGATCATCGAGATGGGAGCCGCCGGCGGGGCGGCTCCGGCCGGGGCGTGGGCGTACGCGGAGGAACACGGGTTCGACGGCGACGAAACCGTTGTGTTGCTGAATACGGAATCAGGGTCCAAGACGCCGGATATCCTCAAAAGCCACCTGATGGGTGGCGGTCGCTGATAGCGTTGTGACTGGTGACGTGATTTAGTTGCGACTGGACGGTAGTCAATAAAAAAGCGGATCGTCGTGGGCGAATCGACGACGCCGGACGATGGTTGTGAGACGGAACAGCGAACGGTGAGAGGGAAGTGTGGCCTGTAGCCGCGCTTACATTGCGCCGCCCATGCCGCCCATACCGCCCATGCCGCCCATGCCGCCGCCCATGCCGCCGCCGGGACCGCCGGCCGGCGGGCCGCCGTCGTCATCGTCGTCGCCGACCTGCCCGCCAGCGAGGTCGCCGGCAGCGATCACGTCGTCGATGCGGAGGATCATCGTCGCCGCCTCGGTCGCCGACTCGATGGCCTGCGTCTTGACGCGTTCCGGCTCGACGACGCCCTCGCTCTCCATGTCGATCACGTTGCCCGAGTAGGCGTCGAGCCCGGCGGTGAAGTCACCGCCGTCGTGCTGGGAGCGGAGTGCGACCAGCGAGTCGATGGAGTCCAGCCCGGCGTTCTCGGCCAGCGTGCGCGGGATGACCTCCAGTGCGTCGGCGAAGGCCTCGACAGCCAGCTGCTCGCGGCCACCGACGGAGTCGGCGAAGTCACGGAGCTGGAGGGCGAGTTCGGTCTCGGAGGCACCGCCGCCGGGGAGGACCTTGCCGTCTTCGAGCGTCGCGCGAACAACGCCCAGCGAGTCCTCGATGGCGCGTTCGACCTCGTCGACCACGTGGTCGGTGCCGCCGCGGATGACCAGCGAGACGCTCTTTGCGTCCTCGACGTCCTCGACGAAGAGCCGCTCGTCGCCAGCGATGTCCTTCTGGGCGACGTTGCCGGCGAAGCCGAGGTCGTCCTCGGAGAGGTCCTCGATATTGGAGACGACGCGGCCACCCGTCGCACGGGCGAGCGCCTTCAGATCGGAGCTTTTGACGCGCCGGGCAGCGAGGATACCTTCCTGTGCGAGGTAGTGCTGGGCCATGTCGTCGATGCCGTCGCCGACGAAGACGGCGTCGACACCGGCGTCAGCCAGCTGGTCGACGAACTCCTTGAGCTGTTCCTCTTCCTGATCGAGGAACTCCTGTAGCTGCGAGGGATCGGAGACGTTGACCTCGGCGTCGATCTCGGTTTCCTTGACCTCGAAGGCGCCGTCGAAGAGCGCGATGTTGGCGTCCTCGGCAAAGTAGGGCATATTCTCGTCGACGCGTTCCTTGTCGACGATGACGCCCTCGACGAGTTCGGAGTTGTCGATAGCGCCGCCGACGACGGTCTCGACGTCAATGTTGTTGAGATCGATGCCGTCGTCGTCCTCGACAGCGAGCACGGCGTCGACGACGAGTTCGGCGAGGTGGTCCTTCGCGCCCTCCGCGCCCTTGCCCGTCATCGCCGTGGTGGCGATCTCGACGAGGGTGTCGCGGTCGTCGGCGGAGACCTCGATAGCCTCGCTCTCGATGATATCCTGTGCTTTCTCGGAGGCCTGTCGGTACCCCTGTGCGATGGTGGTCGCGTGCACGTCGGAGTCCAGCAGTTCCTCGGCCTGATCGAGGAGTTCGCCAGCGACGACGACAGCGGAGGTGGTGCCGTCACCGACCTCGTTTTCCTGCGTCTCGCTGACCTCGACGATCATATTGGCCGCGGGGTGCTCGATGTCCATCTCCTTGAGGATCGTGACGCCGTCGTTGGTGACGACGACCGACCCGCCGGAGTCGACGAGCATCTTGTCCATGCCCTTCGGCCCGAGTGTGGTGCGTACCGACTCGGCGACGGCCTTGCCGGAACTGACGTTCATCGACTGTGCGTCTTCACCGGAGGTGCGCTGGCTGTCCTCCGAGAGGACGATCATCGGCTGATTACCCATTCGCTGTTGTTGAGACATAATCACCTCGGGATTGTTTGTGATTCTATATAAATATTGTGTCTGGGGGCGACTGATAACCGCTCTGTCTGACGGATTCTGGTGTGTGAGTGTCTATCATTGACAGGGTTTATATGTGGGTCGAACGGGCGACGAGACAGCAACCGCGGCACCCGCCAGCGCGACGCCAAGCATATACCTATTTCAGGCCACTGGGGATACGTACAGACAGTCATCACGACGCCACTCCACTCACCTCACCGGGCACCCGGGTGTGAGTGGCTCCACAATCGAGCACTATGAAACTACGCGTCAAACCGCTTGACCGTCAGAACGCGGGGAAAGGGATCGCCACGCTGAGCCGTGATGCGATGAGCGACCTCGGCGTCAGCAACGGCGACTTCGTTCGAATGAAAGGCGAGGGCGACACGGCCGTCCTCCGGGTTCGCGCCAGTCGCAACCGGGATCGCGGAAGCAACGTCATCGGGATCGACGGAGAGACCCGGAAACGGATCGGAACCCGCATCGACCAGATCGTCCGCGTCAAGCGGGTCGATGTCTCGCCGGCCTCGCGAGTGGCGATTGTCCTCCCCGACGAGCTCCGGATCGAGGGTGATCTTGCCTCGTACATCCACGAAAAGCTCGCCAATCGCGGCGTGCGAGCCGGCGAGACGGTGCCGGTGACAGTTGGTTTCAACTCGCTGAACGGCAGCTCGAACCGCCGGATTCCCGTCCGGATCGTCGACTCCGACCCCGGCGGCACCGTCGTCGTCACCGGCTCGACGACCGTCGAGATCGTCGAGCAGCCACCCGCAGACGAGGAGGAAGAGACGAGTACCGAACCGCCGGGGATCACCTACGAGGACGTGGGCGGCCTCGACGACGAACTCGATATGGTGCGGGAGATGATCGAGTTGCCGATGCGACACCCCGAACTGTTTCAGGCACTCGGGATAAAACCGCCACAAGGCGTGTTGCTGCACGGCCCTCCGGGGACCGGGAAAACACTCATCGCCAAGGCCGTCGCGACCGAGATCGACGCGACCTTTCAGACGATCTCTGGCCCGGAGATCATGTCGCGGTTCCACGGCAAGAGCGAGGAACGGCTCCGCGAGGTCTTCGAGACGGCTGAATCAAACGATCCGGCGATCGTCTTCATCGACGAGATCGACTCGATTGCACCACAGCGTGACGACACGCAGGGCGATGTCGAGAGCCGGGTGGTTGCCCAGCTTCTCTCGCTGATGGACGGCCTCAAGGATCGCGGTCGGATCACCGTCATCGGCACGACCAATCGCATCGATGCCGTCGACCCGGCGCTCCGCCGCGGCGGCCGGTTCGACCGCGAGATCGAGGTTGGCGCACCCGATACCCACGGTCGGGCGGAGATTCTGCGGATTCACACCCGCGAGATGCCGCTTGGCGACGGCGTCGATCTCGATCAGTACGCCGCCAGCACCCACGGGTTCGTCGGCGCGGATCTCGAAAGCCTCATTCGCGAGGCCGCGATGAACGCACTCCGTCGTGTCCGCCCGGATCTCGATCTCGAGGGCGACGAGATCGACGCCGAGACGCTGGAATCGCTGTCGGTTACCGAGGGCGATTTCCGGGCTGCCCACCGGGAGATCGAACCCAGCGCGCTCCGGGAAGTGTTCGTCGAGACGCCGGATGTAACGTGGAACGATGTTGGCGGCCTGACAGAAACAAAGGCCAGACTGCAGGAGGCCATCCAGTGGCCGCTGGAGTACCCCGAGGCGTATCGGCAGGTCGATCTCAACTCGACGAGCGGGATTCTCCTGCACGGGCCACCCGGCACCGGGAAGACCCTGCTCGCCAAGGCCGTCGCCAACGAGGCCGAATCCAACTTCATCTCGGTGAAAGGGCCGGAGCTGTTCGACAAATACGTCGGCGAGAGCGAGAAGGGGGTTCGCGAGATCTTCAGCAAGGCCCGGGAGAACGCACCGACCGTCATCTTCTTCGACGAGATCGACGCCATCGCCAGCCAGCGGGGGAGCGGTGACGACTCACAGGTCGGCGAACGCGTTGTCTCCCAGCTCCTGACAGAACTTGACGGCCTCGAACCACTGGAGGATGTGGTCGTCATCGCCGCGACCAACCGACCCGATCTCATCGACGACGCCCTGACGCGGGCCGGACGGATCGAACAGGAGATCGAGGTTGGCGAGCCCGACGAGGAGACGCGACGCGAGATTCTCGATATTCACACCCGAACGCGGCCGCTGGCAGACGATGTCGATCTGGATGCCATCGCCGCGGCGACAGGCGGATTCGTCGGCGCCGAACTCGCCGCGCTGTGTCGCACGGCGGC
>KI543214.1:90856-91905 GCA_000496215.1 uncultured archaeon A07HN63
CTATTGACCTTCCTGTTGGGTACCGGAATAGTAGGCCTGTTTGGCGCGACGTTCGCAATCGTCGGGATCGTGTTACTCTCCACGTATCGAGACGCCGAACTCCCCATGGGACAGAGTCTGGCAGTGGTACTTCCACTCGTTGTGCTAATGATGGCATCACAGGGACCTGGTGCTGATCCCACCACGCGAACGATAGCTAACACCACTGTATTGGCGGTTGCTACCGGATCACTGTGGATGGCTGTCACCCGATACGATGTGCTTACTCGCAGGCCGGGGACAAGTCGTCTGGGCCTTCGCTCGGTGGTGACCGAGATGGACGAGGCGGTCTTGATAATCAATACCGATGAGAACATAGTCAACGCGAACGCGGCGGCAACGGCCCTCTTTGGTTCGGATATCGTTGGTGAATCCTTCGAAAACGTTCTTGAGCAATCAGTCTCGTCAGTGCGTGCGTGTGATACACTCGAATATTCGACCACAACCGGGACTCAGACGTTTGACCCCCGTGTGTCGAGGATAACTGGCGGCGGTGGTCAGCGACTGGGCCTTACCATCACCCTCATTGATGTGACTGACCGTGAAATGCGACGCCAGCGGATCGAGGTTCTCAATCGAATTCTCAGACACAACGTCCGCAATGATCTTGACGTCGTCTTAGCCAATTCGGATCGCATCTCAGACGACGAAATCCGCTCAACTATCAAGAGCACACTCCAGGGAACACTTCGACTAAGCGCAAAGGCCCGTGAGGCTGAGGAGGTGATGAGCACTGTTACGACCTCGCCGGAGGAATTCGATCTTGCGGCTCTTGCAATGGCTGTTGCTGACGAGTTTCGATCTGGCGACCCGAGTGGAGACATTACGGTGGAGGCAGCCGATATCCAGATCGTATCCCACCAGCCTGTTGTTCGACGGATCCTCCATGAGCTGGTCGAAAATGCACTGAAGCACGCTGACACCGACGCACCCTGTGTCACCATTACTGTTCGAGCGGATCCTGATGAGGGCACCGAAGTCACCGTCGCTGACAACGGTCCCGGCATCCC
>KI543214.1:91925-96426 GCA_000496215.1 uncultured archaeon A07HN63
GCCATCCGCGAGATCAGTGACGACGACAGAGAGCCAGCACTCACCCCGGCTGTGGAGGACGGTTCCAGAACGGCCGGGCCGGGCGAAGCTGCTGGCAACGGTGATAGCGGAGAAGCGGCGCGTGCTGATCCATGGAGCCACGATTTTGAACAGGCCGAACCGGTTACCGGCGAGACAGCCGTCGAAAACGTGCAGGGAACACCCACCGACCACAATGGTGATGATGCCAGCAACGAGACCACAGACGGGTCAGTCGGCGACGAAACCACCGATACCAGCGACGGCAGCACCGACGATCAGGAAACAGGGTGACTGAGAACCCACTCGCCGATTACCGGTCACAGAGCCCGTTGAAACCGGACCGTCGGTGAAACAGCCTGAAACCTCCGCTTACGCGAGATCCGGGCCGCGGGTCAGTTCCTGATGTTTCTCTTCGAGGAAAGAGTAGACGGCCCCGTGTGGCGCGCCGTCGAGGATCATCCCGGTGGCCCGCCGGACGGCCTCGACCTCCTCTGGGCCGCCGATGGTCCCGAGCGTCGAGCCGTAAATCACGACATCAGCCCCGGAGAGCTCCTCCATCAGCTCGCGCGTGCGACCGTCCTCACCGATGAGTCGGCCTTTCTGCCGGCGCAGATCGTTGTCGTTGCGGGTTTCGTCGGCGAGATCGATCAGCTCGAACCGGCGCAGGTCGTCGTCGAGCAGTGAGAGTGCCGTCTCCGGATCGAATCCGCGGCCAATGGCGCGAACGATGTCGGGGGCGACCAGCGCGGTCACCGGGTCGCCGACCGACTCGATGGCGACCGAGCCGGATTCGGAGTCGATATCCAGTCGGACCTCGGCGCGGGACTCGATCTCCCGCATCGTCTCGCCGCCCTCGCCGATGACGACGCCGATCCGGTCCTGTGGGACCTTTACGTGTTGCATGCCCAGTGGTACCCTGCGAACCTGTTTAAGCGTGTTCCTGTGCGGTGCGTCGGGTGGCTGGACAGCAATCTCTGGACCACGCTGACCGGTCACCGTTCGAGCCGGGCATCGTCGCCAGCGACGAACGCAAAGAGGTCGTCGCTCGACACGTCGAGCCCTTGCCGGCTGAAAAAGGAGGCGACGTTCTCACAGTCGCGTTCGAGCAGGTCACGCGCGTTCGGGTGATGAACAGTCATCGCCTGTCCCAGATCGATGATGACGAGTTCACCGTCGTGGATGATCATGTTGTACTCCGAGAGGTCGCCGTGGATCAGGCCGGCCGTATGGAGTCGGCGCATGTACTCGCGGACCACCTCGTAGGCTGTCTCGGGGTTTTCGACGCTCACCTCGGCCAGCCGACGGGCGCGATCCTCGACGAGACCGACGAGTTCCATCACCAGCACGTTGCGCTCGACGGCAATCGGGGTCGGCACGCGAACGCCGGCCTCCTGCGCCCGCTGGAGATTGGCGAACTCCTTGCGCACCCACGCGAGGACGGTCTGTTTCTTGTCGTTGCCGATCCCCTCGAACCGGGGGTCGCCCTCCAGATACTCGCGCATCTGCTGGAAGGGCGAGGCGTTGACCCGGAAGATCTTGACGGCGACCTCGCTGTCGCCGCCCATTGCCTCGTAGACGTTGGCCTCCTTCCCGGTCGAGATCGGCCCGCCGAAGGCCTCGATGTGGTCGTCTTCAACGAGTTTGTAGAGCGCGCCGAACGTGGCGTCGTCGAACACCGACTGTTCGACCTTGAAATGCTCGGCATCCTTGATCCGTTCCTCGAACTGCTCGAACTCGCGGTCGCGGTCGCGGGCGATCTGGTCGGCCTCGGTGTCGGTGACATCGATATCCTCCCACTCGTCGCCGACCCCCTCGACCGCATCAGTATCGAGCAGGCCGTACTCGTCGGTCATCGGATTCTTATACAGTGCGTGGAGGGAAAAGAGTCGCCGGTCGGTGGGTGGGCTACCCGAGATGGCCCTCGCGCCGGAGTTCGTCGGCCTCAGCCTGCTCGTAGCGGTGTGAGATATCGGCTTTCTCGTCCTGCCAGTCCCACGGGTCGACGATGACGAGGTCGTCCTCGCGGATCCAGACACGCTTCTGCATACGCCCAGGGATGCGGGCGGTTCGCTCGACGCCGTCGGCACAGCGGACGGTCACGCGGTTGGCCCCGAGCATGTCGGTCACCTCGGCGAAGACCTCGTCCTCGTCCGGCATGCGAAGGTCGCGCTGGCCTTCGTGATCGCTCATACCCGACTGTCACTCGCAGGAGCCTAAAAATCGTGGGATTACAGCCGCGGTAACGAGGGGCCGCCGTCTGTCACTCACAGCTCCCGGCTGGCGAGCCGTACGTCGACGGACGGTCGCCATCCGTCAGCCCGCGCTGGAGCGTGTAACACACGTCGCCTGCGAGCCCCGGCAACGGCTCCTCCGGAATACTGAATTTGTCTGCCGGCCTCCCGAAGTTGCCCTCTCTGTACGCCCAGATCGTGGTGGGCTCGTGAACACGGTCGTTGTACCGGTCGCGCACATCGAACGGGTACGGCCACCCGGCAGCAGTGGTGTTTCGAAGATAGGTCGCCGTCGGCTTGCTGGTTGACGTGCCGGCGACGATCCGGTTGAGGGTCAGCTCGTACGTCTTCGACGCATCAAGTGTGATGGTTGCGACGCCGCCGGAGACGCTGACGCTGTCGACGGTCGGCTCGTCGCCGACGATCTCTTCGCGCCACGTCTCTGCCGGTACCGTCGTGGGCAGGCTGAGCCGAATCGGGTTGCCGTCGTCCGCAACGGAGACTGTCGTCCCCTGAGTTACGCGTTCGACGACGAGCGATTCGGTGCCGCGGCTCCGCATGTCGAGATCACCACCGACGACGGGGACCGTGATCTCGGTGCCGTCGACAAGTGGGTCGCGCCCGTCGGCAAGGTCGACGCGAGCGTCGCCGCTGTAATTGGTGACCAGCATCCCGTACTCGATCCGGTAGATCGGCGCGCCGTCGAGTTCGCGGTACGTCGGGCGAAAGCTAAGCGCGCGTGTCGCATAGGATCGTGTCGCCCCGGTCCAGTAGCTGTCGAACGACTGAGTGGTGGTCACGCCGGCCGCATTCTCGATTCGGACCGTCTCGGGCGTGGTCGTTCGTAGCGTGCCAGCCCCGGGTGGCGGAACGACGAACAGCGGCAGCGGCGGGTAATCGGGGCCGAGCGTGATCGCCGTCGGCTGTGGGGTTCCAGCGGCGCTGGTCGCGGTGACGGCCGTCGAGAGTTCCACCAGCTGGCCCTCAGCCTGCTGGCTGTGATCGAGTTCGGCATCGGCGACCGCGTTCGGGACGAACGTCGCCTGCGCCGTCGTGAGCGCCATGACGAGAAACCCGAACAGCAGCGTCGCGCCGAGTTGCATCGATTGCCCCCGGTTGTCGCCGTTCCATGCCATCGCACGAAGCTGGCCGCGGTATCGAACAAAAAGTTCGGGCGCCCGGGCAGCGATCTCAGTCGTCGAGTTGCTGGCGCCCCGGTTCGATCAGCGCGTCGAGTTCGGTGGCAAGCGCGCCCTTGGCGTCCATCGGGTGGAGGTCACCGCTTTCGAGATCGGCCTCAAGCGTCGCGTATTCGTCGTATTCGAGATCACCGCCATACTCCTCGGGCCGCTCGACGACGACACTGTCGACCCGGGGGAAGACGTGATACTGGAACAACTGTAACACCGGGTTCTCGCGGTCGTTGCCTTCGTCGTCGGGCTCCGGATCGGCTGTCGGCGGGCAGTAGGCATCGGTGATCTTCGTCTCGATATCCGCCTTGGTGTCCTCCATCGAGATCGTCACGCCGGAGCTTGAGGCCATCTTGCCGACGCCCGCTGGAGAGATCCGCGATGATCGGCGTATGGAGTGCGGGCCGCACGTCGTAATCGAGTTCGGGCAGCGTCTCGCGGGCCAGCATGTGTACCTTTCGCTGATCGAGCCCACCGACAGCGAGATCAACATCCAGATACTCGATATCGAGGGCCTGCATGAGCGGGTAGACCATCTGTGAGACCTTCGCGTGATCGCCGCGCTGAATCTCGGCCATCGAGCGCTGGGCCCGCGAGAGCGTTGTTTCGAGTTCGAGCGCGTGAAGATCCAGTGTGTACTCCTCGTCGAGTTGGTACTCAGAGCCGAGCACGAACGTCGTCTGTGCCTCGTTGAGCCCATAGGCGATGAACTGATCCTTCATCGTCTCGGCCGTCTCGCGAATCTCGGCGAACGTGCCCTTGTCGTTAAGATAGGCATGTACGTCGGCCAGCAGGACCGTCACCTCAAACCCGGCCTCCTGTAACTCGATCAGCTTCGTCGCCGTCAGCATGTGCCCGAGATGAAGGACGCCCGAGGGCTCGTAGCCGACGTAGGCCCGTTTCCCCTCGGGGTCGTCGGCCAGCGCCTCGACTTCCGACTCGGTGACCACCTCGGCGGCGTTGCGGGTGATCAGCTCGTGGGTATCCATACGCCACTGTCGGCACAGCGGTATCATAGGCCTTCTGAATGTCGCCGGTGTCAGCTGGGTGACTCAGCGT
>KI543214.1:96446-109076 GCA_000496215.1 uncultured archaeon A07HN63
CCAGTCGTCGATCGCCGCCTCGATCTCGCCCTCGTCGACAACCGCAAGCTCGTCGACCTCGTGGAGCGTCACCGCCTCCGCGGGGGCGACCGGAATCCCGGCCCCGAAGAGTACCTTGTCGGCGACGTCGGACAGGCCGCCCTCGCGGAGCACAATGCGCGGCTCGATGTCGGCGACGCGTTCGGCGGTGCTGCGGCCGGCCCCCGAGGCATCGCGGAAGTAGATGATGTCGCCGCTGGTCAGCCCGATATCAGCCTCGACCTCGTCGAGTGCACGGTTGGTGAACTGCTCGACGACCTTCACCGAGACCAGATTATCGTCGCCGGCAACAGCCGCATCCGCGTGATCCAACTTCCAGAGCTCTTTCAGCCGGTCGAGTTTGGCCTCGAGATCCTCGGCTCGCTCGCGAGCCTCGTCGCGCTCGCGCTCCAATCGGTCTGTTTCGCGTTCCAGCCGAGAAACGATCCGCCGCTCGCGGGCCTCTCGGCGTTCATCTCGTTTGGCCTCGGCGAGTTCGTCCTCGTAGTCGTCGATGGTGTCCTCGCGGTCGGCCAGCTCGGCCTGTAACTCCTCGTTGTGCGACTGCAGGCGGTCGACCTGCGCCTCGAGCTCCTTGATGCGCTGTTCCTCGCTGGATAGCTCCCGTGGCTCGTGTGTCGACTCCTCGTCGTCGCCCTCACCATCGTCCGATAGCTCCGTCAGGGCGGCCTCGACCGAGGATTCGTTGGCCACGACGTGGGCGATGACCTCCTCGCGGTCGAATTCCGGCGGAACCTTCTCCGTTATTCGGTCGAACTGATCCTCGCGGTCGTCGTAGGCGTACAGGGCGGCGGCCAGCGCGTCCCGCTCGTGATCGTTGTCGTACTCGTGATCGCGGGTGCGGTGAAGCTTCTCGTCGACCGGCAGATCGCTCTCCGGCGCCCACCCGGTTGCCTCGAAGCTGCGACGGAAGTCCTCGACCGTCTGGGGCATCGGCGTCACGTCGGCGGCGACGATCAGCGGCCGTCCCTGTTCGATCAGCCACTCGGTGACCGTGGCCGTGTCGGCCGTGCGACTGGAGAACGTCGCCAGCACGCGGCCGTCGAGGCCGACGACAGCGGCGGCGGTGGTTGTGCCAGGATCGAGCCCGATAATAACGCGATCACGCCGCTTCACCAGCGGTTCGTAGCTGATTCCGTCGCGTTGCTCGCGTTCGATCTCGATGCGGGTGTCGCCGGCGCGGTGGCTGGAGACCGGGAGTTCGTCCGGCGTCGCCTCGACGGTGAAGATCGCATTCGAGTAGCCGCCGTACTTCTCGGTCACATCCTCGTCGTACTCCAGATTCGCACTGTCGAGTTTGGATTCGACCTCGCGGGCAACCTTCTTCACGTTGCCGTGGATGCGGCGGGTGTAGCGGTCCTGACTCCAGCCGCCGCTGCCGGTCGAGCGGCCGCGGGCCACCTTGACGGTCGTCGTGTCGGTAAACGCCGACACCTCGCAGCCGACGTTGGCCTTCGCCAGTCGCGCCGCAGCCTCGGCCTCGGCCATCGGCTTCTTGTCGTAGGGAACCCCGTGCCGGGAGGCGACCCGGGAGAGCGGTTCCGGGCGTTCGTCACCGGTCACCTGTACGAGTTTCGTCGTCGAGGGCAGCGAGCGCAGAAAGCCGACGAGTTCGTTCTTGTCGGCGGCGAGTTCGTAGGCGTTGTCGGTCGCAACGAGAGCGGGTTCCCGCTCGTCGATCAGTCGGCAGAGCTTCCGGAAGGAGACGACATCGCGCTCGATGTCGTCCCCAAGGATGACGAGGGCGTACGCCGGGGCGTCGCCACGGATATCGCCGCTCTGAATATCGACGCCGAAGACCGGCGCGTCGAACGCGTTCGTCCGAACGGTCACACAGACAGCTAGATGGCCGACGGACAAATAGGCCACGCCGAAGCGGGGTATGAGTTCGGCTCTTCCTCAGTCCGGTGAAACAATTATATGCAGTATGATATGAGAATTTGCGGAGTGATGGGTATAGAGGTTGAATCCTGCACAGCATCTCTTGTCAACCACGTTTGCTCAGGCTATCGGCTCTATTTACGTTGTTTCAAGCTCAGAAAATCAGGGGTTCTGTTATGTGGTGTCGCCTTCACGAGTAAATATGGCATCAAATAGCCCTCACAGCTCGATTCCGCAGGTTTGGCGCGCTGCGATTCTCGGGACGATAGCTGCACTACCCACCACTGTGATAATAAACTGGCTTCCAAACTCCGAGGCGAGTATCGGTGGTGGGGTAATGCTATTTGGAGCAATAATCGCCGGAGCTATCGCAGCCAACCGCTCGGTAAAGCCGAGTGCCGCTGGACTCCGTGCCGGATTTTTGGGAGGAGTGAGTGCAGTAGCTGTGTTTCTTCTCACAGAAGGCACTACATTGACGTGGTCTCTCAATTTGACTGTGTTCTTCCTCATTGCCGTTGCGATGCTTCTGTGTACCTCGCCGGTGTTAGGCATGATTTTCGGTCGGATCGGTGGCTGGATAGCAAACACTGTCACCGAGTCCAATGTTGCTCAACCATCATGACCAAGCGATACTAACCCTCTTTTGCTGCTAAATGCGCGCCCTCCATCTTGTGCTGCCGCTCTTGATACAACTCTGATAGAGCTGTTTCACTATCTTCGGTCAGCGCGATAAGTTCCCTCGATCAGGAGTGCTCGGCGGAGACAGCTGGCGAGTCAGTTCGCCGTGCGGTGGCTGTGAGAACCCGTACGACCTCCGGCAGTGTCGCAAGCGAATCAGTGTGAATCGTCGCGTGCACCGCAAGCGACGACGGCAGTGTCCGCGTTGTGTCGACGGCGGCGACGAACGGGAGTGTGGGGTGTTCTGCCCGGAGAGTATCGCGGAACGCGGACAGCGAATCGGTGCCGGCGTGGGCGTCAACCAGTAGACAGTCGGCCGGTGTTGCGGCGAGATGGCATCGGGCGTCGGCCGGCGTTTCGACGGTCGTGAGACGGAGGTCCGGCGGGTCGCGGACGGCCTCGGTTACGGCCTCGCGAATCGTGTCGTTGTCGGAGACGAGCAGGAGCCGGTTTGCTGGTGGAACGCCCATATCATCTTACTCGGCTGTTCGCTCAAAGCAGCTGCTATGAGGGGTATTGTGAGAACAATTACCATGACAACAGGGTGGCGATGATTTCGGTGATATAGCTGTTCTATCAACTGCTCTCACCGAAGCCACCGGGAGAATTACGCGTCGGTGACAGTCTCTTGATCGGGATACGGAACCTCGATTTCTTGGCCGTCGCTGGCGATGAACACCTCGCCGTCGAACCCCTCGGCCGCCTCCCGTCTGATCGGCGATGGATCGGCTCCGTAGCGCGAGGAGATATGTGTGAGCGCCAGCCGCTTCGCGTCGGCACTCGCAGCGAGTTCGCCGGCCTCGCTTCCTGTCGCGTGGCCCGTATCTCGGGCGCGGTCGGCGTGATCGTCGGCGAAGGTGGCATCGTGGATCAGGAGGTCGGCGTCGGCCGCAGCGCGCTCGACGGCGGCTGTTGGGCGCGTGTCGCCGGTGTAGACCAGTCGACGCCCGGGGCGTGGCTCGCCGACGACCTGTTCGGGGTCAACTACTCGACCGTCGTCGAGTTCGACCGACTCGCCGTCGTGGAGTTTGCCGTAAAGCGGTCCCGGTGGAATCCCCAGTTCGTCTTCGGCTTTCTCCCGGTCGAAGCGACCGGGTCGGTCGTCCTCGATTAGTGCGTACCCAACCGCCGGCACCCGATGGTCAGTCTCGACCCCCCGAACGACGTACTCCTCGGTGTCGAGAGCGACGCCACCGGCCTCGGTTTCACTGACAGCGACACGGAACGTCGGGGTGTGGTCGCCAACGCCGACGAGGCTCTCGATCTCGCTGGCCGTCCCGCGTGGACAGTGGATCGTCAGCGGCGCCTCCCGGCCGTTGAAATCCCAGCTCTGGATCAGGCCCGGAATCCCGAGGATGTGGTCGCCGTGGAGATGCGTGACGAAGATATCGGAGACAGCAAACCCGGTGCCGTACCGCATCATCTGCCGCTGGGTGCCCTCACCGCAGTCGAACAGCAGACCGTCACCCTCGCGGTTGACAAAGACTGCACTCGGGGCTCGCTGGGTCGTCGGCACTGCCCCGCTTGTCCCGAGAAACGTCACGCGTAACGACATGGCAGAGCGTCCGCTGTCGAGTGGTAAACCCCCTTCGGAACGGGGTTCGAGCCCACGCTGGTTTCTCACGAGCGGAGCCAAGGACGGCCCGGACTGTGGCCGCGGTCGATTCCCCGATCACTCGTCGAGAATCGACGCCCTCGCCGCATCGAAGTGGTCTGGCGTAATCGTGAGTTCGTCGGCGTGATCGTTGGCCGCCGCGTCCTCGTAGCTGTCTGCGACTGCGGTGATCGCCAGCAGGGCTGCCTCCCGGCAGATCGACGTGAGTTCGGCCCCGCTCGCGCCCGCCGTCGAGGCCGCCAGCGAATCGAGATCAACGTCGTCGGCGAGTGGCTTCTCGCGGGTATGGACGGCGAGGATTTCGCGGCGCGTCTCCTCGTCGGGGGTGTCGACCTCGATCGACCGCTCCAGCCGACCGGCGCGAAGCAGCGCGTCGTCGAGCGTGTCGCGGCGGTTTGTCGCAGCCAGCACGACCAGATTCGGATTGTCGGTGAGCCGATCGAGTTCGGTCAGCAGTTGAGAGACGACGCGCTCGCCGACGCCGGAATCGCCGCCCAGCCCGTCGCGGTCGCCGGCGATGGCGTCGATCTCGTCGAAAAAGACGATCGCCGGGGCGGACTGGCGGGCGCGCTCGAAGATCTCTCGGACGGCCTTCTCGCTCTCGCCGACGTAGCGGTCCAGCAACTCTGGTCCCTGCACCTGGATGAAGTTGACCTCGCTCTCGCCGGCGATCGCCCGTGCGAGCAGCGTCTTCCCGGTGCCTGGCGGCCCATGCAGGAGCACGCCGGTCGGCGGCGTGGTCGCGGCGGCGTCGAACAGCGGGCCGTACTGCAGCGGCCACGTGACAGCCTGTTCGAGTTGCTCCCTGGCGTCGTTGAGCCCGCCAACGTCGTCGAAATCGGTCGTCGGCTGCTCGGCGATATACTCTCGCATTGCCGATGGCTCGACGGCCGTCATCGCCGACTCGAAGTCCTCGCGGGTTACCTTGACACCGCCGAGGTCACCGTCTGCCTGCCGCGTTCGCCGAAGCGCGGTCATCGCGGCCTCTTTCCCGAGACTTTCGAGATCCGCGCCGACGAAACCGTGGGTTCGCTCGGCGAGGGTGTCGATATCGACGCCCTCGGCCAGCGGCATCTGGCGGGTATGTACGTCGAGGATCTCGCGGCGGCCGGCCTCGCCGGGAACGCCGATCTCGATCTCGCGGTCGAACCGACCGCCGCGCCGGAGCGCCGGGTCGATCGAATCGACCCGGTTTGTCGCGCCGATGACGATCACGTCGCCGCGGGCGTCAAGGCCGTCCATCAGCGAGAGCAACTGGCCGACGACGCGGCTCTCGACATCACCACCGTCGTCGCGTGTCGAAGCGATAGAATCGATCTCATCAAAGAAGACAATGGCAGGTGCGTCTTCGGCGGCGGCCTCGAATTTGTCGCGGAGCTGTTCCTCGCTTTCGCCCTTGTACTTCGACATGATCTCCGGGCCAGAGACGGTCAGGAACGTCGCGTCGACCTCGTTGGCGACGGCCTTGGCGATGAGTGTCTTCCCGGTGCCCGGCGGGCCGTGCAGCAGGACACCCTTCGGTGGCTCGACGCCGAGGCGGGTGAACACGTCGGGCTCCGACAGCGGAAGTTCGATCAGCTCGCGGACGAGTTCGAGTTCCTCGTCGAGGCCACCGATATCCTCGTAGGTGACGCCGGTGGCTGCTGTCTGGTCGGCGGTGTCGTCACCGGCAGCTGTGACCTCGATACTGGTGCCGCTGCTGTCGGCTGCGGAATCTGTGCTGTCCACGGTGCTCGCGGTGTCGGCCGCCTCGCCGGACGTATCGGGGATGGGTTCGACGCGCACGGTGGTTTCGTCGGTCACACGAACGGTTCCCTCGGGATCGGTGTCGGTGACGACGAACCGGCTTCCCGCGAGGCGTTCGATTCGGACGCCCTCGTTGGCTCGGATCGGTCTGTCCTGAAGATCGCGTGTCACCTCCCGTTCGATCGTCTCGTGGTCGATATCGACGCTACCGAGTTCCGGCGGGGCCCGGAGCGTCACCGAGTCGGCCGCCGAGACAGCCACCTTTCTGACCCGCACAGTTTCACCGATCTTCACGCCGGCGTTCGCCCGTGTATCGGCGTCAATTAGCACGGCACCATCGGCGACGCTGCTGTTGCGCGACCAGACCTTGGCGACGGTTGCCGACTCGCCATCGATGACGACCATATCGCCGCTTAATACGCCGAGTTCACGCCGCGCGGTCTCGGGTAACCGTGCGATCCCGCGCCCGGCGTCCCGCTTGTCGGCGCTCTGTACGGTAAGCTGCAGACCCTCGTCGCTCATACTCATTCCTTGGGCTCGGTCGGGTTTAGGACTCCCGACGCCCAAGGACGTTTCACTCAAAAGATCAGTCGACCGGAGTCAAATCAGTCGACAGGGGTCAATCTAACACTGAACTCGTCGCCGAATGGATTCTCGTAAGGGATCTCGGCTGCCTCGTAGACGGTTGCCGGAATGCCGAGATCGACACAGAGGATCTCGCTTTCTGTCGTCGTCAGCCCTGTTTTCGGGAGCGCGAGCGTCACTGTCAGGTCGGGACTGACGGCACCGCCGGCCGCTTCGCCGGTCGTCGCGTCGACACCGGAGGGCACGTCCAGCGACGTGACCGGTCCAGCAGTGTTCATCTCGGCGATCAGTTCGGCGGCTGGGCCGCGCGGCGCACCACGCAACCCGTAGCCGATGAGCGCATCGACGACCCCATCGGCTGTTGAAATCGCCTCATCCGCCCGGTCGGGGTCTGATTCGGTGGTGATGAGTTCGGCCTCGGTGCTCTCGACGAGGCCGAGTTGCGTCGCTGCCGCGCCCTCGTAGGCGGCCGGCGGCCGATCAAGGACGACCGCGTGAAGTCGGTCGCGGGCGGCGAGATGTCGGGCGCAGGCGAGGCCGCCGCCACCGTTGCCACCGCCGCCGGCGACGACTGTCAGCCGGTCGGCGTCGCTATCGAGAACAGCCCGGGCCAGTTCGCGGCCAGCGTGTTCCATCATCTGGACGATCCCGAGGCCGATTTCCTCGACAGCGATCCGGTCGATCTCGGCCATCTCCGGGGCCGTCACTGCCGGAATCGGGTCGCCCGCTGCCGTGCGAAACAGCTCCGTGTCCATATGTCGCTTTCGAGCTGACAGCCACAAAGCCTCGTTGCCGACGGCTACGGCTGACGCCTGAACACGACCAGCCGATCCGCGGTTGTCTCGCGGGTCTCGATATCGACAGTCACCGTCTCGCCGATGAGGCTGCCGTCGCCGACGGCATCGGGATCGACGCCGACAACGACACCGGTGAGTCGGACCGGGCCAAACGACGCGATAGCACTGATGTACGGCGTGTCGTCGGCGAATCCCGGTGCAGCGACGTGGACGACAGTCGCGGTGTCAATTGTTCCGGTGTCAGGCAACGGTTCTCGTGTGAGGTCGTCCGAACCAGTCTCTGGACAACAACGACGCGGCGGCAGCGAGCCGGTGCCGTCGGGGCCTTCGAGATAGAACCCCTGGTCGGCGGCGACGGCGTCGAGCCACGCATCGTAGCTGGCCGACTGACCGGTCGCGGCGTCGTCGCTATTTTCACCATCGTTGCCCGTCATGGCGCAACCTCCAAGACATGGACGACAGCGCTGGCGACAGTGCCGCCAGCATTGTGGGCGACGCCTGTCGTCGCGTTAGCGACATGCTCGCTGTTTGGGTGATCACCGCGGAGCAGTCGGGTGAGTTCGGCGATCTGACTCCCGCCGGTCGCGCCGACCGGGTGGCCCTTGGCCTTCAGCCCACCGGAAAGATTGACCGGCGTGTCGCCATCGGGCGTCGTTCGGCCCTTGCGGGCAGCGGTGATGCCGTCGCCCGCCTCTGCGATACCGAGCGATTCGAGCGCAATCGCCTCCGCGATGGTGAAACAGTCGTGAACTTCGGCGGCGTCGATATCGTCGGCCGCGATGTCGGCGTCGGCGTAGGCCATATCGGCGGCTTGCGTCGTCGCAGGGGTTTCGGTGATCCGGTCGCGGTCCTGTAGTGCGAGTCGGTCGCCGCCCTGCCCGACGCCGGTTATCGACACTGGTGCGTCGAGGTCGTGGGTGGCGGCATACGCATCGGAAACGAGAACGACCGCGCTCGCGCCGTCGGTGATCGGACAGGCGTCGTAGAGGTGGAGCGGTTCGGCGACCGGCGGGCTGTCGAGGGCCTCGTCGATGCTGATTTCCCGCTGGTACTGGGCGAACTCGTTCGGCACTGCGTTGGCGTGATTTTTGACCGCGATGTGGGCGAGATCCTCGCGGTCGCCGCCGAACCGCTCGAAGTAGGCCTGCGCCATCAGGGCGTACGCGCTGGGGAATGTCATCCCCGCGCGGACCTCGTACAGTTCGTCGGCCGCGATAGCGAGGGCGTCGGTCGCCGCACCGGTGTCGAGACAGTTCATCCGCTCCATCCCGCCAGCGAGGACAACATCGGCGGTGCCGGCGCGGATCGCTTCGACGCCAGCCTTGACCGCGACGCCAGCGGAGGCGCAGGCCTCCTCGTAGCGGGTCGCCGGGCAGTCGAGGCCGGCGGCCTCGGCCATCAGTGGGGCCTGATGGGCCTGTTGCTCTGCGAGTGCGCCCATGAAATTCCCGTAATCGAGGCGGTCGACGGCTCGACGGTCGACGCCGGCATCGTCGATGGCGGCGGCAGCGGCTTCGGCGAAGAGGTCCCGTCCTGCGCGGCCGCCGTGGTCGCCGAACGGCGTCAGGCCGACACCCGCAACGCGGACTGTGGGCATGGCTACGGATTGTGGTGGATAGAATAAAACATTGGCTGGCGGCGGTGGGCCGCGCCGAAGAACAGGGTGACAGGGCTACCCGATGTAGCGAAGCTCGTCGTCCGGAATGCTCTGTTGCTGGGACTGCATCTCCTGAATCTTGCCGACGACCTCCTCCATCTCCTCGGCGCGGTCCTCCAGCGAGCCGAAGTCGACATCGAAGCCGAGTTCGGCTTCAAGCACCTCGATAACGGCTTGCGCGCTCTTGGGGTCGACGAGATAGCCGCTGGTTTCGCCCATCAGGCAGGCGGTATCCATCCCGCGTCGCTCACCGAGGCCGAGAATCAGCCCGCTAACGCCGACGATGCCGCCGGCCGGCTCGTCGCTACGGAACTCCACGTCGACATCCTCGAGTGGTGGTTTCATATCCGCGTCGGTGACGGCACCGAGGACGTTGTACTCCTCGACGAGTTCACCGGTTGGGACGCCACCGAGGGCGTAGGCCGTCTCGACGCCGAACGATTCGGCCTCATCGAGGAAGGCCGCCGTCAGGCTGTAGTGGCCCTCGTTGGTCGCGGCCTGGTGATCACCCGTCAGCACAAGCAGGTCGGAACCGTCGCCGTCGGTGTGGATCGCGTGGAACTCGGCGCAGGTGAGGTCGGCGACGCCCTCGTCGTCGACGGTGACCTGTGGCGGGAACTCGTCGGCGTAGACCTGCCGGACGAGTTCGCTGTCGAGTTCGTCGACCAGATGCTCGGCGGCGAGCTTGCCGACGTGGCCGACACCGGGCAGGCCCTCGATCAACACCGGGTCCGTCAGCTCGGGCTCGGCGTGCGACATGATATCGATTTCGTCCATGCGGCTACTGGCGTTCGCGCCGCTTAAGAGCCCGTCGGTACTCGCCGTAGGGGTCCTCGGGGCTGTACGGCGCGGGCGCGCTATTCTCGGTTTGGCCGCCGCACTCTGGGCAGGTGTCGTCGAGACTGTAGACCGGACTGTCGTGTTCGGTTTCCCACGACGCACAGACGCGGATGTCGGATTTCATGCGGAGAAGATGGGGTAGGAATGCGTTGTTACTCGTCGTCTTCGCGTCGCTCGCGGTGGTACTCGCCCTCGCCGTCAGCGGCTTCGATTACCTCGGTGGCGCGTTCGGCGCTCGCCTCAAGCTCGGACTCGGCGGTCTTGTAGTCAGGGGCCTGTACGTTGATCCGGTACTCGGGAGAGCCAACGTAGGAAACGTCGAGTTCGACCTCCGGCGGTACCTCGCCGTTGCCCTCGGCGGCCTGCAGGGCCTCCTTTACCTCGTCAACGCCGTCTGAGGCCGGGCATTCGAGATCGACGTAGCCCGTGACGGTGACGTAGGGAACCGAGACGTTCTCGCGGGCGGTCTGGACGATAGCCTCTGCGTGTTCGTCGCCGAGATCGGTGTCCTCGACGGCGTCCATCCCGTGGATCGCCGCCTCCTCGAAGGCCTCGTAGAGCGTGTCGTACTCGGCCAGCAGGCCATTGGCGACGGTCTGATACACCTCGTCGTCGACATCCTCGCCGAGGGCGATCTCCATCCAGTTGTCGGCTTTCTGCTCGTTTTTCCAGGCCTGGATCGTGTCCTTGCGCTGGTGTTCGTTGACATCCTTCAGCGAGAGATCGATCTGCTGGGAGTCGGTGTCGATATCCAGCACCTTGGCGACGACCGTCTCGCCCTCGCGGGCGTGATCGCGGACGTTCTTGATCCAGCCGCTGGCGACCTCGCTGATGTGGGCCAGCCCACGGGTGTCGTAGGCCTCCAGATCGACGAAGACGCCGAAATCGGCGATCTCATCGACCTCGCCGACGACGAGTTCGCCGACCTCGGGGTAGTCACTGTTGTTCATTGCTGTATCCCCCTCACCGGACCGTTACCGTGCCTCGACGGTTTCGAGGACTTCGTGGTCGATCTCGGCCTTGCCGCCGGTCGGCGTCGCCAGCGTGGTGCCGCAGACCGCGCAGTTGACCACGGTCGCGGTTTTCTCGAAGACGCTCTGTTCGTTCTCGCAGTCGTTGCATTTGACGGTGACGAAGTTGCCTGTCATTATTCTTGGAACGTGAGTCGGCCGGCACGCCATCCCTCGCGGATGTGGGCGGTGCCGCAGTCACTGCACCGGTAGGTGAGGTTAGTCTTCTTGGTCGGCTTGTCGCCACCGGGCACCTTCGAGAACTTCCCGGAGTTGCCGATGGTCGAGGTCTGGCGGTCGCGCTGTCGGTCCTGAACCTTTTTCATTCCAGTTGACCGACCGGAGCGAACCTTCTCGACCTCGTGTTCGTGGTGTTCGTCACAGTGCGGACAGTATGTATTCATCCGGCGTGGCATTTCCATGGTGTAATCTCCTTGTCGTCGCTTTGCCGTGAGTATATAAAACGCGTTTGGTTCGCGGTCGGTTGATTCGCTACGGTGTCGCTATGCAGCGAGTACGATCAGACGAGGTCCACGTCTATCTCATCTCGAACTGCCGGTGTATCGAAATCGGCATCACGCGTCGCCAGTGTTTCGTTCATCTCCCACGCAGCGGCAGTGATATAACCGTCGATGGTGCCAAGTGGTGTTCCAGCATCGTGCAACCGTGCCATGAGTTCCGCAGCGTGCCGGCTGGTCTGTCCGGACTGATAGTTCACCACTGTGACCCAATCAAGGGCAGCCGACACGGCATCGAAATCCGGCTCACCCGATTTGTGTAACTCGCCTAAATAGACCTCGTAGGAAACGAGATGAATCGTTTTCGCCTGGTCTGTCGCATGCGTTTCCGCGTACTCAACTGGTGCCGGCTCGCCGTGTAGGTAGTCGATCAGGAAACTACTATCATAGAGCGTCATAGATCCGGACCGAACTCGTCGTTCATCTCGTCGCGGAGCTGTTTAGCCTTCTCTGCGGCATCGGTGTCTTCCCACAGTCCAGCACCCTCCCGAATGGCTTTGCGACGACGCGCGACACGTTCTTCGATCAACCGCTCCAACGTCTCGTTGTAGCTTTCGCCGGGCTCTTTTTCGGCTTCGAGTGCCGCCTTCACCTCTGGCGACACCCGAATCTGTTCGGTCGCGCTCATAGCTGTCAACGCAACGTTGACACTGTGGCTACTTGTATCATACGCCGCTGGCTGTATCAATATCGTAGTGTTCGGTCACGAAGGGCCGGAGGGCCTGCAGGATTAGTTCTGCGGCCAGCGGTGAGAAACCCTGATTTTATCCCTGATACCGGAACCAGCCCGATCCGGACGGGCGAACCCCGGAATGTACGACGACAGTCCACGCGAGTACGATACCGAGTACACGACCGCGTACAACGAGAGAACACGTCGCCAGGTTGGATACTCACACCGCCGAGGGGCCGTCACGCGATTCGTCGTCCAGCTCGAATATCGCCACGACGAGGCGTGGCAGCCAGTCGTTCGGTATGACCATGATCCAGCCAGCAAACATGGGCATGATGTCACCACAGAGGGATTGCATCTCGACGTGTTCCGAAACGGCCGCAAGTACAGAACCGACTACATCATGCCGGTCGGATCGGCCGATATCGGGCTCGATATCGCCGAAGCGCATTTAGCCGAGAACATCCAACGATTCATCAGACGGTTCGAACAATGGCACGAGATCAGGAACCGATGACCGACGAGGAGATCGAGGAGTTCCGCAAGCAGATGGAAGCCCAGCGCGAGGAAATCCGACGCTGATCTCGCGGA
>KI543214.1:109096-110182 GCA_000496215.1 uncultured archaeon A07HN63
CTTCGCTCGGTGGTGACCGAGATGGACGAGGCGGTCTGATAATCAATACCGATGAGAACATGTCAACGCGAACGCGGCGGCAACGGCCCTCTTTGGCTCGGATATCGTTGGTGAATCTTCGAAAACGTTCTTGAGCAATCAGTCTCGTCAGTGCGTGCGTGTGATACACTCGAATATTCGACCACAACCGGGACTCAGACGTTTGACCCCCGTGTGTCGAGTATAACTGGCGGCGGTGGTCAGCGACTGGGCCTTACCATCACCCTCATTGATGTGACTGACCGTGAAATGCGACGCCAGCGGATCGAGGTTCTCAATCGGATTCTCAGACATAACGTCCGCAATGATCTTGACGTCGTCTTAGCCAATTCGGATCGCATTACAGACGACGATATCCGCTCGACTATCAAGAGCACACTTCAGGGAACACTTCGACTTAGCTCAAAGGCCCGTGAGGCTGAGGAGGTGATGGGCACTGTTACGACCTCACCGGAGGAATTCGATCTTGCGGCTCTCGCAATGGCTGTTGCTGACGAGTTTCGATCTGGCGACCCGAGTGGAGACATTACGGTGGAGGCAGCCGATATCCAGATCGTATCCCACCAGCCTGTTGTTCGACGGATCCTCCATGAGCTGGTCGAAAATGCACTGAAGCACGCTGACACCGACGCACCCTGTGTCACCATTACTGTTCGAGCGGATCCCGATGAGGGCACCGAAGTCACCGTCGCTGACAACGGTCCCGGCATCCCGAATTTGGAACAGGAAGCCGTGGCCGATGGAAGCGAAACCCAACTCAAACATGGCCGCGGAATCGGACTCTGGTTTGTGAACTGGGCCGTCACCCAACTGGGTGGTGAACTTGAGTTCGACCAGAACGACCCAACCGGTAGTATCGTCACTGTTCGACTATACGACTGAACAAGGCCAGTAGGCGTCTCAGACTCTGAGACAGCTATTTTGTCGCACTATCTCTGTCCGTTTTGCGCAACGCTCTTACTCATCTAAGCTCACCCCTGTAGCCCTTATTCGGCAGTCGCGGAGAGATGACCTCCACCAGCGTCCATATCACGGGTCTGGTACCAC
>KI543214.1:110202-128286 GCA_000496215.1 uncultured archaeon A07HN63
ATCTTGACATCGTTGAACACGTCGCCTTTGGTGTTGAAGTTGACCTTCGTCTGTGCACCGACAAAATTGATCTCCTCGTCGTTGTCGAGTGCTTCCTTGCCTTCCGCGAAGGTACTAACCTTCTTGCCAGGCGCTCGGGCAACGGGCCCGAGGTTCTTCTGTATCGCCTCGGGTGTGGCCTCGCCAGCTCGGTGAATAGCCAGCGCTGACACCGTAATCGAGTCGTATGCCGATGCCGACCAGCTGTTCTTTGACATGTCGTCGTCGTACGTATCGGATGACTTGACGAAGCTGTCTAGTTCGTCGATGTAGGTATCAGCCCACGGGCCGGATGTTGCCGGCACCGAGACACGGACCCAGTCGTCTTCGAGTCGGCTGCCGAGTTCATCTCGCACCTTTGGGTTCTTCATCGGATTCGAGAGCATCACCTTGCCCCCGTAGCCGCCCTGCTTCCACCCCTCAAGCATCGTCACGGCGTCCGGTGCCTCCTCGACGGCGATCCCGAAGAGGTCGATGTCGGCCTCAAAGAAGCTCTCGAGATCGGATCGATAGGTTGTTTTGCCGCCTTCGACCTCCAGTTTCTCCGTCTGCGTTACTCCATCAAGGACGCCGATGGCATCATAGAATGCTTCCGCCCACGTTCTTGCACCCGATGTCTTCGTGTTGATGACACCGATGTTCGTCGCGTCGGAACTTTGCGCGTGCAGGGCTGCTCCTGCGGTGTGCTGGGTGTCGGCTCCGGTGGTTCGCCAGAACCACTCGTCATCGGAGAGGTCGCTGGGCGTTCCATTGTCACCGCCGCGGGTGTCAAAGAACCGTGAGCCGGCGTACATCGTGACGACAGGAACCTCTAGCTCCTGAATGAAGTCCCATGTCGGGACAGCTGTTGTCGAGGTCAACCCGGTGATTACATTGGCGTTGTCGACGTTGACAAGCTGCCGAAGTTTTTCCCGTGCAGTCGTCGGGTCATACCCCGTATCTCGTCTGACAACACCGATCTCCTCTCCGAGCGGCCCGCCGGCCTCGTTGATTTTCTGCACTGCGAGATCAGTCGACGCCGATACCGGTGGTTGAATGGCCGACAGCCCGCCGGTCAGGATCGCCGGCTGGCCAAAGGTGATCCCGGCCGAGTCGCCGCCATCGCCGGACTCACCACCGTCGGTGCCGCCACCGGTACAGCCGGCAAGGCCGACCAGTCCGGCTGTCCCCGCCGCGCTTGCAGCCCTCATGAATTGTCGTCGATCGGTGCGCCCGAATTCCCCTTGTGTGTCATGATCAGTCATGATTGAACTGTCGCATCTAAGTGGATCTTATGCTACATGTAAAAAACCTTGGGAATAAGTTAATATAATATATAGTGTGCTCATGACAGTTAATGACGAAGCTTCCCGCAGAGAATGCATCGTGTGGCAATGCTGTCGATAAAAATGGAGTAGTTCACTCCAAAAGGGAGGGACGATGCGTGCGGGGAGTCAGCGGGACCAATCCGCAACCGCGTGGCTAACCGATTCAGCGGCGGGTCCGACGGCGGCTCCGCCGGTAAACCTCGTCACCGCTGGCCCGGAATCGGCTGTACCACTTCGATGGCGAACCGGGGTCTCGGAAACGAGCCCACTGGTTCTTCGATTTGCGGTTGTATTCTGCCTTGGACTCTCGTTTTACCATCATCGCATTACTTACTACAGTATTAGTAAACATTTGGCTGTCGTATCCGGCAATTGCTGCGGTTTCTGCTGTGTTTTCTGTGAGAAAACTATGAAGGATACAGTATAGAAACGAGATGTTCGATAAAAACGGCGGTTAATGTCTATTTATTTATACGAAACGATCAGTACATACCTTCTTGCAGGAGTGGCAGTGTGAGAACTACTACTATGTGATTGTTCAGTATCAATCTGCTCTGGCCGGGGTGACTCAGGAGCAGTGAGCCACCCGCGGCTCAACGAGACCCGGGAGTCTGCGAGTATATTCCGTCGGGTGCTCGGTTAGTAGTGGTTTGGCGCACCCGGTTCCGATTCACATCGTTCTGGAACAATGGAATGACGGTAGAAGCTGGATGCGGGGCCCGGAATTTGAATCCGGGTCGTCAGCTTGGAAGGCTGAGGTCATACCAAACTAGACCAGCCCCGCTCGCACCTAACCAAATCCAGTGGGTGGTTAAGACATTTTCTGTCTCAATTAACAGGGGTGGTATCTCTGCACCAATTCGCGACCGCTCAGTCGTCGGCGAACGCCTCGGCGGCCTCACGAATCTCCGGCGAGACGCCGGGGACCTCGGTTTCCCCGACCGGCCCCTCGGATTCGAGTTCGTCCAGCGATTTGGGGAACGTCCGCAGATCCTTGTGGATCGACAGGCCGGCTTTCGCGCCCTTCCCCATCGCCACCGGAATCTGGTTGTGGCCCTGCGTGATGTCGCCGACAGCATAGATGCCATCGACGGTTGTCTCACCGTGGTCACCGGTGATGACTGTGCCGTCGTCGTTCAGCTCGCAGCCCAGCGAGGTCGCCAGCCCGGTGTTGTAATCGGAGCCGTACATGGCGAACCCGCCGCGGTACTCGCGGACGGTGCCGTCCTCGAACTCGAAGCTTTCGAGCCAGCCGTCATCGCCCCGGCTCAGGCTCTCGATATCCTCGTGGATCACGTCGACCGGGTGGCCCTCGACGAGTTTCTGGGTCTCGTCGCTCCACTCGATCTCGTCGCCACGGGTCAGAATATCGACCTCGTCGGTGAAGTTGAGCATGATCATCGCGACGTGGGCCGTCGCCTCGCCGGTGCCCATCACGTACACCGATTCGTCGATGAACATGTAGGCGTCACAGTGGAGGCAGTAGTGCAGCCCCTTCCCGGTCCGCGGCAGCGGCGGCTCGGGGCGCTCGTCGGAAAAGCCCATCCCGAGGACGACCCGGTCGGCAACGATATCCGTGGAGTTACCGCTGAGGTGGAACCGGCCGTCGTCGTCCTGTTCTATCTCGTCGATGTAATCGCGGACCACATCGCCGCCGTAGCTCTCGACCTGTTCGGTCGCGGTCTGGAGGAACTCGTTGCCGGACACATCCTCTGTGACCCCGATCACGTTGTGGGTGTCGAGCATCATCGCCGCGCGGCCGCCACCGCGGTCGATGACGACCGTTTCGTGACTCAGTCGCGTCGTGTAGAGGGCCGCCGAAAGACCGGCCGGCCCGCCGCCGATTACTGCCACTTCATACCGCTGTGGGTCGGATTTGGCTTCCGACTCACCGTCTGTCTCACTCATGTACTTGGTGTTGGTGATCCGGACATATAACTTCACACCCGTTGTGCGCGTGGGGTGCATACGGTAGGCTGTCACAGGGGTATCAGCCGGTCAATCGGAATCTGCGGTGGACGACTCGGTATCGTCTGCGGGGGCGACAACAGCATAACAGTTCCCGCTGGAGACCCGCATCGACAGGCAGTCGATTTCAGGGACGGCTGCCAGCGTGTCTCGAAATGTATCTGGGTCGTAGATGTAGTAATACCGGTCGACGGTCTCGCCACCGGGCAGGGTCCACTCGATTTCCGTCTCGAACGCGGAGTCACGGTCGAAGCGGTCGTGGGCCGTACTCCACGCCGAGACGAGCGCGCGGCCCCCCGGTTCCAGCACGCGACCAACCGCCGCGAGACTCCGCTGCCGGGTCGCTGCGGGTCGAAGGTGGTGGAGCGTCGCCACGTAGACAACCTGTGAAAACGAGTTCGCCGCAAACGGGAGCCCGGCGGCGTCACCGTGGACAAAATCGGCCGCAAATCCCCGTTCCTGTCGCCGCTTCTGTGCTGCCCCCAGCAGTTCGCGGCTCACGTCGACGCCGACGACCGCGGCACCCTGTTCGGCGAGCAGTTCGGCGTGGCGAGCGTTGCCACAGCCGATATCGAGCGCGCGATCCAGCCCACGGCGGTCGACCTCGTCGTCGACGAAGGCCTCGACTTCCGGCCACGCGTACTCGCGGGTCTTGGCAAAGTGGTCGGCGATCCGGTCGTAGACGGCCTGCACCTCACCTGCTGCGCGGGTGACGCTGTCGCCGCTGCCGCCGTCGACACGCTCCGCTCTACGGTCGCTCTCGTCGTCAGCAGTCACGATTCGGTGTCGGTCGCCAGCTCGCTGGCGATGCCGGTGTAGCCTGTTGGCGTCAGGGAGAGCAGTTCCTCACGCACGTCGTCGTCGACATCGAGAGATTCGAACAGGTCGTGGAAGTCCTCAATTGTGACCGACTGGCCGCGGGTGAGTTCCTTCACGCGCTCGTAGGCCTCTGTATCACCCTCGCGGCGCAGGATCGTCTGGACGGCCTCGCCGATGATCTCCGGCGTGGATTCGAGGTCCTCTGTCATCACCTGTTCGTTGGGGACGATCTTGTCGAGCCCGGCCTGTGTCTTCGTGTAGCCGACCAGGCAGTGAGCGAGCGCGGCCCCAACGTTTCGCTTGACCGTCGAATCCGAGAGGTCGCGCTGGAGCCGCGAGGTCGTCACGTAATCGGCGAGGAAAGTGCAATCCGAGTTCGCCTTCGAGAGGTTGCCCTCGCTGTTCTCGAAGTCGATGGGATTCACCTTGTGTGGCATCGTCGACGACCCGGTTTCGCCCTCGACGGTGCGCTGGCCGAGGTACCGATCCGAGATGTAGAGCCACATGTCGCGGTCGAGATCGAGCAGGACGTTGTTGACGCCGCGGAGGGCATCGAAGACGGCGGCCATGTCGTCGCAGGGGTTGACCTGCGTCGCCAGCGCGGTATGTTCGAGACCGAGGTCGGTCACGAACGACTCCGCGAACGCGGGCCAGTCGGCCTCGGGGTAGGCGGCGGTGTGGGCGGCGTAGGTGCCGGAGGCACCGGCAAGTTTGCCCGCGAGGTCGTCGGTCGCCCCCTGCAGCCGACCCATCGCCTTGCCCAACCGGGCGGCGTAAACGGCCATCTCCTTGCCGAACGTCGTCGGCGTCGCGGGCTGGCCGTGCGTCCGGGCGAGCATCGAGAGGTCGCGGTGCTCGTGGGCGAGGGCAGTGAGCGCGTCCCGAATCTCGCGGAGTTCCGGCAGCAACACGTCCTCGACGGCCGGTTTGAGCAGCAGTCGGTGCGCGAGGTTGTTCACGTCCTCGCTCGTGAGGCCGAAATGCAGCCACGGAAACAACCGGTCGGCGTCGTCGATTGCGGCGGCCTCGGCGAGTCGGACCCGGAGGAAGTACTCGACGGCTTTCACGTCGTGGTTGGTCGCGCTGTAGCCTTCTGCTCCCTCGACTTCGAGCCGTTTGATCAGGTCGGCGTCGTCGTCACCGAACGACTCGTAGCAATCACGGATGGCGTCGCGTTCGGCATCGGTGAGCGCGAGATCGGTCGCATCGAGGTCGGCGAGCGCGATGAGATACTCGGCCTCGACGCGGAGGCGAGCCCGCATCAGGCCGGCTTCGCTGGCGTACGGCGACAGCGGAGCGGTGCGTCGGCTGTACCGCCCGTCGAGCGGCGACACCGCCGCCAGCGGATCGCTTCGGGAGAGATCGGTCATAGGTGAGGGTGCCCGTGGAAGTCGCAAAAGTATGTCGAATGGCCACCGCAGGCTCGCGTTCTGGAAGTGCTCACAGCCGATAGACACCCGCGCTGAAGGGTCACTGCAGCCGACCGCAACTGTTTTTCGACCACCAACAGACCCTAAGATATGGTGAAAATCGCCGGCTTAGCGAGCAATCGCGGCCGTAATCTGCTGCATATCGCCGACCGCGCCCCGGGCGGAGCGGAGCTCGCTATCGTCCTGACAAACGAAGATGGCGCGCCCGTCTTGGAGGGCGCTGCCGAACGCGGGATTCCCACGGAAGTCGTCACCCGCGAGGAGGACGAACCCCGCGAATCACACGAACAGCGGATTATCGAGACGCTGGAGGGGTACGATTTCGATCTGGTCTGTCTCGATGGCTATATGCGAATTCTCACCGACGAGTTCATCGACAACGCCCCGACGGCGCTCAACGTGCACCCCTCGTTGTTGCCGGCGTTCCCCGGGATGGACGCTCACGAGCAGGTGCTGGACGCCGGCGTGCGGATGACCGGCTGTACGGTCCACGTCGTCACCGAAGAAGTCGACGCTGGGCCAATCGTCACACAGGAAGCCGTCCCGGTCTACGAGAGCGACGACACCGACGACCTCAAAGAGCGCGTGCTCCACGACGGTGAGTTCACCGCGTACCCGCGCGCAGTCCGGTGGTTCGCCGAGGATCGCGTGACTGTCGACCGCGAGGCAGAAACCGTCGAAATCGAAGGCGACACCGGCGGCGACTTCCCGCAACGTCGCCTTATTGACGACGATTTGGCCGATACACTACGATACGGCGAGAACCCCCATCAGGACGGCGGGGTGTACGCCGACGGGACCTGCGAGGAGGCAAACGTCGTCTCCGCGCCGCAGCTCAACGAGGGTGCGAAGGACCTCTCGTATAACAACTACAACGACGCAGACGGCGCGCTCAACCTGATCAAGGAGTTCGACGAGCCTGCCGCCGCCGTCATCAAACACACCAACCCCGCGGGCTGTGCTGTTGCGGACTCGCTGGCCGACGCCTACGACCGCGCGCTCCGCACCGACCCGAAGAGCGCGTTCGGCGGCGTCGTCGCGCTCAACCGCGAGTGTGACGCCGAAACAGCCGAACAGGTCGTCGACTCGTTCAAGGAGGTCGTCATCGCGCCCGGCTACACCGACGCCGCCCTCGACGTGCTGACCGAGAAAGACAATCTCCGGATTCTCGACGTGGGCGACCTCGGCGAAATCTCGGAGACGATGACCGAGAAGCCGATTGTCGGCGGGCGACTCGTCCAGGAGCGCGACCTCGCGTCGCCCGACCCGAGGAGTTCGAAATCGTCACCGAACGCGAGCCGACCGACGAAGAACTCGAAACGATGTCGTTCGCGTGGCAGACGCTCAAACACGTCAAGTCCAACGGGATCGCCTTTGCCACCGGCACCGAGACGGTGAGCCTTGGCGTCGGGCAGGTTTCCCGTGTCGACGCCGTCGAACTCGCCGCGAAGAAGGCCGAGCGCGACGCTGAGGGCAAGCATGCAGAGGGAGCTGTCATGGCCTCCGACGCATTCTTCCGTTCCCGGATGGGATCGACGCGGCCGCCGAGGCCGGGATCGAGGCCGTGATCCAGCCCGGTGGCTCCGTCAACGACGAGGACGTGATCGAGGCCGCCGACGAGCACGGGATGGCGATGGGCTTCACCGGGATGCGTTGTTTCCGCCACGACTGAACGGAGTTGAGGAGTGTCTGAAACCAGCGTATGAGCGGAGCGAACACGCACGCATTTCGCCACGACTGACAAGCCCGATTAATCGTTTTCCGTCAGATATGCCGGCGGTACGTGGTCAGTCGTATACACGCGTTTTCCGCGCTTTGTGATCGTGTGGCCGTCGTCGCCCATTGCTGCCGCGTCGACCCGCAGGATCACAGGCTCGGCCGCGTGGCGGTTGCCGACGGCCCGCGCGGCGTCGACCGATCCGCTGAGGTGGACGTACTGGCGGCTCATCGGTTTGAGGCCCGCCTCGCGGATCGATGGCAACGCATCCGGCGCGGTGCCGTGATACAGCGTGTCCGGAACCGGCGTTCCACCGGCGTCCAGATCCACGGACACCGAGTGGCCGTAGGCCGCCCGCACCCGGCCGCCGTCGACTTCGAAGCGGCCTTTGGGGTCGGTTCGAATGATACCGATCACCGCCTCGCGGTCGATACCGTCGTATTTTGCTTGAGTACGAGCAAGCAGAGACTCCAGTTCGGTCCAGCCGGCATCGTTGAGTTTGAGACCGGCATCGTCGGGAAAGTGTCGCAGCGCGCCGCTGATGAATTTCGAGACCTGTGTGCGACGGCGTGCCGACAGCACGCGCCGCCCGTCGTCGCCACAGACCGGGCAGTCGCCGGTATCGAAATAGCCGTCGGCGTCGCAGTAGTGGATATCGCTCATGCTCTCGTCGCTGGTGGCGGTACTCGACAGTCGCTCATGGAGGTTTCGCTGTAACCTCACTGTGCAACGGTGACCTGCCGACCGACCAGCAACAGGCTCCCGACCAGCATGAACACGGCCGCCGGCAACAGGAACTGAAACGCCGTCAGGACCGCAGTTGAGGCCTGAATTCCGGCGGCGATCAAGACGACCGGGCCACAGCAGGCCGTCCCCGAGAGCAAGGCCGGAATCCCGGCGAGCAGTCCCGAGGATGACCGCCCGATCCCGCAGGCTGCGGGTTGACGCCACGCCAGATAGCTGAGCGATAGATTCAGCCCGACCAGCGCGGCGACCCCGGCGCCAAGCAGCGTGTTCAGCGAGGCGAGATAGGTGAGCGGGCCGAGCGCGATTCGCGCGACCGGGCGAAACGAGAACGCACCTTCGGACCGCAGCAGCGTCGCCAGCGGGTCGCTGACGACGGTGACACTGAACCCGCCGAGGCCGGCAGCGAGATGGCCGATCCCCCAGAGATACACGAGGAGATAGGCGACGGTCACGGCTGTGAACACTCCCTGCCCATCACGGCGGCGGAGCGCCATCGCCAGCGCGGTGCGGGTCCGCGAGACAGCATCTCCGAATCGCCCGAGCCTCGCGTTAGTCATAGACGTTCGTTTCGGGGTAGTAGCCGACCCACGCGAACCACATCGCGTCGAACGTGTGAATCCGTGGCAGCGGAAGCGAATCGGGCGCGTACGTCGATCCGCCGACGGCGACCGCGCCGTCCACGTCGCTGACCGTCTGCTCGTCTGGATTCCGGTAGACGTAGGCCGTATCGTAGCGATCGTCGTACACAGCGGTAACCGGCGTCTCACCGAGTTCGCCCGTCATCACGTGGTTCTCGCGGATGGCGTCCTTGAGAAAGGCGACCGCGCCATCGGAGGCTCTGGCTCCCATGACGACACGTTTGGGATGGTAGCGGTCGTCCTCGACTCGCCTCGGAAATCACATATTACCGCTATCGTAGTAGTCGCTGCGAGGGTTGTACGAGCCGTACGGATCGCTGCCGTAGTTGCGGGCGTGACCGGTGTCTGTCGAGAGGACCTGTGTATTCGGATGCTGGTCGCGCCACTGCTCCCACGTCGTCCAGATCAGGCGGAACTCCTGCAGGGAGCGGATTTCCGGGCTTTCGTTCCACGGGCCGTGGATCGTCGTCGCAAGGATCTGTGGCCACCACGCCTCCGTCGTCCGGTCGTACATCACGAGGTTGGCGTTGATGAGCCGCCCCGAGACCCCGAACTCGGTGTTGCCTCGATAGAATCCCTGTACGGTCCCGGTCAGCGGGCAGTACGTGACGCTGACCGGCGTGCCGTTGAGCTCGTCATTGCAGATCTCGTGGGAGACGAGAATCTTCTGTGGATAGGCTTTCGTCGCGCCGTCGGTGGCGACGCCGAAGACCGGATCGCCCGGATCAAGGAAGTCGACCGCGTCGGGTTCGATGAACGATGGCTCGTCGATGGAGGGAATCCCGTCTTTCGAGGGACCGCCGGAGCGAGCCTCGTCCCGGAGCGCTGATGGCTCGGCTGGCAGAGGCAACTGCTCGTCGGCCGTTGGGAGGTCGAGCGGCCGGGGGAACGTGTCGCTGCTCGACCCGCCGCCGGTACAGCCGGCGAGAGCGGTGATCCCGGTTGCAGCGAGGAGGGTGCGTCTGGTAGGGCGGTGCATAGGCCTAATTCTGCGTAGCGCCACATAATCGTTGAGCGAGTGTGCAACGGCCGCACATTCCCTCGAAAGCCGCCTTTCTAGTGTCAAATCAAAGCCGACCGCGGAACCACAACCAATTTGCTACTCCTCACACCAGTTGGGTGTGTAATGCCCTCCGGTATCACACTCTTCGGTGTTGGCCCAGTCGCCCTCGTCGGCACGGTGGTTTCGGTGCTGATGCTGCTCGTCCAGCTCGCCCTCGTGGTTTGGACATACACCGATGCGAAGAACAATACCGACCAGCCCGCGTTCCTGTGGGCGATTGTCGTTTTTCTCGCGCCGCTGCTCGGACTCGTCCTGTACTTCCTGCTCGGCCGCGAGTAGTTCTCCAAGCCACGCATGCCAAACCACCGTGTCGCCGTGGCGCTCGTCGCTGTGGTACTTCTCGGCGGGTGTAGCGGTGCGGCACCGCTCCAACCAGCCAATGACTCTCCCACGACGGCGTCTGTGGATGGTGTCGAAGGGCCAGCGTGGAACGTCACCGTCACCCACGTCGTCGACGGCGATACGGTGGATATTCGGTACGCAAACGGCTCGGCCGACACGGTCCGGCTCCTCGGTGTCGACACGCCCGAAACACCGCCGAACACCGTTTCTTCGGGCGAGTTCGAAGGGATTCCCGACACCGAGGCCGGCCGCGACCACCTCACGGCGTGGGGCGAACGCGCCACCGACTTCGCGGAGCGGGAACTGGCCGGCAAGGAAGTTCGACTTGTCGTCGACTCTGAGGCGGACCGCCGCGGTGGCTACGGCCGGCTGCTCGCCTACATCTACGTCGACGGAGAGAATTTCAACAAAGCATTGGTGACCGACGGCTACGCCCGCCTGTACGATAGCGAGTTCACCCTCCGAGACGACTTTGCCGCGAGCGAGCGCACTGCACGCCGCGAGGCGGTCGGACTCTGGGCGTTCCCGAGCGACGACGACGCCTGAGCAGTGGCTGTCGGCGGTCGCTGATCGGCGAACGAGAGTTCAAGTAGGAAACCGCGACCACGCCCGCTATGCCGTCGTTCAGCGAACTCGGTCGTGCCGCCTACTGCCCCCGGCAACTCTACTACGCCCGCAAACACGACGAGCAGGAGCCACCACCAGAGACAAGAGAGATCAAACAGCTTGCCTTCCGGTATACCGAACTCAAAACCGCGAGCGACGAGACACTGTCGTCGTTGCCGATAACCCCCGAGCCGACGGCGTATCGCGCGGCACTCAGAACACTCGCCACCCGCGATGACTGGGAACACCTCTGCGATCCAGCCGAGCAGGCGTATTTTGTCGAGGGAAAGGACTGCCACGGCGTCGTGGACAAACTTCTCGCCGGCGACCCGCCGATACCGACGCTCGTCTCACCGGGGCAACCGCCAGAGACGGGCGTCTGGGAGCCACAGACCGTCCGTGCCGTCGCCGCTGCCAAGGCAGTCGCGTGGGAGCATGAACGCGAGATTCCCAGAGCACTCGTCGAGTATCCTGCTGTCGGCGGGGTCCGCACGGTCCCGCTCACGACCCGCCGAATCGCGACCTATCGGCGCGTGCTGCGAACGGTTCAGTCGATGGAGGGTGTGCCGCCGCGCGTCAACGATAGCCGGTGTGAGTCCTGCGAGTACCGGACAGAATGCGGCGTCAGAACGAACTCGCTCAAATCACTGCTCGGGCTGTAGCGCGTCGGCGTCGGGGTCGTCGACAGCGTCGGTTTCGGTTTCTGTGTCGCCGCCAGCGTCGGTGTGAGTGTCGGCAACCGGCGTCCCGAACGTATACATCGTCTGGCTGTCGGTGACCTCGACGGTGGTGAAATCGCCGGGCGACAGGTCGTACTCGTCGGCGTGCTGGACGATTATCTGCCGGTATGCGCCGTCGCGGCACTTTACCGAATCGCCGGTGCCCTCCTCAACGACCAGCACGTCCTGTGTCGAGCCGACCATATTCTCGTGGACCTCGCCGACGATCTCCCGCTTGACCGCCGACATCTCCTTGGAGCGCTCCTTCTTGATCGTCCCGCCGAGACCCTTCATCTCGTCGGCGTCGGTGCCGGGCCGCTTCGAGAATCGCGTGACGTTGATCTTCTCGGGGCGAGTCTCGCGGAGGAGGTCCATCGACCGCTGATGATCCGCGTCGCTCTCGGTCGGGAAGCCCACGATGAAGTCCGTCGAGAGTGTCCAGTAGTCCAGCCGCTCGTCGAAGGCGTCCACGACCTCGCGGAACTTGTCAACTCTGTGCTGGCGGCGCATATCCTCCAGCACGTCGTCGCTGCCGGACTGAACAGGCGCGTGAATGAAGTTGTAGAGTTCGTCGTGACGAGCGAAGGTGTCGGCCAGTTCCTCGTGGATCCCGTGGATGCCACCGGGGTTGGCCATGCCGACACGAACCCGGAACTCGCCGTCGATCTCGGTACAGATTCGATCCAGCAGTTCGGGCAGCTTGCGGTCGCCGTCGTCCCAGCCGTAGACGCCCGTGTCCTGTCCGGTGATCCGGATCTCGCTGGCGCCCTCGTGGACCAGCGCGCGAGCCTTCTCGACGTTTTCGTCGACCGGCGGCGAGTCAACCCGGCCGGTGGCGAACTTCGTGATACAGTACGAGCAGTTGCTCATGCAGCCGCGAGCGATGGGGAGAATCCCGATTTCGCCGTCGAGGATCGGCTCGGTGTCGGGGGTAACCGTCGGGCACTCGCCGTTGAGCACGGCCGAGGGCACCTCGTCCCAGTGGAGAATCTGGGCGTCGATCCCGGCCTCCTCAAACTCCTCGCCCTGTGCGAGTGCCATACAGCCGGTGACGATGAGATCGGCCGTCATGCCTTCGAGTTCTTCGGCACGGCGGAGCATGTTGCGCTCGGTCTTCTCGACGACCGTACAGCTGTTGAGGATCGCCACATCGGCGGTCTCCGGCCCCTCGGCGGGGTGGTGACCGCCCTCCCGCAGGGCCTGCTCGATCCGGCGACTCTCGCCGCGGTTCGACGTACAGCCGTACGTCTCGATATGATAGGTCGCCATCCAGTTATCACTACTTGCCTCCCGGCGAGCAAAAGGCCGACGATCCACGGTACTGCCCGACAGTACGGCAGGCGATGCCGACCACCAGGGACCGCTCCGAACCGTGCTTCTTAAGGGTGCATCGGCAGTTTGTCGGGGTATGAGTGAGGAACAGGCTGACGCGGCCGACGCCGCTGACGCCGATGAGTCTACCGCTGAATCGGAGAGCGACGCCGAAGGACTGCAGCACGGAGATTTTGTCGAACTCGCCTACACGCTCCGGACGACCGACGACGACCGCGTGATCGACACGACCGACGAGGAGATCGCCGAGGAGGCCGGCTTCGACGACGAGGAGGAGCGTGACTTCTCGCCGCGAACGGTCATTATCGGCGAGGGACACGTTTTCGAGGCGGTCGACGACTCGCTGGTCGGGAGCGAGGTCGGCGACAGCGATGCCGTCGTCATCCCACCTGAAGAGGGCTTCGGCGAGCACGACCCCGAGGAGGTTCGCACCGTCAGCGCAGACAAGATCCCTGAAGACGACCGCTACCCGGGCGCGAACGTTCAGATCGACCGCGAACAGGGCCACGTCGAGACGATCATCGGCGGTCGCGCACGCGTCAACTTCAACCACCCGCTGGCCGGTGAGGAACTCGAATACGACTACGAGGTCGTCGACGTCGTCGAGGACCGCGCCGAGCAGGCCGAGGGCATCCTCGGGACGTATCTCCAGGAGGTCCCGGACCTCTGGATCGAGACCGACGAGGAGGAAGAAGAGGTCACCGTCGAACCCGACGAGGATGACGAGGACGCCGAACCCGAGACCGAACTCCAGACCGTCGAGAAGGAGACGCTGTACATCGAAGCCACCCAGCAGCTCACGATGAACCAGCAGTGGATGATGCAGAAAACGCAGATCGCCCAGGAGATCACCCAGAAGCTCGATCTCGACCGCGTGATCGTCCAAGAGATCCTCGACGGCGGCGGGATGGGCGGCATGGGCGGCATGATGGGCGGCATGGGTGGCATGGGCGGCGGCGATGTCGAGGACGCCCTCGACGACGCCGATGTCGACCTCGACGATGTCGATATCGACGCCGACGAACTCGCCGAGAGTCTGGACGAATAGCTGACCGCTCGCGGTTCCCGATTTGGTAATGGACACCGACTCGTTTCGCCGCGAGGTCGTCGTGGCGTCGGCTGCGGCCGGCGCGACGGTCGCTCTCTCGCTGGTGTTCGAATTCGTTCTCGCTGTGACGCCGAGTTTCTACCTGCAGGCCGCGCCGCTGTCGGTGTATTTTCTCTACCTCTTTGGCCACGGTCGGCTTCCCGACAGAGCTGATCAGCCTACATCTGGATCGGAGTAGCCGTGGCAGTCGCGGTGGTGTCGCTTGCGGTGGGAGTCCTGTAGTCGAGAGCGTCAGTGTTCCTACTGCTCTGCCTGCCCAGCCAGCCGATGACGGGTAGCTGGGTGGCCTCGCACTGGACAGTCGAATCGCTCTCGCAACGATTGCGGCACGGTTTTTCTGTCAACAACGCAGACAGCAGGCATGGCTTCGGCCGGCAGGGAGTCAAGCACGCGTGTGGCTGCATGAATCGAGATAGCACAGGTCTGAACACACACGACGAGTGTCACAACCGAGTTAGCCAGCGGAACGTGGCCGCACCGGGTCGCTCGCAGAACTGTTGGATCCTCGGTGCCGGGAACTGCTGCCCGGGCTGCTGATTGACTGACACCCGGCGTCGCGACGCTGAGCGGCATACGCCGGATGGCAGCGGATTCGTATCTAAATCTATGGACCGCGTGGTTGCCTGTGGTAATATCTCAGATACCCACTTTTTCGGCGTTGCAGTACCGGAAACCTGTCCGTGCAGCGGCTGGTGGAGAAGTCCTGCCGTCGCCACTGGGATGCTGGAGGGCACTTACAGGACGGTAAGTGGACGCACGAACCTGTTAGTTAGCTTTTGTATATACGTGGCAATCGCCTCTGTTTCTCTGTATGGCAAAAGTCCTTACAGTACTCATGGCGAGCTTACTCCTCGTCGGCACAGTCTCGATCGGTGCGTCTGCATTTACCGCAGCCACCGTCGAACGATCAGCAAACGTTGACGTCGTCGCGGATAACGAGGGGCTGCTTGCCCTGACTGACGGGAATTCCGGGAACCTCGTCTCGCAGGACGGCAGCACCGAACAGCTTGGCATTGACCTCGAAAGTGGCACCGCAGCCGGCGCGAACCCGAACGCCACCTTCGAACTCGGGAATCCGGCCGCTCCGACCACATCCAACGCGTTCACGATCGAAAATCAGGACGCCGAACAACACCAGATCAACGTTGAGTATACTGGTGCGACCACAAACGGCGAGGATAACCTGACGTTCGAAATCTACGACAGCACCGGTACGTCTGTCGGGACCGTGACCGAGGAAGGAACCACGGCCTCGTTCACCGCACCGGCCGCTGAGACGTTCTACACGGTCGTCACAGTCGATACTGGTGGCGGCAGTGCCGCAACCGACCTCACCTCGGCCAGCGACCTCTCGGGAACGATCTCGCTCACCATCGACGACGTTGATGAGGGCGGCACCAACTCCGACGGAACGTAATCAGCGCGTCGCAACCAGCTAGTATCGGGCGATAACTCACTTTTCACATTCATACATAATGATCAGACACGCTGGATACCTGCTGCTGTTCGCGGTCGTAGTGGCGCTGCTCGCGCCAGCCGCGTCGCCAATCCAGCTCTCACACGTCACCTCCGATAGCATGGAACCGACCATCGGCACAGGTGACGGCTACGTTCTCGTTCCAGCCGGCGACGTGATTCCCGGCGAGATTGTGACGTTCTACTCAGAGGAGCGCGAGGGCTACGTCACCCACCGCGTCGCTGGAACGACGACAGGCGGTTCATAACCAAGGGTGACGCCAACCCCTCGACCGATCAGGAAGCCGGCAGTCCGCCCGTTCCACGCGAGGCAATCACCGGGCAGGTGCTGACCACGTTTGGCCAACCAGTCTTGATCCCGCAACTGGGAACGGCCGTTGGACTGATTCGCGCAAACTGGAGCGTGCTGTTCGGGCTCATTGCAGCCGGCCTGCTGTTCAGCACGCTCCGAGGCGGCACCACAGGCCGCCAGACAGCCGAGCGACCTGTTCTTCGCAGCCGGCAGGTGGTTATCACGACACTCGTAATTGGCCTGCTTGCGAGTACACTGCTCGTCTCGATGGGGGCGATCCACAGCGAGTTCACCTACCCTGTCACCGAAACCGGAGATGGAACGGCCAGACAGCTGGCTGTCGGCGAGGCGACGACCGTCGAGATGCAGGCCAGTATGTCGACGACGCCCCTGACTGCGACCTTCGTCGAGACGGACGGGATGAACGTGCTGAATATATCACGCGACGCAGCGGGTGGTGAGACGAATGCCACCGCTGGTGGGCAGACCCCAGAATCCGGGTTCCTCGGCGGACTGCGCAGCTATGTGGTCGCCACGACTGGGCTGACGATCAACGCCGAAATTCCCGGGCAGGCAGAACCGGGATCACACACGGTCGCCCTCAGCGTGTATCCGTATCCGAAAACGCTGCCGCGTGGCATACTGGCGTGGTTGCACGGGGTTCACCCGATGGTGGCGACGCTGGGTTCGGTGCTCGTCCCGTTCAGTCTGGCATATATCGGCTACTGGCTCGTGGTTGATCCGTCGACGCCGCTGCGAGCGTCCCGACGCCGATGGCTCCAACGGATGGGTGATCGGTGATGGGCCGCAGGCGTCGCTCCCGTCAGCGCGGCACCGGCGGACGCAGCCCGTGGGTAATCATCGGCTTGGTCGCTCTCGTCGTGATCGGCGCGTTCGGGGGCGGTGTCGATACCAGCAGTGTCGCGTTCACGAGCGCGGCAAGCGACCGCGGCGCGTCAGTTGACGTGGCGAGTGATGACAGCGGACTCCTTGGAATCAACGTCGCTGGGAGTGTCACTGCTGGCAGTGCGAGCCAGCTCGTCACTGTGGCGAACAATCTCAGTCAGACACTGAGTGTCGATGTTGCCTCCTCGGCCAGCCTGTCAAACAGTCAGGCGACACTCGGCCCCAGTGAGTCGCTGACAACAGATGCGACGGTCAGCTGTACATCGCCGCCGAGCGAGTTGGAGCTGACGATCACCGCAAGCGCTGACGGACAGTTCAGCGGTGTTGCAAGCCGCTCTGTGCCGGTCGATACGAGCAACTGTGCGGACTCCACACTCGGCTTTGGGAGACTCGACATCGTCGATCAAACGACGAGTGGAAAGGGCGGCAAAGCGGAGTACGCTGTTACTTACAGTCTTGAAGGCGACACCACGTCGTTTACCAACGTGAGTGTCGACTTCGAGAACCTGAATGAGAAACGAAGCGGCATCATTACGCAGTCGTCGAATTCACAGAGCGACACGGTCAACTTCGAAAGCGGGGGCCGGAGGAACAACGAACGCTACAATATCACGGTGCGGTTGTTTGACGACACCGGAGAAATCCAAAGCGAACAGGTCGTGGTTACGGATACCGCCGACGGCAGTGGCACGGTCTACTCTGCGTCGTAAGCGTATTCAGAAGAAGACGTTTGCGGGACGGTAGTTTCGGTACGTTGGTCGTGAGTGTTCGTTGGAGTGAGTAACGACTGCCAGCTTGTCGAAAGTGAGATAGTTCCTATCAAAGAGGGCGAAACAACGGTATCTATCTCAAAATTGGAAAATCGGCCCTGTGCAATATATAGCGGTTACATCGTCTAAAGTACTTCCTGAGAAAATCCAGAGCGTGCTGTTTCATTGTTCACAAGAGTAGTTCTATAGACGTCTAAGAGGATAATCAAAAACAAGACCCCGTACGTGCAGACTTCAGCATGTATTCGCCCTAATCTCAACGTGCTTTCGGAAGTTCCACAAGAAATACTGCCCCTTCCGGATCATTATCTTCGATCCACACTTCACCGCCGTAACTAGTGACAAGCGTTGCTACGAGATACAGTCCCATCCCGGTTCCAGGGCTCTTCAGCCCCTGTTCTCCTTTTCCAAAGACGGCCTCTTTCTGGCTATCAGGGATGCCCGGCCCATTATCTGCGATCTGGACGGTCACCGTTCCCATATCTTCAGTTACTGCAATGTCAATCTCAATATCTTCTTTGTCATTGTGACGAACAGCATTTTTCAATATATTAAAGAACACAGATGAGAGCATCTCAGTAGCGGCAACTTGAATCGAAGGAATCGATGTTTCATGATTCACAGATACCTCTGGATACGATGAATTTATTTCACTACTTTCTCTGGTTAAAACGGTTTGTAGATCTACATACTCGGCGTCGGCTTGATTTGAAAGCATTACATCGGCTAACTCCCGTGCGGTCTCAGTGGTTTCGACTGCATGGCTAACACTCTCGTTAATCGTTTCATGAATTCTTGATTGTCT
>KI543214.1:128306-130307 GCA_000496215.1 uncultured archaeon A07HN63
CATATCATTCACTAACGGCCAAGACTCAGCCCGCAACAGCCTGTTGACTGCACTTGTCACCGCTATAGTCGGTATCATTGTGACTGGTGGGCTCGCAGCCGCGAACGCATTCTGGCCCGCATTAAACGTTCTTGCCGGGGTATTAACCACGTCAGGTGTTCTACTTGCTCTCCGTGGCGGTCGAAAACGCTATGTTCTTACCGGAGTCGGTTACTGTCTCGGGCTAGCTGTATTGTTTGAGTTTGGTACCGCCAATTTCCCTTCGGTATATACAACTGGTGTCTTGCCCGCCGTCGCGGCTTTCGGTACCGTTAGCAGTCTACTTATTATTGGAAAAGTTATCGGTAAGCGTATTGTAAAACGTCTTGCAGTGTTAGTGGCGAAAGATGAGGACTATTGGGGGGAGGTCTGGGAGGCCTTAGCGTCGTTAGGGAGTTTATTCTCTCTCATCTGGTTGTTGGTGACGTTTACCGAAAAGGTGGTTCGGTATGCAGGTGTTTCCATTGGTGCTGTGGGTCTTCTCGTGTTGAACATGGTGGGATATAAACAAAATGTCAATGTCATGGGTGTTGAGATTGAACTAGTGCTGATGTTATTTGTCGGGTGTGTCCTTGTCTGGTTTCACCTACTGGATACGTTACACAATTCGTGGCGTGCGGCTGCAATGTCAGCTGAAAAAACCACGTCACAAACTGAAACAACCGCCAGTGCTGATGAATGATTTTGTTAATTGAGATAGTGAGGACTCACGAATTTATTATTGCACACCAAATGAATCGACTTTATCAAGACCCTGCACAGATCATAAGCCGTATTTGATCTGTTCCCGATGCGATCGAGTAAAATGATGGATCTGAATCACATTGATCCAGATTCAACCCGTACACATCTCACCTTCACAGGACCACTGTCCCCATCTTCCGCGGCCCATGCAAGTCATTGCACTCCGGCCCTTGCTCCCTCGCACGTCGCCTCTTGATTCCCTGTAGTACACCTATACTGCAGCATCACCTGTGTCGCTATACGGCGCGCCAAACATCACAAGCAGAACCGGTAACCTGTATATTTATACCGTGTAACTAACTGTCCGGTAACCACCCCACCAACCGCTAGGTTATCTTACAGTTATTGGTGGTGACCACGACCATATTTATATGAGCAGAAGCGTGGACACGATTTACCTCCGATTGAAGTATCTCTGCAGCCGGTACGGCAAGCTCGCCGCGGTTGCACTCGTGGTGGTGAGCAGTGTCGCCCTCGCCGGAAGTGCGGTCGCCTACACCGCACCCCCAGAGACGACACAGGTAACCCAGCAGACGGATGTGCAGACGTTCACCACGACAGTCAACACGAGTGCTGCGGTCACGGGGAGTACGACGCTGTATGATGCCGACGACCAGCTGTCGAACATGCCAGTCTATCTACTATCTGCGTCCCCGGAGATGACACTACGGGCACACGCTGACGTGCCCGACGACCGCGCAGTGGAGGTGACTCAGCAGGTCACGATGGAGCTGTACGCGACCAAAGACGACGAGGTGTTCTGGACCGAAACCGAGACACTCGCCACCGATTCCAAGCAGGTCACGGACGGTTCACTCGTGACCGAAACGACGATCAACATCAGCGACATCCGGCGCGGCCGGCTCGCCGAGGTCCAGCCAGAGGTAAATAACGTTGGAACGGTGGGTGCCAAATTCCACGTCGACACCGTCTACAATAGCGACAAAATATCAGGGTCATCTGACCGTGACCACCCCCGTCGAGATTACGGACCGCGCGTACTCAATCGAGACACCACAGTCAGATGAACAGAGCCACGCAACACCCGTAACGCAGACATTGCAGCGATCCGGCGACGCGATAACCTTCGGCGCACCTGCGGCGGTGAACGGCACGACGCAGGCCGGACTCGGGGCTGTCTTCGGGGGTGCCCGACAACAATCCCGAAAGAGAGCGCGATTCAGGGCGGATCGGGGTGGTTGGGCTTCTCATCGCCCT
>KI543214.1:130984-154292 GCA_000496215.1 uncultured archaeon A07HN63
CGGATTATCTTCGGTGGTTGGATCGCTGACGGTGATTCCCACCGTTGCTTCGTCCATAGCCCGTTCTTTGAGTTCAAGATCCTGTTTTCGGGCTCTCCGATCAGTAATATCGCGGACGCTGGCGACGACCCCGATGCGTTCGCTGCCGGCAGACATCTGGTTGGCTGTCACGTCGTAATACCGGGTGTCGCCGTCGGATTCGACAACGACGGCGTCGGCATCGGCATCGCTTCCGATTGGTCTGAACGCCTGTTCGAAACCTGTGACAGTCTGGCAGTCGACACCAAGTCTGGCCTCCAGTTGCTTGGCCTGCTTGTTCATCTCGACGAGTCTCTCGTCGGTATTGTAGACGAATGTCGCATCGTCGGCCTCATCGAAAAACTTGGAGCGGGCGGATTGCTCGACCTGCCGGAATGGCTCCTCCACGAACACCAATACGCCGAGCAAGAACACCGTCACGCCGATTGGCTCGAAGCTCAGCCCAAGCAGAATCGGTGGAAGTAGCTCGTTTGAAAACACCTCAATCGCAGCGCGCGGCACGACTGGAAACAATGATAGCACCGCAAGCCCGCCGAGTCCGGCAGTCGGCGACGATGAGTTACGAAACGTCTCGATCAGCCAATAAAAGCTAATCGCAACCAGCGTGTAGGTGAGCGAGAACGAGACCCAGTAGAACAGCTCTGGCTGCACCACGAGATGTGGATACGGAGTCTGCAGGAGTTCTGTCGATACATAGAGTCCGTACAGCGGGTTCGTGAGCTTGACCACGAGCAGACCGACGTACACCCCGACAGCGAGGCCGCGAATGCGCCGGTCCCGGTGATAGGACCGGCCAGTGTAGGCGGAGACAAAGTAGACCCACGCCCCGACACCGGTCAGGCCAGCGATCAGGCCACCGATGTAGAGCGCGTTGCTAAGCAGTTCGTCGGTGGTCAGCAAGCCGAGAGCCTGCAATACCAGCCACACCCCGTTTGTCAGCAACACCGCTCTGAGGCCCAGCTGCGTATCTCGTCCTTGCAACCGGGAACTGGAGGCGGCACCGACAAAGCAGCCGATAGCAATCGCTCCAAACAGCAGCACAAACCCCCCAGCTGACTGGACTGAGGGATCCAACGATTGCTAACGGAATGCTGAGCAAGTGGATAGCAGTTATTCAGTACGAACGCATTTATATTTTCTTATAATGGACAATTTATACAATATACTTCGTTCAGGGTCAGTGCGGTATGCGCCCAACGAACAGGTGGCTGTGTATGTCGATAGACGCCGTCCGTCTGCTAATTAGATTTATTCGCCAGAGACACAGCGAACAGTGTACTCATCCGAACTGATACCTTGTGATGTGCTACCTATACTATTCTATATGAGTTTCAACTAATTAGTTAGCTAACAGTATTGAGCCTGACAGTGAAGATACTCCCAGTCGGCTCGTTGTCCTCAAGCACGACCGACCCGTTGTACATCTCGACGAGCGTATCCACAAGATAGAGTCCGATACCGGAGCCGGAGCTTTTCAGGCCCATCTCCCCGCGCCCGAATATCTCGTCTTTCTGTGTGTCGGGCACGCCCGGCCCGTTGTCCGCGATAGCAACGGAGACCGTCCCGCCATCAGCTTCGATGCTAACCGTGATTTCCGGCTCCGTCTTGTCGTTGTGGGAGACGGCATTGTTCAGGATGTTACGAAACACCGAGGAGAGCAGATCAGTCGCCATGACTGCTGGCGCGTCCTGTAGCTCACCGGTGACGGTAATCGTCGCGTCATCGTACGCCGAGCGGGCTTTTTCGATCTCGTTTGCCAGCACGCTGTCGAGGTCGACCGGGTGCAACTCCGGATCGTCGTCCTCTTCGAGCACGCTGAGAAAATCGCCGACCGTCTCGGTGATACTGGTGATGTGTTCACACGCATCCAGCATCCTGTCCAGCGAATCCTGCCCGGCCTCGTCGACGTGGGCGCGAAGCCCGTCACCCCAGCCCACTATGACGGCCACATCGTTGCGGATATCGTGTCGCACGACCTGATTGAGCAGCGCGAGTTCGGTGTTTCGCTGTCGGAGTTCCTGCTGTTGTTCCTCCCGCCGAACCGCATACTGGAGCGTCTGTTGTAGCAATCGCGGTGAGATATCATCTTTGACGAGATAGTCCTGGGCCCCGTGTTCGACCGCATCAACGCCGACGCCCTCGTCGTCAAGCCCGGTCATGACGACAACCGGGGCCAGAGCGCCGGCCGACAGTATCTCGTCGAGTGTCTCGACGCCGGTGCTGTCCGGCAAACCGAGATCGAGGAGCACGAGGTCGATATCGTCGGTCAGCGCGTCGCGAGCCGCTGCGAGCCGTTCGACGTGCTCGATTGCTGGGCTGTCGGGCTCGATATTCGGCCACGACTGCTCGGTGATGTATTCCTTGATGAGGCGGGCGTCGGCCGGATTATCCTCGACAATGAGGAGCTGTGTGAGCGGTGTCGTCGTCATTGGCTGTTGAACGGGGAGACGGTGGCGATCCAGAACTCGATGGTGGCATCGATCATCCGGATGTGCTCGTCTGGGTCAGCTGGCTTCGTTGCGTAGGCGTTGGCGGACTGTTCGTAAGCCCGGTCAATATCCTGCGGATTCTTCGAACTCGAGACGATCACGACTGGCACCGCCTGAAACGCGGTGTCAGTCCGGATGAGTTCGAGGAGCTCAAACCCTGATCGTCCGGGAGTATTGAGGTCGAGGAGTATTAAATCTGGGTGCTCGTCGGCTGCATCCGGCGCAATCGCCGCGAGGTGATCGGCCGCGTTCTGGCCATTGTTGAACACGGTGAGTTCGAGGGTGGTCTCGGCGGCGGCGATCCCCTCTCGCAGCAGGCGAACGTCCGCCGGATTGTCCTCGACAGCGATAACCCGCGGGACGGGCGAATCAGCGGTGGCATCACTCATCCATGGCGGCTCCGTTGGGAAGGGTGATCGTAAACGTCGAGCCGACGCCCGGTTCGGAGTCGACGGTGATATCGCCGTCGTGACGGTCGACGATCTTTCGGCAGATCGATAACCCGATTCCTGTCCCCGAGAACTCCTCGCGGGTGTGGAGTCGCTGGAACATCTCGAAGATGCCGTCTTGCTGGTCCACCGGGATACCGATCCCGTTGTCGGCGATCTCGATTGTAACCGCCGTCTGGTCGTGGTCAACCGAGATATCGATCTCCGGCGGTTCCGAGCTGTACTTGATGCCGTTTTCGACGAGATTCTGGACCAGTTGGGCCAGCTGGCTCTCGTCGCCGGTCACCGTGGCGTCGGTATCAGGGACAGACACGGTGGCGTCGGCTTCGTCGATCCTGAACTGCAGGCTCTCGGTCACCGCGTCGAGGAGATCCGACACAGCAACGGCCTCGAATGCCTCGCCACTGGTGTCGACGCGTGAGTAAGCCAGCAGTGCCTCGATCATCTGCTGCATCCGGTCAGCGCCGTCGACCGCAAACTCGATGAACTCCACGGCCTCAGCATCAAGCTCGTCATCGTACCGTCGCTCAAGCAAAGTGAGATAGCTCGATAGCGTCCGAAGCGGCTCCTGCAGGTCGTGAGAAGCCGCATACGCGAACTGTTCAAGTTCCTCATTGGACTGCTCAAGATCTGTCTGGGTCTCGCGGAGGACCATCTCGCGATCCGACCGGGTGAGTGCGGATTCGATGGTCGAGGAGAGCACCTCCAGCAGGTTGCGATCCATCTCGGAGAACGCCCGCGGCGAGAGTGCGCTCGCAGTAAGTATCCCGTGGTCACCTAGCGGGACGATGACTTCGGATTCGAAGATAGTCCCCTCATTGTGTTTGCCGTCGACATCGGCGAGATCATTGTACACCCGCAACTCACCCGATTCGAAGGCCTCCCATGCAAGGGTGTTACCGCGCTCGAACACCGGTTGCTCGGGAACGTGCTCGGCAGCCGCGTCGCTCTGGAGCACTGGATCAAGGATATTCTCCTCCTCATCGTACCACCAAATCCCGCTAATCGGCATCCCCAGGATCGATTGCGTGCTTTCGACCGCGAGTGCCGCGATCTGAGACCTGTCTGGCACGGTCATAAGTTCCTGTGCTGACTCGTTGATGTCGCGCAATCTCGTCTCAAAGGCCTGTGTGGTGAGTTCGTGACTGATCCACTGCACGAGGAGTTTCACGAAGGCCCGCTCGCTGTCACTGAACTCGTGGGCGCGACTGTTGTGATCGGCAAAACAGAGGGTGCCGTACATTTCACCGTCGACGGTAACTGTGCCGCCGATGTAGCAGCCGAGATCGAACCGGTCGTAGGCAGGATCGTCTTCCCACCCCTCGGCGGCCGCATCCTGCACGTCCAGTGGCCCGGAGTGCTGGACCGTTTTGCGGCAGTAGGATTCGGACCGCGGCGCCGAGACCCCGGACTGAATCGCCGGATGGTCACCGACAGCCTGTTCGACGTGCTGGGTGTCGTCGTCAAGCCGGTTTAGAAAGCCAATCGGGAGTCCAAGCTGGTCTGTGCCGAGCTCTAACAGGGCCGTGAGTTTCTCGTCGAAGCTGCGGTCTGTATCCGCGGCGATGCTCGTGAGTTCACGAACTGCCCGCTCGCTCTCTCGCAGCGAGCGTTCGAGGCGTTTCTGCTCGGTGATATCGATCAGGTAGCCGAGATAATGTGTTATCTCGCCGTCAGTTCGGATGATCTTGGTGTTGTCCCTCACCCACCGAATCTCGCCGGTCTTCGTGACCATCCGGTATGGCTCGTGGGTAAACCGATTCGTGTCAGCATCGCTGGACGCCGTGACCTCACGCATGACGCGGCCGATGTCGTCGTCAAGGATCAGATCGGCGTACGGCACGGTTCCGGATGTGAGTTCCTCCGGTGTGTAGCCGAACGCATCGGCGACGTTTTCCGAGACGTACTCGACCGGCCAGTCCTCCTCGTTTCGCCACTTGAACACGACCGCTGGTCCCTCGGCGAACATATCCCGTTCCTCTTCGAGATATAGCTTGGATTCCTTCTCCTCGGTGATATCGATATGAATCCCGACCGCGCGTTTCGGGCTGCCGTCCGCCGCGCGGTCGACCACCTTGCCGACATCCCTGATCCACCGCCACTCGCCCGCTTTGGTCTCCATCCGGTGTTCGCAGTCATAGAGTGGTTCATCGCCGACAATGTGGGCGTCGAGTGCTGCCTCGACAGCCGGCATATCATCCGGGTGAACACGGGCTTCCCACGTTTCGAGCGTCGGTTCAAGTTCGTCCAGTGAGAAGCCGAGCATCGACGCCCACTGTTCGTTGAACTCCACCGTATCGGTCTCCATATCCCAGTCCCAGACGCCGAGATTTGCCCCTTCGATGGCGAGATCCAGCCGCTCGCGAATCTCCGCCAGTTCCTGTTCGCGTTGCTTTCGGTCGGTGATATCCTGAAACACGCCGACAACGCCGACAACCTCACCCTCCTCGTCAAACTGTGGATCGCCGACGGTTCGCACCCAGCGAACGCGGTCCTCGGCGGTCACGATCCGGAGTTCAAGATCGTACGACTCGCCCTCAGTTTGGAGTCGTTCGAAGGCGGCTTCTATCGTCGGTCTGTCGTCAGGATGATAGAACTCGATACCGTCGTCGATGCTCACGGTTGCATCAGGCGACAGGTCGTGGATCCGGTATACCTCGTCCGTCCACCGGAGCGAGTCTGCTTCGAGATCGATTTCCCACCCACCGATTGCAGCACTCTCTTGGGCACGCTCGAGAAATCCTTGGCTTCGTTGGAGTTCCGCATCGCGCTGTTTTCTGTCGGTGATATCACGTGCAACTGCGATAAACCGCTCCTCGTCGTTGACAGTGAACTTATTCACCCACACCTCAACGGGAAACGTTTCGCCGTTCTGTCGACGATGCGTGCTTTCGACCTGTAGCGGCTCACCCGTCTCCATGTCGGCCCAGATTGTCTGCAGCTCCGGGAGTGATATATCATCCTCATACGCAGTGACTGATAGTGAGTCAAGGTCGTCCCACTCGAATCCAAGGGATTCTAGCTGGGTTTCGTTCATATCGATCACCGACCCCTCGTCATCGTGGATGGTGATACCATCGGGTGAGCTGTCGAACAGCGCACGAAGCCGCGACCGCTCCCACCGAAGTTGCTGCTCGCGTTCCTTTCGCTCGGAGATATCCGTCACGATTCCGACCAGACGCTGCGGCGAATCGTCATCGGCTACCAGTTCGGCGCGGGCTTCGACCCATAGATACGAGCCATCGGCCTGCTCAAATCGACACGCCACCTGAAACGTGTCTCCGGGGTCGGTTGCTGAATCGAACGCATCCGCTACCTCAGAGCGGTCATTGGGATGGATACTGTCGAGAAACCCCTCGTACGCTTCGAGACCAAACCCACACAGCTGCTCCATGGAATCAGTCCAGACAAGTTTCTCTGTTTCCGGCCTGAATTCCCAGACGCCCGTCTGGGTTCCCTCCAGCGCGATATTCAATCGCTGTGTCGTTGCTTCGAGTGCTTGCTCGTACTCGACTTGCGCGCTCACGTCCCTGATCGAGCCGAGGAAGGCAAGCGTCTCGTCGTCGGGCCCTTCGAGGGGTGTCCCGAGTGTTTCACCGATAAAGGTCGATCCATCTGCTCGTTCGTACTCGACCAGATACGTTTCCTCAGTTCGTTCGCTATGCTCGTTGAATCGCTCCTCACCCTGCTGGTCGTACACCGCGGAATCAGCGTAGAGCACCCGTGATTTCTTGCCAAGTACCTCCTCTGCCTCGTAGCCAAACAGCTGCTCGGCAGCGGGGTTGAAGTCGGTGATTCGCCGGTCGGTGTCGGCGACGACCAGAGCGTCCTCGGTTTCGTCAAAGACGGTCTCGAACAGTCGGCGCTGTCGCTGCAAATCGAGTTGTCGCCCGCGCTCGTCGGTAATGTCGTAAAAACACGCGGTCGCGCCATCCTCGTCGGGATAGATGCGGATCTTCACCCAGCGGTCGAGTGTCTCGTTGTAGCTCTCGAACCGGGTGGGCGTCTGGGTCGCCATCGCCTCGCGGAGTTCGTCGCCGACAGCGGTCTCTGTAATGCCCGGCACGGCTTCCCAGACGGATTTACCGAGCAGTTCCTCGGGAGAGCGGTCGAGAAACTGGACCGCGCGCTCGTTGACGAACGTCACCTCCCAGTCGGTATTGAGTGCACAGATAGCCTCGTCAACCCGGCTGAGAATCGTCTCGGGCGTACACCCATCGACGGCGTTCGTCGATAGATCAGTGCTCATTGGGCGCCTCCAATCGGCACTCGTTCGAGCACCTCGGCATCCACCTGTTCTAGCTCGGCCGGTGTCAGCTCAAGCTCCTCAAGACGGGTGCGAAGCCGCTGATACTCCTCATTGGCCGAAAGGGCTTCGTCCGGATATTCGACGCGAAGCAGCGCGAGCTTCGACTGCAGGGCCAGATACTGCTGGAGCTGTGTGCTGTACTCGTGACGATCAAACAGATCCGCAACCACCTCGCGGAGTTCGGCCTGCCGAACCGGTTTCGTGAGGTACTCGTCGAACCCCATATCCACTAGGTCGAAGTCGACATCCTCTGAGGTCACCATGACGACGCGAATATCGTACCGCTGTGATCGAATCCAGTCAAGAACCTCACTGCCAGACAGCCCCGGCATACGACGGTCGAGGACGACAACGCCAACATCGGTATCCAGCTGGCGCAGCGTTTCCTCGCCGTCGCTGGCCTGCCGGACGGTGTACTCGTCTGCCAGCCAGTCGGTATGCATCGTCCTGATGCGCTGGTGATCATCGGCAACCAGAACGACCTGCTCGGTCTCTGGCTCGGCCAGATGGGTTTCGCTCCATTCGGCAAGCGAGTCGATCACGTCGTCAAGCTCCTCGCCCCGCTGGGTGAGCGTGTAGTTGACACGGAGCGGGCTCTGGCTGATCTCACGGCGGTCGATGATATCGTACTCCTGTAGTTCTTCGAGTGCGTCAGTGAGCACCTTCGCCGAGATGTCCGCAAGCCGACGCTCAAGGTCGCTAAACCCGTAGTCGTCGTTGTCGGCGAGACAGCGGACGATAGCCGGATGCCACTTCTTCGAGAGCAGAGACACACTGTCGAGCAGTGATTCCGGCAGCACAGCGGTCCCGGACTCGGTAGAATCTTGCATAGGTAATTAACTACCCGTTGGAGTATAAGCACTCGCCCGGATACTGTACGTGTTCGACCCAGAACGTCGCAATTGAGTCGATTAGTGCGACATATCCTTCGGGAGTTTCTGGGGGCTCGATATACGCGTTACCGCCAGCCTCGTACGTCATGTCGAACCCGGTTGCATCCGGGTCAAGCACGACGACCGGTAACGCGCCGAGTCGTGGGCTGGACTTGATTGCATGAAGCAGTGTGATCCCGTCCGGCAACTCGAAATCGAACTGTAATAGGACGAGATCCGGACCGTCGTGATCGTCGGGTGACTCGCTGGCGTCTGTGAGCCGCTGGAGTGCGGTACGACCATCGGTCACGATTGTGATATCGACGGACCGAGAGCAGTCCCGAGGGAACGCCTCCTGCAGAGCAACAGTTGGTGACCCGATAAACAGGATTGTCAGTGTTTGCTCGGGTGAACGCTTCACTGTACGCGCCATCAGTCGACCTCGGTGAGACAGGTGCTGATCATGTCGTTCATCTGCATAATACTTCGATCGAGTACAAATACTATATCTAACACACAGGTTAGCAACCCACTTACCGCTGAGTCAGTCGGTGCGACATCCGGGAATAATAGCTACAAGTGACCGGCGCGGTGGCGCGTCGACCGGACACAGCGCAAATCTGGACAGAGAACCGGGTTACACAGTGAAATCAGGCGGAGGGGGCGGCTACTGACGCACGCACCGGCGTGAGCGTCAGTCCTGACAGCAGCCGCCGGCCTCGCCGCCGAAGTCGACCGCCAGCGGATCGGAAATCGCCATGTTGATCGTTTCGAGTTTTTCCTGTAGCTCTTCCTTGGCTTCCAGATACTCTTCCATCAGCGGCATGCTGTGGAGTTCCCGCTGGGCCTGTTTGACCTCGCGCATGGACTCGCGGTCGGCACGGCCGGCCTCCTGATCCATCATGAACTGCTGGCGGAGCTCCTCGAACTCCTCGATCGCTTCCTGCGTTTCGGCGTCGTTTTCGACGGCCTCGCTGGCCTCGACGAACGCCTCGTGTTCCGGAGTCTGGGCGATCCGCTCGCCGAGTTCTTCACCAAGGTCTTCCAGTGACGCAGTTTCAACACTCATAGAACTGGTTTAGTGCTCGGTTCGCTTGAATGTGCCGGACGGAGCGGACAGGGCGACAGCCAGTGTGGCCGATCAGAGCCACGGCGCACGGGTCGTGTCGTCCTGGACCGACTCGTAGTCACTCGTCCCCGGCTCCTCGGACGATGGGCCGCCGTCACCCGAGGAGTCGGCCGCGGTGCCGCCAGCGGTGGCGACGGCTGCGGCTTGCTGGAGCAGCGTCTCGCTGGCCTCGCTCTCGTCGCTGCTGATCGATCCGGGCCGGTAGGCCAGCAGGCCGCTGACGAGCAGCACAGCCAGCGCGATCGGCGCGTCGGTCTGCAGGACGCCGAGCACCGGCAGCGCGAACACGCCGAGGGCGACCGAGCTTCCGAACCGGAACCGGTCGATATCGATCACGTCACGCAACGTTGGCGCGGCGAGGGCGACGACCAGCGCGAAGCCGACGCCGATCGCGGCGGTGAGCGCGGCTCGGGCCATCAACTCGACATCGAGCAACAACTCGACGACCAGTGCCTCCGGACGGAGGCTCCCGATCAGGCCCAGCAGGATGATGATCGCCGGGTTCGGCAGGAGGTCGCTGAGCTTCGCGCTGGCGGTCTGGGCGGCGACAGCGAGGATGACCACGCCAGCGAACCGCTGGAAGACGGCCATATCGATGGCGCTCTCGATCAGCGGCGCGATCGCGGCCTCGAATGCCGCCAGCGGGATCAACACCGCGCCGATCAGCAGGATCGAGCCCACCAGCGACCGTGGCTCGTCGTCCATCTCGGCGAGGATGACCGCGACGGTCGCCGACCCGCCGAAGACCAGTAGCCCGGTTTCGAGCATGCCGACAGGCGTGCGCAGCGTGCCAGCTAACAGCAGGGCCACGAACAGCCCATCCAGCAGGGGAAGAGCCATCACCGTCGCTAGCAGTCGTGCCGAATCGCCGACGCGCTGCTCGATGGTGAGGGCGACCGGATGCTGTGAGACACTCATCGGTCAGCAGAGGCCGTCACCATCGGCCGAACGGTAGCTCGGTGGGCACAACAGCCGTCGACGACTGTCGGCCACACCAGCGGTTCCCAGCGGTGACTTCGGCTTCCATGTCTCTGTATTGAAGGCCGAGAACCGATACCGCGCTGCTGGTCGGCCGACCGCGACATGGTGATCACATGGGAATTCATATCAAATATTGGGCGAGATTAATTAAGCTTCCGTGAGAACTGTACACACAGCATACTGTTGCGGCTAAGTTGAACAATCAGTTTATTCTCATCTGACTAAATTTTCCAGGACTAATTCCGCAAAACAGTATCTAAATTCCGTAGTAAACGTCGATATACCCGAAACCACATGATTATTAATGTACTATCGGGGTATGCCCCCGTCTCTGGTGAGACACCTCCCCACGCGTCTATCGACACACAACGCTTTTACTCCGGTCACCACGACGTTTTATATGGTAGACAACGTCCCCGACGGTACCTTCTCGCAGAAGCTACAGGTCCCGGAAGCGCTGACGTTCGACGACGTGCTCCTTCGCCCCAAGGAGAGCCGCGTCGAACCCGACGACGCCGACGTGTCGACACGTGTCTCAAAACACGTCGAGCTCAATATCCCGGTGCTCTCGGCGGCGATGGATACGGTCACAGAGAGCGACACCGCCATCGGGATGGCCCGCGAGGGCGGGCTCGGCGTCCTCCACCGAAACATGGATATCGAGGAGATGACCGCCGAGATCGAACGGGTCAAGCGCGCCGACGAGCTGGTGATCGACCGCGAGAACGTCGTCACCGCGACGCCGGACCAGACCGTCGCCGAGGTCGACGAGATGATGAACCACGAGGGCGTCTCGGGTGCCCCCGTCGTCGACGGCGACGACACCGTCCTCGGCATCATCTCGGGGACCGATATCCGGCCGTTCCTCGAGGTCGGTGAATCTGATTTGGTCCGGGAGGCGATGACCGACGAGGTCATCACCGCCGAGCTGGGTATCAGCCCGCGCGAGGCGCTCGAACTGATGTACGAGTACAAGATCGAGCGCGTCCCGATCGTCGACGCCGACGACACGCTGGTCGGCCTCATCACCATGCAGGGACTCCTCCAGCGCCGCGAAAATCAGGCCGCCGCCCACGACACGGAGGGCCGACTGATCTGCGGTGCGGCCGTTGGACCATTCGAGACGGACCGGGCGACCGCAGCCGACGAGGCGGGCGCCGACGTGCTGTTTATCGACTGTGCGCACGCTCACAATCTGAACGTCATCGAGGCCGCCCGCGAGATCAAAGCGGCGGTCGACGCCGACGTGGTCGTCGGCAACGTCGGGACCCGCGAGGCTGCCGAAGAGGTCGTCGATTTCGCCGACGGGATCAAGGTCGGCATCGGTCCGGGCTCGATCTGTACGACCCGCGTTGTCACCGGCGCCGGGATGCCGCAGATCTCTGCGGTTGCAGAAGTTGCCGACGTGGCTGCCCCCGAGAATGTTCCCGTCATCGCCGACGGCGGAATCCGCTACTCCGGGGATGCGATCAAGGCCATCGCCGCCGGCGCGGACGCCGTCATGCTGGGCTCGTATTTCGCCGGCACCGAGGAGGCACCCGGCCGTGTTATCACGATGAACGGCAAGAAGTACAAGCAGTATCGCGGGATGGGCAGCGTCGGTGCGATGAAATCCGGCGGCGGTGATCGCTACCTCAAGGAAGAGGAGGAGGGCGAGGAGTTCGTTCCGGAGGGCGTCGAGGCTGCCACCCCATACAAGGGGACGCTCGCCTCCGAACTCCACCAGCTAGTCGGTGGGATGCGCTCGGGGATGGGGTACGTCGGTGCGGCAACGATTCCCGAGTTCAAGGAGCGCTCGGAGTTCGTCCGCGTCTCGGCGGCCGGCCAGACCGAGGGCCACCCACACGACGTGATGATCACCGACGAGGCGCCAAACTACAGCCCAGATAGCTAACTGCAGCCTGAGACGGGCGACCGCCGATCCAGCGGGGAAATTTCACCGGACCAACGGCTGCAAAACTCGCAGTCAAGGGATATTTTCATATAGCCTCGGCTATCATACCAACCATGAGCGACGAGGGATCTATCGAGTTATGACCGATGAACCCCCACTTGTCCTTGTTGTCGAGGACGAGCCCGACCTTGCCGATCTCTACGCCACGTGGCTGAAGACAGATTATCGCGTCCGCACGGCCTACGGCGGCGAGGAGGCAGTCGACCAGCTTGACGACGAAATCGACGTGATCCTGCTCGACCGCCGGATGCCCGGCCTCTCGGGTGACGAGGTGCTCGAAGAGGTTCGCGAGCGGGGGATCGACTGCCGCGTCTCGATGGTGACAGCCGTCGAACCCGACTTCGACATCATCGAGATGGGGTTCGACACCTACCTCGTCAAACCGGTTCAGCGCGACACGCTCAGCGAGACAATCGAGGATCTGCTGACGCGCGATTCATACGAATCGGGCGTGCAGGAACTCTTCTCGCTGTCCTCGAAGAAGGCGCTACTGGAGTCCGAAAAGAGCCAGTCAGCACTGGCCGACAACGAGGAGTATCAAACCCTCTCCGAACGGATCGAGGAGCTTCGCGAGGAACTGGATACGACGATGGATTCCCTCGACGGCCACGAGGATTACGCCGGCTTCTATCAGGAGTTCGACGACGCCGACGAGGAGATTTCCCTCGAATAACGGCGGTCCGCTCCTTCTTTCTGTTTTGCGTCACCACGACAGATCTGATTATCGCGCCGCGCCGACAGCTGTAATCACCGCGTCTCGACGAATGATTCAATCCGCTGTAGGGCGGTTTTTAGCTCCGACATCCCGGTCGCATATGAGATCCGCAGGTGCCCCTCGCCGGCCGGGCCAAAGACGCTGCCGGGAACGACCGCAACCCCCTCGGCTTCGAGCAATTCCTCGGCGAAGGCCTCATCGTCGCCGCCACAGGCAGGGAAGGCGTAGAAGGCGCCCTTCGCGGTAAAGCAGTCCAGCCCCATCTCCTCGAACCGCGAGATAACAAACCGCCGGCGACGGTTGAACTCGGTGGCCATCTCGCGGAGGCTGTCCTCACAGCTTCGCAGTGCCTCGATGGCCGCGTACTGGGCTGTCGTCGGCGCCGAGAGCATCGTGTACTGGTGAACCCGGTTCATCGCCTCGATAGCGTCGGCCGGCCCCATCGCGTACCCGAGTCGCAGCCCGGTCATCGCGTAGGCCTTCGAGAACCCGTTGATCACGATCGTTCGCTCCCGCATGCCCGGCAGTGTTGCGATCGATGTGTGCTCGCCGTCGTAGGTGAGTGCGGCGTAGATCTCGTCGGCGATCACGTCGATATCGTGTTCGACACAGAACTCCGCGACGGCCGCGGTCTCCTCGGCGTTCATCACCGCGCCGGTCGGGTTGTTCGGATAACAGAGGATGAGCGCGTCGGCATCGGCCGCCCCTGCATCGGCCATCGCCTCCGGCGTCAGGAGAAAGTCGTTGTCGGCGCTGGTCGGGACGGCCAGTGGCTCGCCGCCCGCGAACCGGACCCCCGGTTCGTAGGAGATGTACGTCGGCTCGTGGACAGCGACGGTATCGCCATCCTCGAGAAAGGTTCGCAACGCAAGGTCGACGGCCTCGCTCGCACCGGTGGTGACGAGGATCTCCGACTCGGGATCGTACTCTTGGTCCCACCGCTGGACGTGCTCGGCGATGGCCTCTCTGAGTTCGAGTTTGCCGCGATTGGCGGTATAGGAGGTTTTGCCGGCCTGCAGGGAGTCGATGGCGGCGGTGCGGGCCGCCCACGGCGCGGAGAAATCCGGCTCGCCGACGCCCAGCGAGATCACGTCGTCGCGCTCCTCGGCAAGTTCGAAGAACTTTCGAATTCCTGACTCCGGCGTCTCGGCGACACGGTCGTTGGGCTTCAGCGTCATGGCGAGACAGAGAGCCGGTCGTCGCCGTCGCGGTCGCCAAAGTCGATGCCAGCCTCCTTGTAGGTCTCCATGACGAAGTGGGTCACCGTCTGGGTGACCGCCGGGAGTGGCGCGACCTGTTCGGAGATAAACTGGGAGACATCCTGCATGGAGTCGCCGGTCACCTTGACAGCGAAGTCGTAATCACCCGAGACGAGCCGGAGGGATTCGACCGCCGGAAAGCGGGCGATCCGGTCGGCGATCTCCTCGTAGCCCGTGTCGCGGTCGAGTTCGACGTTGAGTTCGACATGGGCGGCAACGTGGTTCGTGTCGGTGCTATCCCAGTCGATAACCGCCTGATAGCCACGAACCGGCCCTTCTGATTCAAGCTCTGTGAGCAGGCGCTCAACCGTGTCGGGATCGGTGTCGAGCTGGCGCGCGATGTCGTCAACATCCTCCCGCGCGTCGGTCGACAGCAGCGACAGCAGTTCGCGTTTCGCGTCCATACAGAGGGTGGCACCCGCGGCTGCATATGGGTTGCGACACTCGCTGTGGCCGCTGCGACAGCGAAGCCAGAACGGCTAACCCGCTTTCGACTCTTGATCCAATATGAGCTATCTGCCGTGGGCGATCGTCGCCCTCCTCGGGTACACGCTGGTGCCGGTACTGCTGCGCGTGGCGACGACCGGCCCCAACGCTGTGCCCAGTGACGTGGCCATGCTGATAACCAACGTACTGCTGGTCGGTGTCGTCGGCGTTCTCGTCGCGGTCACCGATCAGCCGGTGGTGCCACACCTCCGCGGGCCAAAGGCGGCGTACATGCTCGCCGCCGGGGGCTGTCTCACCATCGGGATTCTGGCCTACTACCGGGCGCTCGCACGCGGGCCGGTCAGCGTCGTCACGCCGATCTTCGGCATGTTTCTGGTGACGAGTTCGGTGCTCGGAATCGCCGTGCTGGACGAACCACTCACCGGCCGGAAACTGCTGGGGATCGCCTTTGCCGTGCTCGCGATCTATCTGGTTAGCGTCGAGTAGCGGCGACCCACGTAACCGGGAGTCAAAACAGACGGTAGCCGTCACGGCTAACAGGCTCGGGGCCGTCGGCAGGGCCATGAGCGATCAGTCCCCAGCCGAGCCAACTCCGACCACCAATCCAGACCGCCGCACCACCGACGACCACGGCCACGATATCGTCTCGCCGCTGCAGGCCGCAATTCTCACCGTCTCGACCTCCCGCGCCGAAGCCGACGGCCGGTCGACGACCCCGGTGGCGACCACATCGAATCACTGTTTGAGGCTGCCGGCCATCGCGTTGTCGACCGTCGGCTCGTTCCCGACGGTGTCGGCCCGATCCAGCGCGAACTCGACGCCCTGCTCGACGACCCAACCGTCGACCTCGTGGTGACGACCGGCGGCACCGGTGCGACCGTCGACGACGTGACGCCCGACGCGGTGAGCGAGCGGTTCGACCGCGACCTGCCCGGGTTCGGCGAACTGTTTCGGGACCTCTCCTACGAGGAGATTGGCCCACGGACGATAGCGAGCCGTGCGACCGGCGGTATCGCGCGCGACACGCCGGTGTTCGTTCTTCCGGGCAGCACCAATGCCGTCGAGCTGGCGACCGAGGAGATCATTCTGCCCGAGGCGCCGCATCTGGTCGGGCTGGCGACGCGGCATCTGGTCGCGGAAAACTGATCGATGCCGGCGGCCGCCGGGTAGTCGCCGCACAGCACGGAGCCACATCTTTGAGGGCCGCGGCTGTAGGCCGAGTCACCAATGTCAGAGCCACCTGTTGGCGTCGGAATCGTCGGTCTCGGCGGGATCGCGTCCCAACACGCCGAGCATCTGGCCGACCACAGCGCGACCCTCGTCGGCGGCGTCGACATCGACGACCACGCTCGCCGGGAGTTCGCCGAGGAGTGGTCGGTCCCGACCCATGACAATCTCGACGCCATCGTCGACGATATCGACGCGCTGCTCGTCACGACGCCGAACCGGTATCACGAGGAGTACGCCACCGCAGCTCTCGACGCCGGGCTGGATGTGCTCGTCGAGAAGCCGCTGGCCCACAGCCTCGACAGTGCCGAGCGAATCGCCGACGCCGCGGCCGACGCCGATGGGTTCTGTATGGTCGGCTTCAACTACCGCTTTTCAGCGCCGGTCGATGTGCTCACCGCCTACCGCGACGACGGTCGGTTTGGCGAGATCAACCACGTCGAGGCGAACTACGTCCGCCGCCGCGGCATCCCCGGTCGTGGCTCGTGGTTCACCGACGAGCAAACCGCTGGCGGCGGCGCGCTCATCGACATCGGGGTCCACGCGGTCGACCTCGCGCTCAGTTTTCTCGATTTCCCGGAAATAGCCGAGGTCTCGGCGACAACGCGTGCGGAGTTCGGCACCCGCGACGAGTACAGCTACATGTACATGTGGGGCGACGACGAGGGGGCCGACGCGTTCGACGTGGAGGATTCGGCCTCGGCGTTCATCCGGACGGCCGACGGCGCGACCGTCTCGCTGGAGGTCGCATGGGCGACCAACCGGCCGCGCACCGACGAGTACGTCGTTCGCGGCACCGACGCCGGCGCGATCTACGACCGCAAGAGTCAGCAACTGACGCTCTACGAGACCCGCACCGACGGCGCGGAGCATTTCACCGAGACAGCCATCGAGACGCCCGATCGAAACAGTCACGCCGCCGAACTCGACTACTTCCTCGACCACGTCGCGGGCGACACCCCGCCGGAGCGCAACACGGTCGCGGAGGCACTGGCCGTCCAGCGCGTGATCGACGCCATCTATCGCTCGGCCGAGGAGCAGCGAGCCATCCAGCTTGGTGATGCCGATGGCTGAGCCGCTGACCGTCGGGATGATCGGCTACGGGTTCATGGGACGGGCCCACGCCAACGCACTCGCCCGACTGCCGATGTTTTTCCCCGACGCGCCCGCGGTTACCCGCGACACGCTCGTCGGCCGCGACGAGAGCGCCCTCGGCGAGGCGGCCGACCGACTCGGCTTCGAGCGAACCGCGACCGACTGGCGCGATGTCGTCGGCGATGTCGATGTTCTCTACAACCTCGCGCCGAACCACCTCCACGCCGAGCCGTCGATCACCGCACTGGAGGCCGGGACGGCGGTGCTCTGTGAGAAGCCGCTAGCGACGACCCGGGAGGGCGCCGAGTCGATGGCCTCAGCGGCGGCAGACGCCGACGTGCCCGCCTGTATCGGCTTCAACTACCGGTTCGTCCCCGCGATCCAGTACGCGAGGCGGCTGATCGACGCCGGCGAGATCGGCGAGATCACCCAGTTCCGCGGGCGCTACCTGCAGGACTGGCTGGTCGACCCCGACGCGCCGTGGTCGTGGCGGCTGGACGACGACCGGGCGGGCTCGGGCGCGCTCGGCGACCTCGGCGCCCACACCGTCGACCTCGCGCGCTTCCTCGTCGGCGACCGGACGGGCGGCATCGACCGCGTGAGCGGCAACCTGCGGACGGTCACCACGGAACGGCCCGTGGCCAGCGAGGGCGACGAAACGACTGGCGACGACGAGACGACAAGCAACGACGAAACGGCGAGCGACGACGAGTCGACGACCGAACACCGACCCGTCACCGTCGATGACGCCTTTACCGCTCAGCTCGGCTTCGCAAACGGCGCGGTCGGGACGGTCGAGGCCTCTCGCGTCGCCGCCGGCCACAAGAACGACCACACCATCGAAATCCACGGTACAGAGGGTAGCCTCCGGTTCTCGCTGGAGCGACTCAACGAACTCGACGTTCACACCGGCGATAGCCGCGGCTACGAGACGGTGCTCGTCACCGAGGAGAGCGACCCCTATCTCGACCACTGGTGGCCGCCGGGTCACGTGCTGGGCTGGGAGCACACATTCGTCCACGAGAGCTACGAGTTCCTGACGAGCGTGGCCGACTCGACGACTGGCGAATCGACGACAGGGTCGACGCCCACGGTGCCGTCGTTCGCCGATGGCGCGGCGGTCCAGCGGGTTCTCGACGGGATCGAACGCGCCGCCGAGCGGAGACGTGGGTCGACCTCAACGGCGACGACTACTGAGAGCGTACGCCACTGTGGGAGTTGCGGGGGCCGCAACCGAAACGGCTTTTCGAGTCGGCGCTATCCACCTCAATATGGCTTCGAGCAGCGTCAGCGGCTTCGAGATGGTCATCACCGTCGGGATGGGCGCGGTCACAGCCGCCATTCTTGTCGGTACCGACGTCTTCCCGGCCAACGTTGCGGTCCCATTCGTCTCGATGGTGCTGATCGGCTTCATCGCCAGTCGAACCGTGCTCGGCCGCCGGTGGAGCTGGCGTTAAGACGGCCGCCGACCTCAACATTCATTCCCGTAGGCGGTCTGGACGGGAGTAACCACCACGCGTCATGAGCACACCCGACCAGCCCCCCGAACCTGCAACTGACGCCCGTGCCGACTACGACTACCGGAGCGACGAGATCGAGAGCCCGGAGCTCGTCGCCGACCTCGACGCCATCGTCGACGGCGAGGTTCGCTTCGACAGCTACACGCGCCACCTGTATGCGACCGACGCCAGCGCGTACCAGCAGCTCCCTATCGGCGTCGTCGTCCCGACCTCTACCGCCGACGTGCAGCGGTCATGGAGTACTGCGCCGACAACGAGATTCCGGTCCTCCCGCGCGGCGGCGGCACCAGTCTCGCCGGCCAGACGGTCAACGAAGCGGTCGTGCTCGATTTCAAAAAGGAGATGAACGATGTGGTCGGGATCGATCCCGACGCCGAGACCGTGACCGCCGAGCCGGGGATCACGCTGGCCCATCTCAACAACGCGCTCGAACCCCACGGGCTGAAGTACGCCCCCGATCCGGCGTGGGGCGACAAGAGCGTGCTGGGCGGCTGTATCGGCAACAACTCGACGGGCGCACACTCACTGAAATACGAGAAGGCCGACGGCTATCTCGAAGCCTGCGAGGTCGTGCTGGCCGACGGCACCGTCACCACCTTCGACTGGCTGGCCGTCGAGGAGATTCACGAGCGAGCCGCCGCCGCGGCGACGACGACCCGAGCATCGAGGCGCAGGTCTACGCCGTCGTCAGCGACATCCTTCGGAATCACCGCGAGGAAATCGAGGCGCGCTACCCCGACCTGATGCGCAATGTCTCGGGGTACAACCTCGACAAACTCGTCGCGGACGCGGAGGAACACGGTGCGGTCAACGTCGGCCGCCTGCTGGCCGGCAGCGAGGGCACCCTCGGGGTCGTCACCGAGGCAACCGTCTCGCTGGAACCGATTCCCAATGAAACCGCGGTCGTGATGTTGACCTACGATGACGTGCTCGACGCGATGGAGGACGTGGCGCCGATCCTCGACCACGACCCCGCCGCGGTCGAGGTGCTGGACGACGTGTTTCTCGACCTCGCCGCCGACCGTCCGGAGTTCGCCGACGTGGTCGATATCCTGCCCGAGGGCACGGACTCGACGCTGCTCGTGGAGTTCTACGCCGACTCGATGGCCGACGGGAAACAGAAAATCGCGGATCTGCTGGCCGACCGACTGCCGAGCGTCGATGCCGCGGTCGAGCCCAGTAATGGTGATGGTGCTGGTGAGAAGACAACGGACGAGACCTACGCAGTCGACGCGCTGGAGGCTTACGACGCCGACCGCCAGACCAAATTCTGGAAGATGCGAAAGGCCGGTCTGCCTATCCTGCTCTCGCGGACGAGCGACGAAAAACACTGGCCGTTTATCGAGGATACCGCCGTTCCCGCCGAGAACCTGCCCGAGTACGTCGCCGACATTCAGGCGCTATTCGACGAGTACGACACCTTCGCCTCCTACTACGCTCACGCCGGGCCAGGTGTGCTCCACATTCGGCCGCTGCTCGATCTCAAGGCCGACGACGGAATTGAGACGATGCACGAGATCTGCGACGACGTGACCGACCTCGTCATCGAGTACGGCGGCTCGGTGTCGGGCGAACACGGCGACGGCCGCGCACGGACGACGTGGAACAGAAAGCTCTACGGGAGCGAGATCTGGTCGCTGTTCCAGCGACTGAAAGCCGCGTTCGATCCCGACGACCGCCTCAATCCCGGCAACGTCAGCGGCGACGCCGACCCGACCGAGAACCTGCGGTACGACGCCGACTACGAGTTCGACGCCGGGTTCGAGCCGACGCTCAACTGGGACAACGAAAACGGCTTTCAGGGAATGACAGAGCTCTGTCACGGCTGTGCGGGCTGTACCGGCCACCAGGACACCACCGGGTCGGTCATGTGTCCGACCTACCGGGCGACCGAAAACGAGGAGATCACCTCGACCCGCGGCCGAGCCAATATGCTCCGGCAATCGATGAGCGGCGACCTGCCGGACGACGTGTTCAGCGAGGAGTTCAGCCACGAGGTGCTGGATCTCTGTATCGGCTGCAAGGGCTGCAAGCGAGACTGTCCCAGCGGCGTCGACATGGCGAAGCTGAAAACCGAGGTCGCCCACGAGCGACACCAGCGCGAGGGCGTCGCGCTCCGCGACAGACTCTTCGCCAATGTCGAGACGCTGTACAGCCTCGGCAGCAGTCTCGCGCCGCTGTCGAACTGGGCGACGAAGCTCCCCGGGTCGGGCCTGCTCGCCGAGAAGACGCTCGGTATCGCCCGCGAACGCGAGTTGCCAACGTTCAGCCGCACCACGCTTCAGCAATGGGACCGCGGCCGGACGCCGGCCGTCAGCGAACGCGAGGCCGACCGGCAGGCGTTGCTGATCGCCGATCCCTACACCAACTACACCCAGCCCGAAGTCGGCAAAGCGGCGGTTCGCACACTCGAAGCAGCCGGGGTCCACGTCGAGATCGCCGACGAGGTGACCGACAGCGGCCGCCCGGCCCACTCGAAGGGCCTGCTCGATCAGTCGAAAGCGACCGCCGAGGCCAACGTCGAGGTGCTGGGTGACCGCGTCGCTGAGGGCTGGGACCTCGTCAGCGTCGAACCGAGCGACGCGGTGATGTATCAGGATGACTATCTCGATCTGCTCTCCGGTGAGGCTGTCGAGGCGGTCGCCGACAACACATACAGCGTGCTGGAGTACATCGACACCTTCCGGCTCGACGACGCGCTCGACACGACGGCCTCTGACGAACTCGCCTACCACGGCCACTGCCACCAGACCGCCGCCAGCCGGGAACACCACGCCGTCGGCGTGCTCCGGCGGGCAGGATATGAGGTCGACGTGCTCGACACCACCTGCTGTGGGATGGCCGGCTCCTTCGGGTACGAGGCCGAACACTACTCGATGAGTCAGGCGATCGGCGACCTGCTGTTCGACGCGGTCGACGACTCGCCGGCTGCCGAGGTCGTCGCGCCCGGAACATCGTGTCGCTCGCAACTCGGCGATACCGACCGGTACGACGGCAAGCCAGCCCATCCAGTCGAGAAAGTCGCGGACGCGCTCGTCGATTAGGCCGACGTGCTGGAGTTTACAGCGTCGCGTCTGGCTCGTATTCCTCGGCCATCCGTGCGGCTTCCGTGCTGTACTGTTCCCGTGTCGCGGCGTCGTCGACGCTGCCGAGGTTGCCGGCATCGACCACGAGGCTGACCGGCGTCTCGCGGTGGTCGCCGCTAAAACTCGTCAGCGCGCGCTCCTTCCGGAAATCCTGCCGGCCGTCGGGCGTCGCGTACGTGAGGATGATCAGGTTCTGCTCGTCGTCGGAGTAGGTCCGCTCGACCAGCCAGACGCGCGTTTCGTCACTCACTGGCCTGCCCTATGCAGGCGGCCACGGAATCCATTTCCGCCTCCGTCGAGACCGCATGCACCGAGACGCGCACCGCTTCAGGATACGGCAGCGACCGGATGACAATGTCCGCTTCGGCACAGTGGTCGACGACAGCCTCGGGGTCGTCCACCGCAATCGTGACCAGCCCGGACTCGAAGGACTCGGGGCTCAACAACTGCTCGTCGTCGATCTCGGCTTTCAGGCGGTCGGTCAGCGATTCGATCCGGGACTCGATGGCGTCGATCCCGACGGCCTCGATACGGTCGATGGCCTCGATCAGGCCGGCGTGTGGCGCCGGCGATGTCGTCCCGATTTCGAAGCGCGTGGCGCCCGCTGCGTAGTCGAGATCGTCGGCCGTTGGATCGGTCACACTCCGGTACCCCACGGCACTCGGGACCAGCGAGTCGGCGACCTCGCGGTCGACGTAGAGAAAGCCAGCACCCCACGGTCCAAGCAGCCACTTGTGGCCGGCCGCGGCGACGGCGTCTGCGCCCCACTCGTGAACGTCCATCGCTCGGTGGCCGGGAACCTGCACCGCGTCGACGAGCGTGAACGCACCGGCGTCGGTAGCGATCTCGACGAGGTCGCCGACCGGCAGCCAGGTGCCATGGGTCCACGTGAGCGCGCTAAAACAGACCAGCCGAGCGTCGGCGACGGCTTCGGTGTAGTCGTCGATATCGATTCGGCCATCGGTGGTTTCGACGACACGAACCTCGACGCCCTCGCGTTTGAGTTGTTGCCACGGGAGCACGCCGGCCGGGTGTTCGAGATCAGTGCGGACCACGACATCGCCCGGCTCGAAGTCGATAGCGGTCGCAATGCGATTGATGCTGTCGGTTGTGCTTTCGGTGAGGGCAACCTCCGCGGGGTCGGCACCGATCAGGTCGGCGATTCGCTCGCGGGCGTCGTCGTAACTGCCAAAGGCTGTTTCGTAGGGGTCAGCACGGCCGGACCCGAACTCGTGGTCGGCCAGCATCTCCGTGGCGGCGTCGACGACGAACTCGGGGCTCGGGCCGTGGGCGCCGAAGTTGAGATACGCCGCCTCCTGCAGTGCCGGGATATCGGCCCTCAGATCACGTGGGTCCATGGTAATCTCCCAGTTGTGGCGTCATCGGATCAGAACGACAGCAGTGGTGTACCAGCACAGTCGCTAGGCGAGATACTCGGTCACGCTGGTTTCGAGCGCCTCGCCGGTCTGGGCACCGACCATCCGCTCGGCCTGTTCGCCGTCAGCGTAGATCAGCAGTGTGGGAACCCCCTGTACGTCGTGAGTGCTCGCGAGCGCCTGAAACTGATCGACGTCGATCTTGAGCACCGCGGCGTCGGTGTCCTCGGCGATGGCCTCCAGTGTCGGCTCCATCATCTGACAGGGACCACACCAGTCGGCATAGAAGTCGACGAGCACGACGGCATACCGGGCGGTCAGGTCAGCGTACTCGTCAGCATCTCCGAGATGGATCGGTTCG
>KI543214.1:154312-173603 GCA_000496215.1 uncultured archaeon A07HN63
GATCGGTTCGGCGGGAGCGGTTTCGAACTGTGAGCTCATCACCATATTCTATGAGCTATCGGGCTAAAACTGTTTTGGGCCATTCGTACAATACTATACGTTCTATCGAACGAGTGACTCCGACAAGTGCTGCGGCCCGGGACAGGTCCGCGGTTATCCGACGGCCTCAGCCGCGAGGGCTCGCAGCACGCCGGCTGGTGCTACCGCAACGCCCGTGACGCCCGTCAGCCGTTCGAGCAAGCCGGCGGAACCGTCGGGGTCGTAACGCGCCACGGTATGGCCGCGAAGCCGAATCTCAGCTGGTGCATTGAAAACCAGCGGCGTCTCGTCAGGGAGTTCGTCGCCGGTGGGAAGCCACTCGCCAGCGGACCCCGTCACGCTTTCCTGCAGGTCGTACAGCGCGAACAATCCACCGATGCTCTCGACGGCGACGACGAACATGCCGTCGGCTGTGGAAATCGAGACATCGGCTCGGTCGGACTCCAGTGTGAGATCCGCCCCGACGACGAGTTGCCGCGGGGGTGATCCGGACTCGGCGTCGGTCACACTCGTTACTCGTCGTTTTCGCTGGTGCGGATCGTCAGCGTGCCGTCGAGTCGCCAACGCGCGTGGTCGGCGTCCTCGCCAACCTTGTCCGGCACATCGACGTACATATCCTCAAACTCGTAGGCGATTTCGGCGCCACGACCGGTCAGCCGCTCGTAGAGTCCGATTGCCAGTTCCGGCCACGTTTGTGTCTCTTCGATCTCCGCATCAGTTGATGCCATTGTGGCTGCATAAAGGGGCGGCGACAACATAGGACTTCCGCCGATTATCGTCGCGCAAAGGTGAGATATCCAGTGTGACCGACGCCCGCCGTCGATGGGCGGGTACCGCGGTCGTCAATCTGGAGTTCACGCTGGATCGTTTCGATCGTTTCGATATCGGAAAACCCGGCGTCCTCGGCGGCCTCGGCACTCGCCCGGGCATTCTCGACGAATGGTGAATAGACGGCGAGATAGCCGCCGTAGGCGAGCAACTCGGTCGCGTCGGCAACGACTTCTGGGGCATCCTCGGTGTCGAGGGTGAGCAGATCGAACGGCTCGCCAGCAGCGAGGTCGTCGACCTCGTCCGTTATATCGCCGGTCCGCACGTCGACCGTCTCCGCGACGCCGGCAACGGCCATGTTCTCCCGGGCCACGTCGGCGAACTCGTCGTCCTGTTCGTAGGTCGTCACGTCCGCACCGAGCCGACCAAGATACGCCGCGAGGATGCCCGTGCCCGTGCCGGCATCGAGCACGCGATCCCCGGCAGCCGCGCCGGTGTGACCGATAACGAGACCGATATCCCGCGGCATCATCGGCGCGCCGGTGCGGTCGAGATGGTTGAACAGGTCGGGGCCGCGAAGCGCGCGAACGCGAAATTCCTCGCCGAGATGCGACTCGAGCGTGTCGCCGGATGCCACGTCATCGGGGATATCGACGACACCGAGATCGGTGTGGAGTTCGTCACCCGGTTCCCGGAGGTACTCCCGGTCGCCGTGAACGAGGAGGATCACTCCAGCCGGCTGATTGCCGCGGCTGGCTCGCCGTCTCTGCTTCCAGTGCCTCTCGGGCCTCGCTCTTCGAGACGCCAGTCTGTGAGGCGACGAGTCTGATATCGTCGTCCGGAATCTCGTCGTCGCCATCGTTACCGTCGGCGGCGTCGCTGCCGTCGTTGGCGTCGTCGCCAGTGGTATCGGCATCGGCGTCACCGCCCTCGACTGCAGTCGCTGCCTCCTGCGTCTCCGGGTCCCCGACGATCTGGTAGGTCTGGGTACCTTGGGCGTCCATCCGGGTGATCTCCGGGGCGTCGAAGACGAGTTGTTCGCCGTCGGTCGTGGTGATCGTGACCGACTCGGCGTCGATATCGGTCACGTCGATCCCCATCTGTTCCATCATCTGCTGCATCTTCCGCGGGTTCATGCCGCCGCCTCCAAACATAGTTCATGATTCACAGGGAATCAGCAAAAGCATGGCGAAGCCACACGCAAGCCACTGGTCCGGAGTCACGCTTTTGCCGTTGCCGACCGTCGGACACAGCCATGTTCGATGAGGAGGATCTGGCGGCGATCCGCGAGGCGAAAGCCGACTGGGAGGCCGAGACCGCAGGGCCAACGCTGGATCGCTTCGGCGAGCGCGCAGAGACGTTTACCACCGATACCGGTGGCCAGCAGGTCAAGCGGCTCTACACACCGGACGACATCTCCGATCTCGACTACGAGGACGACATCGGGTTTCCGGGCGAGGAGCCCTACACGCGTGGCGTCTACTCGACGATGCACCGCGGGCGACTGTGGACGATGCGGCAGTACGCCGGGATGGGCACAGCCAGCGAGACCAACGAGCGGTTCAATTATCTGATCGAGCAGGGCTCTTCGGGGCTGTCGATGGCGTTCGACCTCCCGACGCAGATGGGCTACGACTCCGACGCCGGGCATGGCCGCCGGCGAGGTCGGCAAGGCCGGCGTCGCCATCGACACGCTCGCGGACTTTGAAACTGTTTTCGACGGGATTCCGCTCAACGAGGTCTCGACGAGCATGACGATCAACGCGCCGGCGGTCGTTCTGCTGGCGATGTACATCGCCGTCGGCGACAAGCAGGGTGTCGACCGCGCAGAATTGCGCGGGACGATTCAGAACGACATCATGAAGGAGTACATCGCTCGCAATCTCTTCATCTACCCGCCGGAGCCCTCGATGCGGCTCATCACGGACACCTTCGCGTTCGCGGCCGACGAAGTTCCCAAGTTCAATACTATCTCGATCTCCGGGTATCACATCCGCGAGGCGGGGTCGACCGCAGCACAGGAGATCGCGTTCACGCTCGCCAACGGGATCGAGTACGTCGACGCCGCCGTCGACGCCGGACAGGATGTCGACGAGTTCGCCCCGCAGCTCTCCTTCTTTTTCAACGCCCACAACAACATCTTCGAGGAGGTCGCCAAGTTCCGCGCCGCACGGCGGCTCTGGGCATCGATCATGGACGAGCGATTCGGCGCGGAGAATCCAAAGTCGAAACAGCTCAAGTTCCACGCCCAGACCGGCGGCTCGACGCTGACGGCCCAGCAGATCGAGAACAACGTCGTCCGCGTGGGATATCAGGCACTCGCGGCGGTGCTGGGCGGGACACAGAGTCTCCACACGAACGGGAAAGACGAGGCGCTCTCGCTGCCGACCGAGCAATCGGTGCGAACCGCGCTCCGCACCCAGCAGATTCTCGCCCACGAGTCCGGCGTCGCCGACACCATCGACCCGCTGGCCGGGAGCTACTACGTCGAATCCCTGACCGACGAGGTCGAAGCCGAAGCCCGCGAGATCATCGACGATATCGACGAGCGTGGCGGGATGCTACGAGCGGTCGATAGCGGCTTCGTGCAACAACGGATTCAGGATGTGGCCTTCGAGCGCCAACAGGAGATTGAGGCGGGCGAACGGATCATCGTCGGCGTCAACGAGTTCGAGGTCGACGAGGACCCCGAAATGGATCTCGAATCCGTCGACGAGGAGGACGAACAACGACAGATCGAGCGCCTGGATGAGATCAAGGCCGACCGTGACGATGACGCTGTCGACGATGCGCTTGCGGCGGTGGCCGACGCCGCGGCGAGCGACGCAAACGTGTTGCCGCCGGTTATTGAGGCGGTGAAAGCGTACGCGACAGTTCAGGAAATCTGTGACGTGTTCCGCGACGAGTTCGGCGAATATCAGCCTGGCGTGTAGTATCAGCCCGACGTGTAGGTACACAGTGCAGGGGGCTGCGTGCTATTTTTATCACGGGCCTCTCTGGTGCCGGTATGCGGTTTCATCACGCCGGTATCGCCACCGACGACGCTGACGACCTCGCCGACCTGTTTTCGGCCGTCCTCGGTGCGCCGGTCGCCCACAGCGAGCGGTTCGACGGGATGGAGGTTCGGTTTCTCGACCTCGACAACGGCTATTTCGAGCTACTGGAACCAACCAAGTCGGGAGCGATCGCCGACTATCTCGACAGTCACGGCCCGGGAATCCATCATCTCGCTATCGAAACAACGGATATCGACGCTGCGCTGAGACAGCCAGCGACCACGGGGTCGACCTGATCGACGACGAGCCACGCCCCGGCGCGTGGGGTCACGATGTGGCTTTTCTGCACCCATCGTCAACGGGCGGCGTGCTGATAGAGTTCGTCGCCGAGTAGCTGCTGACGACGGAGCGGCGACCGCACAGCCGCGGCATCTGCACCTTTTTACCGCCCCGAGTCCCACGTTGGCATCAATGAGTTCCGACGCCTACGACTACGAGGCGCTTGGCCTTGTCGCCGGCCTCGAAATCCACCAGCAACTCGACACCGAGACCAAACTGTTCTGTGCATCGCCGACCGACCGTCGTGAACCAGAAGAGTCCGAGCGAACGATCACGCGATTCCTCCACCCGACGAAAAGCGAGCTGGGCGAACTCGACGACGCCGCGCTCGAAGAGAGCCGTGTCGACCGCGAGTTCGAGTATCTCGCCTACGATTCGACCTGTCTCGTCGAGGAGGACGACGAACCGCCCGCCAGAGTCGACGACGAAGCACTGGATGTCGCCATGCAGATCGCCTCCTTGCTCGATATGGATATCGTCGACCAGCTTCACGTCATGCGAAAGCTCGTCATCGACGGCTCGAATACGTCGGGGTTCCAGCGCTCGATGTTGCTCGGACAGGAGGGCGAAATCCAGACCAGCGAGGGACCGGTCTCGGTTGTCGACCTCCTGCTCGAAGAGGAGTCTGCCCAGCGCGTCGAGGAGTACGACGGCGGCGTCCGCTACAGTCTCGACCGCCTCGGTATTCCGCTCGTCGAGATCGGCACCGGCCCGGATATTCGCTCGCCGGAACAGGCCAAGGAGGCCGCCGAACGAATCGGGATGTTACTCCGCTCGACGGGCACGGTCAAACGCGGCCTCGGCACGATCAGACAGGATGTCAACGTCTCCATCGAGGCGGGTGCCCGCGTCGAGATCAAGGGCGTGCAGGCACTCGATCAGATCGACGATATCGTCCGCCTCGAAGTTGGTCGACAATCTGAACTCGTCGATATCGCCGACGAGCTACAGTCTCGAAACGCCAGCGTCGGCGAGACACAGAACGTGACCGGGGTCTTCGAGGATACAGATTCCGGCGTCATCGGCGGTGCACTCGACGATGGCGGTACGGTGACAGCCGTTCCGCTCTTCGGCTTCGACGGGCTCGTCGGCCGCGAAATACAGCCGGACCGCCGCCTCGGCACCGAGTTCTCCGACCACGCCAAGCGAAACGGCGCGGGTGGCATCTTCCACACTGACGAACTGCCGGCCTACGGCGTCACCGACGATGAAGTTTCCGCACTCCGCGATGCTGTCGACGCGAGCGACGAGGACGCCGTCGCCATCGTCGCCACCGACCCCGAAACCGCTGATCTCGCTATCGAGGCGGTCGCCGAGCGCGCCACAACCGCTATCGAGGGCGTTCCCGAGGAGACCCGCGACGCAACACAGGAGGGGACGACTCGCTATCTCCGCCCGCTGCCCGGTGCAGCACGGATGTACCCCGAAACCGACGTGCCGCCGGTCGAACCCGATCCGAGCGAGATCGACGAACCAGAACTCCTGACCGAGAAGGTCGAGCGCTATCAAACCGAGTTCGGCCTCGACAGCGGGCTGGCCGAACAGGTCGCCTACGGCCGCCGGATGCCGCTGTTCGAGGCAGCCGTCGACCGTGGCATCGACCCGACGTTTGCGGCCTCAGTGTTGGAAAGCACGGTCACTGAACTCCGCCGCGATGACGTCCCGGTTGAGAACATCGCCGATGCCCACTTCCTCGCGGTCTTCGATCTCGTTGCTGACGACGAGTTAGCCACAGAGGGTGTCACCGACGTGCTGACTGTGCTGGCCGAACAGCCAGACTTGTCGGCCGAGGAGGCTATCGAGGCGGCTGGTCTCGGCGGTGTCGAGGACGAGGAAGTCCGCGAGATCATCGCGGGTGTCGTCGAGCGCAACGCCGATCAGGTCGCCGAGGAGGGTATGGGTGCTTTCTCGGGGCTAATGGGCGAGTGTATGGGTGAACTGCGCGGAAAAGCCGATGGCGACACGGTGAGCGATATCCTGCGCGAGGAGATCGGCAAACGGAGCTAACTTCCCTCTCGCAGCCGTTCGCTCGGTAATGACAGTCTTCTTTGAGGATCTCGCAGTCGGTGACGAATGGACGAGTGACGGCTACGAGGTTACGCAAGAGGAGATCATTGAGTTTGCCGAACAGTACGACCCGCAATGGTTTCACACCGACCCAGAACGCGCTGCCGAGGAATCCATCTACGAGAGTCTCATTGCGGCGGGGTTCCACACGGCCGCGATCTCGACCCGACTCTTTGTCGACTGTTTCCTGTCCGATACTGCCACACTGGGCGGCAAAGGGATCGACAAACTGCGCTGGCACGAACCGGTGCGACCGGGGGATCAGCTCTCAATTCAGGCCGAAATCCTCGATCTGGAGCCCGAAACCGACAGCCGCGGGCTGGCCGACATCAGAATCGAGACAGCGAACCAAGACAACGAGGTTGTTTTTTCGATGATTGCGCTGGTGATGTTTGCTCGGACGGACGGCTGAACGCATCGCCCGAAACCGCCGGCAACGACCGTGGTTCGCCGTCACACGGTCCGCGTGGTTTGAAAGCGCTTTTATGTGGGTGCGTCAAACAGCGAGGTACAGCCTATCCGGGTTGATGATACGCCTCGTCGTCAGGGACTTGCCGTTCGGCGAGGTCGTGTGAGCCCGCCGATAGGGAGAGGACAACTATGGCAGTTTACGTCAACTACGAAACCCCAGCCGACCTCGAAGAACGCGCACTTGACGCGCTTGAGGTCGCCCGAGACACAGGCAGTGTAAAGAAAGGAACCAACGAGACCACGAAGGCGGTCGAACGCGGCAACGCACAACTCGTCTTCATCGCCGAGGATGTCTCGCCCGAGGAGATCGTGATGCACCTCCCCGAACTCGCCGAGGAGAAGGGCATCCCGGTCGTCTTCGTCGAGACGCAGGACGATGTCGGCCACGCTGCTGGCCTCGAAGTCGGCAGTGCCGCCGCCGCCGTTGTGGCGGCTGGCGACGCCAGCGACGACATCGAAGACATCGGCGAGAAGGTCGAGGAACTCCAGTAATCACCCATGAGCGCAGAAGAAGAGACCACTGGCGACTCGACGGCCGCCGAGGTCATCGAAGTCGTCGGCAAAACCGGGATGCACGGCGAGGCCATGCAGGTCAAATGCCGCATCCGCGAGGGCTCGAACAAGGGCCGCATCATCACGCGCAACGTGCTGGGCCCGATCCGTGAGGGCGACGTGCTCCAGCTGCGGGAGACCCAGCGCGATGCCGACTCGATTGGAGGGCAATAACGATGGTCGAAACGCGAACGTGTGACTACTCAGGCGAAGAGATCGAACCAGGAACGGGGACGATGCTCGTCAAGACTGACGGCACGATCCTCCACTTCAAAAACGCGAAGGCGGAGAAGAACTACCGGCTCGGCCGCGAGGCCCGTGACCTCGAATGGACCGAGGCCGGCCGCGCCGAGGGCGGACAGGATAACTGACGACAGGCGACCTCAGAACAATGGAATACCACGAACGAACCTTCGTCATGGTCAAGCCGGACGGCGTCCAGCGCGGCCTGATCGGCGAGATCATTTCGCGGTTCGAGGATCGCGGGCTGAAACTCGTCGGGGCGAAAGCCCTCAAGCTCGACGACGAGCTTGCCAAGGAACATTACGCCGAACACGAGGGCAAGGAGTTCTTCGACGACCTCATCGACTTCATCACCTCCGGTCCGGTGTTTGCGATGGTCTGGGAGGGCAAGGACGCAACCCGACAGGTCCGCCGGATGGTCGGCGCGACCGACCCTGCCGAGGCTGACCCCGGGACGATCCGCGGCGACTACGGACTCGACATGGGGCGGAACGTCATCCACGCCTCCGACCACGAGGACGCCGGTGCCAACGCCCGCGAAACGTCGGTCTTCTTCGAGGACGACGAACTGCTCTACTACGAGCAGGCCACCGACGAGTGGCGCTACGAGTAAGAGAGCGGCTCCGTTTCGGCCGTCGCCCTCATTTCTACCGTCGACAGTCGATTCCGGCGTTACAGCGCCGCGTCGTCCGGCACCCAGCCGACGACCTCGCCGTCTTCCAGCGGGAGCGCCATGCTCTCGACGACCTGCGCGACGCCGGTGTAGTGGCCGACGAGCATGCTCAGCGCGACCGTCTCCTCGGTCGAGTGGTGTTCGGTGACGGCAGCGACGTGGTTGTCGGTCATGTCGTCGGCACACTGTGCGCGAACGAAGTCACAGACGGCGGCGGTCGAGCCCGAGAGGTCGTCCCAGCGTTCGGCCCCGATTGCTTGGATGGTCGCCGCTGAGACCCCTGCGTCGTGGGCGACATCGACGTGCTGGTGCCACTCGTAGCGAGAGTTCTGTACGCGTGCAGTCGTCAGGATCGCCAGCTCCCGAAGTTCGACCGGCAGCGACGTGTAGAGGCCGTCCATGTACTCGAAGAGGCCAGCGAGTGCGTGGGGTGCATTGCCCATCGCGCGGGCCGCATGGAGGTCGTCGAGTTCGAGATCCTCGAAGAGGTGTGGGGCGTCGGCGACGATCTCGCTGGCGTCGGGAAGCGGAACACGAGTCATGATTGTTGGAGAGCCAGTGGATGTTGCTACCGCTCAGAGCACGCCCATATCGCCGAGGCGGTCGGGCAGATAGGTCTCGGTCACGAAGTCCAGTCCGTTGGCCGCCAGCGACTGCTGTTCGGCCTTCTTCTCGATATCGAGCTGGAGTTCGATCTGTTCCTCCCAGTAATCGGTCTGGAACCGTGGATCTGTAAGCTCGGATTCCAAGGCGTTGATATCCGAGTCAGCCAGCGGATCGGTCGGGAGATCGTACTCGACGATATCGGTCGGCTGGATACCGACGTATCGTGCCGCTGGTGTCGCCAAATACTCCGAGAGGTGAGCGGATTTGATCGAGCCGTACGCGACCGAGCCGTAGATCCGGTAGGACCACGGGTCACCGTCACAGAAGACTAACACTGGTAGATCGAGTTCGTCGTGCAGTCGTTTGGTGATACGGCGCGTTGCACGGGCCGGCTGGCCCTTGAGGTGGACGACGAGACAGTTGTACTGCTCGTCGAACCCGTTCTCGATCAGCCGGTCCCGCATCCCGCCGGTCTCGACACAGAGGACGAAGTCGATGTCGGCATCGAGGAACTCGATAGTGTCGGGGTTGTTCGGGATCTGGTAGCCGCCCTCGCCAACGTCTTTCTGACAGTGAATCTCGCGTTCGCCGCGGCGGGTCTGCTCGCGGAGTTCCAGCGGCCCCATCAGCGTCGCGCCGGACTCCTCGGGCCGCATGTGGAAGTCCTCGCGGGTAACCTCCGAGACGATTTCGAGGTCCTCGATCAGCTGGTTGGACTCGTCCTGATCGGAGAACTGTGCCTCCTCGTTGTCCCACGACTCCGAGAGGTAGTACAGTTCACGCAGCGTCGACGACCGATCCTCCTCCAGTTGTTCGGCGAGGAACTCGATGGTGTAGACCGCCTTCAGGAGTTTGCGCGCCCCACGAACGGAGTTCGCACTCCGAGTCGAGGTGCGGTCACCGTAGACCCAGACCCCTGAGTCGGGGTCGTACTCGATGTTGCTTTTCGTTCGTGTCGGCAGCGTCATCTCGGGGATCTGGCCCGACTCGAACTGGTCGTAAAACTCCGCGGCGAGATCAAGTAGCTGTTCGCGGGCGCGTTCCTCGTTGAGTTTCGTGCTCATGATTGTAGCTGGTGAGGTGGATTGGGTCGTCAGGCGTTCAGCGTCAGTTTCTCGGTTTCGACATCGTCGACAGTGATGTCGAACTCGGTATCGCTGCCGACGGTGTAGGTGAGTGCGGTCTCCCCGCCGGCCGAAACCGACGGCGACCACTGGATGTACCACTCGTCGCCGAGGTCGACGACACTGGCGTCGTCAGCCTCGACAGCGTCTGGCTCCGCCGAGACGATCTCGGTGATATCCGGCGTTTCCGCCCGGTCGGAGTAGTTCTCGACGGAGAGTGTCACCGTGTCGCCGTCGATCTCGCGCTCGATACAGAGATTGTTCATGATCCGGCCCATCGCCGGGTCGATATCGGGGCGCTCTCGATCCGTGACCTCGGCGACCTTGTCGGCCATCTCGGGGAGGATCTGACTGAGAACGCTCTGCTTTTCCTGCCGTTTCTCCAGCGACCGTCGCTTGTTGAGGTAGGATTTCAGCTCGCGGGCGGCCTCACGGATCGCCAGCTCAACCTCGTCCTCGATCTCGGGGATGTTCGCAATCGCATCCTTTGATTCGCTGGTGAACGGAACGTTCGTCGAAGCAACGTGAACCATCACCACCGCCGGCCCATTCGGTAGCCCGCTGCCGCCGGGCTGATCGAGACCGTAGTTCCGCCAGCCGATGTTTTTGACCACATCGGTCGAGCCACAGGCGCCCTGCTGGTAGACCAGCGGCACGCGGTTGGCATACCGCAGAAGGTCGATTTTGCCGTCTCCCCCCAGCTCGCCGCCGTAGGCGATGCCGGCCTCGACGATGAAGGGGTCGCCGCCGTGAACCTCGGCATCGCGCGTCGCCGCGGCGAAGAAGTCCGCGTCGTACTCCTTCCGGAGTCCGGCCTCGACGAGGTCGGCGGTGATCGGCGAGAGACAGTCCGTCGGCGGCGAGAGGATGTCGGTCGCCCGCATCGCTTCTAACAGCTCGCTGGCGGTATCGCGGTCGCCCTCGATCGCGCTGATCTTCGGCACCTCGTCGGGAACCGTGCGGGCGGTCGACCACAGCGCGTCGGTGATGTTCTCCTGTGCGGTGTCACCAAGCGTCACGTCGTCGTACTCGATGGTCGCCTCGGCGGCACCGCGCACCATCGACTCGAGTTCGTCCCGTGTGACGCGGAACGCCGGGTCGTCGAGTCCGTCCGCGCGGCGGGCGAGTCGCTCGGCCAGTGCCTCGACCGTCTCGTCGTCTTTCCGGGTACTGGTCGCGTCGTCGACGAGCCCGTAGAGCCCCGGTGTGAGGTGATCACGGGCCTGACCCTCGCCGTTGGTCGATTCGTCGCTCTCGAAGGCCGTGAGTTCGCTCCAGGCGGCGTCAAGTGCGTGCTCACGGACGGTCGAACCGAACGTCCGACCGGTGTCGTCCTCGATCTCATCGGCGATGTCGTCGATTATCTCGCGTAACTGTGAGTGAGCGGTGCGGTCGCGGCCGCGCAGCTTCGACTCGATCTCGCCGGCGAACCGATCGGTCGCGTCGGCTCCCTTGTTGGAGACCGCTTCGGTGACTGCCCCCGAGACGTCGATCCCGGTTGCGGGTGTCGGCCACGCGAGTTCGCGGCCGAAGTGCCGATCTCGGAAGGCATCACAGACCTTGTCGGCTGTCTTCTGGCCGACGCGGGTGAACTCCTCCTGCAAGAAACCCGAGACGGAGTACGAGTCCGTCGCAGCGACCATCTTGATAAGCGTCCCGAGTTCGACGCCGTGGGGGTGTGGTCGAATTTCGCTCGTCTCGGCCGGCAGCTCCTCGGTGCCGCGTTCGAATTTGAGCGGCTCATCGAGCCCGGGTTCCCGGAGCTCGATCCGGGCGTGGGGGTTGACGACGGCGGTGTTCTTGATGTACTGGTGGAGCTGCTGGCGGGCCCGCATGTTGGCCTCCATCTCCAGTTCGATGCGGGTGCCGTGCGTCCGATCCCACGTTGTCGGCTCCGCGTCCTGGATCTCGGGTTCGTTGGTGTCGGTGTCGATGATGAGTTCGAAATACTCGGCCTGATCGGCCTCCTTGGTTCGGCTCGTGATCTTGGCGGGTTTGCCGCTGGTCAGCTGGGAGTAGAGGACGGCCGCCGAGATTCCGATCCCCTGCTGACCGCGGTTTTGCTCTCTGGCGTGAAACCGCGAGCCGTACAGCAGTTTGCCGAAGATCTTGGGCACCTGATCCTTCGTAATGCCGGGGCCGTTATCCTCAACGACGACGCGGTAGTAGTCGCCGACCTCGGTTATCTCGACGTAGATGTCGGGTCTGATGCCGGCTTCCTCGGTGGCGTCGAGCGCGTTGTCGACAGCCTCCTTGACCGCGGTGACCAGCCCGCGGGCCCCCGAGTCGAAGCCGAGCATGTGCTTGTTCTTCTCGAAGAACTCGGCGATGGAGATCTCCCGCTGGCTCGCGGCCAGCTCCTCGGCGATCCCCTCCTCGGCACCGAGCTCTGCCTGAAACGAGGTCATGTATACCAACCCATTTCCCCGGGTGAGTAAAATCTGTTCGCCTCTCGACGACGATGGCGTGACATTTACCCCATCGGTGCCTGTGATCGACAGAGAATAGTCGTCATGAGTATCAGACCGATAGCGAGACAACCAGAACCGAATTACCATCTCAATCGACTCGGTCGGCCGCTCTGAGAGGCGACCTGAAATTTGAACTAGGGTCCCTCGCCGGCATCCTTCAGAACGTAGTAGGTCGACTCCTCGTCGACACCAAACGGTTCCAGAACATCTAATTCGAGCATGGCGTCGGTCGTATCGTCGATGGTTTCCGCCGTGGGCGCGTCCTCACCGAACAGTTCCTCGCAGGCAGTTTCGATATCAGCAGCCGAGAAGCCGGCCTGCTCGTTGCTCAATCGGATCACGGCTGTCCAGACGCGGTCACGTTCAGCCACCACAGTCACATATATACTGGTCAGAGATAAAATGATACCGCCTCACCGCCGTGGCCGGGGATTGTCGGGTCGGTCGACCATCTGTATCGTGTCAAATAGACCAACGAGACGGCGGCAAACTGAGGGTGACAGGTTCGGAGCGGAGCGCTCGCGCGCGCGGGTGCGGGAGCTTTATCCCCCGGGGGCTATTAACTGATTATAGTTATATGGCAGACGAAACCAACTACGGAGCCGGACAGATTCAGGTCCTCGAAGGCCTGGAGGCTGTCCGCAAACGGCCGGCAATGTATATCGGCTCGACCGACGGCCGTGGGCTCCATCATCTTGTCTACGAGGTCGTCGACAACGCCATCGACGAGGCGTTGGCGGGGTACTGCGACCACATCGAGGTAACGATCCACGACGATGGCTCGGTCTCGATCACCGACGACGGCCGCGGCATCCCGGTCGACACCCACGAGGAACACGACCGGCCAGCCGTCGAGGTTATTATGACTGTTCTCCACGCCGGCGGCAAGTTCGATAACAAATCCTATCAGGTCTCCGGTGGCCTCCACGGCGTCGGCGTCAGCGTCGTCAACGCGCTCTCGGAACAGCTGGCTGTCGAGGTGAGACGTGACGGCCATCTGTGGCGACACAGCTTCGATCACGGCGAGCCCGAACCCGACGCCTTCGAACAGGTGCGTTCGCTGGAGAGCGACGAGGAAACGGGAACGAAAATCCGATTCTGGCCCGACGAAGATATCTTCGAGACGACCAACTTCACCTACTCGACACTCGAAAACCGGCTGCGCGAACTCGCCTTCCTGAACTCCGGGGTCGAGATCACGCTTGCCGACGAGCGAAGCGACGAGGAGGACGTGTTCCGCTACGATGGCGGGATCAAGGAGTTCGTCGAATACCTCAACGAGACCAAGACAGCCATTCACGAGGATGTCATCTACTTCGAGGACGACGAAGACGATGTGCACGTCGAGGTTGCCATCCAGGCGACCGACGAGCTACAGGGCTCGATTCACGCCTTCGCCAACAATATCAATACCCGCGAAGGCGGTACCCATCTCACCGGGTTCAAGACGGCGCTAACCAGGGTTATCAACGATTACGCCGACGATCACGATCTGACAACCGATCTCGACGAGAATTTGCGCGGCGAGGATGTCCGTGAGGGACTGACCGCTGTTGTCTCGATCAAACACCCCGACCCGCAGTTCGAGGGCCAGACAAAGACGAAACTCGGTAACGGCGAGGTTCGGGGTATCGTCGAGAGTGCAACCCACGAACGCCTCCGCACCCACCTCGAAGAGAACCCCGACACCGGGAAAGCGGTCGTCAGCAAGGCCGCCGAAGCAGCCCGGGCGCGGAAGGCCGCCAAGAAGGCCGAGGAACTCACCCGCCGGAAGTCGGCGCTGGAATCGACCGCCCTGCCCGGCAAACTCGCGGACTGTCAGACCCGCGAACCGAGCGAGAGCGAACTGTTCGTCGTCGAGGGCGATTCGGCCGGCGGGTCGGCCAAACAGGGTCGCAACCGCGAGGATCAGGCGATCCTGCCGATCAAAGGCAAGATCCTCAATGTCGAGAAACACCGGCTGGACCGCATCCTCGAAAACGACGAGATCCGCGCGCTGATCACCGCCATCGGCGCCGGCATCGGCGAGGAGTTCGATATCGAGGAGGCACGCTACCACAAGATCATCCTGATGACCGACGCCGATGTCGACGGGGCCCACATCAGAACGCTGCTGTTGACGCTGCTATACCGTCATATGCAGCCGTTAATCGAGGCGGGCTACGTCTATGCAGCCCAGCCGCCATTGTACCGCGTTCGCTACCGCGGTGAGACCTACGACGCGATGACCGAAGCCGACCGCGACCGAATTGTCGAAGAGAAATGCAACGGGAATCCGACGCAGGTCCAGCGGTTCAAGGGCCTCGGCGAAATGAACCCCGAGCAACTGTGGGAGACGACGATGGACCCCGAGAACCGCATCCTCAAGCGGATCACCATCGAGGACGCCGCGGCCGCCGACCGGATGTTTTCGGTCCTGATGGGTGATGCCGTCGAGCCACGCAAAGAGTTCATCAAAGACCACGCGACCGACGCCGAATGGGTTGATATCTAATGAGCACTGACCTCCCCGACGACCAAGATGTCGACGCCGCCAGAATCGACACCGCCCGGATCGAAGACGAGATGGAGCAATCGTATATCGATTATGCGATGTCTGTCATCGCCGGGCGCGCACTCCCTGATGTTCGTGATGGCCTGAAACCTGTCCACCGCCGCATTCTCTATGCGATGCACGAGGCCGGTGTCTCATCGGGCTCTGCGCATCGAAAGAGTTCCTCCATCGTCGGCGAGACGATGGGTGATTTCCATCCGCACGGCGACAGCGCGATTTACGACACGCTGGCCCGGATGGCACAGGACTTCTCGATGCGCTACCCGCTCGTCGACGGACAAGGGAACTTCGGCTCTGTTGACGGCGATCCGCCGGCAGCGATGCGGTACACCGAGGCGCGGATGGCACCCATCGCCGAGGAGTTGCTGGCCGATATCGACAAGGATACCGTCGATTTCAGCGCGAACTACGACGACCGCCTGCAGGAACCCGATGTCATGCCGTCGGCGTTCCCCAACCTGCTGGTGAACGGTTCCTCGGGAATCGCGGTCGGGATGTCGACAAATATTCCGCCGCACAACCTCGGTGAGGTCATCGACGCGACCGTTCACCTCATCAACAACCCCGAGGCGACAGTCGAGGATCTGATGGAGCACGTCAAGGGGCCGGATTTCCCGACCGGCGCCAACATCGTGGGCCGCAACGCCGTCCACTCGGCCTACAAAACGGGCCGTGGCCGCGTCCGTGTTCGCGCCGAGTTCGAGGTCGACGAGGAGGAGGGCCGGATCGTCATCACCGAACTCCCCTTCCAGGAGAACAAGGCCCGCCTCGTCGAGCGCATCGCCGAGGATGTCAACGAGGGGAAAATCGAGGGGATTCGAGACCTCCGCGACGAGTCCGACCGTGACGGCATCCGCGTCGTTATCGACCTCAAGCGCGGCGCAATGGTCGATGTGGTCAAAAATCAACTGCTGGAAAGCCACCTCGAATCGACGTTTGGTGTGATTAACCTCGCGCTCGTTGACGGCGCGCCGCAGGTGCTCGATCTGCGGGAGACGATCAAACACTACCTCGATCACCGCCGCGAGGTCGTTCGTCGACGGTCGCAGTACGAACTCGAAGAGGCCGAGGACCGCGCTCACATCCTCGAAGGCCGACTGACCGCGCTCAAAAACGCCGACGACGTCGTGGAGACGATTCAGGATGCCGAGGACCGCGACGCGGCGAAGGCCGCACTGCGCGAGCAGTTCGGCTTCTCGGCGGATCAGGTCGACCACATCGTGGCGATGCAGCTGGGGTCGCTAACCTCGATGGAGGCACAGGCGATCAGAGACGAGTACGAGGATGTCCAGAATCGCATCGAGCGACTCGAAGAGATCCTGAACAACGAGAGCGAACTGCTGGGCGTTATCGAGGACGAGCTACTGGAGATCAAAGCAGAATACGACGACGAGCGACGCACCTCCTTTATCGAGGACAACGACACCGTCGCCCACGAGGATCTCATCCCCGAGGAGGATGTCGTGGTCGCCATGTCCGAGGACGACTACATCAAGCGAATGCCGCTGTCGACGTTCTCGGCCCAGCAACGCGGCGGCAAGGGCATCATCGGCACCGATCTCAAGGAGGGAGACGCTGTCTCCTCGGTGTTCGTCGCCAACACCCACGACTATCTGCTCTGTTTCACCAATCACGGGCAGATCTACAAGCTTCGCGGCTTCCAGATTCCCGAGATGAGCCGGACCGCTCGCGGGAAATCGGCGGTGAACCTGCTCGATCTCGATGACGGTGAAGAGTTGACCGCGGTCGTCAACACTGACGATATCGAGGTCGAGGACGGCGACGCCGACCGATATCTGACGATGGTGACACGGGACGGCTACATCAAGCGCACCGGTGTCGATGAGTTCCAGAACATCCACAAATCTGGCATTCGCGCGATCCGACTGGAGGATGGCGACGCACTCGTCGACGTCGAGGTGACCGATGGCGACCGCTCGCTCGTGGTGACGACGACCGGCGGGATGTCGATCCGGTTTGCCGAGGGCGACGTGCGAGCGATGGGCCGGAGTGCCCGCGGCGTCCGCGGGATCGATCTGCAGGCCGACGACACGGTCGCAGGCGTCGCCGCCGTCGATACCGACCGCCACAGCTGGGTGCTGACGGTCACCGGCAACGGCTACGGCAAACGCTCGGATATCGATGACTACCGCGTACAGTCCCGCAACGGCAAGGGCCTGATCGATATCAAAACCGACGACCGCAACGGTAGCGTCTGTGCGATGGAGACGGTCGGCCCGGGCGACCACCTCGTCGTGATGAGCAAATCCGGGCAGATCATGCGGACACCCGTACAGGATATCTCGACGGTCGGCCGCAACACGAAGGGCGTGATCGTGATGGATCTCGACGCCGACGACAGCGTCGCCTGCCTCGACGTGATCCCTCGCGAGAAGGTGACCGACGAGTCGGAAGCCGAGGTCGATATCGATACCAGCGCCGAAGCGGCACCGAGCGACGACTGAGAGGAACGGGCAACGAGTGAAAGGATTCCCAGCCACACCGTCGGTCGCCGATGCGCCTGACGATCTGCTGTCGGGGCATCTCTGGCTGCTGGAACTGATCGAGGGCCGACCGTTGCGGTTTCAGCTACAGGCGTCTGGCCTGCTTCGTTTTGGCGATCCCGAGACCGTCTACGACGATCCCGAGGGGGTTCCACTACCGCTGAGGCGAGCGGTTCGTCACATCCGCGAGTCGCTGGATCGTGCGGCGCTCAGAGCCGCGGTCAACGACGTCGCACAGGTCGTCTTCTTCGGCGTTGCGACCACCCGCGAATCGGTGCCGTACGAGCTGGATTCGATGCCGCCGTTCCTCGGCACCGACGTGTGGGCGGGCGACGACGAGGCGTTCCGACCGCCGGATGCGGCCGACGGCATCTTCGAGCGGCTGGGGCTTGAGCCGGTGAATCCGTTCGAGCGCGAGGCGCACGCCCGGGATTTCACGCTCGACAGCTACGAGAGTCCGGGGTCAGCGTGGTACGACGGTCCAGCCGCAGGGGTCGTGCTCCGGAACAAGGCGGGCCACCGCGGGATACTGCGGAACACCGGGATCGAGACGGTTGATGAGGAGACAACTGACGAGATGACGGGGGACGTAGCGGCCGCAGATCTTGCTGAGAGATACGCCACAGCCGATACCATCGAGTCGGTCGCAACGACCGTGAAACAAGGAGACGAGCCGGCAACTGTCGACACTGTCACCGAGCGACTGCTCGAACGGATTGGCCGCCAACGACCCGGGCAGGTCACCGGTAGTGGGAGCGTCGACGTCGCCGCGCTTCGATCCGCCATCGCCAGCCGTGTCCAGCAGACACTGCAGCGGTAACCGCTGGTCACAGAATCCGCTTGCCGAACGCGCTGGCAGCCAGCTCGGTGGCCAGCTCGGCCGTTCTGTTCGACTCGTCCAGAATCGGATTGACCTCGACCAGATCCAGCGACCGCAGCAGTCCACAGTCGGCAACCCGTTCCATCGCGGCGTGAGCCTCGCGGTAGCTGACGCCACCGCGAACCGGCGTGCCAACGCCGGGCGCCTCCGTCGGGTCGAGCCAGTCGAGGTCGAGACTGACGTGCAGGTCGTCGACGCCGTCGGTCGCGGCCGCGAGCGCGTCGTTCGTGACGGCGGTGATACCGCGCTGATCGATGTCGGACATGGTGAACACCGAGATATCGGTGTCGTCGAGAAGCTCTGCCTCGGGGTCGTCGACGCTCCGGAGGCCGACCAGCGCGAGGTTGTCGGCCTGCAGGCCGGAGGCGTTCGCCCAGTCGACGCCGTCGAAGGCGCCGATGCCGAGAAGCGCCGCCAGCGGCATCCCGTGGACGTTGCCCGACGGTGACGTTGCCGGTGTGTTGAGATCGGTGTGGGCGTCGAACCAGATCGCACCGAGTTCGGCCTCGCGTGCCGACCCGCAGACGGAGCCGATTGCGACCGAGTGGTCGCCACCGATGACCAGCGGCGTGTGGCCCTCGGCGAGCGTCTCGGCAACCTCGTCGGCCAACTGGCGACAGACAGCCTCCGTCTCGGTGAGAAATTTTGCGTTCCCGCTGGCCGGCGGCGTGGTCTGTGGATCACAGACCTCGGCCCGCGGCGCGTCGATATCGCCGGCGTCGAGCGGTGTGACCCCCGCCGCGCTGAGCTGGGCATCGAGACCGGCATAGCGGAGTGCCGACGGCCCCATATCGACGCCACGTCTGTTCGCCCCGTAATCGGTTGGTGCGCCGATGATGCGAACGGTCCGTTCCATGGGTGCCCCGAGAGCCGCGACTTACTTAGCCGTGAGCACCGGATCCGCAGGTTGACGAACCCCGCCTGTCGGGGGCGCTACCGGGATAGAATCAATGTATTTGTTTGGCCACCGCAAAGAAAAACAACCTAATCACAAAGTGTTATTT